>DASYRK010000014.1:0-10895 GCA_036004505.1 Steroidobacteraceae bacterium
TAGCCGACGCGTTCGGCAACCTCGGCGAGGCCAATGCTGTCGCCGCGACGAAGCAGATCCTTCGCGAGCGCCATGCGCCACGCGAGAACATATTCCATCGGTGGCAAGCCCACGACCCGCGTGAAACGGTCGAAGAACGCCGAGCGCGACAGCGCTACCTTCTTTGCGAGCTGAGACACCGTCCATGAACGCGCAGGGTCGCCGTGTATGCACCGCATGGCGGACGCCACGCGTGCGTCGGCCATTCCGCGCAGCAATCCCGGCGACGCGTTCTCATCCGGTTTCGATCGCAATGCTTCGATGAGCAGCAGCTCCACGAGACGCGCGAGCACCGGCTCACGCCCTGGCCTGCGCTCGCCCGCTTCCTCGCCAACGAGTTTCACCAGAGCCGCGAGCCGCTCTACACCGCGCACGTGCACCACCGCCGGCAGCAGCGACACCAGCAACGCTGCATCGGGAGACTCGAATGCGAAGTAGCCACCGAGCAACCGCACATCCGGTCGACCGCCGCGCCTGCCATGCCGGACTTCACCGACCGGTGCCGACGCCGCCGCTCGTGCATCGACGAGCACGGGCTTGGCCGGCTCGAAGCTCGACATCGTGAAGCCCGGCGTGGCTGGCAGGAGCACGAAGTCGCCCGCTTCGAGCGTCACCGCATCGTGGCCATCGACCGCGAGCAAGCAGCGACCCTCGAGCACGGTGGCGAAGCTTGGTTGACCGAACGCGGTGTAACGCACGCCCCAGCGACCGGCGCCGCTGATTCCCTTCGAGAACACTGTGCGCGGCCGCAGGAGCGCAATGATGTCGGCAAGCGGATCGACCATGGTCGGACTCTGGCCAATGAAATGTGGACTTTTGATTGTAGAGCGTCCGGACCGCTGCAGCTATCGTCTTGTCCCAGCGCAACCACCGAGGCAGACGCACATGAAGACCGTACTCATTACCGGCTGCTCGTCCGGCTACGGACGCGAGATCGCCAGACACTTTCTGTCGAAGGGCTGGAACGTAGTCGCCACCATGCGAACGCCGCGCCCGGACGTCCTGCCTCGATCCGAGCGCCTTCGTATCCTGCCGCTCGATGTGACGCAGGCCGAGAGCATTGCGGCGGCGCTCGCGGCCAGCGGGCCGATCGACGTGCTCGTCAACAACGCCGGCATTGGATTGTTCGGCGCGTTCGAAGCCACACCGATGCTGACCACGCGCGAGGTGTTCGAGACCAACACGTTCGGCGTGATGGCGATGACTCAGGCAGTGGTGCCGCAGTTCCGCGCGCGCAAGTCGGGGTTGGTGATCAATGTGACTTCCAGCGCGACGCTGGCGCCGATGCCGATGGTTGCCGTCTACACGGCGAGCAAGATGGCGATCGAGGGCTTCACTGCATCGCTCGCGTTCGAGCTCGCGAGCTTCAACGTCGGCGTCAAGCTGGTCGAGCCGGGCTACGGCCCAAGCACCCGCTTCACCGAGAACGGCGGCGCGCGCATGGCAGGACTGATTCCTCAGGCCTACGCGCCTTTTGCGGAGCGCATCTTCGCGACGCTCACGCAGCCCGCCGCTGTTACGACCGAGTCCGACGTCGCGGCAGCAGTATGGCTCGCGGCGCACGATGTGTCCGGGCAGCTCAGATTTCCGGCCGGCGCCGATGCCGTCGCCTTGGCGCGGTCGAATGCACCGTGATATTGATAGGAGCATGCACAAGACGTTTTGGTTTGCACTGGTTGTTGCATTGTTCGGCGTCGTCGCGGCGAGCGGCGGCGCCGAGCAACCGCACGGGGGCGTCGGCGCTGATGGCATCTTCCGTATCACGCCGCAACGACCGGTGTCCGAACTGCGCGCGGAGGCACTCGCCGCGCAGCCGCCGGCGGAAGCGGGACAATTTCGCAAGAGCGATCTGGTCGAGCTCACGAAGCTCGATCCGACGATCAAGCTCGACATTCGCTATGCGACGACCAACAACTTCCTGAGCACGCCCGTCTACACGCGCGCTGCTGCGTACCTGCAGCGACCCGCCGCCGAGGCGGTCGTGCGCGTCCACCGCGCGCTCGCGAGTCAGGGCTACGGTTTGCTGATCCACGATGCGTATCGACCCTGGTGGGTCACGAAGGTCTTCTGGGAAGCGACGCCACCGAACCTCAGGGAATTCGTGGCCGACCCGGCGCAGGGCTCACGGCACAATCGCGGCTGCGCCGTCGATCTGACGCTGTACGACTTGCGCACAGGCAAAGCGGTGTCAATGCCGAGCGTCTACGACGAGATGTCGCCGCGCGCGTATCCCAACTACCAGGGCGGCACGCCGACCGAACGCGATCACCGCGCGCTGCTGCGACGAGCGATGGAGCAGGAAGGCTTCACGGTCTACGAGACCGAGTGGTGGCACTTCGATTTCAAGGACTGGCGGCAATACCCGATCGTCAATCGCGATTTCTGATGCGCGCGGAGCCAGGCATTGCATGGCTTCTGCTGCTGACGCTCGGCGCGTGCGTGCACGCGCCCGAAGAACACTCGCCTCTCGTCGTCGACGAGAACACGGTCAGGCTCGCTGTGGCATCGGGTCCGCGACCGCCCGGCAGCTTGCACGCGGTGTGGCCGCTAAAGGAGGCGTTTCAACTGCGGGAAGGGTGGGTCGATCTCAATTTCATGGTCGACACGCACGGCAAGACGTATGAAGTCGTCGTGACCGATTCCGCCGGCAGCAAGGCGTTCGAGGCGGCCGCGATCAAAGCCGCCCAAAAGTGGACGTTCGAGCCGGCGATGCTTGCAGGCGAACCCACCGATTCCGGTTATGGCCTGCGGGTCTACTTCACTCACCCGTTCTCTCACAAAGCCGCCCCGCAGTTCTCGCGCGACTACGAGCAAGCGCTTGCCGCGATCGCCGCCGGCGATCGGGGGCGCGCCGAGACGCTGCTTGCGCAGGTCACGGTACGCAACCTCTACGAGGACGCCCTCATCAGCCTCGCGAAATACCAGTTCGAGGCCCGATGGGGCACTGAGGTCGGCCAGCTGGCCAGTCTGCGACGGGCGGTTGGCCGGGGACCGGGCTCGAGCTACCTGCCAAGAAAGCAATCGATCGCGGCTCTGCAAGCGCTACTCCCGCTCGAGCTGCACGCCAAGGATTTCGCGAGCGCGATGTGGACCTGGCAGATGCTCAGGGAGTCGACGCGCGACCCGGCGAACTTCGCGAAGTGGCAGACGACCATCGATGACGTGCACGCGCTCCGCACGGACGAGCGCGCATACGCCATCCCGGGCGAAATCCCCCCGGAGTCGTCCTCCTGGTTCTACCTCCTTTACAAGCGGCGCTTCGAGGTCGCCGTATCCGGCGGGCACATTTCCGAGCTCAAGCTGCGCTGTGACCGACAGTATGTTTCGTTCGGCTTCGACCCGAACATCTACTACCGGATTGCCGATCGCTCGGGGGATTGTCGCCTGGAGCTCATTGGCGACCCGGGCACCCGCTTCGAGCTGATCCAGTCGTAGAATGGACCGACGAATATCAACAACACCCACTGAGCACACCATGCAACTGACCCGTCGCGACATTCTGCAAGCTTCACTGTTCACAGCCGCCGCCACCGCCGGTGGTTTCTGGGTCAAGGAAGGACTCGCCTCGACCTCGACGAAGTACAACGAAGCGTTCGCGGAGCTCGATCGCTTCGTCGAGCAGTTCATGGGCGACATGAAGAGTCCCGGGATGACGCTGGTCCTCGCGGATCGCGACGGCGTGCAGCGGGTCGCGACCTACGGCTTCGGCGACCTGGACCGCCAGCGCCGGCTCGAGGCCGACGAGTTGTTTCAGATCGGCTCGATCACGAAATCCTTCCTGGCGCTCGCGCTGCTGCAACTCCGTGAAGAGGGCAAGCTCGACCTGCGCAAGCCGGTCGTCGAGTACCTGCCGTGGTTTCGCGTGCAGTCGGCGTTCGCTCCGATCACGACGCATCATCTGCTCACGCACACGTCAGGCCTGCCCGGTGCGCCGGAGCCCCTGCCGTCCGACCCGGCGGAACGACACCTCGCCGCGTACGCGCCGGGCGAACAGTTCCACTACAACAACATGGCCTTCACGCTGCTCGGCTATCTCGCCTGGACGCTCGATGGACGCGAGCTGCCGGAAATCTTTCGCGAGCGAATCTTCAAGCCGCTCGGCATGTCGCAGAGCGAGCCAGCAATCGACTTCGCGATGCGCGATCGCATGCCGCGCAGCTATCAGCCGCTCTGGGGCGATCGTCCTTATCCTCGACACGGCGAGCTGTGCGAGGCGCCGCAGATCGTCAGCACCAGCGGTGCGGGCTGCATCGCCGCGACGGCGCGCGACATGGGCGCGTACGTTCAGATGCTCGCGAACCGCGGCCGCGGCCCGAAGCGCAACCTCATTTCACCGGAAAGCTTCGAGCTGTTCTCGAAGCGACACATCAAGGCCGAGGAATTCGGCCCGACTGCGAGCTACGGCTATGGCATCGCGGTCGACGAGCTCGACGGCAATCCGCTGCTGCGGCACACCGGCGGCATGGTCTCTTATATGTCTGCGCTGCAAGTCGACATCGCGGCGGGCATCGGCGGCTTCGCTTCAGTCAACGCACAGCAGGGATATCGCCCGAACGCTGTCGTGAAGTACGGGCTGCAACTCATGCGCGCCCAGGTCGAGAAGAAGAAGGCCCCTGCCCCGCCCCCGGCCGATTCGGAGTTCGAGGTCGCGAACGCGGGCGACTACGTCGGTGTGTTCTCCGGCGAGCAGGGTCAACTGGAGTTCGCCCGCGAAGGGACGAAGCTGTTCCTCGTACGCGCGGGCGAGCGAGTCGCGCTCGAGCCGTCGGACTCGCCCGATCACTTCCAGGCCAGCGACCCGTCCGTCACGTGCTTTCCGCTGGTGTTCGGGCGCAAGGGTGAGAAAGGCCCCGTCGTCGAGGTGAGCTGCGGCGATGCGTGGTACACCGCCGCTGCGTACGACGGCCCGCGTCAGTTCCAGGTACCGGAACCATGGCGCAGCTACGTCGGTCACTACCGCAGCGAAGATCCGTGGATGGGCTCGCTGCGCGTGTTCATCCTCAAGGGGCAGTTGCTGATCGACGGCACGCCGCTCGTGCCTGCCGGCGATCTGTTCCGCATGCACGACGAGCCGTCCAATACGGAATGGATTCGCTTCGGTGAGGTCGTCAACGGCAAATGCATGCGCTTGAAATACTCCGGCGTGGATCTGTGGCGGGTTGCGAGCGCATGAAGGAGCCCGTGCTCCTCTAGCCTTCCTGCTCTGCGACCCACTGCGGGTTGAAAGCCACTTCCCAGACGTGACCGTCCGGGTCCTGGAAGTAGCCGGTGTACCCGCCCCAGAAGGTTTTGTGTGCAGGCTTCACGATCGTGGCGCCCGCCGCGTTCACCTGCGCCATGACAGCATCGACTTCTTCCTGACTGCGCACATTGTGCGCGAGAGTGAACTCGGTTGCGCTGCGCCCGCCGACGGGCAGGCCTGTATCGTGCGCGACGCTCTTGCGCGGCCAGATTGCGAGACGCAACCCCGGCTGCAACTGAAAGAACGCGACCGCGCCGTATTCAAACTGCTCGCCGACGATGCCTTCCGTCGGAAGGCCGAGCCCGTCGCGATAGAAACGCAACGACCTCTCCAGGTCATCCACACCGAGCGTGACGAGCGTGATCATCGGTTGCATGGCAACTCCACTGCCGATTCAGGAGTTTGATGCGCAGGAGCGTAGTCCTGTTCCAGCCAACGTGCATTGGAGGGCGATATGCCGACGACCCCGACTGCAACCCAGGACGAAGCCGAGATCCGCGAGCGCCTGACAGCGTGGGCGAAGGCGTTGCACGCCAAAGACCTGAATGCCTTGATGGCGCTCTATGCGCCGGACGTGAATACGTTCGACCTGATGCCGCCGCATCAAGTCCCAGACGCCGCTCACTATAGAAAGAACTTCGAAAGATGGTTCGCTGTGATGCCGGGGCCGATCGAGTACGAGAGCCACGATTTGCGCATCGCGCTGGGCGATAGCGTCGCGTTCTGCCACAGCCTGAGTCACGTAAAAGGCACGAGGGCGAACGGCGAGAAGGCTGACTACTGGGTCCGCGTGACCGTGGGATTCGAAAAGAGAAACGGCCAATGGCTGATGACTCATGACCACGTATCGATGCCGCTCGACATGGAGACGATGAAAGCAGTCCGCGAGCTCCGGCGCTAGCAGTCACCGATTCATGACTCGGCGTAAGGGGTGCCATCCTTGTGCACGTATGGCCCGTCGGTGGCGACCCTCATGTCGATGTCCGAGTAAGTCGCCAGATCGAGCGGGTGCCGTGAGCCCACGTCGAGGAAAACGGCCATGGCAGACGATCTGTTGATCAGGTGATGACCGTTGCCGGTGCCTTTCGGAAACGCTGCGCAATCGCCTGCACGCAGGACCGTCTCGCCGCCGTCTTCGATGAGCGTCAGTTCGCCCTCGAGCACGTCGCCCAGCGGCCGCCGCACGCGTGCGGCACAGGGTGCATCGAACGGCGGCGGATAGTCCGTTCCCTTGCGTGCAGGGACGGCGGCGATGTCGATCTTCGGCATGAAACGCTACCTCGCAAGTGAGAGGCGGAAACGAGTCGGCAGCGGCGCGTCTTCGTACGCAGCGCTCCACAGCCAGAGGCCGATCAGCGTGCGCCCGAGCGGCTGGATGGCCGGATAGCTCCATTTGGCGATCGGCTCCGGCACTGTCCACCACTGCAACTCGGGGGCGATATTCGTGAGCACAGTCAGTACGACTGCTGCGAGAAAGAAGCAGCCGACAAGGCGCGTCACACCGCTGCCCGCACGCAGGAGCCCGATACCCAGCGCAGAATTCCCGATCGAGAAGCCCAGCAGCAGCACGAAATAGAACGCGTCCCAAAGACCGTCGTACATCGCAGTATTCGCGCGGATGATCTCGCGCGTCGCCTCATCGGCCGCGAAATAAGCTGCGCGCCACTTATCGAACGCGAACAGCGTCATCGTCTGCTGCAGGGCTTCGTTGCTCGCCCACAATGCGAAGCCCGCCACTGCGATGACCGCGGCCGCGGAGCGCAGAGTCCGAATTCGCAGCGCCACACCCAGCGCTGCCGCAAACGTGATGAACGGATGCACCAGGTACACCCACGATCGCAGCACATACGCCGGATCGTCGACGCGGCGCATACGCCCCTCGAACCCGTCGGCGGGCTGGTAGAACTCCGGCAGATAAATGAGCCCCAGCGTGGTGATGGCCGACACGATCGAGCACACCGCGACGCTGCGATAGAAGGAAGGCGTGAATGTCATGGCCGTCACCTCGAGGTCTCAGTCGCGAGGCGCCCGTGATCGGCGCAGACGGCGGACCGCCCACACGACGATGACGATTGCGCCGAGCAGGCACAGGAGCGGTGCGACGATAGCGAGGATCGAAACCGTGGCCGCGCCCGCAGTCTCGACAGTACTTACGACTGGGTTGCCCAAGCCGCCCGTCATCGCGGCCGTTTTCGCGCGAATCACGGCCGACGTTCCCTTCGTGAGGGCTGCAATCCCGCCGCCCGCGATCACCGCAATCGGCCACCGGATCTCCGGCGGCACATCGACCATCACCGCGACGCTCGCCAGAATGCCTGCGACTACGGCGAGCGGCCCGGCCAGCACGTCCAGCAGGTGATCCAGCCCCGGGATGTAGAAGGCGAGCGTCTCCAGCACAGCGGCAGTGCCGAGCGCGACCAGGGCGGGCGTGCTCTGCAGCCACGCGAATGATTCGGTCAGCGGCACCCAGCCGGCACGTGCAGCCAGGCCGGCAACGAGCAGCGGAATGAACACTCGAAAGCCGGTCGCTGCGGCCAGACCGATGCCGAGTGCGACGCTGAACAGCAGATCGAAGGAGTCATTCACAGCCGGCAGTATCCGTCTAGAATGGCGCCCACGAAAGCGCATGAGACCGGAATGAGCGGCCACGAACTCGAAGGGCTCGGATTCAAGTTCCTCGATCGGTTGAAACAGCGGCACGTCTTCCGCGTGACCGCCGCGTACCTCGGCCTGGCATGGCTGATCGTTCACGTCGCGACAGTCCTCGGCGAAACGTTTGCACCCATCCACCATGCGGTGCCCTGGCTGATCTATGCCCTCGTTGCTGGATTGCCGCTGGTGCTGGCCGGCGCGTGGTTCTCCAATCGCGCGCACGGCGCGCCGTCGCCGCGCCACCTGGATCCTGGCAAGTTGAATGCCGCGATCACGATCATTCTCGTGCTCGCAGTGCTCGCGCTGTTGGTCGATCGTCTGGTCCTGCATCGTCCGGCAAATGAATCGATGCTGGTGCTGCTGGCGCTGATGATCGTCGTGCTGCTCGCGGATCGCCTGATCGCCCCGCGCGCCGCCGCTCCCGGCGCGAGAATCGCCGGGCCCGGCGTGGCCATCCTGCCCTTCGTCGACATGAGTCCGGAAAGGAATCAGGACTACTTCTGCGAAGGCATGGCGGAGGAAATCATCAACGCCTTGTGCGCGTTGAGCGGTCTGCGCGTTGCCTCGCGCCTCGCCTCTTTCGGCGTCCGCGATCGCGCCGCGGATCCGCGCGAGGTCGGCCGGCTGCTGAATGTCCAGACGTTTCTACACGGCAGCGTGCGCAAGGCCGACAACCGCCTGCGCATCACGGCGCAGCTCATCAAAGTTGCCGACGGCTTCAATCTCTGGTCGCAGACGTTCGATCGAAAGCTCGAGGACGTATTCGCGGTCCAGGAGGAAATCGCACGCCAGGTCGTGGCGGCACTGCGCGTCAATCTGCTCGCGTCGGATTCTTCACGCCTCGGGCGCCGCGGCACGAAGAACGCCGCCGCGTACGAGCATTACCTGCGCGGGCGCCAGCTGCTCAATAGAGAGAAGGAAACGGAGCTGCGCGCGGCCGTCGAGCTGTTCCGCGAAGCGATCCGCATGGATCCGTCCTTCGCCGACGCGCATGCGGGACTCGCGGACGCGCTCATGCAGTTGTTTCGGCAGCGGCAGGATGTTCCGGGCATTACACCGGCAGATGCCGTGGCGGCAAGCCAGCGAGCCGTCGAGCTCGCACCCAATCTCCCGGACGCGCACGTGTCCCGCGGCAACGCCCTGCAGCTGGTTCGCGACTTCGAAGCGGCAAAGCAGGCCTTCGAACGTGCTATCGCACTCGATTCGCGGCACTTCCATGCTCACTACTGGTTCGCCAAGTACTGGGCCGCTCGTGGCGAGCACGCGCTTGCAGCGCAGGAGTACGAGCGGGCCTCCGGGATTCAGCCCGACGACTATCGCCCGATCGTGCTGGCATTGCAGGAGTATCAGGCGCTCAGAGACAAGGAACGGGAGCAGAGTACCTTGCGCCGTTCATGGGAGGCCCTCGAGCGGCGTCTTGCCATCGATCCGGACGATTCTTACGCGAGCGATCACGCCGCCGGCGTGCTCATGCTGCTCGGTCGCCGCGATGAGGCGAACCGATTGTTGGATCGCGCACTCGCGATGCGGCCGGACGACTACCGCACTTTGTACACGGCTGCCTGCACGGCATCGCTCGGCGGCGAATACGAGCGTGCGCTGGACTTTCTCGACCGCGCGGTCGCGACGGGGCGCGGCCATCGCGAATGGATCATCAACGACAACGACCTCGCGCCGCTGCGCGAACATCCTCGATTCCAACAGATTCTCGCGAGACTGGAGTAACGATGCGAACCGACAGACGGGCTTTTCTGGGAATGGCGGTGACGGCAGGACTGATTGGACTGCACCCGTCGTTACTCTCCGCGCAGACATCGGGCGTCAAGTTCCCGCCTCCGCAGGGCTCGAGGCCGGGCTCGTTGCCACCGCCGATCACCAGTGCCGAGCGCACGCAGCGGATCGCGAAGGCTCAGCAGCTGATGCGGGCAGCCGGATTGAAGGCGCTGTTGGTCGAGGCCGGGAGCTCACTCGTCTACTTCACCGGCGTCCAGTGGTGGCGCAGCGAGAGACTGACTGCAGCGCTGATCCCCGCGGACGGTGAGCCTGTCCTCGTCACCCCGGCGTTCGAAGAGCCGTCGGTGCGCGAGAATCTGCAAGTGCCCGCCGACGTCCGCGTCTGGAACGAGCACGAAAGCCCGTTCGCACTGCTCGCCGACTGGTTGAAGGCACAGGGCGCAGGCAAAGGCCCAGTGGGCGTGGAAGAGACGACGCGCTTCTTCGCGTTCGACGGCCTGCGCAAGCTCGGCGTGGAAACGCGTGGCGACTCCGGCGTCGTGCGCGCGTGTCGTGTCATCAAGTCGCCAGCCGAGATCGCGCTGATGCAGGCGGCGGCGGACATCACGATCGCGGCCTATCGCGAAACGGGTCCGCAGATCGCGCGCGGCATGACGCCCGCAGACATCGCCGGCATCATGTCGGCGGCGATGAAGAAGCGCGGCGGCAATCCCGAATTCACGCTCGTTCTGCTCGGTGAAGCTGCGGCTTATCCGCACGGCACCGGCAAGCCGCAGGAGGTCAAGCCCGGCGAAATCGTGCTCTTGGATTGCGGCAGCAGCGTCGAAGGCTACCAGTCAGACATTTCACGCACGATGGTGATGGGCGAAGCGAGCAAGCACCAGCGCGAAGTCTGGGATCTCGTGCATCGGGGTCAGCAAATCGCATTCGAGACTGCGAAAGCGGGAACTCCAGCGGGCGCGGTGGACGACGCGGTGCGCGGGGCTTATGAGAAAGCAGGCTATGGCCCGGGCTACAAGTTGCCCGGCACATCGCATCGGACCGGCCACGGCATTGGCCTCGACACTCATGAGCCGGTCAACCTCGTGCACGGCGAGACGACGCCGCTGGCGCCAGGCATGTGCTTCTCCGACGAGCCCGGCATCTACATTCCCGGCAGCTTCGGCGTGCGGCTGGAGGACTGCATCCACGTGACCGAGAGCGGGCCGAAGTGGTTCTCCGTGCCGCC
>DASYRK010000015.1:0-41871 GCA_036004505.1 Steroidobacteraceae bacterium
ATCGACGGTGCAGATGTGGATGAGGGATGTCTTAGTGGAGTCTGTGTCGTGACTCGCGACCAGATGGACGCCACAACGTCCCTTCACCCCGGCGCTGAACAGCCTACTCCAGCGCCGCGCGGACCATACAAGATCGCCAAGATCGCCAAGGAGGAATTGAGAAGATTCTTGTCTTCGAATTCATGACGTTCTTTTCTTCCTTTCTTCCTTGGCGATCCTGGCGATCTTGGCGAGAGATATTCCGGCTCCCCTTCCGCTCCGCAGCCACCTCATGAACTGCGAGCCACACCGCCTAACTTTCAGCTCGCCGGCGTCGGGAAGCCATCAGCGCCCTTGCGCCACGCATCCTCGAAGATCGTCGAGAGCAGCACGTGATCGCGGCTGTTGATCGGATTGGCGTCGCGGTCGAGCAGCGCCAGCAGCCCGGACACGACGGTGGCGATCCGCTCGCGCAGAGCTGCGGTGTCGCTGAGCAACTCCGCCGGCGGCGCCGCGAACGAGCGCACGACGGAAAGCGGCAGCCCCGCCTCGGAGCCTGGCGTGTAGATCGCGAGATCGACGGCGTCGCGGAATTTGCCGATGCGCTCCGGCGTCTGGCCCCAGTCCGCGAGTCCCTTCTTCCAGGTCTGCGCCGTCTGCGCTGCGTATTGATCGACGCTCAGGCCTTTGCGCTGCGCTTCGCCGGGATCGACCCATGACAGCAGCTCGGCCGCTTCCAGGTGCGGAAAGGTCAGCAGCAGGTTGCCCAGGTCGCCCTTGGGGTCGATGCAGATTGCCGGGATGCCGTCGATGCCGGCTTCCTCGAGCAGCGCCAGGCACAGGCCGGTCTTGCCGCTGCCGGTCATGCCGACGCACACGGCGTGCGTCGTCAGGTCGCGCGAATCGTAGAGCAGGAGGTTGTCCGAGGGCGCGCGCCCGGCTGCGTCGTATTCCCGCCCGAGGTAGAAAACGCCGAGCTTTTCGTAGTCCTGCATGGCCGGGTCCCCGCACGCAGCTGCGTTGCAGGATAAACTTGCCAAGCGGGAAAAGGTTCGATTTCCTGTCGGGACCTGGATCGGGGGAAGCGAGATGCAGCTACGAGCGACGCCGCAAGCGGCGCCCTGCGGTGTAACCATCGATGGCATCGACCTGCGCCAGCCGTTGGCTGTCGAACAGGTTGCAGCGATCCGCGCGCTGTGGCTGCAGTACCAGGTGATCGCGTTTCCGGATCAGCAGCTGCAGCTCGAAGATCTCGAGCGGTTCGCGCAGGCGATCGGTCCGTTCGGCGTCGATCCGTATTTCGGCTCGGTGCCGGGCCATCCGCACGTGGCGCAGGTGCGGCGGGAAGCCGACGAGCAGACGCCGCTCTTTGCGGAAACGTGGCACTCGGACTGGAGCTTCCTGCCGAGTCCGCCGTCCGCGACCGTGCTCTACGGCGATGTCATTCCACCGGTCGGCGGCGACACGTTGTTTGCGAATCAGTACGCGGCGTGGGAAGCGTTGCCGGATGCGATGAAGTCAGTGCTCAAGGACAAGCAAGGCGTGCATTCCGCGCGCCGCGCCTACTCGCGCGACGGCATGTACGGCGAGCGCGACAAAGGCCGTTCGATGGCGATCCGCTATTCCGACAGCGCGATGACTACGCAGCTGCATCCGATCATGCGGGTTCATCCCGAAACCGGGCGCCCCGCGCTGTTCGTCAGCATGGGCTATACGATCGGCATCGATGGCATGAGCGAGGCGGAGGCGGCGCCGCTTCTCATGGAGCTGTTCATGCACCAGGCGAAGGCCGAATTCGTCTATCGCCATCGCTGGACGCAGGGCATGCTCGTGATGTGGGACAACCGCTGCGTGCTGCACGCCGCGACCGGCGGTTACCAGGGGCACAAACGATTGTTGCATCGGATCACTGTTGCGGAACGAAGGACATGAAGAACATGAAACAGCTTGCGAGTCGATTGGGCGTGGCGATCGTTGCGGTGCTGCTGCTGACTCAGTGCACCACTCGTGCAGTCCAACAGGACAAGCGAGCCCCGGTGCTGCTCGCGGTTTTCGCGCATCCCGACGACGAGTCGACGGTCAGCATGGTGCTCGCGAAGTACGCGGCGGCGGGCGCGAAGGTCTATCTCGCGACGGCGACCGACGGTCGGCTCGGCGTCGCACAGCATGCGGGCATTCCGGCGGGCGACACGCTCGCGGCGGCGCGCGTCAAAGAGCTGAATTGCACGACCGACAAGCTGGGCATCGCGCCGCCGATCATGTTCGGGCTCTACGATCAGCTGAAGATGGGCGAAGGCCTGCAGCCGCACATGGACCAGCTGCGCGAAATGCGCGAGCGCGTGACGAAGTTGTTCGAAGAGCTGCAGCCCGACGCGGTGATCACGTGGGGTCCGTCGGGATGGACCGGTCATCCCGATCATCGCCTGGTGAGCGACATCGTGACCGAAGTGTTCCAGAGCCGGAAATGGCAGCGGCCCGCGCAGTTGTATTACCCTGCGGTGCCGAGCAGCCGGGTGCCGCCCAACAATCCGATTCCGCTCGCGCCGGTTGACGACAGTTTCCTCACCGTGCGAGTCCCGGTGTCACAAGCGGACTACGACAAATCGAAAGCCGGCTGGCTGTGTCACGCCAGCCAGTACACGCCTGCGCAGATCGAGCAGCTGTATCAGTCGCTCGCCGCCGCGCAGGCAGGTATCGCGTACTTCCAGCCGGCGATTGCCGGCAAAGGGAAGCGGGATTCGCTGCTACCGTGACGTTCGCGTCACGGGCCGACTTCAAGACTTCTTCACCAGCTCGACGCGCCGGTTCTTGGCGCGCCCTTCCTCGCTGCGATTGTCGGCGACGGGCTTCTCCTGGCCGAATCCCGCTGCACTGAGCCGCGCAGCATCGACGCCGCTCGCGACGATCGCCGCCGTCACGCTCTTCGCGCGCGCCTCCGACAGCTTCTTGTTGGCCGCCGCGTCGCCGACGTTGTCGGTGTGACCTTCGACGCTCAGCTTCAACGTCGGATTCGACTTCAGCAAGGTCGCGATTTCCTTGACCGTGGCGACGCCGTCCTGCTTCAGATCCGCCTTGCCCGTATCGAAGTTGATGTAGAGCGCGACGAAGCCGTTCTTGTTCAGCTCCTGCAGCAGCTCGTTGGCGCTGACGACCTGCGCCATCGACGCAACCTCGGTGATGACGAGCTGGTAGCTCTGCGTCGGTGCGCCGAAGATGTCGGGCAGGACTTTGATCCACACGTCCTTGCCGCCCGTGGTGACCTGCAGCGTCGTTTCGCCGCCGTCGCCTTCCTTCGGCAGGCGCTCGTACTGGACCGAGCCGCCGATCTGCTTCACGGCGTTCTGATAGTTGCGGATCAGCTGCAGCGGACTCGGTTGCTTCTCGACGCTTTCGTAGAAGTAGCGCAGCGTCGTGGTGTCGCCCTCGACCGTCTGCTTCTTCGGCGGTGCGCCCTTGGCGCCGACCTGGAACTCGGTGGCGTCGTAGTTCTTCGTGTATTCGGTGATGAACGAATCGGGGTAGCGGGTGAGCAGCGGATGGTCCTTCGACCCCGCGACGTCTTCGCCGCTCCACGAAGCACTCGGAGCCGCACCCGCAATCAGCCACGCCGCCGCCAGGATACGAACGCTCGCATTCATGCTCGGAACTCCGCTCCCCAGGATGCGGAATTCTAGAGCGTTCGGCGTGCGGCGAGAAACTGCGCGACGTCGTTGAGCGTCGCCCCGGCGCCGTCCGGCTCGACCTCGAGCCCCTCGGCGGCCGCATTCTGGCGGTTGTTCCAGAACGTGGGATAGCCGAACCACTTGGCGCCCGCCACGTCCCAGCCGGCGAACGCGACGAACAGGATCTCGCCTTTGCCGAGCTGGAGAAGGTCGGTGCCGAGTCGATAGGCGTTCGGGTCGGGCTTGAAGCTGCGGACGCGGCCGGTGCTGATCACCTGGTCGAACGCGGCTTCGAGTCCGGAGTTCTTCAGGCCCGCATTGAGCATGGCCGCCGTGGCGTTCGACAACAGTGCCAGCCGCTTACCGGAGTGTTTCAGTTCGGCGAGGGCAGGCGCGACGTCGGGCCAGGCCCGCAATTCCAGCCAGCCCTGCATGAGCGCGTCGCGCGCGTTTTTCGGCAGGTCGATCTTGAGCGAACGGGCCGCAAATTCCAGTGCGCCGCGCGCGCAGGTCCCGAAATCCTCGTATTGCCCGGCAAGCGCCCGCAGCCACTGATACTCGAATAGGCGCGTCCGCCACGCGTCCGCCAGCTGAGCGCCGTGGCCCGGTGCCGCCGATTCGCAAGCCTGGAACACGGGCCGCGGATCGAAGAGGGTGAACGCGTCGAACGCGACGGCCCGGATCCGGCCCCACGGCGAATCTTCACGACCGATCGCTCGCGCGCTCAGGCTAGTCATCAGGGTGGCGGCGCCGAGCGTCACGAAGGTTCGCCGGTCCAGGGTCATGGTGCAGTCCTCACGATCGCCTCGGGTCGCGTTCGACCCCACAACGGCGCCGCAAGTTCAACCCGCAAGCGCTTTCGGGCATTCTTCCCAGGTGCTGGAGGTTCTGGCCAAAGACACATCGATTCCCGAGACCCGACTGGGCCGCTCGGTCGGCCCGCGTGCGCGGCTGCATCCCGGGCAATCCGGCATCGTCGAGCTGCGCGATGGGCGTGACGCTTTCGCAGCCCGCGTGCTGCTCGCGGATACCGCGGAGCGCACGCTTGATCTCCAGTACTACATCTGGCGCAACGACATGTCCGGCGCGCTGCTGTTCGCGGCGGTGTGCCGGGCCGCGGACCGTGGCGTCCGCGTTCGGCTGCTGCTCGATGACAACAACACGACCGGTCTGGACGCGTTTCTAGGCGCGCTCGCGTCGCACCCGAACATTCAGGTGCGGCTATTCAACGCGTTCCGGCTGCGCCGCTGGCGCGCGCTCGAATATCTCACCGACTTCGCACGCCTCAACCGGCGCATGCACAACAAGTCGTTCACGGTCGACGGCCAGGTCGCGATCGTCGGCGGCCGCAACATCGGCGACGAGTATTTCGACGCGAACCAGGCGCTGTCCTTCGTCGATCTGGACGTGATGGCCGTCGGGCCGGTCGTGACCGACATCGCGAGCGACTTCGAGCGCTACTGGCAGAGCGAGTCGGCGCGCTCGGTCGAGTCGGTGCTCGGTCGGGCGCGCCCGGCGTCGGTGCGCGAAGTGATCGGCATGGCGGAGGGCGTTCTCAGTCAGCCCGCAGCGGTGACCTATGTGAATGCGTTGCAGTCCTGCGCGTTCGTGCACGACCTGCTCGCGGGCTCGGTCGGCTATCGCTGGGCGGCGACGCGGCTGGTCAGTGACGACCCGGCCAAGGGCCTCGGACGGCAGCGTCCGCGCGGCACGATGCTCGAACGCTTGGCCGATACGCTGAGTGCTCCGCAGCGGGAGCTGCAGCTGATCTCACCTTACCTGGTGCCGACGCGCGCCGGCGAGAAGGCGCTCGCCGAGCTGGCGCGCAGCGGCGTGAAGGTTTCGATCCTGACCAACGCGCTCGAATCGACCGATGTGCCGATCGTGCACGCGGGTTACGCGAAACGCCGCCGCAGGCTGCTCGAAGCGGGTGTCGTTCTATACGAGCTGATGCGGGTCGCGCGCGTGCGCACGCGCCGCGACCGCCGGCTCACCGGTAGCTCCGGTTCGAGCTTGCACGCGAAGACATTCTCGATCGACTGCGCGCGCGTATTCGTCGGCTCGTTCAATCTCGATCAGCGCTCCGCGAGTCTCAATACGGAAATGGGCCTCGTGATCGAGAGCCCGGAGCTCGCAGCGCAGATCGCAGCTGCGTTCACGGAGGAGATTCCCGGGCGCAGCTACCGCGTGAGCTTGAGCAAGCAGGGGCAGCTGCGGTGGAGCGAACAGCGCGAGGAAGGCGCGGCCGTGCATACGACCGAGCCAGGAGCGACGTGGTTGAAGCGCCTCGGCGTCGCGCTAATGGCGCTGCTGCCCATCGACTGGTTGTTGTGACGGCCATGACGAATCTCACCTGGCCGGCTGCGGCGTCTGCAGCGCGCGCAGAAAATCGATGAAGTGCGGGCGATTCCATTCGTACGTGCCGTCGTTGCCCATATAGGTGACCGTCATCGCGCCGCGCGGTGCCTGCCACGACACGATCTCGCGCCACATGTGCCCAGCGTCGACGTGATTGCGCTGACTCACGAGCCCGCGCACGCCGAGCTCGACGCGCTCGTCGGTCGGCTTGATCTGCAGCTCCTGCTCCCAGTATTTGCGCGCCTCGGCGAGCTCGACCTGCGGTGTGTAGATCAGCATGAGCGTTGCCTGGGAATAACCGACAGGGCTGCGATCCTTCGCGGCGCCGGTCGAGACGATCATGAGCTGCGTGCGCAAGCCGGTGATCGCTTTGAAGTCAGCGAGCCTGCCGATCATGAAGTAGTACGGCATCGAGACGGACCAGCCGAGCTCCGACTTCACGACCAGCAGGTCGTCGCGCAGCGCGAGCGTCATGCCTTCCGGCGGCAACAAGGTGGGACTCAACGCGGGTGCATCCGCCACCTTGACGGCGTTGTAGACGAGATTGCCGCCATAGACGCCCATGGGTTCTGCCCAGGCCAGCAGCAGCCCGAGCTGCAGGTCCGGCTCCTTCGGCAGGATCCGACCCGTCGCTGCAAACTCCTGTTTGATGCGCGAGTCGATCAGGTAGTACAGGTGTTCCCTGACCTTGGCCTGCTGGGCTTCCCCCACCTTCTCGTGGTTCTCGCCGAGCCAGTTGGTGATCCTGACGGTCTCGACGGCGACCTGCGCCGCGTCGAAGAGCGGTTCGCGCAGCGTCGCGGTGCTATAGCCCTGTTGCGGGACGGGGGTGGGCTCTTCAGCCGCGCCGGCGAGCAGCGGCAGGGAGGCGAGGAGGGCAAGCGTCCATTGATGCATTCGAGTTCTCCGCGGGCATCTTAGGGCATAGTGAGAAGGGCCGCACAGAAAGGCTGGCCGGCACGCGCGGGTGTTGTCGCTTCGCGCGCCAGCAGGCGTAGGATCGCGGGCGAACCCTGAAGCGGTGACAACGAGATGTCGATGGATTTCAGCTATCCGGCCGGCCCGCGCGTGGTGCCGCCGGATCTCACGCGGCCGACGCGGGCCTATCGCACGCATGCATGGCTCGCGATGGGCGGCCTGCTGCTGTTCGTGCTGCTGTATCTCGCCCTGGCGAGCTGGTTCACCTGGACCGCCTACCGGCTGTTCGCGAGCCTGGCGCACGGCGGCGATCCGCTCTGGACGTTCGTCGCC
Organism: Steroidobacteraceae bacterium; assembly: GCA_036004505.1. GTDB lineage: Bacteria > Pseudomonadota > Gammaproteobacteria > Steroidobacterales > Steroidobacteraceae > Steroidobacter. Next base: position 7,251 of record DASYRK010000015.1, read on the forward strand.
GGCACGTGCTCTGCGTTCCTCGCGGTATTCATGTGGAAGGCGCTGGTGTTCGTCAAGCACCGGCACGCGATCGACGACATCGAAGTCGCCGCGTCCGAACAGCCGCGCCTGTTCGCTTTCATCAATCGACTGGCGGACGAGGCGGGTGCGCCGCGCGCGCATCGCGTCTTCCTTTCGCCGCGCGTGAATGCGGCGGTGTTCTACGACCTGAGCGTTCTCAATCTCCTGTTTCCATCACGTAAGAATCTCGAGATCGGTCTCGGCCTCGTCAACGCGATCTCGCTCGGCGAGTTGAAGGCCGTGCTCGCGCACGAGTTCGGTCATTTCGGTCAGCGCTCGATGGCGGTCGGCCGCTGGGTCTACATCGCGCAGCAGATCGCGGGTCACATCATCGCGAAGCGCGACGCACTCGACTCGTTCCTGCGCGGGCTGTCGCGCGTCGATCTGCGCATCGCGTGGGTCGGCTGGCTGCTGTCGCTGATCGTGTGGTCGATCCGGTCCCTCACCGAGACTGTGTTCCGCGTCGTCGTGCTCGCGCAGCGCGCGTTGAATCGCGAGATGGAGTTGCAGGCCGATCTGGTCGCAGTGTCTCTCACCGGCAGCGATGCATTGATCCACGCGCTCTACAAGCTGCATGTTGCGGACGAAGCGTGGGAGCGCTCGCTCGCCTTCGCGGACTCCGAGGTGCGCGAGAAACGCAGCGTCACCGATTTGTTCGCCGTGCAGAAGCGCATCACCGAGAAGCTGCGCCACGTGCTCGACGATCCCGAGTACGGTGAAGTTGCGCCGCCGCCGAAGGACAAGCCGCAGGAGCATCGGCTCTTCAAGACCTCGCTTGCACAGCCGCCGCGCATGTGGAGCACGCATCCGGCCAACTCGGAGCGGGAGCAGAACGCCAAGCGTTGCTATGTCGCGGCCGCGATCGACGAGCGCAGCGCCTGGGACCTGTTCGACGAAGTCCCGGATCTCAAGAAGCAGATGACTGCGCACATTTTCCGCGCTGTGCAGGAAGCCGCGGACGTGCCGCTCGAGCAATCGCTCGCCAAGCTCGACGAGCAGTTCGGCCGCGCGTTCTACGACCGCTCGTATCGCGGCGCGTATCTCGGCCGCCCGCTGGCGCGTTTCGCGCGCGAAGTCGCCGACCTCTACGGTCCGCCGCTGCTTCGCGAGCACATTGCCGCGGAGCTCGACGCCCTCTATCCGCAGGCGTTGTCGCAGGATCTCGCGAAGCTGAAGGCGCTCGAAGAGGAAAAGGTGACGCTGCAGGGCTTGAAAGAAGGATTCCTCACGGCGAGCGGCGGCGTGATTCGTCACCGCGGCAAGGACCTCAAGCGCGCCGATCTGCAGGGCGCGCTCGCCGACGTGCAGGGCGAGCTCGATACCGCTCGCGAAGCAGTGCAAGCGCACGATCGTCGCTGCCGTGCCGTGCATCTTGCGGCCGCGGCGCAGCTCGGGTCCGGGTGGGATGCCTATCTGCAGGGTCTCGTTGCGATCCTCCACTACGCTGAGCACAGCGAAGGGAATCTGCGCGACGCGCATGGCGCGCTCTCCAATACCGTGTCGGTCGTCACCGCCGACGGCCGCGTTTCGAAGAGCGAGCTGCGCGTCCTCGTCAATGCCTGCGCCGAGGTTCACAGCGCGCTGAGACATATATATGAGGACGAAGGCAAGCTGATCGTTCTCGATCGCACGCTCCTGCGGCGTCTCAAGGTCGAGAGCTGGCAGCAGGCGCTGGGCACATTCACGCTGCCGCCTGCGAGCGACGCCAACGTTGGCCAATGGCTCAACGCGATCGATAGCTGGGTCGCGAGCGCCGCATCTGCCCTGGTCGCGCTACGCCAGGCGGCGCTGGAGCAGTTGCTGTTGGCTGAAGGGCAGGTCGCGCGTTTCGTGCGTGACAAGATGACGCCGGCCGCGGCGCCGGCTGCCACGAAGGTGCCGGAGAAATATCCGGTGCTCGTGCCGGGCAGCGAACGGCCGCGCAAGACCAAGCTCGATCTGTGGGACCGCTTCCATGTGGCCGACGGCCTGGTTCCGACGCTCGCGCGCCTGGCCGTCGCGTGCGGAATCATCGCGGCCGTGCTCAGTGTCGGCACCACGGTCGGCGTGACGCTCGTCAACATTTACAACGGACTGGGTCGGCCGGTGAACGTCTCGATCGGCGAGACGTCGGTGCGGGTGCCCGCGTTCTCGCACGCGAAGGTGACGGTCGGCAACGACGAGGACTATCCCGTCCGCACGGTCACCGATAGCGGCGAGCTCGTCGAACAGTTCGACGCCTCGATCCCGGTCGGCTCGGACGAAAGCGTCTACAACGTGGCCGGCGCCAGCATGCTCGTGGAGTGGACGCAGACTTACGGCTCGGCAGCCCAGATCCCGGATCGCATGGTCGGACCGCAGCGCTGGGCCACCAGCAGCGCCGACGACGTTTTCGAGGAGCCGCCTGAATCGATCAGCACCAGCCGCAGCAGCGGCGGCGGCCAGCGCAAAGTATTGGGCGCCTTCGGCCATGACAATCCTTCGGCAGTGCTGCAGATGCTCGACGACGAGAAGCAACGCGCGCAGGTGATCCGGACGCATGCGCGCTGGGATCCGAGCGATGGCCGCTACACGGGTTACTGGCTCGCACTGGCGTCGGGCGCCGCAGGGTTCGAGGAGATCGTGCGTGCGCGGCTCAAAGCCGATCCGCAGGATGTGCTCACGCTGCGCGCCGAGCAGGACGCACGCCAGGATTTGCGCGCGGCCGTTTGCAAGCGTCACCAGGCAATGGCGGTCGCACAGCCGACGAGCGTCAATCTCCAATACATGGCCGCGCGTTGCATCGACGACGACGCCCAGCGCGATCAGGCATTCGCGGATCTGTATGCGCAGGCTCCCAACAACGGCTGGGTGGCGCAGGCGATGGGTTACACGCACGCGGAACATGCACGCTGGAGCGATGCGGTTGTGGCGCTGGACGTGGCGCGCAAGATCGTGCCGTCGATGAGCGAGCGGCTCGCGCTGGACACGATGCGCCTGCGGCGGATGCTGAGCAGCGACGGTAACGCGCAGAGCTCGGACCTGCTGCCGCAGTCGGACATGCTGCGTTACTACCTCGCGGTCGTATCGGGCAAGGGGCTGCAGCCCGGGATCCACATGGCGTACCACCACATCGCAGGTGGCGACATCGATGCAGCCGTCAAAGAGAAGATCGCAGACTCGCAGGAGAGGGCGCGCGTGCTGCGGCTCGCCGCGGCCTCCGATGGCGCATCGCCCGAGATCGTCGCCCGCGCGCTCGAGCTGCCGAGCGATCAGGGCATCGATCACGCCACTGTCTGGACGGCGCTTGGACTGGCCGTGCGCGAGCGTAAAGATCCGGCGCCGTACGTCGCGGCTATTCGCGAGAGCAAGGACGATGAGGCTGAGAAGGTGCTCTCATTCATCACGTCCCTGCGGACCTCGACCCACCCGGCCGACGCCGAGTCGCTGCTGGACGGTGTCTCGATTGATTCACGCGGCGTCGCCTACAGCACCGCCGTCGTGATCCTGGGAGCGCGGGCGCCGGCCGCATGGCGTCGCGGCGCCGGCCGGTTGCTGTTCGTGCCGGAGCGGCCGTACCTCAGCGCCGCGATCTAAAAATCGGATTCCCTGGCTTCCTCCGCTACCACCTTTTGTGACTTGCATTTACCTCCCCACACGCTTCTACTGGCGCGAATTCCAACAATGCGGGGGAGGCTCCAATGAAGCGTCGCGATTTCGTACAGTCGTCGCTGTGGGCGGCTGCGGCAGTCGGTATTGCCGAGTTCAGAGCGGTCCATGCAACGGCGCGTCCCGGTTCAGTCGCAGACGTTGCTGCGGTGACGGGGGACGGTCGCGAGATCACGTTGCGCGGCAAGGACCTGCAGGATCTGGCCGCGAAGCTGCATGGACAGCTGCTGCTCGCCGGCGATGGCGGCTACGACGACGCGCGCCATGTCCTGAATCCTTCGTTCGACAAGCATCCGGCGCTGATCGTCCAGCCCATCGACGTCGCTGACGTCCAGGCGGCAGTCACCTTCGCACGCGCGAACAACCTGCTGGTCGCGGTGAAATGCGGCGGTCACAGCCATTCGGGCCAGTCGACCTGCGACAAGGGCATGCAGATCGATCTGTCGACGTTCCGCTCGGTGAAGGTCGACCCGACGGCGCGGCGCGCAACCGTCGCCGGCGGGTCGCTGCTCGGCATGGTTGACAAGGCCACCGCGCCGCACGAGCTCGTGACTCCGCTCGGCACGGTCTCGCACACCGGCGTGGGCGGCCTGACGCTCGGCGGCGGTTTCGGACGCGTCGCCCGCAAGTTCGGCATGGCGATCGACAATGTCGAGTCGGTCGACGTCGTCACCGCCGACGGCAAGCTCGTGCACGCGAGCGCCAAGGACAATCCGGAGCTCTACTGGGGCGCACGCGGCGGCAGCGGCAACTTCGGCGTGGTCACGCAGTTCGAGTTCAAGCTGCATCCGATGCAGCGCGAGGTAGTTGCGGGTTCTGTCGCGTTCCCGATCGCCAGGGCTCGCGACGTGCTGACGATGTGGAGCGAGTACGCGGCAACGGCGCCCGACGAGTTGTACGTCGACCCGTCGGTGATGCAGCTACCGGGCAACGCACCAGGCATGGCCGGATTGCAGGTGTGTTACTGCGGGTCGCCGTCAGGTGCCGAGAAGGCGCTCGCCCCGATCCGCAAGCTGGGCACGCCGCTGAAGGACACGATCAAGACCATGGAGTACACCGCGGTCCAGCGGTCCGGCGATTCGAGCGACACGCGCGCCATCGCGTCGTATCTGAAGGGCGGGTTCGTCGCCAAGGTTCCGGGCGACCTGATCACCGCGATGGTCGACGGGTTCCATGGCGATCCGCGTCGCACGACGGTCCTGTTCGCGCAGCATTGCGGCGGCGCAGGCGGGCGCGTTGCCGAGAACGCGACGGCGTTCGCTCACCGCTATGCGATCGCTAACCTGATGACCGTGGTTGCCTGGCCCGTGGGCGACCAGGACTCGGCGCCGCACATCGAGGCGGCGCGTACGTACTGGAAGACGTTGCAGCCGTTCACCGGCGGGTTCTACGTCAACGACATGGCGCGCGAAGTGACTGCGAAGGACATCAACGAGAACTACCGCGGCAACTACCAGCGGCTGGTCGCGCTCAAGACGAAGTACGACCCGACGAACCTGTTCCGGCTGAACGCGAACATCACGCCTACGAAGACTTGAGCAGCGGTTTGACGTCTTCCGGCGGCCGTCCGATGACGGCCGCCTCGCCGCGCACCACGATCGGCCGCTGCATCAGGATCGGGTGCTCGATCATCGCCTTGATCCATTCCTTGTCGCCGAGTTTGCGGCCGGCGTAATTGTCCTTGAAGATCTGCTCGTTGCGGCGCACGAGCTCGGGCGGCCTGATGCCGAGCTTGCGCACGATCGCGCTAAGCTCGGCCTCGCTCGGCGGGTGCTTGAGATACTCGACGACGCGCGGCTCGAGGCCGCTGGCCTTGATCAGGGCCAGCGTCTCGCGGCTCTTGCTGCACGCGGGATTGTGATAGATGGTCAGTTCGCTCATGAACGGGGTGCGTATCGCTGCTGCAGTGGTGACAATGGCGAATCTTACTGCTTGCGCCGCCATTGCGAACCGCCCGCCGCGTCTTGCGCATTCCTCCTATGGCTGCATGCAGGCCGTCCTGCACGACAAGCTCCCGTCCGATCTCCCTGACAAGCGCGCCCACTGCCTCGCCGGTGGGCTCATTTCCCGCTATTGCGGCGTGACTGAGGCCTACCTGGCCGGCGCGGGCAAGGAAGTGCGCGACCTGTTGGGTCACGGCGACGCCGAATGGGCTGACTGGAAGGCGGACCGGGTCGGGATCGAGTGTGCGCGGGAGGTTGGGGATGATGGGTCGCTGGCGCAGTGCTGTACTGAGCGCGGGTACTAAGGCGAGAGCTATTCCGGTTTCCGGCTCCTTCTGTGTCAACGCGTTGACAGACCGCCTGGGCGCTTCGGCACATCCTTCCCCCATGTTCACCCGACACGCCTGGCTCGCCGCTCTCCTCGGACTTGGCGCCTTGCTGCCGCATCCCCGCGCCGGCGCGACCGAATTCACGCTGGACCCGAGCCGCACGGTCGTCGCATTCGAGATGCGCAGCATGGGCACCCTCCAGCGCGGCGAGTTCCGGCACACTGCCGGAACGGTGACGCTCGATTCAGCCGAAGAGCGCGGCGAGCTCGACATCGTGATCGACGCGCGCTCGCTGCAGGCCAGTAGCGCAGCGACGACGAAGTTCGTGCGCGGTCCGTCGATGCTCAATACCGAAGCGCATCCCGAGATCGCATACCGCGCGCAGCGCATCGTGTTCTCGCAGGGCAAGCCGGCACGTATCGAAGGCGAGTTGACGCTGCTCGGCGTCACGAGATCGGTTCCGCTGCAGGTTGCCAGCTACGACTGCGCCGATGAGAGCGGCGCTGGCGATCGTTGCGCGATCGTTGCGACGGCGAATGTGAAACGTTCGGCGTTCGGCATGACGCGCTACATGCTGTTCGCGAGCGATGATGTGAGGCTCGCGATTCAGGCCGAGGGCGTCACTCGATAGACCTTCTGAGCGCGCCGGTCACTTCGCCGGCGATGTCGTCCTGGACCCCGAGCTTGTCGGCCACCGGCCGATCGTAGTTTTCCGACCAGACGACATAGCCGTCGTCCGCGCGCACCAGGCGAGCGGCGACCCGTAACGTATCCCCCGACTTGCGCACGCTACCGTCGAGCACGTACGTGACGTGCAGCGACTTCGCGATTTCCGGCAGCGGCAGCTGCTTGCCTTTGAAATAGAACGACGCGGTCGGCGCCGGCACGCGCAATCCCGGAACCTGGCTCAGCTTGTGGATCAGCTCCTCGGTCATGCCGTCCGCGAACGGCTCTTCGTTCATGCTGTCCGTCAAATCGAGAAACGGCAGCACGGCGACCGTCGACTGGCGCGGTGCCTCGCGCGCCGAGACGAAGTAGTAAGTGAGCGAGCCGACACCGAGCAGAACGGCCGCCGCGATTGCGGCATACAGCCGCGAGCTCCCGTGCACGCGTGACGGACTGGCAGGCGTGTCGACGTCCAAGTCGACGGGAGCGACGAGCCGATAGCCGAGGCGCGGGACGGTGACGATGTATGCGGGCTGCTTCGCATCGTCGCCGAGCAGTTTGCGCAGCCCGGCGACTGCCTGGTAGACCGAGTCAGGCGTGACGACGACGCCCGACCACACCTGGCTGAGCAGCGAGTCGATGCTGACGACTTCGCCGGGATGCTCGGCGAGGCAGAGCAACAGCCGCATCGTGCGCGCTTCCAGCCGGACGCGTTCCTCGCCGCGCGACAAATCGCCCGACAACGGATTCACGAGCCAGTCGCCGATGCGCAGGGTTTTCGGGAGCGCCGTTGCCATGGTGCGAGTAACTATAGCGCCCGCGCCGCGGCGGCGGGCCGCTTTCAAATCTCTTCAGAGCGTTTCAGCCCGGTTTCAGGACTCTTCGCCCACTGCGCGCGCACAGTGACCGCTGCTCGTTCCCATCCACAGGAGTCCGTCCATGATCCGTCGCTTCGTTATCGCGGCATCTCTCGCTCTCGCTGCCGCGCCGCTCAGCGCCACGACCTACACCATCGAACCCGACTACGCGCAGGTCGTGTTCCGCTGGAGCCACCTCGGCTTCTCGAATCCCGCCGCGCAATTGAGCCAGGGGCAGGGGACGCTGGAGTTCGATCCGGCGAATCCGACGCGTGCTTCGGTGCAGGTCACGATTCCCCTGTCCACCCTGGACACCGGCGTGGCGGCGCTCGATGAGCACCTGCGCTCCGAGGACTTCTTCGAAGTCGCGAAATTTCCGACCGCGACGTTCCGGAGCACGAAAGTAGAGCAGGGCGCTGCGAAGGATCGCCTGCGCGTAACCGGCGATCTCAACCTGCACGGCGTCACGCGCCCGGTCACGCTCGACGTCAAAGTCCTGAAGGTAGGCTCGAACCCGCGCACTCAACTCCCGACGGTCGGCTTCGAGGCGACCACGACGCTCAAGCGCTCCGACTTCGGCCTCGGCGCGTTCGTGCCGCAGGTCAGCGACGAGATCCAGATGCAGATCATCAGCCAGGGAGTGGAGGCGAGGGGATATGCGGAATACCTGAAGAAACAGGAGAAGAAATGACTCTCGCCAAGATCGCCAAGAAGACAAAAGGCCAGAAATCTGAGTGCTCGGAATCCGGAAACTATTCCCTTCTCATGTTCTTCCTTGGCGATCTTGGCGAGAGATATTCCGGTCTCCCTTCTGCTCCGCAGCCTACGGTCCTGCTCCGTGCCACTTCCTCAGGTTTAGGAATTCCCGGCGCGTGCGCGGCCCGTAGGTCGCGAACGACGGATTCGGCGACTCCGCGTACGCAACGCGGCTGCGCGCGACGGCATCGCGGTCGGTTTCGCGGCGGATGTCGGAGGGCTTGAGGCGATAAGGTTTCGCGGCGTTGAGGCCGAAGACTTTCGCGCGCAGCTGCGGCGTGATCGTCGGATAGCCGTGCTTCTCGCGCAGGCTCTCGGCGATCTGGAACGTGCGGAACGCCTGGATCTGGTCCTGCGGCGAGCCGTACCAGATCGAGTCGGTGCCCCACAGCACGTTGTCCTCGCCGATGTACTTGAACAGCTTGCCCATCGCGTGCGCCGCCGATGTCGGATCACGCATCGAGAGGAAGCGCCAGGTGGAGCCGAGCTCCGCGTAGACGTTGCTGTTCGGCTTGACGCCGGCGCTCAGCACGGAGGTGATCAGCGCGTCGATGCCGTCGGTGCGCTTCGGATCGTACGGACCTTCGACTTTGTCGATCACGTAGCCCGAGTGATAGATGAGGAAGTTGACGTCGCCGAAGCGCTTGGCGATCGGGCCGATGTCGCGCGACGTCGAGTGCTCGTAGCTCTTCTCCCCGAACGGCAGACCCTTGTGAATGGCGATGTTGTGCACGCCGACCTGGCGCGCGCGCTCGACGAACGCGATGCCGGCGTCGTCGGTCATGAAGAAGCCCTTGCCGTCCGGCCCCCACTGCGTATAGGTCTTGAATGCGACGACGCCGAGCTTGGCGAGCCGCTCCATGTCTTCGACGTCGCCCTTCTGGTTCGGGTTGACGCGGCCGTGGAGCATCAGCCGCTTCGTGCCTGCCATCTTGTCGACGATGTCGCGGGTCGCGAGCGCCTCTTCGATCGTCAGCGGCTCGCCTGCGCGGGTCGAGGGCACGAAGCTCAGCACCATGATGTCGGTGTCCGAGTCCAGGAACACGTCTTTCACGAACTCATCGCCGCTGAGGCACTTCAGATAGCTGCGGTCGCCCGGCGTGTTCGACAGCTCGCAGGAAGCATTCGGCATTTGCGAGAGCGGCTGCGCCTCGGGCGGCAAAGCGCGCGTCCACGCGCCGGTCGGATTCACGAAGTGGCCCTGCACGTCGAAGATGAATTCTTTCTTGCCGAGCTCCGCCGCGGCGAGCTGCGGCTCGAGCGCCGCTTCCTGCGGCACGTCGAAGAATCCGCCGTCGCGACCGGCACGTGCGTGTGCCGCGTTGAAGGCGAGCAACGTCGAGGCGGCGCCGCATGCGGAAACGAGGAAGTTGCGGCGGCTCTGGTTGAGCCGGCGCGCGAAGCGTTGCGCCCACTGCGATGCGAGCGTGTTCGCGTGCTGCAGTGAGGGATCGAGGGGCACGGGGGCGAATTCGCCGTTCGAGGTCGAGTCGAGCTTGATCGGCAGGCGCTGGCCTTCAGGGTCGAAGTCGTGCATCACCGGTCCTCCCATGTAGGTCGGGCTTTAGCCCGACTTCGTACGAGCCTGCCGCAAGCTGCCGGCGAGGGCAACAATGGCGAGCACGAAGCCGACGCCCTTGATGGCGACGACCCATGCTGCCGGGATCGCTGACGGGTCGGGCTGGTCGAGGCGGGCCAGCTGACCGAAGAAACTCGTGTAAGCCATGCCGCAGGTCACGCCCCAGGCGGCGGCGAGCCACGGCCGGCCGGTCTCGATGTCTTTGGACGTGCGCCACGCGCCATAGAGCAGGCATGCCCCCAGCACGAAGTCGTCCAGCCACGCGGGCCACATGCGGACGTCGCCGAGCTGATGCCAGCGGCGGATCGTCTCGACAATCGGCAGCAGGACGCCAAAGATCACGGCGAGGCGGCGACTGAATGTGAGAGTCATGCGGGCGTAGAATAGCGCGGTGTTTGCAGTCGAGCTCATTCTCCGCGTAGTCGGCGTGGCGCTTCTCGCGCTCGTGGCGCTGAGCGTACTGCGCACACGCGAGCGCACCCATCGGACGCGATCGGTCGCGTGGCTCGCATCGAGCGTCGCGGCGTTTCTGCTCACGTCCATGCCCGGCGCCGACCGCACCTTCGGCGCTTTCATCTATCCGCTCACCGCGCTGTGCTCGACCCATCCCGTATGGTTCTGGATCTGCGCGCGCCTGCTGTTCTCGGATCGCGCGACACTGCGAACGAGCGACGTGCTGTGTCTCGGCGCGATGGGCGTCGCCGGCGTGCTCTATCAGTCCCAGCTTCCCGGCGGCGGCTCCGAAACGGCTGTGCGAATGCTTGGCGTTGCATTCGCAGCGTCGAGCCTTGGCTTCGCGTGCCTCGCACCGCTGACCGTCTACTTCGGGATCGCCTGCGACCTGGATGCGCGACGCCGGCAGTTGCGGCAGTGGTTCGTCCCAGTCGTCTCGCTCTATCTCGTTGCCGTCGTGATGACGCAGGTCGTCGTGCTCTTCCGGGGAACGTCGACGCCCGGCGCCCTGGTGCTGCTGAATCTCGTCATCATCGACGTCGTGGCTGCGGTCGTGCTGTCGACTTTCGTGCAGGTGCGCGTCGTGAACTGGATCGCTGCGGTCGACACGCCGCCGGCGATCGACCTCAGCCGCTTGGAGCAGAGCGTGCTCGATCGCCTGAACCAGCGATTCGTGCCCGAGCGCCTGTATGCCCGCGAATCGCTGACGATCGTCGACCTGGCGGGCCTGCTCGGCACGCAGGAGCACGTGTTGCGGCGGGTGATCAACCACGGCCTCGGCTTTCGTAACTTCAACGATTTCCTGCACACGCATCGGCTGAAGGAAGCCGCCGAGCGCCTCGGCGATCCGCAGCTGCGCCGCACGCCGGTGCTGACGATTGCGCTCGAAGTCGGCTACGGCTCGATCGGACCCTTCAACCGCGCCTTCAAGGAGCGCTTCGGCGTGACGCCGACCGAGTTTCGCCGCGCCCGCCAAGCCGATTCCGGAATCGGCATGAGTTCGTCGGTTTTCGGCGCGCCGCCCAAAGCCTGACCTGTCAGCGTGCGGACTCCGTCCTTCTGCGGAGCGCTCAATGAGATTCCCATACGCGTTCGTTTGCGCTGCGCTCGCTGCGCTGCATTCGACGGCTCCGCACGCCGCCGAATCCCATCCTGGGCTCAAGACTGAATACGGCGAGCTGTTGCCCGGCGATGGTGCGCGGCTGCGCACGATCGTCACCAAGCCGGAACGAGCGACCGGGCGATTGCCGGCCGTGCTGTTCGTCCAATGGCTGTCCTGCGACAGCATTGAGCTGCGCCCGAACGCGCAGGACGGCTGGAGCGTCCTGATCAGGCGGCTCATCTCCGAGTCGGGAATGCTGTGGCAGCGCACGGAGAAGTCCGGCGTCGGCGAGAGCAAGGGCACGCCGTGCGCGCAACTGGACTACGAGACCGAGCTGGCGCATCACCGCGCCGCGCTGCGTCAGTTGCAGGCGCGGCCCGATGTCGATCCGCGCCGCATCGTCGTCTTCGGCGCGAGCATGGGCTCGAACTACGCGCCGTTGGTGGCCGCCGATCAGGACGTTGCCGGCGTGGTCGTCTGGGGTGGCGGCGCGACGACGTGGTTCGAGCGCATGCTGCGGTTCGAGCGCAATGCGTTGGAGCTCGGCGGCACTGATCCGCAGGCGCTTGCGAGTGAAGTCAACGCGCGCGCCGCATACTTCGCTCGCTATTTGCTGAAGGCCGAGACGCCGGCGGCGATCGCGGCGAGCGATGCGAAGCTCGGCGAAGTCTGGAAGCGCATCGTCGGTACGAGCGACACCGGTCACTACGGCCGTCCGTTCGCCTTCCACCAACAGGCGCAACAACAGAACTGGGCCGGCGCGTGGGCGCGCGTGCGTGCGCCCGTGCTGGTGCTGTACGGCGAGTACGACTGGTTCGAATCGCACGAGGCCGCGCAGCTGATCGCAAACATCGTCAACGATCGCAAGCCCGGCTCGGCGACGTTCCGCGAGCTGCCGCAGACCGATCATCACTTCACGCGTTACGGGAGCCGGCGCGATGCGTTTCGCGAGAAGGATGGCAAGGAGAGCGCAGCGCCTGCAGTCACCGCGATTCTCGACTGGCTGTCACAGATCGGCGTGCGCGGGCGCGACAGCCGCGCACGCAACGTGCTCGATCGCGGAATCGCGGCACTGGGCGGCAAGGAAGCGCTGGCGGCGATCGGCACGGTTCGGCGCGAGTTCTTCGACGCGTGGGTCGATCCGTCGCAAGGGCAGAAGCCCTGGCGCGGCGGTCCCGACGAGCTGCCGCCCGCGAACGGTGGATTCGAGCGCACGCCGGTCGTGACCCTCCTCGACTATGCGCACGATCGATGGCTCGAAACGCAGAAGTACATCGACTCGCCGCAGGAGTATGCGCTGGTGCTGGATGCGGTCACCGCCGGGCGCGGCTTTCGCACGATCCAATATCGCGACGAGCAGCCGTTTCTCGACGAGGTTCCTGCGGCGGATCTTGCCGGCTTGACGGTGCGCAAGTTCCGTCGCCATCCGGAAGGCATCCTGCGCATGGCGCTCGCGCGGGCCGACACGCTCGAGTGGGCCGGCAACGACGACATCTCGTTTGCAGACTCGCTCGAGACGCGCGTGCATCTCCACTTCGATCCACGAACACACCTGCTCATCAGAGTCGAGACCGCGCGCGATCATCCGCTGATGGGCGCCACGACCAGCGAGACGATCTTCTCCGACTACCGCGCCGCCGGCGGATTGAAGCTGCCGTTCAAGTACCTCGATCGCTCGATCGGCGTTCCGACGCGCTCGCAGGAGATGACGAAGATCGAGCCCGGCGCCGCGATGCCCGAGGCGCAGTTCACGCCGCCGCTGCGGTTCGTGGAGGTCCGGCATCCGCCCGCTGCGCCGCAGATCGAGAAGATCAGCGAGTCGCTGTACCTGATCCGCGGTCCGTACAACGTCATGGTCTCGGTGTCGCCCGCGGACGTGATCGTTTTCGAAGCACCCATGAGCGCGCAGTATGGGGCGCAGATCCTGCAGCTCGTGCGTTCGGTGGCGCACGACAAACCGATCCGTTCCGTGGTCGCCAGCCATTTCCACTACGACCATCTCGCGGGGCTCAGTCCGTTCGTGGCGGAGCGGATTGCCGTCGTCGCGCCGCCCGATGCGCAGGAAACGATCGAGAGGGCGATGCGCCTCGAGGGGCTCGAGCCGCAGATCGAGGTCGTTGCGCAGCAGCGCGCATTCGATCGCGATGGCGTACGCGCGCGCGTCTACGATTTCGGCCCCGCGCCGCACGTCGCGCAGATGCTCGGCGCGTACTTTCCCGACGAGAAGCTGCTCTACGTCGCGGACTTCCTGGATGTCCTGAACGAAGACCTGGTCATCGCAGGTGTGGATGCCGTGCCGATGCGCAGGAAGATCGACGAGCTCGGCCTCGACGTCCGGCGCTTCGTGCCGGTGCACGGACTGCCGATTACCGGCGAGCAGCTGGCTGCTGCCTATCGCATCCGTGCGAAGTACGTGCACTGAGCGAAGTCAGCGCATCAGTCCGCGCGATCCAGCTCCTTGTAGTACCGGAAGATGCCATCTTCGTTGAACGCGATGCGTCTCGGTGATTTGAGGTATGACGCTATTTTCGGCAGCGCCGCGACACGGTCCCGCAGCGCCATGAGCTTAGGATACTTCGCCTCGTGCTGGTGCATCCAGCGCGGAAACGCGTAGCGCAGGCCGTCCACGACCTGGAACAGCGACAGATCGGCATACGAAACCTGCTTGCCGTTCACCCAGTCGCCTGCAGCGCGGTCCAGCACCTTCTCGAAGTAGCCAAGGAATTTCGGGATGCGGGTCTTGCGAAAAGCAGCTGTGCGTTTCGCGGCTTCCGCCTTCTGGTCTTCGTAGTACTCGCCGACGCTGATGGGGTGATGCGCATCGTGCACCTCGGCGAGGAGGTCGGTGATCGTGAGCTGCAGTTGATGCGTCCACAACCAGCCCGCTTCTTCTTCGGGTGCGAGCGCGTGGCGCTTGCCGAGGAACAGCAGGATGTTGGCAGTCTGCGCGATCACGATAGCGCCGGCCTTCAGATACGGCGGCGCAAACGGAATCGTGTGCGGATGGACGCGGTCGAGCGATCTCCACAGCGCCTCTTCGCCGCCGCCTTCGTCCTCGGGCAGCCGCGCAACGTCGACATATGGAATCGCTGCGTATTCGAGCGCGAGGCGCACGAACTCGCCTCGCCCGGGAATCGTCGGCCAGTAGTGCAGCTCGTACTTGCCGGAGGACAGGGTTTTCATGGCACCCGATTATGTGCCGTCGCGCGCAAGTGCGCCTGCTGGCGAAAGAAATACCCTGAACGGCAGCTGTCTGAAAACGTTCAGTTTTGGATCAGGCGCGACGTTCGATAGTGCGTCCCATGCCGGTTCGTCCGGCGTGTCGGGAGATCGAGAATGAAACGCATCGTTGCTACTACGGCCCTGGCGCTTGCACTCATCAGCGGCGTGGTTACGACCGCGCAGGCTGACAATCGCGACCGCTACGACCATCGCTACGACCATCGCTACGATCGGAACGATCGCCATGATCGCCATGATCGGGACGATCGGCGCGATTGGGATCGTCACGATTGGGATCGCCGCGATTGGGATCGCTCGCACGGGTTCCGTCACTACGACGGTCGTCGCTTCGATCGCGGTCGCTACGTGAGGCCGCATGGCTACTACTACTACCGTTCGTGGCGCTACGGCGACTACCTGCCGCGCGCGTACTACGGCCGGCGCTACATTGTGAACGACTACTACGTGTATCGCCTGCGCCCGCCGCCGCGCGGCTATCACTGGGTGCGCGTCGACGGCGACGTCGTACTCGCCGCGATCGCGAGCGGATTGGTCGTGTCGGCGGTCTTCGGAATCTTCGACTAACGAGGAGGGCAGGGTGTGGAGGCTCGTCTCATGCGCACAGTGAGTCCTTCGCACCCTGCCGGAGCCGCCGACGGTTCTTACTGCTGGCGGCTTCGAACGCGCCCGGCACGCGCGCTACCGAAGCATCAGTCTTTGCGCCATCCACCTGGCGGGGCCGCGGCACTCGCGACCTCTCGATACGCCTTCCAGCCATCGCCGGTGTTGCGGAACACGACCAGATAGGTGTCACGCAGCTGCTGCGGCGTGTCTGCGCCTTCGGGCGTGTAGGTCGTGACCGAAGTGCCGAACTCATAGGCCCATCCCCGGTTCAGCGCCACGACTTCCCTAGGCGTGATCACGATTGTTGCGCCGGCAGGAAAGGGCGCACCCCTCGCAGCTTCCGCCATGGCGTTCCAGTCCGGCGCTCCAGGCTGCACCATGACTGCTCCATCGGCCAACAGCGGCGTCAACGTTGCGGGATCGCCCGAGGCAACCGCGGCCTCATATGCGGACCGCAGCTTGTCGATCTCTGTACTGATCGCTGCTTTCTCGGCAGCGGTCAGCGGGATCGAGGCGTCGCGCTGGCATCCGCCGAGGCTGCCAATTGCAGTCAGCGTGATCAGTATCCAGCTGATGCGACTACGCTTGCTCCGCACGATTCAGTACGTCCATCGGTGAGCCGCAAACGAGTTTCTCGCATTGCTCCTGCGTGAGGCTCTTCTTCCCGGCCACCTTCACGCTCTCGGCGAGCAGTTTCTTGTCGACTTCGCTCGTGAGCCATTTCGCGCCGGCAATCCCGACGACGAAAGCGCCTGCCAGTGCCGAGAACCGGAAGCTCATCGCGGCTCGCTCGCCGATCTGACCGATCTCGACGCCGGCGCCGGACCCGTAGAGCGCCCAGGAGATGAAGGCAGCGGCCGCGCCCAGCAGTACGTTGGTGATCATGCCGGGACACCAAACTCCGCGCTTCCACTTCGGCATGACGAAGCCGTTATCGGAGAGAAGTGCATTGACGATGCCACCGATTCCGCCTGCAAGCGAGATCAGCAGCGCGCAGGTCCAGGGATGCATGTCGACCTTCGTGAAGTTGTGCGGCGCGTCGCGCTATTCCCTGCAAAGTGTCTCTCCGCGCGCTCGCGATTGATAGCGTCCTTCGGACGTAAGAAGGCACTCAGATCGAGGCGTCGCTCAACCGTGCGCGAAGTCGCGGTGCTGCGTAGTCGATGAAAGCCCGCAATTTCGCAGTGATGCGCGACTCGTGCACGTAGATGAGATTGACCGGCAGCGGCGGCGGCTCGAACTTTCTGAGCACGACCGCGAGCCGACCTGCTTGCACTGCATCGGCGATCTGATACGAAAGCGTGCACGTCAGACCCATGCCTGCGACCGTGGCGTCGATTGCAGCTTCGGCGGTGCTCGTAGCCAGGCGCGAATGCACGCGCACGATCTGCTGATCGCGGAAGCCCCACGAGCCGGCGTCCGTCAGTCCGGCAAACGTCACGCAGTCATGCTGCAGAAGGTCCTGCGGAGCACGCGGCGTGCCGCGTTCCTTCAGATACGCGGGACTCGCGCAGACTACGCGGCGGATCTGTCCGACTTTGCTTGCCACCAGCCGACTGTCCGGCAAAGTGCCGATGCGCACCGCGAGGTCGACACGATCCTCGACGAGATTCAGTGCGCGGTCCGCCAGCAGCAGACGAACGTCGACGCGCTCGTAGGCCCGGAGGAATTCGGTCACCACCGGCGTGACGTGCACGCGACCGAAGACGATCGGCGCGGTGATCGTCAGCTCACCCTGCGGCGCGTTGTACTGCCCCGATGCGCCGCGCTCGGCTTCAGTCACTGCATCGAGGATGCGCTTGCAGTCTTCGACATAGGCTTGTCCCGCTTCGGTCAGCACCAGCTTGCGCGTCGAGCGCACGAGCAGCTTCGCCTTCAGGTGCGCTTCGATCTCCGCAACTTTGCGGCTCACGGTCGGCAGCGGCATGCGCAGGTGCCGGCTCGCCGCCGAGAAGCTGCCGGCCGCGACGACCGCTACGAACACGGACATCGATTCGAAGCGATCCATGAGGGCTCTCGGATTTTGAGAAGGTGCCTGCAAAGAATAGCAGCTAGTTCCAGCGAATGAGAGCCGCTAGTTTGCAGTCGTCACCTCACTCAACGGAGACTCACCATGACGACACGCATTGCCACGCCGGCGAGCATCGCCGCCGCTCCCGAAGCCTCTCGCGCTTTGCTCGAAGGCGTCAAAAAGCAACTCGGCGTCGCACCGAACCTGTTCCGCATGGTCGCGAACAGTCCGGCCGCTCTGCAGGGCTACGTCGGCTTGCTCGGCGCCCTCGGCAAGGGCGCTTTGCTGGTCGCCACGCACGAGCGCATCGCGCTCGCGGTCGCGCAGTTCAATGCCTGCGACTACTGCCTGTCGGCGCACACGTATCTCGGCAAGAACGTGGCGAACCTCGATGACGGCGAAATCGCCGCGAACCGCAACGGGACGTCGAACGACGCCAGGGCGGACGCAGCGGTGCGATTCGCTCGCAAGGTCGCGCAACTGCGCGGTCAGGTGAGTGACGACGATGTTCGCGCGGTCCAGGCGGCAGGCTACACGGACGGCGAGATCGTCGAGATCGTGCAGCACGTGGCGCTCAACACCTGGACGAACTACGTCAACAACGTGGCGCGCACCGAGATCGATTTCCCGGTCGTCACGGCACGCCGGGTCGCGTGAGCCAGGTCGAATCGCACGGCGCGGTCGAATACTCGAGGTACGTCGTGTATTCGCCGCGCTGGTTTGCCGCTCGCCCCTGCGCCCGCCACCGCAATCAAGCGAATGCTCAGACGCTCATCAGCGTCTTGAAGATCCTGGCCTGCCGCCGCGAGATCTCCACTTCCGGCCCGCCGCGCAACTGCACGTGCAGTTGTCCGCTGGTGCCCGGCTCGACGGCCTCGATGAACTCGACGTTGATGATCTGCCGGCGATTGGCGCGGAAGAAGCGCTGCGGATCGAGCCGTTCTTCGAGGCTGCTGAGCGGACGGCCGAGCAGCGGGCGAACGTCTTTCCAGTGCAGGCGCACGTAGTTGCCGTCCGCAACGATCAGACTCACTTCGCGCAACGGCACGAACCAGCAACGCGCGCCGTCGCGGATGAACAGTCTCTCGACGATCTGCGTGTGCCGGGGCGCGTTTTCCGCAGGGATCGGACTGCGGGCGCGCGCCAGTGCGCCGGCGAGTCGCTCGGGCTCGACGGGCTTGAGCAGGTAGTCGAGCGCATTCACTTCGAATGCCTGCACCGCGTGATCGTCGTAAGCGGTCGTGAAGATGACGCGCGGCACGTGTTCGAGGCGCGCCAGCAGATCGAAACCGCTGCCGCCCGGCATCTTGATATCCAGGAACAGCAGCTCCGGTGAGTTCGCCTCGATCGCTGCAGCCGCCTCCGCGACGTTGCCAGCTTCGGCGACGATCTCCACCCACGGAAACTCGGCCAGCAGCCGGCGCAGCTCGCGGCGGGCCAAGGGTTCGTCGTCGACGATCATCGCTTTCATACGGACATTCTCATCCGGTTTGGGGAATGCGAATGCGCGCCAGCGCGAAATCGGGACGCGAAAGATCGAGGTCGAGCGCGGCGGCGGCGCCGAACAGCAGGCGCAGCCGTTCGCCCGCGTTGCGCAGGCCGACACCCTGCGAGGACGACCGGCTTTGGCGTTCGGGACGCGGGTTCTCGACTTCGATCGTCAGCGCCTGCTCGCGAACTTCGGCGCTGATCCGCAACAGTCCGCCGTGCGGCAGCTCGGCGATGCCGTGCTTGATCGAATTCTCGACGACTGTCTGCAGCAGCATGACGGGAATGTGTGCGACGCGTGCCTCGACGGAAATCGTGCGCTCGATGCGCAGGCGCTCGCCGAGGCGCAGCGACTCGAGCTCCAGGTAGTCGGCAACGATCTCCAGCTCGCGCTCCAGCGACACGACTTCTTCCTGGCCGGCAGTCAGCGTGTAGCGCAACGTCCGCGCCAGCTGCGTCACCGCTCGTTGCGCGCCCGTCGGATCGTCAGCGATCAACGCGCGCACGCTGTTCAGGCAATTGAACAGGAAGTGAGGATTGAGCTGTGACTTGAGCAGCCGCAGCTCGGCAGTCTTCAGTGCGCGCGCCAGCTCCGACTGGCGCAATTCCGCCAGCCGCCGGTCGCGCAGCGAAGTGATGGTGAAGTACATGATCTGCCAGAGCACGATGGCCGCGCTCCAGTTCATCGTGCCCAGCAGCAGCGGGTCGGTAGTCGTCAGCAACCGGCCCACTTCGCCACCGATCTCCTCGATTGCCTGCTGGTCTTCGGGCGAATTTCCCGTCCACAGCATGGCGATCGACATGAAGCGCATGATCAGCGCGATCGGAAACCCGCACAGGAGCGCTGCGCCGAAAGCACGCGGCAGCATTGCGGCGACGCCGAGCGTCTGCCAGCCGTGGCGCTTCATATAGTTGCGCAACAGATGCGTGAGGATCAGAGCGAGGGCATTGAGCGACGCCACTTCGATCGCGATCCGTGCCGTGGGTGCACCCAGGTCATTGGCTACGGCCGAGTACGTCTGCGAGAACGCATTGAATCCCCACCCGAGAATCTGGCAGAGCCAATACGCCATCGGCGCCGCTCAGCCCTGCTTCGCAGCGAGCTTCTTCAGCAGCTCAGCTTCGCGCTCAGGCGTCAGACCGGCCTCGAGCTTTCGACGTTGATCGGCCGGGCGCTTGTTGTACCAATCGAGCGTGTCGCGCACCGTCGTGTCGAGCGACCGGAAGCGCAGCCCCTGCTGGACCGCTCGCGCCGAACTGACGAGCAGCGCGCCGGCGAGCGGGCCGGTCGGCGGCAGCCAGATCGGAATCTCGCCTTTCTCCATCAGCCCGTTCGATTGAATGAAGGCCGCGTCGGCCCACGCGAACGTCGCGTTCGAGCCGCTGACTCGTTTGCCGGTCTCCATCAGCTCGCCCATCGTGTGCGCGCCCGGCGGCGTGCACGCGTTGAAGCGACCCGGCGGGCGTTGCTCGGCGCAGCGACGCACGAAGGCAGCGAGATCGCGCACATCGATGTACTGCAGCGGATCGTTCGCGCTGCCTGGCGCGAGCACCTGACCACCGCGTGCGACCCGCGCGACCCAGTAGGTGAATCGGTCCGTGCTGTCGCCGGGTCCGACGACGTAGTGCGGCCGCACGATCGTGGACCGCGAGCCGTAGGTGCTCTCGACGACCTGTTCGCAGCCAGCCTTGAGCCCGGGATACGTCGCGCCGGTGACTTCTTCTACCTTCGCGTCGGGCGGCGTCGCGACCTTGTCGTCCTCGTTGAGTCCCGGCTTCGGGAACTCGCCGTAGACGGAAATGCTGGAGACGAAGATGTACTGGCGGACGTGATCCTTCAGCAGGTCCGCGGTGAGCTTGACGTGTCGCGGCACGTAGCCCGAGTCGTCGATGACGACGTCCCAGTCACGTCCTTTCAGGGCATCGAGCTTGCCGTCGCGGTCGCCGATGAGCGTCTCGAGGTGGGTGAACAGCCCGGGATTGCTCTTGCCGCGGTTGAACAGCGTGACCGTATGTCCGCCGGCCTGCAGCGCTTCGACGAAGTGGGGGCCGAGGAAGCCGGTGCCGCCGAGAATGAGGACTCGCAGCTTCTGGCCCACCTTTTCACTTTGCGCAAACGTCGGGCCGCTCAGGGCAGTAGCTGCGGCCGCAGCCGTGAACAACTGGATCGCTTCGCGTCGCTTCATGGTCATCCCCCGGGTCGCAGTTACAGGACGGCAGCGTGACTGTAAGGCCAGCCGGGCGACGGACGGAAGTTCGTGTCGAACGGTCGGATGGCCCCGGCGGACGGTCCGCCGGTCCTCAGAGGTCCAGCCGCAGGAATGCGGAGCCCGCGATCGGATTGAAGCGATACGCGGTCGTGGCCTTGAAACCCATCGACAGATAGAGCGACTGGGCTTCCTTCATGAAGGGCAGGGTGTCGAGCAGCAGGCTCCGATACCCCAGCTTGCGCGCCTCGGAAATGATGCGTTCGACGAGCGCGCGTCCGAGGCCGCGTCCGCGCGCCGCGGGAACGACGTAGAGCCGCTTGATCTCGCCGACCCCGTCGGCGAACTGCCGCACGGCGATGCAGGCGAGATACCGGCCATCGTCCTCGGCGAGGATGAAAGCGCCGGTCGGCGCAGCGTATTCGGTCGGGAAGTGCTGCAGCTCTTGCGCGAAGTTCTGGAACGACAGGTCGACGTCGAGCGCAGCCGCGTACTCGCGTACCAGAAGCCGCGCTTCATTCCATTCATGCGGTGTCGTCGCCTGAAGCAGTCGCACTGGTCGTCCCGCAGCAGCCGGAATTCATCTGGATCGGCGGGCATTTTACGGAGCCGTACGAACAGAACACGCAACAGTCGCCGCGCTTCGGGCGCAGCACAGTTACGCTCATGGCTTGAGCACGGCGCGAAAAGCCTGGAGCGCGGCGGGGTGGTAGATCGTCGAGTGTCGTTCGCCGGGCATCGGCTCGAAGCGCCAGAGCAGTCCCGGCGGTGTGTTCGCCTGCAGCGCCGCGGCAAGGCGTTCGGATCCGTCGCCTCGCTCTTCGCCGCTGCTCGAGAACCACAGCCACCTGCTCGACCTCGGCTGCGAGCGCAGCCGCTCGGACGCGCCTTTCACGAGGGCGCTGTCGTTCCACCACAGGCTCGGATCGATCGCGATGTACGTATCGAACAGGTCCGGCTCCAGCAGGAACGTTTCGATCACGAACAGGCCGGCCAGCGATTCGCCGACGATCCCGGTCTCGTCGGTCGTGCGATAGCGCGCCTGCACGTCCGGCATCAGCTCGTCGCGGAGGAACGTGCGGAACGCCGCGGAGCCGCCGACGCGCGGCGCGATCTTCTTGTCTTCCTCGTTCTGCGTCGGACCGGTCAGATCTCGGCGGCGCTCGGTGTTCTCGATGCCGACCAGCACCAACGGGCGCATCGTGCCGTTGCCGACGCAGACCTGCACGAGCCCGGCGACGTGGAGAAAGTCCTCGGCGAGCCCGCCGTCCGGCATGTAGAGCACCGGGAAGCGCCTGTCGGGCGCGTCCGCATAGCCGGGCGGCAGATAGACGTTGATGCGTCGTGTCTCGTTCAACACCTTCGATTGCAGCGTCAACGTCTCGCCGATGACGAGCGGCGCAGCTTTCTCCGCAGCGTGCGCGGAATTGAACGCGAGACAGCACACGGCCGTAAGTACACATTGAGCGCGCATGGTCGGCACTCTATCATCCTCGGGCCCGCAGACCGGAGTCGCTCATGAAACCTCGGATCATCGCCGCAGCTCTCGCTGCGTTCGCCGCGTGCATTCCCGCCGCGCGTGCTGTCGATCAGAGCATGGGCGTCGTCTCGTTCGAGAACTCCGGCGCGCCGGCTGCGCAAGCGGACTTCATCGGCGGCCTCGCCGCGCTCCACAATTTTCAGTATCCGCTCGCGGCGCGACTGTTCCAGCGCGCACAAGCGGCCGACCCCAACTTCGCGATGGCGTACTGGGGCGAAGCGCTGTCGCACGATCACGCGGTCTGGCACGAGCAGGATCTGCAGGCGGCGCGAGCAGCATTGGCCAAACTCGGTGCGACGCCCGAGGCGCGCGCGGCGAAGGCGCAGACGCCGCGCGAGAAAGCGTATCTCGGCGCCGTGGAGATCCTGTTCGGCGACGGCGACGAGAACGATCGCGACCGGCGCTACGCGCTCGCGATGGAGCAGCTGCACGCGAAGTATCCGGATGACGTCGACGGGACCTGCTTCTACGCGCTTGCGTTGCTGGGTACTGCGAACTCGGGCCGCGACGTCCCGACCTATATGAAGGCGGCGGCGCTCATGGAGGAAGTGTTCGAGAAGAACCCGCAGCATCCAGGCGCCGCGCACTACCTGATTCACTCCGTAGACGATTCCGTGCATGCGCCGCTCGGTCTGCGCGCCGCGAATGCGTACGCGAAGATCGCGCCGGCTTCGCCGCACGCTCAGCACATGACGTCGCACATCTATCTGGCGCTCGGCATGTGGGACGAGACGGCTGCGGCGAACGAGCGCACGATCAGCCTCATCAACGACGCCATGCATGCGCGTAACAAGGACGCAGCGCCGCTCGGTTGCGGCCATCCAGTCACCTGGCTCGGGTACGCCTATCTGCAGCAGGGACGCTTCGCCGATGCGCGCCGCCTCGTGGACGGCTGCGCCGAGGAAATGAAATCGCATCCGGTGATGCCCGAGCACGAGATGGGTCCGCAGAGCGCGCTCGATTCGGACAGCAGCTCGGCAGCTTCATTCGCGGTGATGCGCTCGCGGTACCTGATCGATACCGGCGAGTGGTCTGGATCGGTCGCGGCGATGAAGGTCAACGTCGAGAAACTGATCAGCGCCGAGTTCACGCGCGACTGGACCGACGCCTACGGCGCCGTTCGCTACGGCAAGCTCGACGCCGCGACGGCGGCGATCGCGCGCTCGAAGGATTCGACGAAGCGCTATGTCGCCGCGGCCACCGCAGCCGGCATCGCGCCGGAAGATCCTGCGCAGCGCTTGCCGAAAATCGAGCAGCAGCAACTCGACGGCCTGATGCTGCTGAAGCGCGGCCGTACGAAGGAAGGAGTCGCACTGGTGTCCGAAGCGGCCGCGGGCGAGCGCGCGATTCCGATGGAGTTCGGTCCGCCGTCGCTCGACAAGCCGGCCAACGAGCTGCTCGGCGAGGTGCTGCTCGAGCTCGGCCGCGCGCAGGAAGCGTGCGAGGCATTCCAGGCGGCGCAGGTGATCGCGCCGGGCCGCGGTCAATCGCTCATGGGGCTGTCGAAGTGCGCGCGGCAGCTCGGGAATAGTGAACTTGCCGACGACGCCGACGCCCGGCTCGCGAAAGTTCGCCTGCGCGAGGCGCTCGCCAGTCACTAGTTGTGACATAAGTCCGCGCCCCGGTCACAGCTGCGTTGACACAATCCTCCGCGTTGCAGCGGGGTTGCCAGTGTCAGAACGGTACGTGATGCCGGAGGCGGAGCAGGCTGAGCGCGAGTTCGGCGTCATGCGTCGTTGGTGGCAGTTCTCCCCGAGCTTCAACGTCGGCCCCTCGCGCTACGTGCCCGTCATTCGCATGCATGACAGCGAGGTCGAAGGCGTCATGCTGCGCTGGGGCCTCATTCCGGACTGGGCAGAAGCCGACGCCAGCAAGGCGTGCGCGGCCAGCGCGTCCATTTCCAGTGTGGAGTACGCGCCGGCTACGCGCGGCGCCTGGGAGCTCGGGCGGCGCTGCATCGTGCCGATGTTCGGGTTCTACACGTGGCAGCAGACGGGGCAGGGTCATCGCCAGCCGTTCTTCGTTCGTCTGGTGAATCGACCGGTGTTCGGCGTGGCCGCGGTGTGGGACCGGACGGAGGCCGAGGACGGCGATGACGTCGTCGAGGGCTGCGCGCTCATCACGGTTCCACCCAATCCGCTGCTGGCGGAGCTGCAGGGCTCATCGACGCAGATGCCCGCGATCCTCGATCGCCGCGACTACGCAGTCTGGCTGACCGGCGCGCCTGCCGTCGCCCGCACGGCGCTCAAGTCGTTCCCGCCGCAGCAGATGATTGCCCACCCGGTCAGCCCCCGCATCAACTCCTTTCGCTACGACGACGATCAACTGATCCGGCCGGTGCAGCTCGCAGGGAACAATTCGCACGCCATGTCGGTATGACAAGGGACGCTCCGATGTGGGGAAACGATGGACTCGCTGCGCTGCGTGCGCCTTGCCGGCCTGCTGGCTCTGCTGTCGGCCCTGGCCGCGTGCTCCAATGGCCGGGGAAGTGTCGACGAACAGCAGCCGCCCTCGCAGGGTGCTGAAGACAGCTTCGCGATCGGCGGCAACGTCAGCGGACTGGTCGGCAGCGGGCTCGTTCTTCAGAACAACGGCGGGGGCAACCTGCCGGTCGCGGCGGACGGCTCGTTCGCGTTCGCCGAACGTCTCGCCACCGGGGTGGCCTACAACGTCACGGTCCTCTCTCAACCTACATCGCCATCGCAGTCCTGCACTGTGGCGAGCGGCAGCGGCAGCGTCGGGAGCGCCGACATCTCCAACATTGCGGTGACGTGCGCGACCGGACAGTTCTCCATCCGCGGCACGGTTTCGGGGCTCACGGGCTCGGGCCTCGTGCTCCAGAACAACAGCGGCAACGACCTGCCGATTTCCGCCAACGGCGCGTTCTCGTTCGTCAATCGCCTCGTCGATGGCGAGACGTACACGGTGACAGTGCGCACGCAGCCAAGCGGTCAGAGCTGCGTCGTGCGCAACTCCTCCGGCACGATCCAGGGCGCGGATGCGAGCAACGTCGAGGTCGAGTGCAGCTCGAGTGCATTCACGATCGGCGGACGCGTCACCGGGCTCTCGGGCTCGGGCCTGACCGTGCGGCTGAACGGCGGCAACGACCTGACGATTGTCGACAACGGTGCGTTTGCGTTCGAGACTGCTTTGCAGGCTGGCGCCGCCTATGAAGTGACAGTGCACCGCCAGCCGACGAATCCAACCCAGGTTTGCACGGTCAGCAACGGCTCCGGCACGGTTGCTGGCGGCAACGTGACCAACGTTGCGATCAACTGCCAGAGCAGCAGCTTTAGCGTCGGCGGCAGTGTGAGCGGCCTCGCGGGCACAGGGCTCGTATTGCAACTCAACGGCGATGGTGATCTGCCGATCAGCGGCGACGGCACCTTCACGTTCGAGACTCAGCTGCCGAGCGGCTCGCAATATCGCGTGAACGTGGCGGCGCAGCCTTCGAACCCGACTCAGGTGTGCACGGTTGCCAGCGGGTCCGGCACGATCGGTAGCACCAACGTCACGAACGTGCGCGTCACGTGCGCCTCGAGCACGTTCTCGGTCGGCGGCACAGTCATCGGGTTGCAGGGCTCCGGTCTGGTCCTGCAGAACAACGGCGCGGATGACCTGGCGGTGGGCGACAACGGGTTGTTTACGTTCCGCTCCGAGCTGGCCAGCGGCGCGAGTTACAACGTCACGGTTCGCACGCAGCCGTCCAATCCGAACCAGGCGTGCACGGTAACGAACGCGCGCGGCACGATCGGCAGCGGCGACGTGGCCAACGTCGTCGTGAGCTGCAGCGCCAGCGACTTCTCGGTCGGCGGCACGGTGCAAAATCTCGAGGGCACCGGCCTGGTCCTGCGCAACAACGGCGGCGACGACCTGACGATCGACGCGAGCGGCACATTCGCATTCGACACGGCGTTGCCGAGCGGTGCGAGCTACAACGTGACTGTCGCCATGCAGCCGCAGAATCCGTCGCAGACCTGCACGGTGTCGAACGGCTCAGGGTTCGTGGGCGACGGGAACGTGACGAGCATCGTGGTCGACTGCGTGACCCCCGACTTCAGCGTCGGCGGTCGCGTCACGCATCTGCGCGGGCTGGGCGGCCTCGTCATTCAGAACAATGGCGGCGACGATCTGCAGATCGGCGCCGAAGGCCCGTTCACGTTCCCGACGCGACTGCCCGAGGGCACGCCCTATAGCGTCACGATCCTGCGGCAGCCGTTGCTTGGCCAGTGCGAGGTGCGCCATGGCTCCGGAACGATCCAAGACAGCAACGTGGACGACGTCGAGGTCCGCTGCGACTAGTGCGGCGAAGACTGGATCCTGGACATGTAGTACATATACTGCATGTCCGCTCCGCTCGCGTTGATCCTCGCAACAAGCCTTCCCTCCCGTCTCTCGCACTCGCGCAAGCCGAAGAGTAGGCACAGGGGCACTATGCGCAGACTCATCGTCACGATCGCGGCCGCAGCTTTCGCAGCCGGCGCGTGGGGGCAGGTCACGAAGCTGCAGATCTCGGTGAAGCATCGGCCGGCGTTCGTCGACGCGGATTTCGGGCAGATCGCCGCGTCCCTGGGCGACCTCACCAGCCGCACCTTCGAGCTCGAGCCGGGGGTGTGCGCGCAGGTCACTGCGAACTGGGACAAGCCGCTGTCGACCGAAGAGTTCTACCAGGCGTTCCTCGGCATCGCGCGCGCTCTGGGCTACGTGGTCGCCGAGCAGGGTCTCGTTACGAAAATCTCCCTCGCGCCCGACACGCCGAAGGATCCGCTGCCGGCGTGCCGCCGCTATCCCTTGCCAACTGGAAATCTGAAATGATCCGAGCGTTCCTCTGCGCGTGCCTCGTTCTCGTCGGCGGGATTGCGACGGCTGCGCAGTCGCAGTCGGACGCTCCGCGAACGCTGTACCTGGTCCGGCACGGCGCGTACGTTCCCGATCGCAACGCGGATCCGAAGGTCGGTCCCGGACTGACGCCCCTCGGCATTGCGCAGGCGCGTCTCATTGCCGCGCGGCTCAATGGCAGCGCAGTGACGTTCGATTCGATGACTTCGAGCACGCTGCTGCGCGCGCGCGAGACTGCGGCCGTGCTGCACGAGACGCTCGCGAACGTGCCGCTCGCACAGTCGCCGCTCATCAGCGAGTGCACGCCACCGGTATTCGAAGAGGCGACGGGCGAGGTTGCGCGCGAGCGGGCGGATTGCGCGAAACAGCTCGACCAGGCCTTCGCGGAATTCTTCACCGTTGCGAAGGGCGCCCGGCGCAACGACATCCTGGTCGCGCACGGGAATGTGATTCGTTATCTCGTGGTGAAGGCGCTGAAGGTGGATCCGCGCTCGTGGCTCGGGATGTCCGTCGCGCATGCGAGCCTGACGATCATTCAGGTGCAGCCCGATGGTTCCATGAGAGTGCTCGCTGTCGGCGACAGCGGCCACATTCCGGGCCCGCTGCTGAGCTGGGGCGACGCCGGCGATCGCCAGCTCGTCGCCCCTGCGAGCCGCTGACGATCAGTGCGGCGTTTCTTGCGGCGTCAACGCCGCGGGATTCACTTCGCTCTTCGCCAGCGCCGTGAGATCCGCATCGAACTCTTTGTCGCTCACGGCGCATCCGTGGAACAGCGCCGCCTGCTCGGGCAGGCCCAGCACCTTCGCGTGGGCCGCGATCGTCCCGTAGCTCGCGATCAGGTAGTGGACCATGTGCTGCAGAGTCGCGACCAGCACGACGTCGCGAACGTTGGTCGTGCAGTTCTCCGCAACCCGGCTCGCCTCGTGCACGAACGCGCGCATGACTGGATTGCGATGGCTGCGGGCTTCCTCGCCGGCCTCCAGCAGGCGCTCGTGCTCCGCGGTACGCCGGCGCAACGCTGCGACGTACTGACTCACGCGCTCCGCGAGCGGGCCATTGAGCAGCGTCACGAAGATCTCGTCGACGAGCGCACAGCCCTGCAACTCCGCGCTTCGCAGATCGCGCAGCTCGGCGCGGTAGACGGCGTGCATGCTGTCGATCGCGGATGAGCCGCCGAGCCCGGCGCGGATCCGCAACCATTGCTCATTGAGCGCTTCGCGTGGCGACTTCGAGCCACCAGCGGCGGCGGCGGTCTCACTCACGGGCTCTTCTTCTCGGGAACGTCGAAACAGACGGGTACTCATAACGATCTCCCTAACCTTCTTCGCGAGCGGGCTCGATCGAGACCTCAGTGCGGGGCTCGACATCGGTGTTGTAAATCATGCGGTAGAGCTTCCAGTCGTTGCCCACGCGTCGCCACACGTGCAGGTACTTTCCCTCTTCGACGTCCAGGCCGCGGCGCACGTTGCGGACGACGTAGCGACCTTCCTCGACGGCGAGATCGTCGCGCACGATCGTCATTTGCGTGTCCGTGTCGTACGAGACGCGCTGATTCATGCTGTCCTGGAGAAAGGCCTCGATGTCCTTCTTACCGGTGACCTTGGGACCATGTTGCGGCAGGATTTCCGCGTCGTCGGTGAACAGCGCGACGCAGCCGGCGAGATCGTGGCGGGTGAAGGCCTGCTCCCAGGCCTCGGTGACGCTGTCGGGCAAGGTGCCGCCGCGGGAGCAGCCTGCCATCGCCGCGACGCACAAGATTGACGCCGCAACAGTGGTGCTGGCATTCATCGCACTCCTCCTGGGGCACGGTCTGCACCGTCGACGGCATCAATGACGTCGGCGGCCTCGAGCCTCAAGCCCCCGAACGAAAGTGAACAACACCGATCGTCACGAGCTTAGTCCCTTGCATGCGCGATGGCTATTTCGCATTCAGCTACACTGCGCGCCGCCGGGATCTGAGGAGAATCATGAAGATCGCCACGAAGATAGAGTGCGAGCCGATTGGCTATGTACAGGCCGTGCGGCCGCATGCGCAAGACGACTTCTGGGGCGGCGAGGAAGCGCGCATCGCGCTCGCGCCCGGCTTTGCGGCCGAAGCGCTGGAGGGCCTGGCCGAGTTTTCGCACGTCGAGGTGCTGTTCTACTTTCACCAGGTCGATCCGGCGAAGATCGTCGCCGGCGCGCGCCACCCACGCAATAACACGCAATGGCCTGCGGTCGGAATCTTCGCCCAGCGCGGCAAGAATCGGCCGAACCGCCTCGGCAGCACGATCTGCCCGCTCGTTCGCGTCGACGACCGCACGCTGGTCGTGCGCGAGCTGGATGCGATCGACGGTACCCCGGTGCTCGACGTCAAGCCCGTGATGAGCGAATTCCTGCCGCGCGCGGCCGTGCGGCAGCCGGCGTGGTCGCACGAGCTGATGCGTGAGTATTGGCTGAAGAAGTAGCCGCTCAGGAGAGCAGCGGCGTCATCTGCGGATCGCCCTTCTGCATCGCCCGCCGGTACGCGGGACGCTCACCGATGCGTTGCAGATACGCCAGGACGTTCGGGTTGCCGGAGATGTCTCGCGCCACAAAGGCGCGCATCGTCGTCAGCGGGAACAGCATGATGATGTCCGCGGCGGTGAACTCGGCGCCGGCGAAGTAGGGCGCTGCGCCGAGCCGTTCCTCGACCATCTTCCAGGTCCGCTCGCAACGCTCGCGCGCGACGCGCGTGCGCGGCGTTTCGTCCGGGCTCGGCTTGATCGCGCCGGCGAA
This sequence comes from Steroidobacteraceae bacterium, assembly GCA_036004505.1. Taxonomy (GTDB): domain Bacteria; phylum Pseudomonadota; class Gammaproteobacteria; order Steroidobacterales; family Steroidobacteraceae; genus Steroidobacter. The sequence continues at coordinate 37,311 of DASYRK010000015.1, forward strand.
CTGCACCGGCATCATCGAGCCGTTCGCGAAATGAAACCAGAACAGGTAGTCGGCGTAGTTCGGCGCGTCCGGCCGCACCGCCAGCCGGCCTTTGCCATGGCGCTCGATGATGTACTCGATGACCGCGCCGGATTCCGACAGCACCGTCGTGCCGTCCGTGATCACGGGCGCGGTGCCGAACGGATGCAGCGCCTTGTATTCGGGCGGCGCGAGCCGCGTCACCGGATCGCGCTCGTAGACCTTGAGCTCGTACGGAATCGACAGCTCTTCGCACAGCCAGACGATGCGTTCGGACTGCGAGATGCCCAGGTGGTGGACAGTCAGCATGAGCGCCCCCCGGCGGCCGATCGGTTATTAGTCCTTGATAATCGTATCGCGCAGCCGATGCGTGTCGAGCGACGGACCGCGGAAGCGCACGTGCAGCTCCTGGGTCTTGTAGTCGATGACCAGCACGTCGAGCAGACCCAGCACGTCCATCCCCAGGAGCAGCGCGGGCTCTTTCGTGAGCTGCCAGTGATTGAAGATCTCAGTGTCGGTGAAGGTTACGCGCACGCCGCTGATCGTCGCGCGACCGAACTTGATCGGCGGCGTGGGAATGCTGTCGCCTTTCTCCACGTCGAGCGTGACGCCGATGATCTCTTCCTGCTGCCAGTCGCGCTGACGCCGGTTCAAGGCTGTGCGCAGCGCCTGATTGCCGATCGTGCGCTGGGCGCCGGTGTCGATGACCGCGGTCGTCGACACCGAGCCGATGTTCGTCTTGAACGACAGCAGCTGACCGCGAGTCAGCTTCAGCGGAATCCTGCTCATGCCGACGCCGGGGCGCTCGCTGCGTGAATTCGAGATCTCGATTCGGTCCCGGCGGAAGTCGACGAAGATGCGCTTGTCGCCGAGCGCTTCGTTGCCGAGCACGCCATCGGCGCCGCCGAAGACGTCCGGCACGATCGGCAACCGGGTCGACTTCATGAGCAGATCGCCGACCTCCATCTGCTGAACATCCACAGTCGACACGTCGCTCGAGCCGGTGACGCCGTGGACGCGCATCGTGGAAGCCTGCAGCGGAATCTGCAGTGCGCGCGCGACGCGGGGCAGAAGTGCGGAGCGAGTGGCGCCGGTGTCGAGCACCAGCCGGAACGGGCCTTTGCCGTTGATGAAAACCGGCGCCCAGATGCGGCCGATGCTGTCGCGCAGGGTCGGCGCGACGTAGCGCGGCTGCGGCGCCTCCACCAGGACTTCATCGATGATCGGGTCGAGATCACCCAGACCCGGAGGCTTCGTAGCCGGAACGACTTCGCCACCGGGCGGAGCTTGCGTCGGTGATTGCGGCGGTTCTTGTTCGGCGGTGCGTCCAGCCGGCGCTGCGCTCAGCAGCACGGCCGCCAACAAAAATCCGCTCCGGATGGACATCGAATCCCCCACGACGCTCCCCGGCATGCATCGTGATCCATCGTGCGCGACGAGTCTAGCGGCACTGGCCGATCCTGCTCAGGTCGCCCGTTGCGCCAGGGGAGCGGTGAGACAAATCTTGCGAATTTCAGCGGCATGCGCCTTTTTGCCAGGCGAGAAATCGGTGGTTGGATTGCCCGAACGGGTTCGCGACCGAGTGCACGGCTTCGAGCGGCAGCAACTGCATGAGCGGGGCCCATACGATGTTGAGGATCGTCAGGCCTGTGGAATAATCCGGCGCTCTCGTGTTGCGACGGAGGACTGTCGGTGAATTCTCCATCTGTCCGGTTTCGATGGTCTGTGCTTCCGGCGCTGCTCGCGATGAGCGCTCTCACTGCACATGCAGCGGCCGATCCGAAGCATGAAGGCAATGACAAGAAAGAAGACGCGGCTGCGAACAGCCTCTCGACCCTGCACCTGTCGGACGAAATGCGCGTGACGCAGGGTTCGGCGAGCATCGGCGGCAAGAAGACGCCGTACCAGGCCGAGGCCGGCGTCATGGTCGTGTATCTGCACGATCCGCAGGACGACGATCCGCCGCAGCCGGCGGAAGGGGAGAAGCCGCCGCCGCAGCCGCCCGAGGTCGGCATGTCGTACGTCGCGTACTTCAAGGGCGACAAGCCGGACCGTACGCGGCCGATCACGTTCCTGTTCAACGGCGGGCCGGGGTCGTCGACCGTGTGGCTGCACATGGGCGCGTTCGGTCCGAAGCGCGTGCGGACGACGAACGATTCGCACAGCCCGGCGGCCCCGTATCGCGTCGTCGACAACGAGTACAGCCTGCTCGACGTGAGCGACCTCGTGTTCATCGATGCACCCGGCACCGGCTTCGGACACCTGCGTGGCGCGGACAAGGACAAAGCGTTCTGGGGCGTCGATCCCGACGCGCACACGTTCGCGAACTTCATCGTCGAGTTCCTGTCGCGACACGGCCGCTGGAACTCGCCGAAATATCTGTTCGGCGAAAGCTACGGCACGACGCGCGCCGCGGTGCTTGCGTTCCAGCTGCAGAACGACAAGTCGCTCGATCTGAACGGCGTGATCTTCCTGTCGCAGATCCTGTGTTTCGACAACAGCGCCGACGCGCCGCAGTTCAATCCGAGCGTCGATCAACCGTACGTACTGGCGTTGCCGACGTACGCAGCGACCGCCTGGTATCACAAGAAGCTGCCGAATCAGCCGGCGGAGCTCGCACCGCTCCTGCGTGAGGTCGAGCAGTTTGCGCTCGGTGAATACGCTGCCGCGCTCATGGCCGGCCCGAGGCTGCCGGCGGAGCAGCAGCATGCAATCGCGGTCAAGCTGCACGACTACACGGGACTGCCGGTCGACTACATCGAGCGCGCGAGCCTGCGCATCAACGTCGGTGAGTTCAACAAGACGCTGCTGGGCGATGAGCTGACGGCCGGCCGTCTCGACACTCGCTTCTCCGGTCCGACGCTGGATCCGATGAGCAAGGAAGCCGAGTACGACCCGCAGGCGTCGGCGATCTCGTCGGCGTATGTCTCGGCGTTCAACGACTACGTGCGCAACACGCTGCAGTTCGGCGATCGCAAGACCTACAAGGAAGGCATTCCAGTGTGGGAGACGTGGGACTACCTGCATCAGCCGCCGGGCTCGCCGTACAAGATCCCGGGCGCGACCAACGTGATGCCGGACCTTGCGAGCGCGATGAAACAGAATCCGAATCTCAAGGTGCAGATGAACGCCGGCTACTTCGATCTGGCGACACCGTACTTTGCGGCGGTCTACGAGTTGCAGCAGCTGCCGATACCGCGCTCGCTCCAGAACAACATCGAGATGCACTTCTATCAGTCGGGGCACATGGTGTACGCGCACGAAGACGACATGAAGGCGCTGCACGACAACGTCGCGGCCTTTATCGAGAAGAACGGCAAGGGCGGCGGTTAGCGAACGCCGTTCTCACTGCTGTCAAATACTAGTTGCACGCGCAACGCTGCGTGCTATTCTTCGCGCCGTTCGAAATTCCGCGGCAGCGAGCCGCATCCATTGCAGAGAGTGAAATGTTTTCGATTTACGGAACAGCCATGCAAAGCACGCAACGCGAACATGATCGCGCCGCGCGCGGCTGCCCGTCGATCCCGAATATCGACTTGGGTAGCTGGTCGCGGCTCGCGACCGAGCTCGATCGGTAACCGTCTTTGAGGCTCTTGGCCCCGAAGGCGCAAGCCGGACGGGGCACCCACGGGAGCCTGCAGTCGCCTGAGATTCCTCTCGGAGTCGACTAAACCACCCAGACAGTGTTCCGTCCGCGAGGTCAAGCCCTCGACACGGATTCGTACGCGCTGCGCGTATGGACCCCTGCGCCGCACGTTCGGCCAGGGCGCTGTTTAACAACCATGATTTCGTTCGGGGCTCTCACCCTGACTTTGCAGCGCGTGCTGAGTTCTTCAGCGCGCAAGGCACACGCACGCGTCCAACACGCAGCGCTGTGTCTGCGAAGTGGAGGGTGAGAGCCCGGAGCCGGTGAGAATTTTGCAGCACGTGCAAGCGTGAGGGTCTCACTCGCTCCGAGGTTTCAAGTTCGTTCATCAAAATAGGAGAATGTGTCATGAGCCTCGAGGAGATGACGAAGATCGACAACCTGAAGTCGTGGACCTCGGGGGTCGAAGTCGAGTGGGAAGCGGTTCAGCAGCTGCGCAACATCGCGGCGCTGCCGATCCTGGCGGGTCACGTCGCGGTCATGCCGGACGTGCACCTCGGCAAGGGCGCGACGGTCGGTTCGGTGATTCCGACGAAGGCCGCGATCATTCCGAGCGCGGTCGGCGTGGACATCGGCTGCGGCATGGCGGCAGTCCACACGTCGCTGACGGCGCGGGATCTGCCGGACTCGCTGCATCGTCTGCGCTCGCGTATCGAAGAGCGTGTTCCGGTCGGCTTCTCGTCGCACGACGTGGCAGTCGACCCGCTGCGCGACGGTGTGCGCGGTGTGCAGCTTGCACAGGCCGGCAAGAAGCTGCACGAGCGTTTCGGTCAGCTGCGCATCCTCGACGTGATCCGTCAGTACGATCCGTCGCGGACGTTCAAGCAGCTCGGCACGCTCGGCGGCGGCAACCACTTCATCGAGCTGTGCCTCGACACGTCGGGAGACGTGTGGGTC
>DASYRK010000016.1:0-1653 GCA_036004505.1 Steroidobacteraceae bacterium
ACTGCCAGGAAAGTCGAGGGCGACCAACCGCAGTTCGCCGGTCTCGGGATCGGGCAGTGACACGGCGGCGCCCTCGCAGTGCATCACGTGCCGGATGCTCGCCGACACCTCGCGCAGGAGCGCCCGGAGATCAAGGTTCGAAGCGATCCGGTTCGTGAGGTCGAGGAGCAAGCGAAGCCGCTCCTCTGCACGCTGGGACTCGCGGGGGTTCCGCGCAGCGTCCATGGCGAGCGCGATCTCCGCCGCCGCAAGCGACAGAAACTCGACATCCTCGGGACCGTACGCGCCGAGTAGGCGGCTCGCGATCACGATGCTGCCCAATCGCCGGTGGGCCGTGCTCAGGGGAAATGCGCAGACCGATCGCAGGCCTGCGGACTGTAGCCGCTGCATAGCGGGGCGAAACCGCGTTTCATCCTCGACGTCCGGTATGACGAGTGACTGCTGGTTCTCGTGCACCCACGAGGCGACGCTCTCGGTCTCGTCTGTGGTCTGCGACGGCCAGGGCTCGCCTGAGGCGGCCTCGTTGCGCCCGTTGATCTTGGTGGAGGTGTCGTCGAACTGCGCGATCGCGTCGAAGGCGACCGTCCGTCGGAGTTCGTCCGCGAGCAGGCCGAAGAAGTCGTCGTCCCCCGTTCGGGAGCGGATCGCCCCCGCCAGGCGGATTAGAGATTCGTAGCGCGCTGCTTGCACGGCACCGGCGACGTCGGCCATGCCGAATTGTCCCACGCCTGCCCATAACTTGGCAGATGCCAAATATTGGGCTTTGGCACCTGCCGGCACCTCGCTCGTCGTATGTCGGAACTCAAATGATATCAACACTTACGTTAGTCAGACCGCCTGGCGGACCGCTTGCCTTCTATCTTGGAAGGCCGACGGAGACACGCAAATGTTGAGAGTCACGGAGCAAAACGAACCCGGCGCCTGGCGGCTCACGCTCGAGGGCACGCTTGCAGGCCGATGGGCGACGGAGGCCGAGCGAGCCTGGTCGGGTGCTCCCGCGGAAAAGCCTTGCGAGGTCGACCTGCGCGGCGTCACGTCCGTAGACAGAGCCGGGCGCGACCTGCTCCACCGGATGCATCGCGGCGGCGCGAGTTTCCTCGCCGAAGGCGTTGTGATGAAGGCGCTGGTCGAGGAGTTGCGCAGCGAGCACTTCGATCGCGCCGGCACAATCGTGAGGCTTGTTGTCGCGTTGATCGCGCTGGCGCCTGTCGCTTCCGCCCACGCGCTCATGAACGCAGCGCTCAAATGAAACAGCAGGTGAATGTCATGACATTGAACGATCAATCGTGGGTGCTCGTTACGGGCGCGTCGAGTGGTTTCGGCGAAGAGTTCGCCCGGCAGTACGCCGCACAAGGCCGGCCACTCGTTCTCGTGGCGCGCCGCATCGAGAAGCTGCAGGCGTTGGCGACCGAGTTGCGCGAGAGATATCGCGTCGACGTCATCGTCGAGCCAGTCGATCTGTCGAATGTCGCGGCCGTCATCCAACTGCATCAGCGGCTTCACGAGCGAGGGGTTGCGATCGACATCCTGATCAACAACGCCGGCCACGGGCTCCAGGGCACGTTCGTGGATGCCACGCTGGACGCGGCACTGGCGATGCTGCAGCTGGATGTCGTGAGCCTGACTGCCGTCACCCACGTGTTTGCGCAGGAC
>DASYRK010000017.1:0-14607 GCA_036004505.1 Steroidobacteraceae bacterium
GCGAACAGGACGGTGCGTTCGATCGTCTGGGTCATGGCGGCAAGTTTATCGCGCGTGATTTAGTTCACGAAAAGAGAAGGGCCCGGAAACCGGGCCCATTCTCTGGTTGGTCTGGCTGAAACCGCGTTACAGGTTGTCCAGATACGTGCGCAGCTTGTCCGAGCGACTCGGGTGCTTCAGCTTGCGGATCGCCTTGGCCTCGATCTGGCGGATGCGCTCGCGCGTCACGTCGAACTGCTTGCCCACTTCTTCCAGCGTGTGGTCGGTGCTCATCTCGATGCCGAAGCGCATGCGCAGCACCTTCGCCTCGCGCGGCGTCAGGCTGTCGAGGATGTCCTTGACCACGTCGCGCAGACCGGCCTGCATCGCGGCCTCGATTGGCGCGGTGTTGTTGGTGTCCTCGATGAAGTCGCCCAGGTGCGAATCGTCGTCGTCGCCGATGGGGGTTTCCATCGAGATCGGCTCCTTCGCGATCTTCATGATCTTGCGGATCTTGTCCTCGGGGATTTCCATCTTCTCGGCAAGCGTCGGCGCGTCCGGCTCGAAGCCGAACTCCTGCAGGTGCTGGCGCGAGATGCGGTTCATCTTGTTGATCGTCTCGATCATGTGGACCGGAATGCGGATGGTGCGCGCCTGGTCGGCGATCGAGCGGGTGATCGCCTGGCGGATCCACCAGGTCGCGTAGGTCGAGAACTTGTAGCCGCGGCGGTATTCGAACTTGTCGACCGCCTTCATCAGGCCGATGTTGCCTTCCTGGATCAGGTCGAGGAACTGCAGGCCGCGGTTCGTGTACTTCTTGGCGATGGAGATCACGAGACGCAGGTTCGCCTCGACCATCTCTTTCTTGGCGCGCCGCGCCTTCGCCTCGCCGACCGCGACCTCGCGGTTGATCTCTTTCACTTCGGCGATCGACAGGTGCACGCGCTCTTCCAGCGACTGCAGCTTCTTCTGCTGCCGCTCGATCTCCTCGCGCAGGCGATGCAGCGCCGCGGAGTGCTTGCGCTTCGCGCGGATGTGCTTGTCGAGCCACTTGGTGTTGGTCTCGTTCTTCGGGAACGTCGAGATGAAGTCCTTGCGCGGCATGCCGGCGTCGCGCACGCAGATCGTCATGATCTGCTTCTCGAGGTTGCGGATCTCGGCGACGTTGTCGCGCAGCTGCTGGATCAGCGCGTCGAACATCTTCGGCGACAGCTTCAGCTCCATGAACTCGCCGGCGAGCTTCTTGCGCAGCTTCTGCGTCTTCGGGTCCTTGAGGCCCTTCTCGAGCAGCGCCTTCAGCGTCTGCTGGTGCAGCTTGGCGATCGAGACGAAGCGGCGCGCCGCTTCCTCCGGATCCGGACCGGTCTCCAGGACTTCTTCGTCTTCCGAGTTCTCCTCGGACTCGTCGTCTTCCTCGGACTCCTTCGGCGCCGGCGCGGCGGCCGCGGCGAGCTTCGGATTCACGGGCGCGGCGATCTCGTCGGGCGCGTTCGGATCGATGAAGCCGACGATGATGTCGACCAGCCGGCCCTGGCCGGCCTTGACCAGCTCGTACTGGCGCAGCATGAACTCGAACGTCATCGGGTAGCCCGACAGCGCCGTACGCACGGCGTCGAGACCTTCTTCGATGCGCTTGGCGATGCGGATCTCGCCCTCGCGCGTGAGCAGCTCGACCGTGCCCATCTCGCGCATGTACATGCGCACCGGATCGGTGGTGCGGCCGAACTCCGCGTCGACGGTGGCGAGCGCCGCGGCGGCTTCTTCAGCGGCTTCTTCGTCGGCGACGACCGGTTCCGTCAGCAGCAGCGACTCGGACTCCGGGGGCTTCTCGTAAACGGGAATGCCCATGTCGTTAATCATGTTGACGATATCTTCGATCTGCTCCGGATCGACGATTTCGCTGGGCAGGTGATCGTTGACCTCGACGTAAGTCAGAAACCCCTGCTCCTTGCCGCGCGCAATCAGCAGCTTCAGCTGTGACTGACGCTCATCGGCAATCTGTGCCGGTTCCTTCTTTGCTGCCAAAGTCTTGCTCAAGTTGGGGGCCCTCTGAATTCGTTTCTCGACTCACCCCAGGTTCTGACTGACCTGAGTGGGGCGCGGGGGATAAAAAGACCGCGCAGTGTACTTGGATCGCTCTGCGGATGCTAGGTTCTGCCGGGGGCCCGAGCCCCCCGATCCGGCCCCGGCGGGGGCTCGAGATCGGCCGGTTCGCCCGGCGACCCTTCGCGCTTATGTCTGGTCAGCAGCTCGGTGTAGCGGCGCTGGGTCTCATCCTCTTCAAGCAAGCGCTGCAGCGCGCCCAGCAGTTCCTGCGCCGCCCCCGCCTGGTCCGCGATGTGCAGCTCCATGGCGGCGAGCTTTTCCAGGTGCCCAACATCGGGGCGGCCCCGCCAGCGTTCAAGCAAAACCGCGGTTTTGTCGCACGGTTGATCATGCAATTCTTCTACGAGCTGCACGATCAGGGGGATTCCGGGGCGGTCCAGCGCTTTCAGCGCGGTCAGGTCGCCGACCTTGTCGGCGATCCCCGGATAATGGACCAGGAGTTGCACCGCCTGGCGAACCAGGTTCCGGCGGCCGGCGGCAGCGGGTTTCCGCTGGGCCGGCGGCGCTGGTTTGCGCTCCTCGGCGCGTGCAGTTGGCGCAGCCGTATTCATGGCCGCGGCCAGGCGTTGCGGGTCGAGCCGCACGACCTTCGCAATCTCATCGCCGAGCAGCTCGTGATAGATGCCGGCCGGGATGCGCTCGAGCAGCGGTCGCGCCAGCTCGCCAAAGCTCGCGCGGCCGTCGACCGTGTTCACGTCGACCTGCGACTTCAGGTGGGCGATGAAGTATTCGGACAGCGGCATGGCCTGGGCGAGCCGCGCCTCGAACGCCTCGCGTCCTTCTGCGCCGACCAGCGAGTCCGGGTCGTGTCCGTCCGGCAGGAAAAGGAAGCGCAGCTGCCGGCCTTCCCGCACCTGGCTCAGGGAATTCTCCAGCGCGCGCCACGCGGCCGCACGGCCGGCGCGATCGCCGTCGAAGCAGAAGATCAGCTCGTTGCAGATCCGGAAGACGCGCGACAGATGGTCCGGCGTCGTCGCAGTGCCGAGCGTGGCGACTGCGTACGTGATGCCGGCTTGATGAAGACGCACGACGTCCATGTAGCCTTCAACGATGAGCAGCCGCGTCAGGGTTCGAGACGCCTGCCGCGCCTCGTACAGACCGTACAGCTCGCGGCCTTTGTGGAAGAGCTCGGTCTCGGGCGAGTTCAGGTATTTCGGCTCGCCTTTGTCGAGCACGCGGCCGCCGAAGCCGATGGTCCGCCCGCGCGCATCGCGGATCGGGAACATCACGCGATCGCGGAAGCGGTCGTAGTAGCCGGGATTCACGCCGGGCTTGCGCTCGCGCTCGATCACCAGCCCCACTTGTAGCAATCGCAGCCGCTCCGCTTCGCTCGCGCCGAACTGCTGCAGGACGCAGTCCCACGCATCCGGCGCATAGCCCAGGGAGAATTTCGCCGCGGTGTCGCCGGTCAGGCCGCGCGCCTTGAAGTAGTCCTTGGCGCGATCGGAGTCTTTCAGCTCGCGCCGATACAGCTCGGCGGCTTTGTCGAGCAGCGCGAACAGCGCGTCGGTCGGCGGCGGCTGGCGCGCGCCCGCTGTTTCCTCGCGCGGCACTTCGAGCCCGACGCGCGCGGCCAGATCCTCGACCGCTTCGACGAAGCTCAGGTGATCGTGCTCCATCAGGAACGTGATCGCGGTGCCGTGCACTCCGCAGCCGAAGCAGTGATAGAACTGCTTGTCCGGCACGACGTGGAACGACGGCGTCTTCTCGCCGTGAAACGGGCAGCAGGCCTTGAACTCCTTGCCCGATTTCTTGAGCGGCACGCGGCTGCCGATCAGCTCGACGATGTCGGCACGGGCGATGAGCTCGTCGATGAAGTGTTGTGGGATGCGGCCGGCCACGGTCGGTGAAGAATATGCCGCTCGCACGCGGCGGCATAGGTAAGCAAGAGTTGGACCGGAGTCAGGCTGAAGCCTGACCCACACTTGAGATCAACCGGAGAGTTTCGCCTTCAGCTTGGCGCTGGCGGCCGCCATGTCGGTGCGGCCCTGCGCCTTCTGCTTCAGCAGCGCCATGGCCTTGCCCATTTCCTTGATCGAGGTCGCGCCGGACTCGGCAATGGCCTCGCCGATCAGGGCGTCCACTTCGCCGTCGGACAGCTGGCTCGGCAGGTAGCCCTGGAGCAGCTCGACTTCCCTGGTCTCGCGTGCGACGAGGTCGTCCCGGCCGCCGCTCTTGAACTGAACGATGGATTCCTTGCGGGTCTTGATCATCTTCTCGATGACCGAGAGCACCTGCGTGTCGTCCAGGGTGATTCGCTCGTCGACTTCACGCTGCTTGATGGCAGCCGTGATCATGCGGATGGTGCCGAGGCGCTCGCTGTCCTTGGCGCGCATCGCCGCCTTCATGTCCTCGGTGACGCGATCCTTGAGCGACATCGACGTTCGGGTCAGGGGCAGGGGGCCTTTAGTAGGAGCGGGCCGGACGGACGCCGCCGCGGCCGCCGCTGATGTCGCGGGTGACGCGCTTCATGTGGCGCTTCACGGCCGCCGCCTTCTTGCGTTTCCGTTCCTGCGTGGGCTTCTCGTAGAATTCGCGCCGCCGCAGCTCGGTCAGCACTCCCGCCTTTTCGCAGGCGCGCTTGAAGCGCCGCAGGGCGGCATCGAAATACTCGTTTTCTCGGACGCGAACGCTCGGCATCGCTACCTCTATGAATTCCCGGGACTTACCTGTTCGTGAGGCCTGTTCGGGGGCCTGGACAGGCTTTCGAGAGCGCGCCAGTGTAATGACGCGGCGGGTGAAAATCAAAGCAGGAACGGCAACTTGAGAGATCGTCTGATGGGTGTGCGCTGATATGAGGGTCCTGGGCATCGAAACCTCGTGCGACGAGACCGCCGCAGCCGTCTATGACGACCGCGCCGGGCTGCTGTCGCATCGCCTGCACAGCCAGGTACAGATGCATGCCGAGTACGGCGGCGTCGTGCCCGAGCTGGCGTCGCGGGACCACGTGCGCCGGCTCCTCCCTTTGATCCACTCCGCGCTGGCGGATGCCGACACGAAGCCGGAACAGCTCGACGGCGTCGCCTACACGGCTGGGCCGGGCCTGGTCGGCGCCTTGCTGGTCGGCGGCGCGGTCGCGCGCAGCCTCGCGTTCGCCTGGGGACGGCCGGCGGTCGCCGTGCATCACCTCGAAGGACATCTGCTCGCGCCGATGCTCGAGTCGACGCCGCCCGAGTTCCCGTTCCTGGCGCTGCTCGTCTCGGGCGGCCACACGTTGCTGGCCGTGGTCCGCGGACTGGGCGATTACCAGATCATCGGCTCGTCGCTCGATGACGCGGCGGGCGAAGCGTTCGACAAGACCGCGAAGCTGATCGGACTGCCGTATCCGGGCGGCCCCGCGCTGGCCGCGCTTGCGAGCAGCGGCCGACCCGGCAAGTTCCAGTTCCCGCGACCAATGCTCGATCGGCCGGGACTCGATTTCAGCTTCAGCGGATTGAAGACCGCGGTCGTCGTGGCGACGCGAGCTGTGAAGCTGGACGAGCAGACGCGCGCCGACGTCGCGCGCGAGTTCCAGCAAGCTGTCGTCGAGACGCTCGTCGCGAAGTGCGCGCGCGCCGCGACTCAGACCGGCATGTCGACACTCGTCGTCGCGGGCGGCGTCGGGGCGAACGAGCACTTGCGCAGCGAGCTCGCGGCGCTCGGCCGGCGCGCGGGCCTGAAGATCCTGTATCCGCGGCCGGAGTTCTGTACGGACAACGCGGCGATGATCGCGTACGCTGGCTATCGCCGGCTGGCCGGCGGCGAGCGCGACGAGCTGAAGATCCGCGCCAGCGCGCGCTGGCCGCTGGACACTCTGCGTCCGCCGCCGCACGCCTCCTGAGAACCGACACAGCGAATGGACAAGATCTTCCTCAGCGCGCTCACCGTCGAATGCATCGTCGGCATCTGGGACTGGGAGCGCCGGGTCAAGCAGACCGTCATCATCGATCTGGAGATGGCAACCGACATCCGCCGGGCCGCGGCCAGCGATCGCATCGAGGACACGATCGATTACAAGAACGTCGCGAAGCGACTGTTGCAGTTCGTCGGCGAGTCGCAGTTCAACCTGGTCGAGACGCTCGCCGAGCAGATCGCGCGCCTCGTCGTGACCGAGTTCGGCGTCAGCTGGGTGAAAGTGCGGCTCAACAAGCAGGGCGCGATCCGCGGTGCGCGCGACGTCGGCATCGAGATCGAGCGGCGCGCGGCGGACTATGGCTGACGTTTACGTCGCCGCGGGCAGCAACGTCGAGCCGGAAAAGAATCTCGCGTGCGCGCTCGACGAGCTGCAGCAGGTGTTCGGCGAGCTCGCGGTGTCGCCCGCATATCGCAATCCCGCGGTCGGTTTCGAGGGCGCGGACTTCATCAATCTGGTCGTCGGCTTTCGCACCGTCGATTCGCCGGCGCAGGTGAAGCAGGCGCTGGAGAAGATCGAAGCACTGTGCGGCCGGCCGCGCTCCGCGCCGAAATGGGCGCCGCGCACGATGGACCTCGACATCCTGATATACGACCAGGTGGTGAGTGACGAGCCGGGATTGCTCCTGCCGCGGCCGGACCTGCTGCGCCGGGCCTTCATGCTGAAGCCGCTCGCCGACCTGGCCCCGGATCTGCGCCATCCGACGCAGCGGCGCACGATCGCTGAATTGTGGGCGGAATTTCCCGGCGGCGATCACGCGCTCGTCGCAGTCACCATCCCACGCTCCGCCCCCCGTCGACCGCCAGGATCTGCCCGGTGACGTACGGCGCGTCCTTCACGAAGAACAAAGCGGCGCGCACCACATCCTCGGGTGAGCCGCTGCGTTTCAGCAGCGTCTTCGCGACGATCTCGTTCTGCAGCTGCGGATCCATGCCGGCCTCGGGCCACAGGATCGGACCCGGCGCTATGCCGTTGACGCGCACTTCCGGTCCCAGCTCGCGCGCGAGGGCACGCGTCATCATCGCCAGCCCGGCCTTGGCGGCCGAGTAGACCGGATGGCGCGGCAGGGGACGCTGACCGTGAATGTCGATCATGTTCACGATCGCGCCTTTGTTCTTGCGCAGCTCCGGCGCCGCGGCCTGCGCGAGGAAAAACGGCGCGCGCAGGTTCGTGCCCACGAGGTCGTCCCACTGCGCCGGCGTGACGCTGCCGAGCGGCGTCGGATAGAACGAAGAGGCGTTGTTGATGAGCGCGTCCAGCCGACCGAATGCTTTGACCGCACCCGCTACGATGCCCGGGAGCGCCGCGAGATCGAGGAGATCCGCCGTGACGACGGCGGCCGAGCGGGCACGCTGGCCGTTCAGCTCGTCGCGCAACGATTCCGCTTCGCCGATGGATTGGCGACAATGAATGCAGACGTCGGCGCCGTGTGCGTGAAAGCCGCGGGCCAGCGCCGCGCCGATGCGCCGGGCCGCACCGGTGATCAGGATGGCGCGGCCGGCGAGAGAATGGGGGTCCATGTCCGACATGTTCGCTGAACTGCGCACCGAAGCAAATCCCGCAGAAAATTCATGAGCGCCGCGCTGCCGTTGCCGCCCCTCACTCCCGACGAGGCCGCGCACAGCCGCCGCCTCGTGAATCGCATCTGGGAAGAGATCGATGCGCGCAACGGCTGGCTCAGCTTCGAGCGCTTCATGGAGATGGCGCTGTACGAGCCGGGCCTCGGCTACTACAGCGCCGGTGCGAGCAAGCTCGGCGCGGGCGGCGACTTCGTCACGGCGCCGGAAGTCTCGTCGCTGTTCAGCCGTTGCCTCGCGACCCAGTGCGTCGAAATCCTGCAGCACGTCAGCGGCGGCGCGATCCTCGAATTCGGCGCGGGCTCGGGCGTGATGGCCGCGGACCTGCTCAACGAGCTGGCGGTCACAGGCTCGCTGCCGGAGCGCTATCTCATTCTCGAAGTGAGCGCGGACCTGCGGGAGCGGCAACGCGCGCTGGTGCAGGAACGGGCGCGGGCGCACGCAGCGCGTGTCGAATGGCTCGATCGCCTGCCCGACGAGTTTCGCGGCGTCGTACTTGCGAATGAAGTTCTGGACGCGCTGCCGGTGCAGCGTTTCCGCATCCGTGGCGATCAGGTCAACGCGCTCGGCGTGACCTGGCAGCTCGGCCGCCTGGACTGGTCCGAGACTCACGCGGACGCGGAGCTCGAAGCGGCCGTACGGCGCATCGAGGCAAACACGGGTGAGCGGCTGCCCGACGGCTACACGTCCGAGATCAACATGCGGTTGATGCCGTGGATCGCCGGCGTCGCGGCGGCGCTGCGCGAAGGCGTCGCGCTGTTCATCGACTACGGCCTGCCGCAGCGTCAGTACTATCGCAGCGAGCGTCGCGAGGGCACATTGCTGTGCCACTTCCGGCACCGCTTCCATGACGATCCGCTGATCAATGTCGGCGTGCAGGACATCGGCGCGTGGGTCGACTTCACCGCAGTCGCGGAAGCCGCGTCGGCGGCGGGCCTGGCCGTCGCGGGTTTCTCGACGCAGGCGCATTTCCTGATCGGCAACGGACTGGAGCAGCTGCTCGCGCCGGCGGCAGGACACGAGCTCGCGTCGCGCGTGCAGCTCGCTCGTCAGGCGATGTTGTTGACGCTGCCGGGCGAGATGGGCGAGCGCTTCAAGGTGATCGGCCTGAGCCGCGGCATCGAGCAGCCGCTGCGTGGTTTCGGCGTTCGCGACCTGGCCGCGACGCTGTAGTGACCTACTTGCGAAGCTCTGCCAGCGCAGCGAGCCGCGCACGTCGCAGCTTCTGCGCAATCTGCTGACCATTCAGTCCGTCGCGCTCCGCGGGTTCGAGCGTCACGCCTGCTGCCGCGGCACGCGCCCGACGAAGATACTCCGCCTGCGGGTAATCGCGGTTTTCCAAGCCTTTGCGGCCGCGCGCATCCGCCTCGCACGCCAGCACGAACTGCTCGAAGCGAGCCGGTCGCCGGAACGCATCCGTGTGATCGAGCAGATCGAGCAGCGTGCCGGTGCGCAGCTCTTCGACACGATGCGCTTCCAGGTGATAGCGCGACACGAGCACCGCGAGCTCGCGATACGAGTTGGGAATCCGCAGTCGATCGCACACTGCTTCGACCAGCGCGACGCCGCGTTGCTCGTGTGCGATGTGACGCGGCCACTCGTCGGGCGGCGTCGTGCCTTTGCCGAGATCGTGCGTCAGCGCTGCGAAGCGCACGACCGGGTCGTCGCTCAGCTTCGCCGCCTGCTCCAGCACCATCAGCGTGTGCACGCCCGAGTCGATCTCGGGATGCCAGCGCTCGGGCTGCGGCACGCCGAACAGCGCATACAGCTCGGGGAAGATCTTGGGCAATGCGTCCGCGGCCCGCAGCACCTCGAAGAAGCGCGCCGGCGCCGGCAGTTCGAGCGCGCGCTGGGTTTCCTGCCACACGCGTTCGCTGACCAGTGCATCGAGCTCGCCGCGAGCGGCGATTTCGCGCATGACCTGCACCGTTTCGGCAGCAACCGTGAATCCCAGCGGCGCAAACCGCGCGGCGAAGCGCGCGACGCGCAGTATGCGCACCGGATCTTCGACGAACGCCGGCGAGACATGCCGCAACGAGCGATCGCGCAGATCGCGCTGTCCGCCGAAGGGATCGATCAGCGCGCCGCTGTCGGGGTCCTGCGCGATCGCGTTGATCGTCAGGTCGCGGCGCTCCAGGTCCTGCTCGAGCGTCACATCGGGCGAGAACAGCGTTTCGAAACCGCGATAGCCTGGGCCGGTCTTGCGCTCGGTGCGGGCGAGCGCGTATTCCTCGCCCGTCTGCGGGTGCAGGAATACCGGGAAATCCTTGCCGACGGGCTTGAAGCCCTGCGCGAGCAGCTCTGCGGGGCGCGCGCCGACGACCACCCAGTCCCGCTCCCGCGCGGGCAGACCGAGCAGCTCATCGCGCACAGCGCCGCCGACGAGATAGATTTGCATAGCCATGTCACTGTATCGAATTGCCAGATTGCTGACGATTGCCGCCGCCGTGTTGCCGCTCACCGGCTGCTATCTGCTGCAGGCGGCCGGCGGACAGATGGCGATCGCGGCCAAGCGCGAGCCGATCGCCGCAGTCCTGGCGGACTCGGGCACGCCGCCCGAGCTGCGCACGCGGCTCGAGTACGTCGCGGCCGCCCGGGATTTCGCGTCGCGCGAGCTCGGCCTGCCCGACAACGATTCGTACCGCAGTTATGCGGACCTCGGCCGGCCCTTCGTCGTCTGGAACGTCTTCGCCACGCCGGAGTTCTCGGTCGAGCCGCGCCGCTGGTGCTTCCCGATCGCGGGCTGCGTCGTGTATCGCGGCTATTTCAACGAAGCAGCCGCGCAGCGCTATGCGCGCAAGCTCCGGCGGCGCGGGGAAGACGTCGCGGTCGGCGGCGTCGCGGCCTACTCGACGCTGGGGCATTTCAAGGACCCGGTGCTGAGCACGATGCTCGGCTGGAGCGACGCGCAGCTCGCCTCGACGCTGTTCCACGAGCTGGCGCACCAGGTCGTCTACGTGCCGGGCGACTCGGAATTCAACGAATCCTTCGCGACCGTCGTGGAGGAAGCGGGCCTGGAGCGGTGGCTCGCGGCGCTGCAGCGCATGCAGGACCTCGCCGTCTGGCAGGAACAGCGCGAGCGTCAGTCGCAATTCATCGCGCTATTGCTCAGAGCGCGCGACCAGCTGCGCGCGTTGTACCAATCCGCTCTGCCGGATGACGAGAAGCGCAACCGCAAGGAATACGAGTTCGGCGAGCTCAAGCTCGAATATGCGCAGCTCAGGCAACAACAGTGGCACGGCTATGGCGGCTACGACCGCTGGTTCGATCGCACGCTCACCAACGCGCACCTCGTTTCGGCGGCGACTTACTACGGCTGCGTGCCGGGATTGCAGCGGGTGCTGAGCGAGGCGGGCGGCGATCTGCCGCGCTTCTATGAAGCAGTGAAAGGGCTCGCGCGCCTGGACCAGGACGCGCGAGCCGCGGCTGTTTGCGCGGCCGTCAGCCCACCGGGAACACCAGCCGCGAGCGACCGCGCTGGATCGTGATCGCGAACGACTCCGCGCCTTTCACCGCTGCGCGCAGCTGCTCGACGTTCGCGATGCGCTCGCGGCCGATGGCGAGGATGACGTCGTTCGGGCGGAGTCCGGCCTGCGCGGCCGGGCTGCCTGCCGCGACTGCTTGCACGATCACGCCACCACCGTTCTCGGCGTCCGTGAACGACGCGCCCTCGAACGCAGGATGAATCTCCGCCGCCGCGTCGGCATCGGTGCCGGAGCGTTCGCCGATGACGGCGGTCACGCGTCGCGGCTTGCCATCGCGCAGCAGGCCGATCTCGACTTTGTCCCCGATGCGCAGCAGGCCGATGCTGTTACGCAGCTCCGTGGAGTTGGCCACCGTCTTGCCGTTGATCGACGTGATCACGTCGCCGGCTTTGATGCCGGCCTTATCGGCGGCGCCGCCTTCGACGACCTCCGAAACCCACGCGCCGCGCGCGTTGTCGAGGCCGAGGCTCTTGGCGATGTCGGGCGTGAACTGGTTCGACAGCTGCACCCCGAGCATGCCGCGCTTGACCTCGCCGTACTGCACGAGCTGCGTCATCACCGCCTTGACCATGTTCGACGGGATCGCGAAACCGATGCCGATGTTGCCGCCGCTGCCGGAGAAGATCGCGGTGTTGATGCCGACGAGCTGACCCTGCAGGTTGACGAGCGCGCCGCCGGAGTTGCCGGGGTTGATCGGCGCGTCCGTCTGGATGAAGTCCTGGTAGGAGTCGGCGCTGCCGTCGGAGCGGCCGAGCGCGCTGATGATGCCGGACGTGACCGTGTGGCTGAGCGCGAACGGATTGCCGATCGCGAGCACGAAGTCGCCGACCTCCGCCTTGCTCGAATCGGCGAGCGGCATCTCGACCAGGTTGTTGGCCGGGATCTTCAGCAGCGCGACGTCCGAAGGCTTGTCGGCGCCGACGACCTTCGCCTTGATCTGGCGATCGTCGAGCAGCGTGACGGTGATCTCGTCCGCGTTCTCGACCACGTGCGCGTTCGTGATGATGTAGCCCTGCTTCGCGTCGACGATGACGCCGGAGCCGGCGCTCTGGAACTGCCGCTCGCGCGGCACCAGGTCGGGCGCATCGAAGAAGCGGCGGAAGAACGGATCCTCGAGCAGCGGATTGCGGCGCTGCTCGCGCAGCGTGCCGCGGGTCGCGATGTTGACCACGGCCGGCGAGGCCTTCTTGACGATCGGCGCCAGCGAGGGCACAGGCGTATCGCCCACTTTCTCGGGCAGCTGGGCGCCCGCAGCGACGCTGAAGAGCACCGTCGCGAACGCGCCGACAAACGAAGAGGTCTTGATCGCCTGCTGTTTCATGCAAATGTCCTGAATGAGGAACCGGGCGGCGCAGGCCGCCCGGGAGCGACGATTCTAGCTCGCCAAGCCGATCGGCTCAGAATCACGAGCTCTTCACCTCGATGCGGCGCGGCTGGATCTCGGCGCGCTTGCCGATGCGCACCGTGAGCACGCCGTTGGTCATCTGCGCCGAAATGGCCTCGGGATCCGCCGAATCGGGCAGCGTGAAGCGGCGGAAGAACTCGCCGCTGACGCGCTCGACGCGTCGATAGCCCTCGTCCTCCTGCTTCGCTTCATGCTGGCGCCGACCGCGCAGGCTCAGCAGGCCGTTCTCCATGGTGATGTCGATGTCCTTCGAGTCGACGCCGGGGAGATCGGCCTGCAGCAGGAATGAATCCGGCTTCTCCTGCACGTCGACGGCAGGCAGCCAGTCGCTGACGGCGCCGCGCGACTCGTCGTCTGCGTGGCTGAATTCGCGGCCAAACAGGCGATCGAGGTCCTGATGCAGGCGATTGATGAGTGTCCAGGGTTCGTAGCGAGAGACGTTCATGGTTGAAACCTCATCTTCATGGTTGAAAGTCGCAAGCACAAACGGAATGCAAGCGAGCCGAACGTGGTGACGCTCCGGATCGTTTCAAGTGAACAAGCTGTGAGCGCGTAAGTGAGCATCGTGTGGGTAACCTGTGCGGATCCGGGGGACACAAGATCTTGTGTGTAGGCTCTACACGGACGAAATCCGGGCGCAAAAAATCGCACGGGGGAATTCGTCAGCAGAATCTCGTAATCAACTGATATTTCACAGGATAACTGGACCGTTTTGACGCTCATGATTTCTTGACGGCCCGCAACGGGCGGGACTAGGCTTGCAGCCCTGACACAATATGTTGTGTTTCGCGATGAACAAGAACGGCTGCGGCCCGACCGCGGACAGCCATCGCAGAAGCGCAGCCGCTGAGTGGTCAGGTGGGCTGTCACGGCAGCGTCCGGGCTTCAAGACCCGGCGCCGTCGGGCAGGAGTCGAATGGGGACCGCCCGATCGAAATCGCAGAGAGTCAATCCGGCATGAAGACTGCTATTCCAGTTCAGCTTGAGCCCATGGACGTCAACAGCATTTCATTTCAGGAGGCCTCACTCGATATCTGGGACAAGAAATATCGGTTGAGCGCCAAAGATGGCACGCCGATCGACCGCTCGATGGACGAGACCTATAAACGCGTCGCGCGCGCGCTCGCCGACGTGGAGCGCGAGGACGTGCGCGAGAAGTGGTACGAGCAATTCCTGTGGGCTTTGCGCAAGGGCACGATTCCCGCGGGCCGCATCATCTCGAACGCCGGCGCGCAGGAGCACAAGCCCGCGACTTCGACGATCAACTGCACGGTCTCCGGCACCATTCACGACTCGATGGACGACATCCTCGCCAAGGTGCACGAGGCGGGGCTGACGCTGAAGGCGGGCTGCGGCATCGGCTACGAGTTCTCGACGATGCGCCCGCGCGGCGCATACGTCTCCGGCGCCGGCGCGTACACCTCCGGGCCGCTGTCGTTCATGGATATCTACGACAAGATGTGCTTCACGGTGTCCTCGGCCGGCGGTCGGCGCGGCGCCCAGATGGGCACGTTCGACATCGGTCATCCGGACGCGATGGATTTCATCCGCGCCAAGCGCGAGGCCGGCCGGCTGCGGCAGTTCAACCTCTCGCTGCTCGTGACCGACGAGTTCATGCAGGCGGTGAAGACGAACACCGACTGGACGCTCGCGTTCCCGGTCACCAGCCGCGAAGCGGAAGGCGAGGATCTGCACGATCGCAGCAAGTACGTGTGGCGCGAGTGGCCGACGGCGCGCAACTACGTCGCGAACGAGACCGGCCTGGTCTGCTGCAAGATCTATAAGACGCTGCCCGCGCGGCGCCTGTGGGACGTGATCATGTCCTCCACGTACGACTTCGCCGAGCCCGGCTTCGTGCTCATCGATCGCGTCAACGAGATGAACAACAACTGGTGGTGCGAGAACATCCGCGCGACAAAGCCCTGCGTCACGGCGGACACACGTCTAGCAACGCAGCACGGTCTCGTGCGCATCGGTGACCTATGTGCGAGCGGCTCGGCGCTCGATGTCACTGTCGATCGTCGCGCGCTCGGTGAGAACGAGAAGGGCGTAGCCATCCGTACTGCTGTGCCGGCGTTCATGACCGCGGAATCCGCCGATGTGTATCGTGTCGTGACCGACGATGGCTATGAGATCAAGGCCACCGAGTGGCACGATTTCTAC
>DASYRK010000018.1:0-2085 GCA_036004505.1 Steroidobacteraceae bacterium
TATGCGAAGCACCGCTTGGTCTTCTGCCTGCTGCACGGTCAGCTCGATGCGTCCGCCGTCGTGCGTGTATTTTGCGGCGTTCGTCAGCAGGTTCACGACCACCTGTTCCAGGCGCGTAGCGTCGGCCTGCAGCCAGATCGGCTCAGGCGGCAAGGAAACGGCGAAATCGTGGCCGCGCTCTTCCATCAGGGGATGCACCGTCTCCACGGCGGTTTCCACGACGCTGCTCACGAGGATCCGCTCCCTATGGAAATTGATTTTGCCGCTGACAACGCGAGCGACGTCCACTAGGTCATCGATGAGGCGCGCCAATCGCTTCACTTGCCGCTCGATGATGTCCGTCGAGCGGCGCCGCGCCGCGGGGTCGGTGCCTGGCAGTTGAAGCGACCTCACGGCGTAGACGATGGGAGCCAAAGGGTTGCGCAGCTCATGCGCCAGCATGGCCAGGAATTCCTCATAGCGCCGGCGCGTCGCCTCGGAGACCTCTCTGCGTTCCCCTGCGCGGGTTGCGATCGCGTCGGCGGCGGCCTGCCTGCCTTCGATGGCCGCGGCCCGGTCGAGCGCGACCGCGAGCTGGTTGACCGCGGCGTTCGCGAATAGCAGGTCCGGCTCCTCGAGGCGCACGGCGCTGTCGAGCTGCACGATGCCGAAGATCGCGGAATGCTCGACGACGAGCGGCAGGACGATGAAGCCGTCGCTTTCGCGCGCCTGCGCCGCCGCACCACCGGCGCCGAAAGGTTCCAGGCCGGCGAGGTACTCGTAGGACGCTTCGGCATGGCCCTTTGCGGCGCCAAGCCCGTCGTCGCTGACGCCCTCGGCATGCCATGCCACGATTTGAATCGGCGCGCGGCCCTTTGTCGCGAGCATCAATACGATGCTGCGCAGCGGAAGCGCCTGCGCGAGGAGCTGCGCTACCGTCGACACGGTGCGCGCCGCGCTTTCGAAGCGCGTCAGCAGCTTGCTGATCTCGTAGAGCTGCCGAAGCCCGGGGCGCCCGTTGTCCAATCGCTGCTTTTTCGTCTAGGTCTTCCCCCGCTTGCGAGCGGCGTTGCCGGTCTTTGCCTGGCGCGGAACGATCAGGACCCCGCCCCGGCCGATGGTCATGCTGTGCCGGCCTTTCAGGTGCGCAGTATTCCTGAGCTTGTAGACCTCGAGGTAGCGCTCGCGCTCGAGCCCGGCCTCCGAGTTGGAGAGCAGAATCACGCCGTCGACCACGGTCTCTTCGACGCCGAAGCGGCTGATCTGGTTCGCGCCGTACGGGATATCGGTGGCGAGGAAGCCGACCGCGTGCGCGTTCTGGATCACGCTCGCGAGCTGAAAAGTCTTCTCGCGCGCGATCTGGGGGTCCTTGATCTTGTGCAGGAACACCGACAGCGAGTCGACGGCCACGCGGCGCGCCTTCATCGCCTCGATCTTCTCCCGCATCATCAGCAGATGTTTCTCCACCATGATGTCGGGCTGCGGGATGAACACGATCTGCATCCTGCCGCGCTTGATCTCGCCCTCGAGGTCCCACCCCAGGCCGGCCCCGGTGGCGAGCAGGCGCTCGGCGGTCTCCTCGAACGAGAACACGACGCCTTTCTCGCCGGCCTTTGCGCCCCGGTAGACGAACTCGAGCGAGAGCACGGTCTTGCCGGTGCCCGCGACGCCGGCGATGAGCAGGCTGGAGCCGCGCGGGATGCCCTTTCCCAGCAGGTCGTCGAGCTTCGAGATGCGGGTCCGGAGCCGCTGCGGCTGGTCCCGGACTGCTTCGCGGCGGATGGTGACGCGGGGCGCGAACACCTCGACGCCGTTGCGGTTGATGAGGAAGCTGTGCTCGTCGCGGCTGTGCTCGGTGCCGCGCATCTTCACGATCTGGAGGAAGCGCTGCTGCTCGCCGGAGGACTCGCGCTGATGCATGACCATCAGGCCGTCGACGATCGAGAGCAGCGGGTTGCGCGCGATATCGTCCGGCCCGAATTCTCCGACGAGAAAGCTCGTGGCCTCCCAGGCCATGAGGTTGACCGCCAGCTCGTAGCCGAACTTGCGCTGCTCATCGGGCGAGGGCGAAATGTCGCTGAACGCCTTGAAGCTGTCGATCACAAC
>DASYRK010000019.1:0-15864 GCA_036004505.1 Steroidobacteraceae bacterium
GCTCGAAGTACGCGATCGAGAACTACGACGGCGCGCCGCAGATCAAGCGCGCGCTGGAGATCATGGCGCGGTCGTATCGCAAGCTCGGCATGAACGATCTCGCGGCGGATTCGGAGAAGGTGCTGAAAGAGAACTACGCCAACGTGGACAAGGCCGGCGAGGAAAAGAAGCACTGGTGGAAGATCTGGTGAGGCGCGTCCGATGAACCGACGCAGGCCGCTCACTTGTCCGGCTTCAACTTGAGGCTGCGACGAACCGGCCGGCGCAACGCGAAGCCGATGCCCATCCCAACGAGCCCGGCAGCGTAGGGAATGAGAGCCTGGGCGACGGCATACGTATCGCGCCAACGCACGTAGACGTCACTGCGAGCGAAGCTCCACAGCAGCAACGCGATGTAGACGCAGAACGCGACGACGCGCATGGCGCGATTGTCGACGATAGCGAGCACCAGGCCGGCGCAAAGTCCGATGATCAAACGCGGCACACCCAGGAGCGGCAGTAGCCGCCATGCGGAGTCGACAGCATCGCTTGCGACAATCGCGAAGACCTGCGGGCCGACGAACGCCCATTCCGCCGCAGCGAGCGCGACGAGAACAGCCATGGTCACCGAGCGATCGGACTGCGGCGTCGGCTTCATGCTCACTATCGCGTCCGATACCCCGACGTGATCGGGTAGCGCCAGTCCCTGCCGAACGCGCGATCGCTGATGCGCACGCCGGGCGGCGCTTGCCGGCGCTTGTATTCGTTGCGCTTCACCATCTCGAGCACGCGACCCACGGTCGCGCGGTCGAAACCGCGCGCGGAGATTTCGTCGACCGACAGATTGTCTTCGATGAACAGCTCCAGGATCGGGTCGAGCACTTCGTACGGCGGCAGCGAATCGGAATCTTTCTGATCCGGCCGCAATTCAGCGGACGGCGGGCGCTCGATCACACGCGCCGGAATCGCCTGTGCGACGGAGTTGCGATAGTGCGCGAGCCGGTACACGAGCAGCTTGCTGCAATCTTTGATCGGCGCGAAACCGCCAGCCATATCGCCGTACAACGTGGCGTAGCCCACAGCCATCTCGCTCTTGTTGCCCGTCGTGAGCACCATGCGGCCAGTCTTGTTGGAGATCGCCATCAGCAACAGGCCGCGGCAGCGCGCCTGGATGTTCTCTTCGGTCGTATCCGGCGAGCGGCCGGCGAATACTTCTTTCAGCGCGCCGAGCGCTGCTTCGAACATTCCTTCGATGGAAATGACATCGTAGCCCACGCCGAGCGTGCGTGCTTCCATCGCGGCGTCGTCGAGGCTGATCTGCGACGTGTAGCGCGACGGCATCATCACCGCGTGCACGCGATCGGCACCGAGAGCGTCGACTGCAATCGCGAGCGTCAGCGCGGAATCGATACCGCCCGACAGCCCGAGCACGATGCCCGGGAAGCGATGCTTGCTCACGTAGTCGCGCACGCCAAGCACGAGCGCGTTGTAGACGCTCGCTTCCACAGACAACTCCGGCTCGATGTGACCGGCTCGCGGCACTGCCTTGCCGTCGACGAGATCGATGTCGACTGTGTAGAGCGTTTCCTTGAACGGTGCGGCGCGTTGCACGACTTCGCCCGCGGCGTTCATCACGAACGAGCCGCCGTCGAAGATCAGCTCGTCCTGGCCGCCGATCTGGTTCACATAGACGACCGGCAACCCGATGTCCTTGACACGCGCGCGCACGATGCCTTCGCGGCGACGCTGATACTGCATCGAGTACGGCGAGCCGTTGATGACGACCAATAGCTGCGCGCCCGCCGCGCACGCCTTGCGTGCGGGATCAGGCTCCCACACGTCTTCGCAGATGAGCAGGCCGACGCGAATGCCGTTCAGCTCGACAATGCGACTCTCGCTGCCGGGCTTGAAGTAGCGCTTCTCGTCGAAGACGAGATAGTTCGGCAGCTCCTGCTTGTGATAGTTCGCGAGCAGTTTGCCGTCGCGAATCAGCGCGGCCGCGTTGTAGATCGCGTCGTCGACGTAGTCGGGATAGCCGACCATCACCGCGACGCCGCTCACCTCGCTGCGCACGCGCTCCAGCGCCGCGGCGACCTGGCGCCGCAGGCCTTTGTGGAACAGCAAGTCTTCGG
This sequence comes from Steroidobacteraceae bacterium, assembly GCA_036004505.1. GTDB lineage: Bacteria > Pseudomonadota > Gammaproteobacteria > Steroidobacterales > Steroidobacteraceae > Steroidobacter. The sequence goes on from DASYRK010000019.1 coordinate 2,112, forward strand.
GCGGATAGCCGCAGAGGGCCAGCTCGGGGAACAGCACGAGATCGGCCTTGAGCCGATCGCGCGCCTCTGCCGCAGCGTCGATTACGCGCTGCGTGTTGCCGCCGACGTCGCCGACGAACAGGTCCAGCTGGGCAAGAGCGATACGAAGCGACATAGAGCAATTCTATGCCGTTTGACCAGTCACTGCCGACCGACTCATTTCTTCCGCGCAGGCGCCTTTTTCTTGCTCTTCCTGGCGGGCTTGGCGGTCTTGGCGAGAGTTTTTTTCTTCTTCTTGCTCTTCTTCCCCAACTGCTCCGCAATCGCCTTACCCAGATCCGCCGGACTCTTCACCGTGCGCACGCCCGCGCGCTCCAGCGCCTTGAACTTGTCCGCCGCCGTGCCCTTGCCGCCCGACACGATCGCGCCCGCATGACCCATGCGCTTGCCCGCCGGCGCCGTGACACCCGCGATGTAGGCAACGACCGGCTTCGTGACGTTCTTGCGAACGAAGTCGGCTGCCGCCTCTTCGTCCGAGCCACCGATCTCGCCGACCATGATGATGCCTTCGGTCTGCGGATCTTCTTCGAAGCGCGCGAGCACATCGATGAAGTTCATGCCGCGCACCGGGTCGCCGCCGATGCCGACGCAGGTGCTCTGGCCGAGCCTGGCGTTGGTCGTCTGGAAGACCGCTTCGTACGTCAGCGTGCCGGAGCGCGAGACGATGCCGACACGACCGGGCTTGTGAATGAAGCCCGGCATGATGCCGATCTTGCACGCGCCCGGCGTGATGATGCCCGGGCAGTTCGGACCGATCAGCAGACTGCCGTAGCTCGACAGCGCCGCCTTCACCTTCACCATGTCGTTCACCGGGATACCCTCGGTGATGCACACGATGAGCTCGATGCCGGCGTCCGCTGCCTCGAGAATCGCATCGGCCGCGTACGGCGCCGGCACGTAGATCATGCTGACCGTCGCGCCGGTTTCCTGCACCGCTTCGCGCGCAGTGTTGAAGACCGGAAGATTCAGATGCTGCTCGCCGCCGCGGCCCGGCGTGACGCCGCCGACCAGCTTCGTGCCGTACGCGATGCACTGCTCGGAATGGAACGTGCCCTGCTTGCCGGTGAAGCCCTGGCAGATCACGCGCGTATTCTTGTTGACGAGGATGCTCATTACTTCTTGCTCTTGCCTTTGCCCAGGTCCTTGCCTTGGGCGGCCGCGACGACCTTCTTCGCCGCGTCGGTCAGATCGGATGCGGCGATGATCGCCAGCCCGCTCTTCGCAAGCAGGCTCCGGCCCTGCTCCGCATTCGTGCCCTCGATGCGCACCACGACCGGCACGCGCACGCCAACGTCCTGCACGGCGTGGATGATGCCCTCCGCGATCATGTCGCAACGGACGATGCCGCCGAAGATGTTCACCAGAATCGCGCGCACGTTCTTGTTCGACAGGATCAGGTTGAATGCTTCGGTGACGCGCTCGCGCGTTGCGCCGCCGCCCACATCCAGGAAGTTGGCAGGCGCGCCGCCATGCAGCTTGATCAGGTCCATCGTCGCCATCGCGAGACCGGCGCCATTGACCATGCAGGCGATGTCGCCGTCGAGCGAGACGTAGTTGAGCTCGTGCTCGGCCGCAGCGCGCTCCATCTCGTCTTCCTGGCTGTTGTCACGCCATGCTGCCAGCTCCTTCTGCCGGAACAGCGCGTTGTCCTCGATGTTGATCTTGGCGTCGAGCGCCACGAGCTTGTCGTCGCCGGTGACGATGAGCGGGTTGATCTCGACCAGGCTCGCATCCTTTTCCAGGTACAGGCGATACAGCGCCTGGGCGATGCTCGTGAACTGATCGATCTGCTTGCCCTCGAGGCCAAGGCCGAACGCGAGCACGCGGCACTGCGAAGGCTGCAGGCCGGCCGCCGGATGCACGTTGACGCGGATGATCTTCTCCGGCGTGTGCGCGGCGACTTCCTCGATGTCCATGCCGCCCGCGGCGGACGCGATGAACGCGATGTGACCCTTGTCCCGGTTCAGCACCAGGCTCAGGTACAGCTCGCGGGCGATCTTCGAGCCTTCCTCGACGAACACCTGGTGGACCGGCAGGCCCTCGGGCCCGGTCTGGTGCGTCTTGAGGCGCGTGCCGATCATCGCCGCGGCGGCTTTGCCCGCGGCCTCGGGCGAATCGACCAGCTTGACGCCGCCGCCCTTGCCGCGGCCGCCCGCGTGCACCTGCGCCTTGACGACCCACTTCGCGCCGCCGATGCGCCGCGCGGCCGCTACGGCCTCCTCGGCGCTCGCGGCCACATAGCCGGTCGGCACAGGGATGCCGTAATTTGCGAACAGCTGCTTGGACTGATACTCGTGCAGGTTCATATGATGATAGGACGACCGGACAAAGGCCGCGTATTCTGAGGGAATTCGCCGCCGATGCAAAGCGCATGAAATCGCTGCTCACTTCACAGACCGCGCCCGATACGAGCCACCTCGCTTGGCGAGTGCTCACGCTCGTCAACCTGTTCCGGTTGCTGGTCGCCGTGTTGCTGACAGTGATGTTCCTGACCATCACGCCGCGGCGCGTCGGGCAGGCCGACACCGCCCTGTTCATCGGCGCGACGGCTGCATATTTCGCCTACGCGATGCTATCGATCGCGACGGTCAAGCGGCGCTGGCCGGAGGTCAACATCCAGCTGGTGGCGGGTCTGTGCGTGGACGTGCTCGCGATCGCGTCGCTGACCTACGCGAGCGGCGGCACGACCAGCGGCCTCGCCTCGCTCCTGGTGCTACCGATCGGCGCGATGTCGTTCGTCGTGCGGCAGCGCCTGGCGCTGATGTTCGCAGCGATCGCGGCGCTCGCCGTGCTCGTGCAGCAAACGCTCACGACGCTGGCCGCCCGCGGCGATGGCAGCGATTTCGCGTCGGCCGGCATCATCGGCGCACTCATATTCATCGTGACGCTCGGCGTCGGGCCGCTGGCGCGCAACCTGCGCGAGAGCGAGGAGCGAGTGCGCCAGCGCGAGGTCGACGTCGCCAACCTCGCCGAGCTCAACCAGTTCATCGTGCAGCACCTGCGAGAGAGCATCCTGGTCGTGGACGCGAACGACACGATCCGGCTCATCAACGAATCGGCCGGGCTGCTGCTGAACGGTGCGAGCGTGCGGCAAGGCACGCCGCTCGGCGAAGTCTCGCCTCGGCTGCTGTACCTGCTGGAAACGTGGCGCCGGCGCGCCGACGACTGGCAGCTCGCCACGCTCACCATGCTCGCCTCGGACGGTGGTTCGCTGGTGCAGCCGCATTTCGTCTCGCTCGATAGCAGCGGCAAAGGACCGACGCTGGTGTTCCTCGAAGACACGACCCTGATCGTCGAGCGCGTCCAGCAGTCGAAGCTCGCCGCGCTCGGCCGGCTCAGCGCCAGCATCGCGCACGAGATCCGCAACCCGGTCGGCGCGATGAGCCACGCCGCGCAGCTGCTGGCCGAGACGCCCGCGCTCACGTCGCAGGAACGGCGACTCGCGGACATCATCACCAGCAACGGCGAGCGGGTCAGCACGATCATCAATAACGTGTTGCAGCTGTCCCGGCGGGACACGACCCGGCCCGAGCGGCTGGAGCTCAATGCGTGGGTCAGCGACTTCCTCGGTGAGTTCCGCCAGACCTCCGAGGTCGACGAGCGCGCGATCCGCTTCCTCGATCCGGTCGGCGAGCTCGACGTGCGCGTCGATCCCTCGCACCTGTACCAGCTGCTGTGGAACCTGTGCGAGAACGCGCTCAAGTACGGCCGCCGCGACGACAACGACGCGGCGGTCGAGCTGCGCACCGGCCGCATCCATACCTCGGACCGGCCGTTCCTCGAGATCATCGACCGCGGCCCCGGCATCGCACAGGCGGACGCGGAACGCATCTTCGAGCCCTTCTTCACCGGCTCTAGAGGCGGCACCGGCCTCGGCCTGTTCATCGCCAGGGAGCTCGCACAATGCAATCGCGCAGCGTTGATCTACGAGCCGCGCAACGGCGGTGGCAGTGTGTTCCGTGTCGTTTTCGCAGATCCGCAGCGCTGGGAGCTGTAGAAATTGAGGCTGTAGGCTGTAGGCTGTAGGCTGTAGCCAGAGAAGAGAACAGCTGCAGTGCTTTCAATCTGACCATGTCCTCCAAACCTCGCGCTCTCGTTGTCGACGATGAGCCAGACATCCGCGAGCTGCTCGGCATCACGCTCGAGCGCATGAACCTCGACGTGACGACGGCCGACACGATCGGCTCGGCCACGCGCGAGCTGCGGGGCGGCGCCTTCGATCTGTGCCTCACCGACATGCGCCTGCCCGACGGCAACGGCCTCGACATCGTCGAGTGGATCCAGACCCACAAGCCGCAGACGCCGGTGGCGGTCATCACGGCGCACGGCAACGTCGAAACCGCCGTGCGAGCGCTCAAGCTCGGTGCGTTCGACTTCATTTCCAAGCCGCTCGACGTCGCGGCGCTGCGCAAGCTGATCGCGGCAACGCTCAAGCTCGGCGGCTCGGCCGAGAGCACGTTGCAGCTGCCGCAGATCAAGCTCCTCGGCCGGTCGCGCGTAATGGAACAGCTGCGCGAGATGATCGAGCGGGTCGCGCGCAGCCAGGCGCCGGTGCATATCTACGGCGAATCCGGCACCGGCAAGGAGCTGGTCGCGCACCTGATCCATGACGCCGGCGCGCGGCGCGACGGACCGTTCGTGCCCGTGAACTGCGGCGCGATCCCGACCGAGCTGATGGAGAGCGAGCTGTTCGGCCACAAGAAGGGCAGCTTCACCGGCGCGGTCGCCGACAAGCAGGGCCTGATCCAGTCCGCCGAGGGCGGCACGCTGTTCCTGGACGAGATCGCCGACCTGCCGCTGCACATGCAGGTCAAGCTGCTGCGCGTGATCCAGGAGAAGAGCGTGCGGCCGGTCGGCGAGTCGAAGGAGACGCCGATCGACGTGCGCATCCTGTCGGCGACTCACAAGAATCTCGCGGCGCAGGTCGCCGAGGGCAAGTTCCGCGAGGACCTGTTCTACCGCGTCAACGTCATCGAGATCCGCGTGCCGCCGCTGCGCGAGCGCCTCGAGGATATCGACGAGCTGGTCGAGTCGATCATCGCCCGCCTCGGCCGGCAGATCGGCAACCGCTCGCTGACGGTGACGGACGCCGCGCTCGCCACGCTGCGCGAGTATCACTTCCCCGGCAACGTGCGCGAGCTCGAAAACGTGCTGGAGCGCGCCGCGACGCTGTGTTCGAACGGCATCCTCGACGCCGCCGACTTGCAGCTGCGGCCGAAGGTCGCGAATACCGAAGTGCCGATTCAGAACACGGTTGCGCCGGGCGAGAAGCTCGGCGACGCCCTCGAGGACATCGAGCGCGACGCCATCGTGCGCGCGCTGGAGCAGACCCGCTACAACAAGACCAAGGCCGCGCAGCTGCTCGGCATGACTTTCCGCTCGCTGCGCTACCGGATCAAGAAGCTCGGTATCGAGTGATGTCGCGCTCAGCCGCCTGTTTCCTCCACGTACAGCAGGTCGCGGCCGATCATCTGCGCCGAGTAGTCGCGCGGCACCGGAATGATGTGCCGCAGGAAGCTGTGCGGATATGGGAAGAAGTGCACGTGGGGGTTGAACGTGAAGCGATACTCGCGCTCCAGCGGCACCACCACGATCAGCCGACGTGCGCAGATGCGCCGCAGCTCGCGTATCGCCGCCGCGATGTCCAGAATATGCTCCAGCACGTGAGTGCAGATCACCGTATCGAAGTGCCGGTCGGGGAACGGCAGCGCCTCGATTGGCGCGGCGACGAAGCGGATCGACGGATGGCGCTGCGCGGTCTGCGGCTCGATGATGAAGTCCACGCCGGTGAGCTCGCGGTCCACCAGCTGCGGCTGCTGTCGCAGGTAGTTCAGCAGGTAGCCGGTGCCGCAACCCACGTCGCAGATGCGTCCGGACGTGACGCGCGCCGCAACTTGCGCCAGGCATGCCGCGGAATTGTCGGTTTCGTCCTGGATGCGCGGCATGCGCTCGTAGATATTCTGGTACTCCGCCGCAGAGAGATGCGTGATCTGCGCCCTGAACCGCTCGAGGTCGTCGACGAACGTGCCCCAGTACAACCGGAACACCCAGCGCATGAGCGCCGAGTCGCGCAGCGACGGCGGCAGCCATTCCTCAAGCACGTATCGAATGCCGTTGACCGTTTCTCGCCGCATCGCACCTGCCCTATCGTAACCGCCCGGGATTCCGCCTGGACGTCGTGAATCCGCTCACCGATACCGCAGCGTTTGCCGCCGCCGCGCTCGCGCCGCGCGTAGCCGTTCTCGTGCCCTGTTACAACGAAGCCGGGGCGATCGCCTCGGTCGTCAGAGACTTCGCCGCAGCGCTGCCCACCGCGACCGTTTACGTCTACGACAACAATTCTACCGATGATACGCGAGCGCGCGCCGCCGCCGCGGGCGCCATCGTCCGCAGCGAGTCGCATCAGGGCAAAGGCAACGTCGTGCGACGCATGTTCGCCGACATCGAAGCGGAGGTGTACGTGCTGGTCGACGGCGACGGCACCTACGACGCAGCAAGTGCGACCCGCATGGTCGAGATGCTGCTGGCGAACTCGCTCGACATGGTGAACGGTGCGCGCGTCGCGACCACGCAGCTCGCATATCGCCCGGGCCACGTGTTCGGCAACAAGCTGCTGACGAGCGCGGTATCGATGATCTTTGGCGACCGTATTCGCGACCTGCTCTCGGGGTTCCGCGTGTTTTCCCGGCGCTTCGTCAAGTCGTTCCCGGCGCTGGCGAGCGGCTTCGAGACCGAAACCGAGCTCACTGTCCATGCGCTGGAGCTGCGCCTGCCGATTACCGAGGTGCCGACGCCTTACCGGGACCGCCCGGCCGGCTCGCAAAGCAAGCTGCGGACGTTCCGCGACGGCTTCCGGATCCTGCGAACGATCCTGCTGCTGGTGAAAGAAGAGCGACCGCTCCAGTTCTTCGCCAGTGTCGCCGCGCTGCTGGCGCTGACGTCGGTCGGCCTCGGTTGGCCGCTCATCACGACATTCCTGGCAACCGGCCTGGTGCCGCGGCTGCCGACCGCGGTGCTGGTCACCGGCCTGATGGTGCTGGCGTTCCTGAGCTTCGTCGCTGGGCTCGTGCTCGATACCGTCACGTTGTCACGCCGCGAGTTGAAACGCCTGCACTACCTGGCGCTCCAGGGTCCGACTCTCCGCGAGCGGCGACGCAGTGTCACGTGACTCGGCCGCGGCGCAGTTCGTGCAGTTCGCCGCAGTCGGCGCAATCGGCTTCGCAGTCGATGCGCTCATCTTCATCGCGCTGACCGGCTGGTACGCACACTGGCATCCGTACGCGGCCCGTGCACTCTCGGCAAGCTGTTCCATCAGCACGACGTGGGCGCTGAATCGGCGCGTGACGTTCCGCACGGAGAAGTCTCCGGACGCGCGCGCCGAGTACCTGCGCTACGTGCTCGCGCAGGTGTTGGGACTGGCGCTGAATCTCGGAGTATTCGCGGCCGGCGTAGCGCTCGTGCCGCTATTGCGCCGCGTGCCGCTGCTCGCGCTCATCCTCGGCGCGGGCACGGCCCTGGTCGTCAACTTTCTTACCGCTAAGCACATCGCGTTCCAGGGCAAATCGCCATACGCGCGTTAGCGCGGCCGGCGGGCTGAGCGCAATCAGGCCGATCGCAAGCACGAGCGGTGCAACCGGAACTCCCGAACGTCCAAGGTTGGTGACGATCCCAGCGAGCGCGCCGATGCCCGCCATGACGGTCGCCGCCGCCCGCTGCGAGGCGATTGGCGGCGCCGACGCCACGATCGCGGCGATCACGCTCAGCGCGCCCATGTCGTAGTTGAAGGCATAGGGCGTCATCAGAAACGTGCCGCAGGCGACGACGAAGGCGCGATGGAGCGGATCGCGGTCGCATCTCAGCAGGCGCACGACAAGCGCCGCGCCCATGAGCGACGCCGCCCACTGCACGAGCGTTGCGATACCGGGCGACAGTCCGATGGCGCGCGCGCTGCCGAAGGCCGTCGGCATCATCAGCAGGAACGTGCCGGACCAGTCGCTCATCACGGAGCGCTGGTAAGCAAGGGTCTGGCCCAGGTAAGCGCTCCAGCTATCGAGGCCGAAGCAGACGATCGAAGCGCTGACCAGCGCCAGCGTGAAGACACAGGACCACAGTAGCGCCAGCCAGTTGCGGTTCCACAGCAGTAGCACCGGGATCAGGAAGCCGAGTTGCGGCTTGATCGTCAGGCAGGCGAACGCCAGGCCCGCAAGCAACGGACGTTCCTTCATCCAGGCGAGACCGAACAGGAGGAACGCGGCTGTCAGGAAGCCGTTCTGGGTCGCATCCAGCTGCATCAGCACGAAGGCGAGCAGTGCGCAGCAGAGGATCGCAACGTGCGATTGCGGCGCGAAAGCAGCGCGGAATACCCAGACCGCGGTCAGGAACAGCGCGAGCGTGACCGCGAGGAAGACCCCGAGCGCGGGCAGGTAGTCGAGGTAGCCCAGCGGCCACAGCATCAGCAGGAAGTGCGGCGGATACGACCAGCTTCGGATCTCGATGTTGGCGCCGAACAATTCCTGCAGCCGCGCGAAGTAGATGTCGTGCGTGAACAGATCGATCTCGGTGCCGGCCAGCGCCATGCGCGCGCCCATCCAGTAGTTCACGAAATCCCGCTGCGTCAGATCGACCGCGTGCACGTTATGGACGAGTTGGGTGTGCACCGCCCAGATCCATGGCAGCACATAAATAAGCGTCGCCGCAGCCGCCAGCCCGACTGCACACAACAGTGGGGGTTGCGCTTTGAGGCGCCGCCAGAGATCGGTCGTTGTGCTCACTGCCGCAGGATAGCTATCTCGCCGTACAGAGAATGTGCGGGGCGTCGCTCTATTATGTCCGGTGCCGCGCGTAACATGGCGCGCCCGTGAGCGAGCGGGCTGTTCGAACTCGAGGTCCCTCCACGCATGCAGCGGATTGCGCGATTGAGATTTGTCGGGTGGTGGCTGGTAGTCGGTTTGCTGGCAGCCGGCATCAGCAGCCTGTACTGGCCGCGCGCGCACTTCGCCGACGAGTACCTGCCGGTGGGCAACGATTCGTTCTATCACGCGCGACGCATCCTCGACACGGTTGCGGATCCGGCTGCGTTCTACGAATTCGACCCGAAGATCCACGCGCCCGAGGGGAGCCTGCTCACGTGGCCCTGGGGCTACGACTACGCCCTGGCCTGGCTGACCAAGGGCCTGCTCGCGCTCGGCGTCGCGGACTCGCCGATGGCGATCCTGATCTGGATTCCGGTCGCCGCGGTGTTCGTGTCGATGGGCTTGTTGATGCTGATCGGGCGGCGGCTGGAATTGAACGAAGGCCTGGTCGTCATCGCAGGCCTGGCCGCAGCCTTCTCACCGATGACGCAGGCGTTGCACGGCGTCGGGCAAATCGATCATCACTATGCCGAGTATATCTTCGTGCTGGCGAGCATCGCGTGCGGTCTGCGCTATCTGGCGCGACCGCAGGACACGAAGGCCGCCGTAGTACTCGGCGTCGTGCTCGGCGCGGCGCCGGCGATCCACAACGGGATGTTCATTCTTCAGCTGCCCTTGCTCGCCACGCTGCTGGTCCTCTGGCTGCAGGACATCCGCGTTCCAGTGCGCACTGCCGGGTCTTTCGCCGCCTCGTTCCTCGCGGCGACCGTTGCGATCCTGATCCCGTCGCTGCCGTTCCGCCTTGGGCTGTTCGAGTACTACACGCTTTCCTGGTTTCACCTGTATGTAGCGGGTGCAACCGCAGTCATGGCGCTCGCCATGGCGTGGCTGCCCAGAAACAGGCGCAGCGTCGCGCTGCTGGTGGGCGCGGGCCTGTTGCTGCTGCTTCCGCTGGCGCGGCAAGTGCTGCTGGTGGAGGGATTCTTCGGCCGCTCGATCCCGCGTCTCGATGCGATCCAGGAAATGCAGCCGGTGGCGCCGATGGTGCTCACGCCGATGGGAAGGCAGAGCTTGTCGCAATCGTACTCGCTGCTCATATGGCTGCTGCCTCTCACGGCGGTCTACTGTGCGTGGCAGGGCTGGCGCGAGCGCGCGACGGCGCGGGTGTTCTTCTGGATCTGGTGCCTGTTCGGTCTCGCGTTGCTGCTGACCCAACTACGGCTACACTACTTCGGCACTTTCGTGCTCTACCTGCCGTTGCTGACTGTGGTTCAGTGGGGTCTGCAGCGCTGGCCGCAGCGACAGCGGCCGATAGTGCTGGGCGTGAGCCTTGCTTTTCTGCTCGCGTACTGGATGCCCGCCCGCGCCACATTGACGGCAGTCGGCGAGCCGGCCGGCGACGGAACGTTTCGCGTGCTGCGGCCGATTCTCGAGGACCTGCGCAAAGCGTGCGCGCAAGACCCGGGCATCGTGCTGGCCGACAACGATGCCGGTCACTACATTCGCTACTACACCGATTGCTCGGTAGTCGCGAACAACTTTCTGCTCACGCCGCAGCATGCGCAGAAGATCCGGCAGATGGACTATCTGACCTCGCTGCCCGCGAACGCCTTTCCCGGCGCCGCGCCGTTCGTACGCTACATCCTGCTACGGCCGGTCACCATCAACCGGGACAAGACGGGCAGCAAGATCACCTATATGAGCTTCAGCACCAGCACGGCGCCGCTAGTCAGCGACCTGCTGCTCAAGCCTGTCGCAGACGTTCCGGGCAACTACGTGCTCATCGAGCAGGCGAACATTCACGACCATACCAAGAACGAGTTCATCCCTTACATCCGGCTCTACAAGGTCAATCCGGTCAGTGCGCCGCATGCGGACGCGAGCATGGCGGACGCGTCGCTGAAACCCGTCGTTCACTGACAAGTTTCGTCAGAAATGAACCAGGCGCGGCACCAGGCGCATCGCCGGGCCGTCGCACTATCACCAGTAAACACACTTGGCTCAGCTAGTTACGAGCGGCTCGGCTATTGGCATGGCACTTGCTTTTGCCTAGCTAGCGGGCGAGGCAGTCGCCGCCGTTTTGAACTGGTCCATGTCAGGAGACTTTCAATGAAGCATGTGCAGAAAGGCTTTACGCTGATCGAGTTGATGATCGTGGTCGCGATCATCGGCATTCTGGCGGCCATCGCCATCCCGGCCTACCAGGACTACACCATCCGCTCGCAGGTCAGCGAAGGCCTGAGCTTGGCGGGTGCTGCCAAGGCGGCGGTCGCCGAGTCGTTCTCGCAGACGGGCGAGGCGCCGGTGAATCGTCTGGTGGCCGGCATGTCTGCCACCGCGACCGACACGAGCGGCAAGTACGTGACGGCCGTGGAAGTGGCCGCCGGCACGATCACGATCACGTACGGCAATGAAGCCAACGCCAAGATCAACGGCAACAACCTCGCGCTGACCCCGTACGAAACGCCGGACGCGTCGGTGGCATGGCAGTGTGGTAATTCGCTTCAGCCGGCGGGCACGAACCTGCTCGGCACGGGCTCGAACTCGGTTGCGGTCGCCGGTACGACCGACCTTCTCGAGAAGTACCTGCCAAAGGCCTGCCGTCCGTAATCCAACTTACGGATTGAAGCCTGAAGAATGGCGAAGCCCCTCTCCGGAGGGGCTTTGTCTTTTCTAAGGGCAACGGAGTGTGACGCAGGCCCCGCAGCGCTCAGGCATTGTGCTGCAGAATTCCAGGTAATTTGACAATTGCTCGTGGGCCGCTGCTACTGTAATTAGTAGCGCCCCTGAATCTCTGATCAGCCCGGAATCGCAACGGAAAATGGCCGAGAACGTCATCCCCGCCGTCAACTCGCAGCGCCTGGCCCTGCAGGGCCTGCCGCTGCGCCTCATCCAGGACGGCCTGCTGGACGAGAAGTCCATGCAGGCGGCGATGATCGCGGCCAAGGAAGCCAACGCCAACCTGGTGTCGCACCTGGTGACGAACAACCTGGCGAACGCCCGAGAGATCGCCATCGCCGCCTCGCAGGAATTCGGCGTGCCGCTGCTGGACCTCGATGCGATCCAGCCCGATCTCGAAACCATCAAGCTGGTCTCCGACAAACTGCTCGCAAAGCATCGCGTGCTGCCCCTGGTCAAGCGCGGCAAGCGCCTGTTCGTCGCCGTTTCCGATCCAACCAATCTGCATGCGCTCGACGAGATCAAGTTCCAGACAGGCCTCTCCATCGAGGCTGTCGTCGTCGAAGAGGACAAGCTGCAGCGGATCGGCACCAAGGCGATGGAGCAGGTCGATACTCAGATGCCGGCGCTGGCCGACGACGACATCGACCTGGAGAACCTCGATGTCACTGGCGGCGAGGAGGATCTCGAGAAAGATACGGTCGGCCGCGACGACGTCGAAGACGCGCCGATCGTGCGCTTCGTCAACAAGGTGCTGCTGGACGCCATCAAGAAAGGCGCCTCGGACATCCACTTCGAACCGTACGAGAAGTCGTACCGCATCCGCCTGCGCCTCGACGGCTACCTGAAAGAGATCGCGAACCCGCCGGTGCAGCTGGCGGTCAAGCTGGCCGCGCGCCTGAAGGTCATGTCGCGCCTGGACATCGCGGAGCGCCGCGTGCCGCAGGACGGCCGCATCAAGATGCGCATCTCGAAGAACCGCGCAATCGACTTCCGCGTCAGCACCTGCCCGACGCTGTTCGGCGAGAAGATCGTGGCGCGTATTCTCGATCCGTCCAGCGCGATGCTCGGCATCGACGCACTCGGCTACGAGGCGCCGCAGCGAGAGCTTTACATGCAGGCGCTGGCGCAGCCGCACGGCATGATCCTGGTCACCGGCCCGACCGGCAGCGGCAAGACCGTGTCGCTGTACACGGGCCTGAACATCCTCAACAAGGAAGACACGAATATCTCGACCGCGGAAGACCCTGCGGAAATCAACCTGCCGGGCGTGAACCAGGTGAACGTGAACCCGAAGGTCGGCCTCACGTTCGCCTCGGCGCTGCGCGCGTTCCTGCGCCAGGACCCGGACGTGATCATGGTCGGCGAAATCCGCGACCTCGAGACGGCGGAGATCGCCATCAAGGCGGCGCAGACGGGCCACCTGGTGCTGTCCACGCTGCACACGAACGATGCGCCCAAGACGCTGACGCGTCTGATCGACATGGGCGTGAAGCCCTACGCCATCGCCACTTCCGTGTCGCTGATCATCGCGCAACGCCTCGCGCGCAAGCTCTGCAACAACTGCAAGGCGCCGATCGACATGCCGCCCGAAGCGCTGCTGAAGGAAGGCTATAGCGAGGAAGAGATCGAGCAGGGGATCAAGATCTACAAGCCGGTGGGTTGCAGCAGCTGCACCGACGGCTACAAAGGCCGCACCGGCCTGTACCAGGTGATGCCCGTGACCGAAGACATCCAGCGCATCATCCTGCAGGAAGGCAACGCAGTGGACATCGCCGCGCAGGCCGCCTCGGAAGGCATCTGGGACCTGCGCCGCTCGGGACTGGAGAAGGCCAGGACCGGCATCACCAGTCTCGACGAAGTCAATCAGTGCACCGTCGAGTGATCAACCGCCGTATCGGACCGATTCAACGTCAGGACTGAACCATGGCCCAAGCAGCATCCGCGCAACAATCCCCGTTCGTCTGGGAAGGCACCGACAAGAAAGGCAAGCGCATCAAGGGCAAGATGCTCGCCGTCTCCGAGGCCGCGGTCAAAGCGGACCTGCGGCGCCAGGGCGTGCTCGCCAAGCGCGTGCGCAAGGAGTCCCAGCTCTTCAAGAGCGGCAAGAAGATCACCTCCGAGGACATCGCGCTGTTCGCCCGCCAGCTCGCCACGATGCTGCAGGCGGGTATTCCGATGGT
>DASYRK010000020.1:0-77384 GCA_036004505.1 Steroidobacteraceae bacterium
CGGTGCCCGCGGTCACTTCGTAGCCGTCGCGCCCCGCGAGAACCTGCGCGAGCGTGCTCTTGCCGGAACCGTTCGGGCCCATGATGGCGTGCACTTCACCCGCATTCACTTCCAGGGTGAGGCCGTTGAGGATCTGCTTGTCGCCCGCGCGGACGTGGAGGTTGTCGATCTTGAGCATGGATGTTCTGTCTGGTGTCACTTGAAGTTCATCCCACCGCGCCTTCGAGGCTGACGGCGAGCAGGTTCTGCGCTTCCACGGCAAACTCCATGGGCAGTTCCTTGAAGACGGTCTTGCAGAATCCGTTGACGATCATGTTGACCGCGTCCTCCTCGGAGATGCCGCGGCTCAGGCAATAGAACAGCTGGTCGTCGCCGATCTTCGAGGTGGTGGCCTCGTGCTCGATGCTGGCAGTCGGTGTGCGCACTTCCATGTACGGAAACGTATGTGCGCCGCACTGGTCGCCCATCAGCAGCGAATCGCACTGCGTGAAGTTGCGCGCATTGGTCGCGCTCGGCAGGATTTTCACCAGGCCGCGATAGCTGTTCTGGCCATGGCCGGCGGCGATGCCCTTGGACACGATGGTGCTGCGCGTGTTGCGGCCGATATGGATCATCTTGGTGCCGGTGTCGGCCTGCTGGTAATTGTTGGTGACCGCCACCGAGTAGAACTCGCCCACCGAGTTCTCACCGGTGAGCACGCAGCTCGGATACTTCCAGGTGATCGCCGAGCCGGTTTCCACCTGCGTCCAGCTGATACGGGAGTTGGCGCCACGGCATTCGCCGCGCTTGGTCACGAAGTTGTAGATGCCGCCGCGGCCGTTCTCGTCGCCGGGGTACCAGTTCTGCACCGTCGAGTATTTGATCTGCGCGTTCTCCAGCGCGACCAGCTCGACCACTGCCGCGTGCAGCTGGTTCTCGTCGCGCATCGGCGCCGTGCAGCCTTCGAGGTAGCTCACGGCTGCGCCTTCCTCGGCGACGATCAGCGTGCGCTCGAACTGACCGGTCTTCGCGGCGTTGATGCGGAAGTACGTCGACAGCTCCATCGGGCAGCGCACCCCCTTCGGCACGAACACGAAGGAACCGTCGGTGAACACCGCAGAGTTGAGCGTCGCGAAGTAGTTGTCCGTGTACGGCACGACCGTGCCGAGATATTTCTCGACCAGCGCCGGGTGCTTCTGCACCGCCTCCGAGAACGAACAGAAGATCACGCCGGCTTTCGCGAGCCGCTCCTTGAACGTAGTCGCGACCGAGACGCTGTCGAACACCGCATCGACGGCGACACCCGCGAGCCTGGCGCGCTCGTGCAGCGGGATGCCGAGCTTGTCGTAGGTCTCGAGCAGCTTCGGGTCGACGTCCTCGAGACTCTTCGGTGCGTCCTCGCGCGCTTTCGGCGCCGAGTAGTAGGAAATCGCCTGATAGTCGATCGGCGCGATGCGCAGGTGCGCCCAGTGCGGCTCGCGCATCGTCAGCCAGTGGCGATACGACTTGAGGCGCCAGTCGAGCATGAACTGCGGCTCGCCCTTCTTGCGCGAGATCAGCCCGATCACGTCCTCGTCCAGGCCGGGCGGGACAGTGTCGGCTTCGATGTCCGTGACGAACCCGTGCCGGTACTTCTGACCGACCAGGGCTTCGAGGGACTCGTCGTGCGGAGTGCTGGCCATGAAGATTGCCGTGCTATTCGTGCGAAGCGCGCACCAGTCTGGACAGGGGCACGCTCGTCGAGCTGCCGCGCTCGATGCCGGCGAGCTGCGCGAGCGTGATGTCGGTGAGCGCGCGGCGGATCGCGCCATTCACGCGTTGCCACACGTGTCCGACGCGGCAGTTCGATTCGATGCCGCAGTTGCTGTGTTGGCCGCTGCATTCGGTGATCGCAAACGGTCCTTCCAGCGCATCCAGAATGCGCGCCGCGCTGATCTCGCCGGGCGGGCACGCGAGCTGGTAGCCGCCGTGACTGCCGCGCGTGGAGATCACCAGGCCGGCGCGCTGCAGCTTCTTCAGCAGCTTGCTGACGGTCGGCAGGCCGACGCGCGTGCGCTCGGCCACCTCGGCGGCGGTCCACAGCCGGTCGGCCTGCGACGCCAGGCAGGCCAGGATCACGGTGCCGTAGTCGGTCAGCTTGCTGATGCGGAGCATAGGTGCTTCCTCATATGGGACCATTCTAGTCCTAATACAACATCGAACCAATACTTGGCTGGCGAGGTCTTATGCCGTTCAAGTCATGTAGTGCGGCAACAACAGATGATTTTGCTATCCTACGCGCCCTCAAACGTAAGGCTCGAAGCGGCCGGTGCACTTCACGCACGTCGCGAGCCCGTTTCCCAACAGGCGGAGGAAGCATGAATCGCAGTGAACTGGAATCGATCGCACGGGCGATGGTCGCGAAGGGCAAAGGAATCCTGGCGGCAGACGAATCCAGCGGCACGATCAAGAAGCGCTTCGACTCCATCAAGCTGGAGTCGACCGAAGAGGCGCGCCGCACTTACCGCGAGCTGCTGTTCACTACCCCAGGCGCTGCCGACTACATCAGCGGCGTGATCATGTACGACGAGACGATCCGCCAGAAGACCAAGGACGGCACGCCGTTTTCGCAGTATCTGGCGCAGCTCGGCGTCGTGCCGGGCATCAAGGTCGACACCGGCGCGAAGCCGCTCGCCGGCTTCCCGAACGAGACGATCACCGAAGGCCTCGACGGTCTGCGCGAGCGTCTGGCCGAGTACCACAAGCTCGGCGCGCGCTTTGCGAAGTGGCGCGCGGTCATCGACATCGGCGCGGACTTCCCGACGCAGTTCGGTATCGATGCGAATGCGCACGCGCTGGCGCGCTACGCGGCGCTGTGCCAGGAAGCAGGCATCGTGCCGATCGTCGAGCCCGAAGTGCTGATGGACGGCGGCCACTCGATCGAGCGCTGCGAGGAAGTGACGAGCACTACGCTCACTTCCGTGTTCCAGGCGTTGCATTCACACCGCATTCATCTGGAAGGCATGATCCTGAAGCCGAACATGGTGATCTCCGGCAAGAAGGCCGCGAATCGCGCCACGCCGCAACAGGTCGCGGAAGCGACGGTGCGCACGCTGAAGCGCTACGTGCCCGGCGCGGTGCCCGGCATCGCATTCCTCTCGGGCGGGCAGAGCTCGGCGGAAGCGACCGAGCATCTGAGCCTGATGAACAAGCTCGGCCCGCTGCCGTGGGAGCTCAGCTTCTCGTACGGACGCGCGTTGCAGGACGAAGCGCTGAAGGCCTGGGGCGGCAAGCCGGAGACGTTCGCCGCGGGCCAGAAGGCATTCTTCCGCCGCGCGAAGTTCAATGGCCTGGCGCGCAGCGGCAGCTACAGCGCGAAGCTGGAACAGGAAGCGGCCTGAGCCGCGCTCCGCTCTGACAGGGCGATCGGAACATTGAATGTCGTCGAGCGCAGCGAGCAGCCAAGCTGATGCCCAGACAGCGCAGGACTCGATCGTCGAAGTTCGCGATGTTCACTATTCGATCGGCGGGCGCGCGATCTTCTCGGGCCTGAACCTGCGGATCGCGCGCGGCCGCATCACGGCCATCATGGGGCCGAGCGGCACCGGCAAGACCACGCTCCTCAAGCTGATCACCGGACAGATCCGCCCCGACAAGGGCCAGGTGCTGTTCGACGGCATCGACGTCAGCCACCTCAGCCGCACCGAGTTGTACGCGCTGCGCCTGCGCATGGGCATGCTGTTCCAGAACGGCGCGCTGCTCACCGACGAGGATGTGTTCGAGAACGTGGCGTTCCCGCTGCGCGAGCACACCGACCTGCCCGAATCGCTGATCCGCAACATGGTGCTGACGAAGCTGCAGGCTGTCGGTCTGCGTGGCGCGGCGCAACTGATGCCCGCGGAGCTGTCCGGCGGCATGGCGCGGCGCGTGGCGCTCGCGCGCGCGATGGCGACGGATCCGGAAGTGCTGATCTACGACGAGCCGTTCACCGGCCTCGATCCGATCTCGATGGGCATGATCGTGCGCCTGGTGCGGCAGATGAACTACGCGCTCGGCATCACGAGCATCG
Organism: Steroidobacteraceae bacterium; assembly: GCA_036004505.1. Lineage (GTDB taxonomy): Bacteria > Pseudomonadota > Gammaproteobacteria > Steroidobacterales > Steroidobacteraceae > Steroidobacter. Next base: position 4,028 of record DASYRK010000020.1, read on the forward strand.
TGGTGTCGCACGACGTCGAAGAGCTCTCGATCCTCGCGGACGCGAGCTTCATCATCGCCGGCGGCAAGGTGGCGGCGTCCGGCAGCTTCGTCGAGCTGAAGGATCACGAGTCCGAGATCGTGCACCAGTTCGTCAACGGCCTCGCCGACGGGCCGGTGGCGTTCCACTACCCGGCGCCCGACTACTACGAGCAATTGCTGGCGGGAGACGCATGACCGGAGTCCTGCGCGAGCTGTGGGATAACCTGCGCGAGTTCGTGGCCACGGTCGGCGCGGTCGCGCTGTTTTTCGGGCGCGTCCTGTCGCAGGTTCCGCGGGCGCTGTTGCGCTTCCGCCTGGTCGTCGAACAGGTGCACAACGCCGGCGCGCTGTCGCTGGTCATCATCATGACCTGCGGACTGTTCGTCGGCATGGTGCTCGGCGTGCTCGGCTACGACGTGCTGCAGCGGTTCGGCTCGGAGGAAGCGCTCGGCACGGCCGCGGCACTGGGACTCATCAAGGAGCTCGGACCCGTGGTGACGGCGCTGTTGTTCGCCGGCCGCGCCGGCACGGCGCTCGCGTCGGAGCTCGGCCTGATGCGCGCGACCGATCAGCTCACCGCGATGGAAATGATGGCGGTGGATCCGATCCGCCGCGTGGTCGCGCCGCGTTTCATCGGCGGCGTGATCGCGATGCCGCTGCTGACGGTGATCTTCATCGGCGTCGGCATCTTCGGCGTGCAGCTGGTGGGCGTGCAGCAGCTCGGCGTCGATGCGGCCTCGTTCTGGTCGCAGATGCGCTCGAGCGTCGGCCACGAAGACATCATGGAAGGCGTCATCAAGGGCTGCGCGTTCGGCGTGGCCTGCAGCCTCGTGGCGGTCTACGAGGGCTTCAACGCAACGCCGACCGCCGAAGGCGTCGGGCGTGCGACTACGCGCACCGTAGTGACCTCCGCCGTGCTGACGCTGATATTGGACTACATGCTGACCGTGTTGATGCTGTAACGAGGGCTGTATGCGACCGACAAGCACCGTGGAACTTTCGACCGGCATGTTCGTGTTGCTCGGCTTCGCGGCACTGTTTTTCATGGTGACGCAGATCACCAACCGCGAACTTTCCTCGAGCGGCAAAAGTTATGAGTTGATGGCGCAGTTCGAGAACATCGGAAGCCTGAAGCCCGGCGCAGCCGTATCGATGGCCGGCGTGACGGTCGGCCGCGTCGAGACGATCGGCTACGACCAGCAGCAGTACAAGGCTGTCGTGCGCATGCGCATCAACTCGCAATACGACCGCATCCCGAAGGACAGCGACGCGAGCATCATGACGAGCGGGTTGCTGGGCGGGCAGTACGTCGGCATCACGCCGGGCGGCGCCGAGGAATTTCTGAAGCAGGGCGACCGCATCGAGTTCGTGCAGGATGCGTTCGTGCTGGAAAATCTGATCAACCAGCTGGCGGCTACTTTCCTGCGCCGCGACCAGGGCTCCGCCCCAGACAATAGTCAGGGCGGCAACCAGGGCGGCAACCAGGGCAGTCAACCACCTCCAGCGCAGGAGCCGAAGCGATGAAGCACTCACTCAAGTCGATCCGCGGCTGGATGGCCGCACCCGTCCTGCTTCTGGCGGCGTCCCTGACGCTCGTCGCGTCCGGCGCGCGCGCCGCTGACGCCGCCGGCGCGCAGCTCGGACCGCAGGAGCTGGTCACGAAAGTGGCGCAGGACACCCTGAAGGATCTCGACGCGCATCGCTCCGAGTACAAGCAGAATCCGAAGCGCGTGCGCGAGCTGGTCGACAAGAACATGCTGCCGCACTTCGACACCACGTATGCGGCGCAGCTGGTGCTCGCCAAGTACTGGCGGACTGCGACGACGGAGCAGCGCAAGCGCTTCGTCGAGGCGTTCTACCAGTCGCTGCTGCAGAACTACGGCGAGGCACTGCTCGAGTTCACCCCAGATCGTCTGAAGATCCTGCCGTTCCAGGGCAAGCCGGACGACGCGGTCGCGACCGTGCGCAGCGAAGTCCGCCGCGACAACGGTCAGCGCGTGCCGGTCAACTACTCGCTGCGCAAGACGGCCGATGGCTGGAAGGCGTACGACGTGCAGATCGAAGGCGTGTCGTACGTGAAATCGTTCCGCACGGACTTCGGCTCCGAGATCCAGCAGAGGGGCCTGGAGCCGGTGATCCAGCGCCTCGAGCAGCAGGTCGCCAGCGGCACCGTGCAGAAGCCGACAGCGCCCGCCGGCTCGCAACAGCAGAGCGCGTCCGAGAAGAAGTCGTGAGCCGCGCGCGGCTGGAGTCGCTCGGCGAAGGACGGTTTCGCGTCAGCGGCGTGCTCGACGCGTCGACCGCAGCGGAAGTGCTCGAAGAAAGCGAGTTGCGCTTCACGCAGGCGCCGAAGATCGATGTGGATTTCACCGGCGTCGGCGAGAGCGACAGCGCCGGCCTGGCGCTGCTGATCGAGTGGCTGCGCAGGGCCAAGCAGTCCGGCAAGGAGATTCATTTCGCCAACCTGCCGGCGCAGATCGAAGCGCTCGCGCGCATCAGCGAAGTCGAGGATCTGATCGGCGCCTCGGCCGCGACCGGGCGCTGCGAGCCGGCGCCCGCGCGCAAGAAGTAGACCTACTGCGGCTTGGGCTCTTCCGGCGCCGGCGCATCCTCGGCCGGCGGCTCGTCCTCGAACTGTTCGTCGAGCTGCTCGGGCGGCGGATTGCCGTCGAAGATCGCGTATTCGCGCCGCTGCACCCAGGAGTCGCGGATGAACGCGTACGGGTCGTACGTTTTCTCCAATGTCGGCTCGAGCGGCAGCAGCTCGGAGCGCGTATGCACGACGTCGAGCACGCGCTCGCCCCAGATCGCTTCCCACGGCACGTCGGCGTACGTGAGCGGATCGAAGAAGAAATCGACCATGCGCGAGGGCGCATCGCGCAGCGTCGAGGGACCGAAGAACGGCAGGTTCAGATACGGTCCCGAGCCGACGCCCCACACCGCGAGCGTCTGGCCGAGATCCTCGTCGTTCGCTTCCAGGCCGACAGCGGTGGCGACGTCGAACAGGCCGCCGATGCCGAGCGTGGTGTTGAGCAGGAAACGGCCGGTGTCGCGGAATCCCATCCTGGGCTTGCCCTGCAGGAACTGGTTGGCTGCCGTCGCCGGGTATTCGAGGTTGCCGAGAAAGTTGCCGATGCCGACGCGCAGCCAATGCGGCGTGACCTTGCGATAGCCCTTGGCGACGGGCTTGAGCGCCGCGCGGTCGACGGTGTCGTTGAACTTGTAGACGCCGCGATTGAAGCCTTCCCAGGGATCGTGGGGAGTGGTGCGGCCGGGCGTGGACGCGCATCCCGCGGCGAGCAACGCAATCAAGACCGCCACGGCGGCGCGCAATGGGCTGAGCATGCGTGAAGGATCTCCGAACCGGTGGACTGCGGCGGGTCGGCCGCGGGCCGCATTGTATCAAGACCCGCGGCGCCGATTCTCTTCTGTCTGCGCCGGGCGACGCGCGCGCTTGGGCAATGCTTGCTGCACTTCTTCGAGGCGGGCCTCGAAGCGCGCACGCTGCACATCCGAGATCTTGGGCACCGCCAGCGCCAGCTGCAGCTGGTTGATGGCGAGCGGCAGGTCGCCGCTCATCAGGTGGTACTCGGACATGTAGTAGTACGAGTCGGCAACGTCGCCCGCGGCGTTCGCGGCCTGCGCCGTCAGCTTGGCCTGATCAGGCGTCGGCGGCACGACGTTGAACAGGTCGAGCAGGATCTCGTGCGCGCGCTTGGAATCGCCGAGCTGCATCAGCGCTTCCGCAGACCGCACGGTCACAGCGACGTTGCGGGGGAACAGTTCGCGCGCCCGTTCCAGCGTGGCCAGCGATTGCTGGCCCTTGCCGGCGGCCAGCTGTGCCTGGCCGAGCGCAGTGTGGTACTGGACGATCGTGGGGTCCGTATTGCGCAGGCGCTCGAAAATCGGCACGGCCTTCGCGGCTTGACCGGACATCATCAACGCGAGCGCGCGGCCGTACACCTGTGCGGGCGTCGCATCGGGCTCGTTGCCGATGATCGCTGCATAGTACGTGCGCGGATCCTCGCCGGGCGGCGTCGAAAGCACGCGCAGGCGTTCGCGCGTGATTGCGTAACTCACGCTGTCCGGCTCGGGCTTCACATCCAGCTGCGCCGCGCGCTCCTTGGTTTCGGCGATACGCGTGCTCGTCACCGGATGCGTGCGCAGCATTTCCGGAATGTTGGTCTCGCTGCCGCCGGCGTACCGGCTCATCGTTTCGAAGAACTCCGGCATGCCCTGCGGATCGAACCCGGAGCGCGCGAGAATGCCGAGGCCGACGCGATCGGCTTCGGTTTCGTTGTCGCGCGTGAAACTGATCTGTTGCTGAATCGCGAGGCTCTGCGCCGCCGCGACGCCGGCCATCGCCGCGTCGCCGCCGCCGCCCGCTGCCGCGCCGACGAGAATCGCCGCGAGCATCGCCGCCGTCGACACCAGGCTCGAACGGCTCTGCGCGGCGAGGCTGCGCGCAATGTGCCGCTGCGTAACGTGTGCGACCTCGTGCGCGATCACGCCCGCGAGCTCGCTCTCGTCCTTGGTGTCGAGCACCAGTCCGCTGTTCACGCCGATGAAGCCGCCGGGCAACGCGAATGCGTTGATCGAATTGTCTCTGACGATGAAGAAGTTGAAGCGCTGCGAGCCGTCGGTCGCCTGGCTCGACAGGCGCTGGCCGATCGAGCGGATGTACTCGGAGACCTCGGGGTCTTCGAGGATCTGATCCTGGTCGCGCAGACCGCGCACTATCATGCGGCCGATCTGGTATTCGTCGGCCTGGCTGAGCGTCGCTTGCGCGGGGCTGCCGATGTCGGGCAGGTCTTCCGGCTCCGCGAGGGCACGCGAGCCGGCGCCCAGGGTCAGGGCAGCGCTCAGCAACAGAATGGCGGTGGCTTTCACGAGGGCAGTGTGGTGCGCCGGCAGGGCGGTGTAAAGGCGTTGGACCCGGGCGGCCGTCATCGGTTCGATGACGCTCATTCGATGGCGCTTTCGTTCAGGTTCGCGCCGGTCTGTCCGAAAAAGCTCTAAGCTCGCCGCGGGGATGGGAGGAACGTCATGTCCACACGGAGTTCTCCGCGCGCGGGTGCTGTGCTCGCGCTCATCGCACTCACCCTGACCGGCGCAGCGCACGCTCAGCAGACGCAGGTGGTCCTGCTGGGCACGGGCAATCCGCCCGCAGATCCGGACCGCTCGGGCCCGGCAACGGCCATCGTCGTCAACGGCACGCCTTACCTGGTCGACTTCGGCGCCGGCGTCGTGCGGCGCGCGAAAGCGGCGGCCGTCGATCGCGGCATCGCCGCGCTCGATCCCGTCAAGTTGCGCGTCGTGTTCCTGACGCACCTGCATTCCGATCACACCGTCGGCTATCCGGATCTGATCCTGACGCCGTGGGTGCTCGGCCGGCGCGTGCCGCTCGAAGTGTACGGACCGAGCGGCATCCGCCACATGACCGAGCACGTGCTGGAGGCATACAGCGCAGACTTCGAGACGCGCCAAAAGGACCGCGGCCTGTTCACCATCGGCGCGTTTCCCGAGGGTCACGCGGTCAACGCGCATGAGATCAAGCCCGGCGTGGTCTACAAGGACGCGAACGTCACGGTCACCGCGTTCGCGACCCGGCACGCGATGGAGAGCTACGGCTATCGCTTCGATACGCCGGATCGCAGCATCGTGATTTCGGGCGACACGAATCCGGCGCAGGCGACGATCGATGCGTGTCGCGGCTGCGACGTGCTGATCCACGAAGTGCTGACGCACGAATGGCTGGCGAAGCGGCCGGACTTCCGGGCGTACGCGGCGCAGTTCCACACCACGACGACGCAGCTCACGGAGCTGGCGAAGCAAGCCCGGCCGGGTTTGCTGATTCTCTATCACGCATCGCTGTCGCTGCGTCCGGCCGTGGACTCGGAGCGCTCGACGCCGGCGACGCTGCTGAACGAGATGTCGCGGTATCCCGGGCACGTGGTCGTCGGCCGGGATCTGGATGTGTACTGAAGGCTCGTACCAGAAAAGAAGCCCCGCGTTTGCGGGGCTGCTATTTTTGGCGGAGAGGGAGGGATTCGAACCCTCGTAGGGACGTAATGCCCTCAACCGATTTCGAATCGGTGCCGTTGTGACCGCTTCGGTACCTCTCCGGGCGGGGGGGCGGATTCTACACGAACCGTGCCACGGTTGAAGCCGACTGCGACGGACCCCGGCGGCACCGGGCTGGTAATCTCCACCCGTGAAAGCCGCCCTGGCCATCATCGCGACGCTACTGCTCGGCACCTGCTCGCAGCCGCCGACCGTGCTCGAGCAGATCATGCGGGCCGGCGAGCTGCGCGTCGTGACGCGCAACATGCCGAGCGCGTATTACCTGGGCGCCTCCGGTCCGCAGGGGCCGGAATTCGATCTCGCCAGCCGGTTCGCGGCGGAGCTGGGCGTACGCCTGTTCGTCTATTCCGTGCCGAACGTGGCCGATGCGATGCGCGAAGTGGAATCGCATCGCGCGCACATCGCGGCGGCGGGGCTGACGCGCGGCATTCGCCTGCCGGACAACGCGAGCTTCGGTCCGCCGTATCAGCAGGTGCGCGAGCACCTGATTTTTCGCCAGGGCGAGACGCGACCGCGCACCATCAAGCAGGCGAACGAAGGCCACATCGAAGTCGTCGGCGGCAGCGCGCACGCCGCGACGCTGGAACAGTGGCGCGCGGTGAATCCGAACCTGTCCTGGGTCGAGAATCCGCTCGCGGAGACCGAGGAGCTGCTGTATCGCCTGTCGCGGCGCGAGTTCGACTACACCGTCGCCGATTCGAACGAGTTCGCGATCGGGCGCGCGTTTCACCCGGAGATCCGCATCGCCTTCGACCTGTCGCAGGGCAAGTCGCTGGCGTGGGTCGTCGACACGCGCGACGCGAGCCTGCTGCGGCGCGTGACTGCGTTTTATTCGTCGCTGCGGGCAGAAGGGCGCCTCGCGCAGATTCTCGACACGTACTACGGCGACAGCGATCGCTTCGATTACATCCAGTCGCGTGTTTTCATGGACCACATCGAGACGCGGCTGCCGCGCTATCGCCACTGGTTCCGCGAAGCCGCCACGGAAGTCGGCGTCGACTGGCGTTTGCTCGCGGCGGTCGGCTACCAGGAATCGCAATGGGACCCGACAGCGACGTCGCACACCGGCGTACGCGGCCTGATGATGCTGACCGAAGAGACTGCGCGTGCGCTCAACGTTCCGGACCGGCTCGATCCGCGCGGCAGCATCTTCGGCGGCGCGCGCTACTTCGTCTGGCTGCGCAACCAGATTCCCAAACGCATCCTCGAGCCCGACCGCACCTGGTTCACGCTCGCGGCGTACAACGTCGGCGTCGGCCACCTCGAAGACGCGCGCATCCTGACGCAGCTGCACGGCAAGAATCCGGACTCGTGGAGCGACGTGCGCGAACATCTGCCGCTGCTGACGCAGGCAAAGTGGTACTCGCGCGTGAAGCGCGGCTATGCGCGTGGCTGGGAGCCGGTTCGCTTCGTGGAGAACATCCGCGGCTACATCGACATCCTGGATTGGGTCGCGACCGATTCGCGCCCTGCGCCCGTGGCCGTGCCGCCTGACACGACGGTCGAAGCACGACCGCAGGATTCTCCAAGTACCCGGCCGCGGCCGGCGCTAGCATCCTCGCAAGCGAAGTGAGGAGCGTTGCATGGCTACCGTTCACATCGAAACGTCGATTCGTGCGCCTGCGCAGCAGGTCTGGCAGGCGCTGGCCGCGACAGGCGATGCGCATCTCGCGTTCGCGGGCGTGCTGACCGACTGCCGGCTGGAGCGCGAGGATCTGCGCGTCGCAACGTTCGCGAACGGGCAGGTGATCAAGGAGCGGATCATCAGCGTCGACCCGCAGCGCATGCGAGTTGCGTACGGTGTGATCGAGAGCCAATTCGTTCATCACAGCGCGTCGATGCAGGTCATCCCGCGCGGCGCCGACGAGTGCGTGTTCGTGTGGATCGCGGACGTTTTGCCGCACGCGGCCGCCGGGATGATCACGCCGCTGATGGAGCAGGGCGCGCGCGCATTGCAAGGAGTGATGGAGCGGAAGAGTCAGGCTGAAACCTGACCCACACAGCTATTTCTTCTTCGGCGCGACTTTTTCAGCGTACGTTCGCGCGAGCTCTTCCGAGAACAGCGTGGGCAGGCCCTGCTCGCTGCGCTGGTTCAGCACCTGGTAGAACTCGGTGTACAGATCCCAGTACTTCATCTTGTTGGTCGCGCCGAGCAGCGGACCGCGCTTCAGGCCGCGATCGAACCGCTCCTGCAGCTCGCCGGGCTCGATGCGGTTCATCAGCTCGTCGACCGCCGCCTGGATCGCGCCGACCAGCGCAGTCTGATGCGTGCGGATGTCCGCGAACGATTCGCGGATCGCTTCGATCGGGCCGAGATAGCGGCTGCCGTGCGGGTCGAGGAGCTTCAGCACCGCCTCGTCGACGCTCGCGGAAAACTTCAGCGGATTGTTCTCGCCGGGCTGGATCGTGGTCTGGCTCAGCCGCAGCCGGTTCTTCAGGTCGGAGCGACCCTTGAGTCCATCCATGAGGCCGAGCACGGACTCGCGCAGCATCTGGCCGGCGAGCGTCAACAGCACGTTCTGGGTGTCGCCCGGCAGGCTTGCGGGATCGATGCCGGCGCCGCGACAGAAAGCGTCCACGCCCGACGAGGATTCGACGGAGCTGTTGTCCGCGCTCCGCCTCGGGCGCTCCGCCTCGGGCTTCTCGGGCTTTGCCAGCGCGGCGGGCGAGGTGAGCGCCTGCAGCGCTTTGCGGTCGTACGGCCGCGTCTGCATGTGCCAGTCGTCAGCTTTGGCTTCCGCTTTCAGCTCCGGCGGCTTCGCTTCCGCCTTGCGTCCACGAGCAACAGTGTTGTGCTCGCCGCTGTCGCCGAGCAGGGAAGCGAATGCAGTCTTCGGCGCCTTGGCCGGCGTCGGTGCAGCCGGGATCGGCGCCATCGCCTTCAGATCGTCGGAGTCCAGCGCGAGCGCGCTCTCGAGATCGAGCGGCCCGGACGACGACGTCGGCGCGCGCAGTGGCGGCGGCATGGTCGGCGCCGGCGCGATCGCGGAATCGCTGATCAGGTCGGTGAGGTCGAGCTCCTCGCCGAGATCGTTGTCGGTCGCCCGCGGGTGCGTTTTCACTGCCTTGTTGCGCACGCGCGGCGGCGCAGGGATCTGGCCGCTCGCGTCCGCCGCGAAATCGTTGCGCTCGTCGATGCTCACCAGCACTTCGTAGTCGCCGAGGCGCAGCCGGTCGCCGTCCTGCAGCGTATACGCGCCCTCGACGGATGCCGGGGTGTCCGCGCCGTTGATGAAGACGCCGTTGGTGCTAGTGTCTTCGAGCATCCACTGGCCGGCTCGGAACTCGACCTTGCAATGGTGGCTGGAGACGTAGCGATCCGGATCCGGCAGGATCCAGTCGTTGTCCTGCGCCCGGCCGATCCTGCCGCCGGTAACGCCGAATAGCCGCGAGCTGCGCTTGCCGAGCGCCTTGTAGTGATCGCTGATGACTCTAAGTTTCAGTGCCATGGAGCAAACGCGCGCAAAGCCGGACTCCACCCAGTACGCCCTGGCACCAGCCCACCCGATGCCCGTCCGTCCTGCGTGATTATGGATAATATGGGCAGCAGACTACCAACCCGCCCCGGAACCCAGATGGCAGCCAGTCACATTTTCAAGGTCGTTTTCGTTAACCAGGGCAAGGTCTACGAGATCTATGCCCGCAAGGTCAGCCACGGCGCGCTGTTCGGTTTCATCGAGGTGGAGGAGCTGGTGTTCGGCGAGCGCTCCGCGGTCGTCGTCGACCCGTCCGAGGAGAAGGTGAAAGCCGAATTCGAAGGGGTGAAACGCACGTATTTGCCGCTGCACTCGGTGCTGCGGGTCGACGAAGTGCGACAGCAGGGCGTGAGCAAGGTGAGCGCCCTCGAAGGCTCGAACGTGACGCCGTTTCCGGTGCCGCTGTATACGCCGGGGGACAAGAAGTAACGGCCCGTTTCCGCTATCATTCGCCCCCGTTCACCGCTGGCTCCAAGATGCTGATACTGCCGGGCGCGCCTGCGCTTTCCGACTTCCGAAAAACGAGACTTCTCGCCGCGGTGACGGCCCGCGGCCACGCAGTCGAAGACCTGAGCGCGCGCTTCGTCCATTTTGTGCAGGCGCGTCGCGACCTGACTGCTGACGAACAGCGCATCCTGGCGGCTCTTCTGACCTACGGTCCGCGCACGCCGGACGGCGCCGCTGCCGCAAGGCTCCCCGAACATCCGATCGTCGTCATTCCGCGGCCGGGCACCATCTCGCCCTGGTCGAGTAAATCCACCGACATCGCGCACGTTTGCGGCCTCGACGCGATCGAGCGCATCGAGCGGGGTATTGCGTACGAAGTGCGCGCTGGCCGCGAGCTGACGCCGCAGCAATTGCGTGCAATCGCGCCGGCGCTCTACGACCGCATGACCGAAGCCGCGATCTTTGCGTTCGACGACGCGGCGCAGTTGTTCTCGCACGAAGCGCCGCGCCCGTTGCGCACGGTGCCGCTGCGCGCACGCGGTCGCGCTGCGCTGGTCGAAGCGAACGAGAGTCTCGGCCTCGCGCTCTCCGACGACGAGATCGACTACCTCGCCGCAAATTTTACGAAGCTCGCGCGCGATCCGAACGACATCGAGCTGATGATGTTCGCGCAGGCGAACTCCGAGCATTGCCGGCACAAGATTTTCAACGCCGACTGGATCATCGACGGCGAGCGCCAGCCGAAGTCGCTGTTCGCGATGATCAAGAACACCTACGCGCGCAACTCGCGCGGCGTGCTGTCCGCCTATCGGGACAACGCGGCGGTGATGGAAGGCGCGAACGGCGAGCGCTGGTTCGCCGACGTGGACAACCACGTGTACGCGTGCAACGCCGAGCCGATCGACATCCTGATGAAGGTCGAGACGCACAACCATCCGACTGCGATCTCGCCGTTCCCCGGCGCGGCGACCGGCGCGGGCGGGGAGATTCGCGACGAGGGTGCGACCGGCCGCGGCGGCAAGCCGAAAGCGGGTCTCGCCGGCTTTTCCGTTTCGCACCTGCGCATTCCCGGCTTCGAGCAGCCGTGGGAGCGCGACTTCGGCCGGCCCTCGCGCATCGCTTCGGCGCTCGACATCATGGTCGAAGGCCCGATCGGCGCGGCCGCGTTCAACAACGAATTCGGGCGCCCGAACATTCTCGGCTACTTCCGCACGTTCGAGACCGAGGTGGAATCCGGCCGGGAATCCACCATGCGCGCCGCGCTCCGGGGTTATCACAAGCCGATCATGATCGCGGGAGGCCTCGGCAACGTGCGCCGCATGCACGTCGAGAAATCGGACATCCCGCCCGGCGCGAAAGTGGTCGTGCTCGGCGGGCCCGCGATGCTGATCGGTCTCGGCGGCGGCGCGGCTTCCTCGGTCGGGAGCGGTGCGAGCGCGGAGGATCTGGACTTCGCATCGGTGCAGCGCGGCAACCCCGAGATCCAGCGGCGCGCGCAGGAAGTCATCGACCAGTGCTGGGCGCTCGGCGCGGCGAACCCGATTCTGCTGATCCACGACGTCGGCGCGGGCGGCTTGTCGAACGCGATTCCCGAATCGATCGCGCACAGTCAGCGCGGCGGTCGCATCGATCTGCGCGCGGTGCCGTCGGACGAGCCGGGCATGTCGCCGCTGGAGATCTGGTGCAACGAGGCGCAGGAGCGCTACGTGCTCGTCGTCGCGCCTGAGCATCTCGAGCGCTTCGCGGCGCTGTGCGCACGCGAGCGTTGTCCGTACGCGGTCGTCGGTGAGACGACGGACGACGGCTGGCTCAAGGTCGCGGACCCGAAATTCAACAGTGCACCCGTCGACGTACCGCTCGACGTCATCCTCGGCAAGCCGCCGAAGATGCTGCGCGACGTGCGTCGCGTGCCGGGACTCGGCGACGCGTTCGATGCTGCGCGCGTCGATGTCGTCGAAGCGGCTTACCGGCTGCTGCGTTTCCCGGCAGTCGCAGACAAGACCTTCCTGATCACGATCGGCGACCGCACCGTCGGCGGCATGATCAGTCGCGATCCGATGGTCGGGCCGTGGCAGGTGCCGGTCAGCGACGTCGCGGTAACGATCAGCGACTACACGTCCCACAGCGGCGAAGCGATGGCAATGGGCGAACGCACGCCGCTCGCGTTGCTCGACGGGCCCGCTTCGGGTCGCATGGCCGTCGCGGAGTCGGTCACGAACATCGCGGCCGCCGATATCGGTGCGATCTGCGACGTGCGCCTGTCGGCGAACTGGATGGCTGCGTGCGGCGAGCCCGGTGAAGACGCGGATCTGTACGCGACGGTGCGAGCTGTCGGCGAGGAGTTCTGTCCGGCGCTCGGCATCACGATTCCGGTCGGCAAGGATTCGCTGTCGATGAAGACGAGCTGGACGCAGGCCGGCCGCGTGCGAAAGATGGTCGCGCCGCTGTCGCTGATCGTCTCGGCATTCGCGCCGGTGCGCGACGTCCGCCGCACGCTGACGCCACAGCTGCGCACCGATCGCGGCGACACTTCGCTCCTGTTGATCGATCTCGGAGGCGGACGCAACCGTCTCGGTGGCTCGTGCCTCGCGCAGGTTTACGGCAGCCTGGGGCGTGAAGCGCCGGACTGCGATGATCCCGCGCGTCTCGCAGGTTTCTTCGCTGCAATCGTCGCGCTGCGCGCCGCCGGGCTCGCGCTCGCGTATCACGATCGGTCCGACGGCGGATTGTTTGCGACCGTCGCCGAAATGGCGTTCGCGGGTCACTGCGGTGTCGAGCTCGACCTGACCGCGGACTCTGCGTCAGCCGCCGCGGCGCTCTACAACGAAGAGCTCGGCGCGGTCCTGCAGATTCGCAGCGCTGATGCGCAGGCCGTGCGGCAAGTGCTCGAACGTCACGGCCTCGCGCGTTTCGCCAGCGTGATCGGTCGGGTCACGAGCGCGGACCGCGTGGTGATTCGTGCGGGCGGGAAACTCGTGCTGGATGAGGCGCGCACTGCGTTGCGCCGCGCGTGGTCGGAGACGAGCTTCCGCATGGTCGAGCTGCGCGACAACCCGGAGTGCGCGCGCGAGCAGTTCGCGGCCGCGATCGAGCCGAACGATCCCGGCATGAATGTGCGCCTGACGTTCGGGCTGCAGGACGACGTCGCTGCGCCGTACATCGCGAAGGGCGCGCGGCCGAAGGTCGCGATCCTGCGCGAGCAGGGCGTGAACAGTCACGTCGAGATGGCCGCCGCGTTCCATCGCGCCGGCTTCACCGCGTACGACGTGCACATGACGGATCTGTTCGAGCGCCGCCTGAGCCTCGACGAGTTCCGCGGACTGGTCGTGTGCGGCGGCTTCTCCTACGGCGACGTGCTCGGCGCGGGCGAGGGCTGGGCGAAGTCGATCCTGTTCCACTCGCGGCTGCGCGACGCGTTCAGCGCGTACTTCGCGCGGCCCGACGCGTTCGCGCTCGGCGTCTGCAACGGCTGCCAGATGATGTCGGCGCTGCGCGAGATCATTCCGGGCACGCAGCACTGGCCGCGCTTCGTGCGCAACCGCTCCGAGCAGTTCGAGGGACGCCTGAGCCTGGTAGAAGTCGTCGAATCGCCTTCGCTGTTCTTCGCCGGCATGGCCGGCTCGCGCATGCCGATCGCGGTGGCGCACGGCGAAGGGCGCGCCGAGTTCGCGCAGCCGGGAGCGATCGATGCGCTGCTGCGCGACAAGTTGCTTGCGCTGCGTTTCGTGGAGAACGACGGCCGGCCCGCGCAGCGCTATCCGGCGAATCCGAACGGCTCGCCGCGCGGCCTGACCGGCATCACGACGCCCGACGGGCGCGTGACGCTGCTGATGCCGCATCCGGAGCGCGTCTACCGCACGGCGCAGAATTCCTGGCATCCGGACGAGTGGGGCGAGGACAGCCCCTGGATGCGCATCTACCGCAACGCCCGCGTGTGGGTGGGCTGACGGCTACTTCCAGCTTCCGGTGGCGGTTTTCGCCACGTCGTTGACGGGCCGCGCCACCAATCCCGACTGCGTGATCGAAACTTCGTAGCGCGCGCCGTCCGCCATCGGCAGGTACACCGCGCTGCCATAGACCGCATCGACGAACGGCAGCCAGCGGCGATGATCGATCGACATCGTCCACAGATCGATGCCGGGGTTCTCGCTCAGTGCGTAGACCGTACGCTCGTCCTTGCGCTCCTGCTCGATCTGCCGATAGCGGCCGCTGACGCGCTCCAGCCGATATTGCGCGTCGAGGCCCAGAAGATTCGCCCAGCCTTGCCATTTCAGCACGCGCGCATCGAGCTGCCACTCGTCGCCCGCCAGCATGAACATCTGCAGCTCGCCGCTCGGTACCTGCGCCAGCGTTGCGCGGAAGTGCTGGGCGCCGCGGGCTTCGAACACGATTTCGGCGACCGGCTGTTCGTACGTCAGCCGGTTGTATGTGTGCAGATTGAGCGAGACGACGAAGAACAGCGCGGCGCCGGTGAGCAGCAGCAATCCCATCAATCCGCTCCCGGCCGCGGCGACGAAGCGCGCGCGAAACAACCGCTGGCACGCGAGCGCGAGCAGCAGGAGACCGAACAGAGCGATGAGGAGGACGACCGCGTCCGAAGTCATGTCACGAAACCCGTCAGCTCGCGGCGCTCGATCAGCGCGGCCAGCGTCGCGATGTCGCGATCGAGGCGGTGATCGTACGGCCGATAGGCCACGTTGTGACGGATGAGCGCGTGGACGCGTTGCAGAGGCTCAGTCGTCTGCAGCGGCTGCAGCTTATCGATCGCGTGCGCGGCGGCGAGCGCTTCGATTGCGAGCACGTGCGCGGTGTTCGAGCAGATTCGCTGCAGCTTGAAGCCGGCCCACGGCGCCATGCTGACGTGATCTTCCTGGCCCGCGGACGTCGTGACGTTGTCGACCGATGCCGGATGCGCGAGCGTGCGGTTCTCCGACGTCAGCGCCGCCGCTGCAACGTGCGCGATCATGAAGCCGGATTCGAGCCCGGGCTCGGTCGTCAGGAACATGCTCAGCGCCGGGTTGACGCGGCGATCGAGCAGGTCGGTGCGCCGCTCCGACATGCTGGCGATCTCGGCGACGGCAATCGCGAGATAGTCGCTCAGCAGCGCGAGCGGCTCGGCGTGGAAGTTGCCGCCGGACAGGATGTCGTGGCCGAAGATCAGCGGATTGTCGGTGACGCCGTTGATCGCGGCGCCGAGACCTTCGCGCGCGTGTGCGAGCGCGGCCTCGACGGCGCCGAGCACCTGCGGCATGCAGCGCACCGCGTACGGATCCTGAACGCGGTCGCAATTCTCGTGATCGCTGTGGATGGCGCTCGTCGTGAGCAGCATGCGGAAGCGTCGCGCGACTTCGACCTGATGCTTCGAGCGGCTCGCCTCGTGGATGCGCCCGTCGAACGGCGCGTAGCTGCCCGCGAGGCCGTCCACGGTCAGAGCGCCGATCACGATCGATGCATCGAGCAGGGATTCCGCGGCGAACAGGCCGTCGAGCGCCAGCGCGAGACTGAGCTGAGTGCCGTTGATCAGCGCGAGCCCTTCCTTCGCCTCCAGCGCGAGCGGCTCGAGGCCGGCGGCGCGGCACACTTCCACGCCTTCGAGACGACGCTCGCCCTGCAGCGCCTCGCCTTCGCCGATCAGGCACAGCGAGAGATGCGCGAGCGGCGCGAGATCGCCCGATGCGCCGACCGAGCCGCGGCTCGGAATCACCGGCAGCACGTCGTTGTTGAGCAGCGCGAGCAGCGCATCGACGATCTCGGTGCGCACACCGGAAATTCCGGCGGCGAGGCTGTTCGCCTTGAGCAGCAGCATGCGACGCACGATCGGCGCCGCGAGCGGCTCGCCGACGCCGCACGCATGGCTGCGCACGAGATTCAGTTGCAGCTGCCGGACCTGGTCCGCGGAGATGCGCTTGTTCGCGAACGCACCGAAGCCGGTCGTGATGCCGTAGCTGACGCGATCGGTGCGCACCGCTTCGCGCACGACGTCGATGCTGCGTTCCATGCGGCGACGCGCCTGATCGCTCAGCGTGACTGTGCCGCGCGCGCTGTCGGAGCGCCGCAGGACATCGAGTGAGAGCGAATCGCCGTCGATGATCAAGCCAAGTGTACTCATGGCGCTACGCCTCCAGCTTCTTGTACCGGATGCGGTGCGGACTATCCGCGTCATCACCCTTGCGCCGCTTCAGGTCCTCGACATATTCCGCGTGGTTGCCCTCGAACCAGACGACCTCCGAGTTGCCTTCGAACGCCAGGATGTGGGTCGCGATGCGGTCCAGGAACCAGCGATCGTGCGAGATGACCACTGCGCAGCCCGGGAAGCTCAGCAGCGCCTCTTCGAGCGCGCGCAGCGTTTCGACGTCCAGGTCGTTGGTGGGCTCGTCGAGCAGGATCACATTGCCGCCGCTCTTCAACACCTTCGCGAGGTGCACGCGGTTGCGCTCGCCGCCGGACAGCTCGCCGATCAGCTGCTGCTGCTGCGTGCCGCGGAAGTTGAAGCGGCCGACGTAGCTGCGCGAGGAAGTCTCGTAGTTGCCGACGCGGATCATTTCGAGCCCGCCGGACAGTTCCTGCCACACGGTGTTTGCATCGTTGAGCGACTGGCGCGATTGATCGACGTATGCGAGCTGCACTGAGGGCCCGACGCGGATCTCGCCGCTGTCGGGGCGCTCCTGGCCGGTGATCATGCGAAACAGCGTGGTCTTGCCGGCGCCGTTCGGGCCGATGACGCCGACGATGCCGCCGGCCGGCAGGTTGAAGCTGAGGTCATCGAACAGCAACCGGTCGCCGAATCCCTTCTTCAGCGCCTGGCCTTCGATCACCAGCTCGCCCAGCCGCGGGCCGGGCGGAATGTAGATTTCGTTGGTCTCGTTGCGCTTCTGGAATTCCTGCGACGCGAGCTCCTCGTAGCGTTGCACGCGCGCCTTGCTCTTGGCTTGCCGCGCCTTGGGATTCGCACGCACCCACTCGAGCTCGCGCTGCAACGTCTTGCGCAGGCCTTCCTGCTGCTTCTCCTCGATGGCGAGCCGCTGTTCTTTCTGCTCCAGCCACGAGGAGTAGTTGCCCTGCCACGGGATGCCGTGGCCGCGGTCGAGCTCGAGGATCCAGCCCGCGACGTTGTCGAGGAAGTAGCGGTCGTGCGTTACAGCGATCACGGTGCCGGGATAGCTCTCAAGGAAGCGCTCCAGCCACGCGACCGATTCAGCGTCGAGATGGTTGGTGGGCTCGTCGAGCAGCAGCATGTCGGGCTGCGAGAGCAGCAGGCGGCACAGCGCCACGCGGCGGCGCTCGCCGCCGGAAATCTTCGTGACGTCCGCGTCCCACGGCGGCAGGCGCAGCGCGTCCGCGGCGACTTCGAGCTTGCGCTCCAGCTCCCAGCCGCCCTTGGCGTCGATCGCGTCCTGCAGCTTCGCCTGCTCTTCGAGCAGCTTGTTCATCTGCTCCTCGCCGAGATCCGGATCGGCGAACTTGTCGCTGACTGCGTTGAAGCGGTCGATCAGCGACTGGATTTCACCGACGCCTTCGACGACGTTGCCGCGCACGTCCTTCTGCGCATCGAGCTGCGGCTCCTGCGACAGCAGGCCGATCTTGATGCCCGGCTGCGGCCGCGCCTCGCCCTCGATCTCCTGGTCCGTGCCCGCCATGATGCGCAGGAGCGTCGACTTGCCGGAGCCGTTCAGGCCGAGCACGCCGATCTTCGCGCCGGGGAAAAACGACAGGGAGATGTCCCGCAGGATGATCCGCTTCGGCGGCACCACCTTCGAGACGCGATTCATGGTGTAGATGAATTGGGCCATGGCTTGGAACGAAAGGGGCAGGGGTTGGCAGAGGGGGCGAAATCATACAGATGCCGCGCATGGATGCGCGAATGCCCCGGGCGGATGGATCCGCAGGAGGGGCCCCCGTGCTAGTCTCGGCACGGGGGAGGGGCACACGCACCGAGAGGCCCGCCGTGACGGAATCGGACTGCAATGTGCTCCTGGTGGCAGGCGAGGAGATCGCACGCTACGGCTTCGGCGACGGTCATCCTTTCGGGCCCGACCGCCACGAAGCGTTCATGCGCGAGCTGCACCAGTGCGGCCTCGACGGGCGAGTCCAGCGCGGCTGCGCCCGCGGCGCTTCCCGCGAAGAGCTCGAATGGTTCCACACGCCGGCTTACGTCGACCTGGTGCGCGAGCGCTCGGCAAGCGGCTTCGGCTATCTCGATGCGGGCGACACGCCGGCCTGGCGCGGCGTCTATGAGGCTGCGAGCAACGTCGTCGGCGCGACCCTGAATGCAGTCGACGCCGTGATGGCCGGCCGCGCGCGGCGCGCGTTCATTCCCATCGCAGGTCTCCATCACGCCTCGCGCGGGCACGCGGCCGGCTTCTGCGTCTTCAACGATTGCGGCGTGGCAATCGAAATGCTCCGGCGCCGGCACGGCCTGCGGCGCGTCGCGTACGTCGACATCGACGCGCATCACGGCGACGGCGTCTTCTACGCGTTCGAGGACGATCCGGACCTGCTGTTCGCGGACCTGCACGAGGACGGCCGTTTTCTCTATCCCGGCACCGGCATGGCCGCGGAAACCGGCGTCGGACCGGCGCTCGGCACGAAGCTGAACCTGCCGCTGCCGCCGGGCGCGAGCGACGAGCACTACCATGCCGCCTGGCTGAAGGTCGAAGACTACCTGCGCGCCGGGCGCCCCGACTTCATCCTGTTCCAGTGCGGTGCGGACAGTCTGGAAGGCGATCCGATCACGCACCTGCGCTTCAGCGAGGACGCGCACGCGCACGCCGCCGCGCGGCTGTGCGCAATCGCCGACGAGCTCGGGCACGGCCGCGTCGTCGGCATGGGGGGCGGCGGCTACAACCGCCGCAACATCGCGAGGGCGTGGACGCGGGTGGTCGAGGCGTTCGTCGAGGGCAGCGGATAGCCCCTTCTTTCCGTACAATCGGCCTCCCCACTCAGAGGCTGCCCATGTTCCCCGCCAACATGACGATTTCCGGGTTCGATCCCGAGCTGCAGGCTGCGCTCGACGGCGAACAGCGCCGCCAGGAAGACCATATCGAGCTGATCGCATCCGAGAACTACGCCAGTCCGCGCGTGCTGGAAGCGCAGGGCACGGTCCTGACGAACAAGTACGCCGAAGGCTACCCGGGCAAGCGTTATTACGGCGGGTGTGAGTACGTCGACATTGCCGAACAGCTGGCGATCGAGCGGGCGAAGAAGCTGTTCGGCGCGGCCTACGCGAACGTGCAGCCGCATTCGGGATCGCAGGCCAACGCGGCGGCGTACCTGGCGCTGGTCAATCCCGGCGACCCCATTCTCGGCATGAGCCTCGATCACGGCGGCCACCTGACGCACGGCGCCAAGGTGAATTTCTCCGGCAAGCTGTTCAAGGCCACGCAGTACGGGCTCGATCCGAACACGGGCGAGATCGACTACGTGCGCGTCGAGCAGCTCGCGCAGGAGCATCGGCCGCGCATGATCATCGCCGGCTTCTCCGCGTACTCGCGCGTCGTCGACTGGGAGCGCTTCCGGCGCATCGCCGACTCCGTCGGCGCGTACTTCGTCGTCGACATGGCACACGTCGCCGGCCTGATCGCCGCCGGCATCTATCCGAATCCGGTGCCGTACGCCGACGTGGTCACGACCACGACGCACAAGACGCTGCGCGGTCCGCGCGGCGGCCTGATCCTGGCGCGGCCCAACGACGAGATTCACAAGAAGCTCAACTCGCTCGTGTTCCCGGGCACGCAGGGCGGGCCGCTGATGCACGTCATCGCGGCCAAGGCAGTCGCGCTGCTCGAAGCGTTGCAGCCCGAGTTCGTCGCGTACCAGAAGCAGGTGCTCGCGAACGCGCGGGCGATGGCCGGCGGCCTGATGAAGCGCGGCTACAAGATCGTGTCCGGCGGCACGGACAATCACCTGTTCCTGGTCGACCTGATCGACAAGAACATCACCGGCAAGGATGCCGACGCGGCGCTCGGCCGCGCGCACATCACGGTGAACAAGAACGCGGTGCCGAACGATCCGCGTCCGCCGTTCGTCACCAGCGGCCTGCGCATCGGCACGCCGGCCGCCACGACGCGCGGCTTCAAAGAGGCCGAAGTGCTCGAGCTCGCCAACTGGATCGCCGACGTGCTGGACGAGAACCTCAGCGACGCGGTCGTCGCGAAAGTGAAGGGGACAGTGACCGAGATCTGCCGGAGGTTCCCGGTCTACGCGAACTGATGCATTGCCCGTTCTGCAATCACGAAGAGACGAAAGTCATCGACTCGCGCCTGGCCGGCGAAGGGCAGCAGATCCGCCGCCGCCGCGAGTGTCTGCACTGCGGCGAGCGCTTCACGACTTTCGAGACTGCAGAGCTGGTGATGCCGCGCATCGTCAAGAACGACGAGAGCCGCGAGCCGTTCGACGAAAGCAAGTTGCGTAACAGCATGCTCAAGGCGCTGGAGAAGCGCCCGGTGTCGAGCGAGGCGCTCGACGCCGCGGTCGTGCACATCTGCCACAAGCTGCGCGCGCTCGGCGAGCGCGAAGTGAATTCGCGGCTGGTCGGCGAGCTCGCGATGGAAGAGCTGCACCACCTCGACGAGGTCGCGTACGTGCGCTTCGCGTCGGTGTATCGCAGCTTCCAGGACGTGGATGCGTTCCGCGAGGAAATCGAGCGCATGCGCAGCCGCCGCGGCAAGGCCGACGAAAGTCAGCTGGCGCTGTGGACCGGCAAGGAAAGCGGCAAGAAGCGATGAGCGCCGAGCTCGACCTGCGGATGATGCGCCGGGCGATCGATCTCGCGCTGCTGGGCCGCTACACCAATCACCCGAATCCGCGCGTCGGCTGCGTGCTCGCGCAGGGCGAGCGGATCGTCGGCGAGGGCTGGCACGCCAAGTCGGGCGAAGCGCACGCGGAAGTGCGAGCGCTCGAGGCGGCGGGCGACAGCGCGAGGGGAGCGACTGCGTACGTGACGCTCGAACCGCATTGCTATCACGGGCGCACGCCGCCATGCACGGATGCGCTGATTCGCGCCGGCGTGCAACGCGTGGTGTGCGGCACGCTCGATCCGAATCCGAAAGTCAGCGGCGCGGGCATCAAACAGCTCGCCGCGAGCGGCATCGCAGTGGAGACCGGCTTGCTCGAAGCCGCAGCGCGCGAGCTCAACCTCGGGTTCGAGAAGCGCATGACGACCGGTCTGCCGCGCGTAACCGTCAAGATTGCGATGAGCCTCGACGGTCGCGTCGCGCTGGCGAATGGCGTCAGCAAGTGGCTCACCGGCGAACCCGCGCGAGCGGACGTGCAGCATCTGCGTGCCGCGGCCAGTGCCGTGCTCACCGGCATCGAGACGGTGATCGCCGACGATCCGCAGCTCAACGTGCGCGACCCGGCGATCGAGTTGCTGGGCCGGCAACCGCTGCGTGTCGTGCTCGATACGCGCCTGCGCATTGCGCCTGCGGCGCGAATCTTCAGCGTTCCCGGCCGGACGATCGTATTCACGGCCGCCGAGCAGATGGCGAAGGCGGGCGCGATCCAGCGGGCGGGGGCGGAAGTCATCGCGACTGCGTTGGATACCGACGGCCACGTCGATCTGCAGAACGTGCTGGCGGAGCTGGGCCGGCGCGAATGCAACGACGTGCTGGTCGAGGCCGGCCCGACGCTCGCCGGGCGGTTTC
Source organism: Steroidobacteraceae bacterium (assembly GCA_036004505.1). Lineage (GTDB taxonomy): Bacteria > Pseudomonadota > Gammaproteobacteria > Steroidobacterales > Steroidobacteraceae > Steroidobacter. Next base: position 25,697 of record DASYRK010000020.1, read on the forward strand.
TGCAGCTCGGTCTGGCGGACGAGCTGATCGTCTACATTGCACCGATCGTGCTCGGGTCCGAAGCGCGGGCGATGGCGTTGCTGCCGCCCCTGTATCGCATCGAGGACGTGCCGCGTTATACGCTACGCGACATGCAGCGCATCGGCGCTGACGTCAAGCTCGTCCTGCGTCCCTGATCCCATGTTTACCGGAATCGTTCAAGCCATCGGCGAAGTGCGCGCGATCACACCGCGCAACGGCGACGTTGAACTGCTGATCGCCACTGCCAACCTCGGGCTGGAAGGCGTCGCGATCGGCGACAGCATCAGCGTCAGCGGTTGCTGTCTGACCGTGACGCGGCTCGCCGCCGATTCCTTCGCCGCCGACGCATCGCTCGAAACGCTGCAGGTGACGACCCTCGGCAGCTGGCGTCCGGGTCAGCGGGTGAATCTGGAGAAGGCGCTGCGCGCCGGCGACCCGCTCGGCGGCCACTACGTGACCGGGCACGTCGACGGCATCGCTGCCGTCGTGGGCTCGGCGAGCGATGCGCGCTCGCTGCGCGTCGAGTTCGAGGTGCCCGCGCCGCTGGCGCGCTACATTGCGCGCAAGGGGTCGGTGTGCATCGACGGCGTCAGCCTGACGGTCAACGACGTTGCGCAGCGGCGCTTCGGCGTCAACCTGATTCCGCATACGCTCGAAGTGACGACGCTCGGCGCCTGCCGGCCGGGCACGCAAGTGAACCTGGAAGTCGATATCATCGCGCGCTACCTGGAACGCATGACGCGCGAGGCCGGAGACGACGCATGAAGCCGATCCCGCTGCAGCCCCATCCCACGAAGCTCAACACGATCGACGAGCTGCTCGCCGACATGCGCGCGGGGCGCATGGTCGTGCTCATGGACGACGAGGATCGCGAGAACGAAGGCGACCTGATCATCGCCGCCGAGCACGTGCGCGCCGAAGACATCAACTTCATGGCGCACTACGGGCGCGGCCTCATCTGCCTGACGCTGACGCGCGAGCGCTGCCGGCAGTTGCGCCTGCCGCTGATGGTCAGCGACACGAACTTCGATCACCGCACGAACTTCACCGTGTCGATCGAAGCTGCCGAAGGCGTCACGACCGGCATCTCGGCCCACGATCGTGCGCACACGATTCGCACGGCAGTGCGCCGCGAAGCGCGAGCCGAGGACCTGCGCCAGCCGGGTCACATCTTTCCGCTGATGGCGCAGCCGGGAGGCGTGCTGACGCGCGCAGGTCACACGGAAGCCGGTTGCGATCTGACGCGGCTCGCGGGGCTCGAGCCGGCCGCGGCGATCGTCGAGATCCTCAACGACGACGGCACGATGGCGCGCCGTCCCGATCTGGAGAAGTTCGCGCAGCGGCACAAGCTCAAGATGGGCACGATCGCCGACCTGATCCGCTACCGCCTGGAGAAGGAGCGCTCGGTGGAGCGCATCGCCGAGCGGACCATCGCGACGGAATTCGGCGCCTTCCGCATGTTCTGCTACGAGGACCACGTCAACCGTACAGTGCATCTCGCGTTGGTCGCGGGTGAGCTGGAAGACAAGCGCGTGCCGCTGGTGCGCGTGCATTTGAAAGACACGCTCGGCGACGTCGTCGGTATTCGCGACCGCGCGCTCGGCTGGCCGCTGCGCTCGGCGATGCAGCGCATCGCGCAGGAAGGTCACGGCGTGATCGTGATCCTGCGCCCGGACGAGACGCCGCGGGACCTGATGGACGCCGTGCAGAGCATTGGCCGCGATCCTGCGGCGCCGCCGCCGCAGGCCGGTGCGAAGGTGCTGCGCACGTACGGCATCGGCGCGCAGATCCTGCGTGATCTCGGCGTGACGAGAATGCGAGTGCTGTCGGCGCCCAAGCAGATGCATGGCCTGTCGGGCTTCGACCTGGAAGTGGTGGAGTATGTCGATGGATAACGTCAAGACCGTCGAGGGCGACCTGCAGTGCCGCGAGCTGCGCTTCGCGATCCTCGCGGCGCGCTTCAACGATTTCATCGTCGATCAGCTGATTCGCGGCGCGGTCGACGCGCTCAAGCGTCACGGTGCTTCCGAGAAGCAGATCGAGATCGTGCGCGCGCCGGGCGCGTTCGACATGCCGCTGGTCGCGCGCAAGCTCGCGCAGAGCAGGAAGTACGATGCCATCGTCGCGCTCGGCGCGGTCATCAAAGGTGCGACTGCGCACTTCGACTACGTGGCGGGTGAGTGCGCGAGCGGGCTCGCGCGCGTCTCGACGGAAACCGGCGTGCCGATCGCATTCGGCGTGCTGACGACGGACACCATCGAGCAGGCGATCGAGCGCGCCGGGACCAAGGCGGGCAACAAAGGTGCCGATGCGGCCGTCACTGCGATCGAGCTGGCGAATCTGTTACGCAGGATTGAAAGCTGAGCGCGCTGCCGACCATGAGCTCAACCGGGAAATCCGTAGTCAAGGGAGCGCGCGGCTCGCGTGCGCGTTCCATCGCGCGCAAGCTGGCCATGCAGGCGCTCTATCAATGGCAGCTTACGCAGCAGTCCGCTGCAGAGATCAAGCAGCAGTTCCTCGAAAGCGAGGATTCGGCCGGCGTCGATCGCGAGCACTTCGAAGAGCTGGTCGACAAGTGCATCGCGCAGCACGCGCAGATCGAAGCCGCGCTGACGCCGTTCCTCGACCGGCCGCTCGATCAGCTCGATCCGGTCGAGACCGCGATCCTGATGATCGGCATGTACGAGCTGCAGCAGCGCGTCGACATTCCGTATCGCGTGGTCATCAACGAAGCGATCGACCTGTGCAAGCGTTTCGGGGCGACCGACGCGCACAAATACGTCAACGCGGTGCTGGACCGCGCGGCCCGCGAGCTGCGCGCGGCCGAGCGAGGCTGATCAACCTACAGGCGGTAGCGGGTCGGGCATGAGTCTCGGCGAATTCGACATCATCGCCCGCTACTTCGCGAGCCACGATCATCGCGCCGATGTGCTGCTCGGCGTCGGCGACGATGCTGCCGTGCTCGAAACCCGCGCCGACCGTCGGCTGGTCGTGGCGATCGACACCATCGTCGAGGGCGTGCACTTTCCGCGCAGCATCGACGCGAGTGCGGTCGGCTATCGCGCGCTCGCCGTGAATCTCAGCGACATCGCCGCAATGGGCGCAGAGCCTGCGTGGATGACGCTGTCGCTGTCGCTGCCGGAAGCGAGTGAGCCGTGGATCGCAGGCTTCGCGTCGGGATTGCTCGAGCTGGCCGAGCAGTACGACGTCGCGCTGGTCGGCGGCGACACGGTGCGCGGTCCGCTCGTCGTCACGGTGCAGATCGCCGGCTGGGTCGAGCACGATCGCTGGTTGACGCGCTCGGGAGCGCGGCCCGGCGACCTGGTGATGGTGTCCGGTATTCCGGGCGAGGCGGCGGCCGGTCTGCACGTGATCCAGCAACACATGCCGTTGAACGAAACCACCGCGCAGTTGCAATGGCGATTCCTGCGCCCGCGGCCGCGCATCGCGCTGGGCCGTCAGTTGCGCACGATGGCCAATGCAGCGATGGACGTTTCCGACGGTCTGCTGGTCGATCTGCAGAAGCTGTGTGCGGCGAGCCATTGCGGCGCACTGCTCAGCATCGACGCGCTTCCTCAGTCGCCGGCAATGCAGGAGCTGTTCGACGCCGAGACCGCGATCGACTACGCGCTCGCGGGCGGCGACGACTACGAGCTGCTCTTCACCTTGCCCTCCGACAAGCTGCCGGAGCTGCTGGCGCAACGCGATCCCGCGGTCCCGCTCGCCAGCATCGGCGTCATCGTCGCGGGCAGCGGCGTGCAGTGCGAGCGCAATGGCGCCGCGTTCGTGCCGAGGCGCAGCGGCTACGATCACTTCGCCGTCGACGCGTCGCCATGAGCGAGAAGGCTCCGGGCCGCATCGATCCCGCGCTGCTGCGCAACCCGATTCATCTCTTGGCATTCGGCTTCGGCGCGGGCCTCGCGCCGCGCGCCCCCGGCACTTTCGGGACGCTGGTCGCGGTGCCCATCGTGCTGGGCGTGATGCAATTCGGCTTCGCGGTGCACCTGGCGTTCGCGCTCGCCGCGACGGCAGCGGGCATCTGGCTGTGCGGGGAGAGCGCGCGCCGCCTCGGCGTGCACGATCACCCGGGGATCGTCTGGGACGAGATCACGGGATATACCGTGACGATGTTGGCAGCTCCGCCCGATTGGCAGTGGCTGGCCGGCGGATTTGTGCTGTTCCGGCTGTTCGACATCTGGAAGCCCTGGCCGATCCGGGAGGCCGATCACAGTCTGTCCGGCGGGCTGGGAATTATGCTGGATGACATCATTGCAGGCGTTTTTGCAGGAGCGATCCTGCTCGCCCTACGGCTCCTGACCTGATGACAGCCAACAACGTGAATGCATCGAGCGGTCTGATGGAACAGCGTGGCGTGAAGCGCGACCCCCGCATGCCGGAGAAGGTCGGCAAGTACGTCATCGTCAAGGAAGTCGGGCGCGGCTCGACCGGCGTCGTCTATCTTTCCAACGACCCGTACTACCGCCGCGACGTCGCGATCAAGGTCTACAACATCGAGTCGCACGACGAGGATCGTGCGCGCGTCACCCGCAAGATGTTCCTGTCGGAAGCGCACATGGTCGGCATGCTGCAGCATCCGAACATCCTGCCGATTTTCGACGCGGGCGAAGAGGACGGACGCTACTACATCGTCACCGAGCACGTGCACGGCGCGCGCACGCTGTCCGCGTACTGCAAGCCGGACAACCTGCTGCCGGTCGACGACGTGGTCGAGATCATCTACAAGTGCGCCAAGGCGCTGCACTATGCGCACAGCCGCGGCGTCATCCACCGCGACATCAAGCCGTCGAACATCATGCTCACGCAGGCCAACGACGTGCGCATCATCGACTTCGGCATCGCGCTGGTCGCCGACTCCGACATTTCGCGCATCGAAGGTATCGCCGGCAGTCCCTCGTACATGTCGCCGGAGCAAGTGCAGTCGCTGGAAATCAGCAACCGCTCCGACCTGTATTCGCTCGGCGCAGTGATCTACGAGATGCTGACCGGCTTCCGGCCGTTCCGCGGCGGCAACCTGTCGAAGCTCCTGCACCAGATCGTCTATGCGACCGCGCAGCCGATCCACACGTTGCGCAAGGACATCCCGGAGGTGCTCGAGAACACGGTGATGAAGGCGCTGCAGAAGGAGCCTGCGAAGCGCTACCGCAACGGCCTCGAGCTGGCGGGCGACCTGACGCGCGTGCACCAGACGCTGCGCGAGGGCCTGTCGAAGGTCGACAGCCAGGAGCGCTTCTCGATCCTGCGCACGCTCAAGTTCTTCCACGACTTCTCGCAGTCGGAAATCCTCGAGGTGCTGCGCGCCAGCACCTGGCAGGACTACGAGAAGGATGAAGAGATCGTCAAGGAAGGCGAGATGGACGATCGCTTCTACGTGATCGTCTCCGGCAGCGTTGGCGTGATGCGCAACGGGCGCGCGGTCGGTCAGCTGGACGCGGGCGACTGCTTCGGCGAGACCAGCTATGTGCGCGGCGCGAAGCGGCTCGCGACGATCAAGGCGCTCGCGCCGGTCACGCTGATGAAGGTGAGCTCCACGCTCCTCGAGCAGTCCTCGGCGGCCTGCCAGCTGCGCTTCAACAAAGTGTTCCTGCGCAGCCTGATCAGTCGTCTGCAGAGTCCGAACTGACGAGCTGCACCAGCTGGCTCGAGGCCAGCACGGTGATTTCCCCTCGCCCGACGGCTGCTGTCGTCATTTCCGCCAGTTCCGGCAGGTTCGACGCGACGATCTCCACGCGCGCGACACGCTGTGCTGCGTCGCCCAGCACGATGCGTACGACGCGATGCGGGCGCACGCCGTTCTGGATTCCCAGCAGGTCGCCATCGACGGCGTAGAGCCCGTCGATGCTGCCCACGAACGTGCCTTCGGGCGCTTCTACGGCAGCGATGCGCGCGGTCTCGAGATCGATCGTCCACAGGCCGCGCAGGTCGGCCACCACGAGCCGCTGAGCCGCAGCGAGCCAGGTCAGGCCATTCGGATAGCCGAAGGTCCCTGGCTCCACGAGCGTTCGCCACTGGCCATCCGGGGTGAGCTGCAGCACCGCGCCACGCTCTGAGTCCGACACGGCCACGGAGCCGTCGGGCAGCAGCGCGATGTCGTTGCAGAGCGAGCGGGCATCGGGGAAACGGAAGCGCTGGACGCCGCTGGGCTGCAACGAGATGCGTAGGAGCTGCGAGTGCGGCTCACGCTCGTTCGGTCCCGTCGAGCACGCCCACACGATTCTGCGCCCGGCATCGTTGCGAACGCCGAGCATGCGGCGTGACGGCTCGGTCTCACGCCACAGCACGCTGGTCGCGCCGGAGGCTTCGATGCGATGCAGATGGCCGGTGGTCATCGAGCCGGCGATCCAGCCGCCCGCGAAGGCGTCGATGCCTTCGCCGTTCAGCTCGATGTCGGCGCGAATCAGTCGCGCGATTTTTCCGGAAGGCTGGCCGTTGTGGGTCGTCGCTGCGCGCAGCGCGGTCGTTTCCGGGCCCACCGGCAGCGAAGCGAAGCTGGTGCGCTCCCAGAACGCGTAGTGATAGCCGTGGTCCGCAAGCCAGCGCAGGTCAGCGAGCGCCGCAGCCGTGCGGCCGGACATCGCGAGCGCTTCCGCGCGCAGAAAGCGCAGCGGCGGATTCGTCGGCGCCCACTCTGCCAGTTGCCCCGTCGCTTGCAGGAAGCGCTGTGCATCGCCTTGCTGGCGCGCTGCCAGCGCCTGGTCGTAGAGCGCCATCGGGTCGGCAAGAGCCGCAGCTGCACCGAGGATGAAGAGTTGCGTGATCATTGCGCACACCACTCAGCGTAGGCGGTCGCAGCGCCTTCCTCGAAGCTGCGATAACGCGGTGACCAGTCGAGCTCACGGGCGTCGTCGCAATGGAGAGCGACATCGCACTTCATCACGTCCACCGTGTGTTGCTCGTGCACGCTTGCGACGAGCACCTCATCTGCTGGCAATGCAGAAGCGCCACTCACGGCAGCGGCGCGCTCAAGCGTGCGAAGCACGCTGAGAGGTTGTCCGTCGACACCATTGAACACGCCGGCCGCTTTCGTTTCGACGAGCCGCTCGTACAGAGCAGCGAGGTCGCCGAGATAGATCAGGGACCAGCGATTGTTCGCGGCGTCGCGCAGGTAGGGCAGGTGAGCGTTGTACTGCGCGGCCGCGAAAAGGCTCGCAATCGTTCCGCCGCCGCAGGCGCCATAGACCATGCCGACGCGAATCGCCGCAGCCGAGGGCGCCAACATGCGCTCGACCGCAATTCGAGGTCGATAGGCGTTCGACGTGTAGATCAACCGCCGAGCACGCATCAGCGTGCGGGTCGCCTCCATGTCCAGGTCGACCTTCTCCGCACCGTCGGCCGAATACTCGAATGCAGTGTGAACGACCGCGTCTGCCCTTTCCGCTTCGTCACGATAGGTTTCAGCTCGCGCGAGGTTGCCGGGCACGGGGCGAATGCCTGCAGCTAGCAGACGCTCCGCGCTGGCCGTGCTCCTTGCGAGCGCCGCGACCGTGTGGCCGCGGGCCTGCAGGCGGGCCGCGACGGCGGCGCCCACATATCCGGTCGCACTGGTGAGGAATACGCGCATGCGATGCTTGCCACGGAATGCAGTTGCTTGCAGTGTAGGGACATGCAAGCGGCGCGACTGTCGAAATCTTCTGCCTGTGCGACGGCGCACTGGGAGCCTGGGTATCGCGTCGCGTGGCGCTACGCCGACGATCGCTTCGCCGTGGCCGACTGGTGTTGCAACGGAACGAAATCGGGCGCACCGCCATCGGCAGACGAGTTCGCGCGCCACTTCGAGATCAACCTGCATCGCCGCGGCTGGCACGTCCGGTCGGTCGCGCGGCGGCGCTACTTCATCGATCCGTTGCATCACAGCCTGTGGCCTGCGGACTGCGGTTTCAGGCTCTCGGACAACACGGCGCATCCGCAGGCCGCGACGTTGCTGTTCGTGACGCACGCCTTGATGGAGGAAACGCTTGCAGCGATCGAGGGCGTGGGGAGCGCAGCGCTCCGCCGGCTCCGGACATCGCCCGCGCACTGGCGGTCCAGTGAGCTCACTGCGTGTCACGCTCGACTACTCGCAACGCGGCCGGACGATCGGCTGGCGGTCGAAGAGAATTCGCTCGCACTGATCCGACGCGTCGTCGCGGAAGCAGCAGGCGCGGGCGAGGTGCGGTTGCATTTGCCGCCGGCGCGTCGTGTGGCGGCGATCGAAACGGCGCGCTCGTACATCCTGAGCCGCTATCGCGAGCAATTGTCGCTGTCGACGATTGCCGGCGCGTGCGGCATGGCGCCCTCGACGCTGTGCGAGAGTTTTCCGCAGGTCGCGGGCGTGCCGGTGTGGCGCTACGTGCAACGCTTGCGTCTGCAAGACGCAGCGCTGGCGCTCGCGGAGGGCGCGGAAGATCTGAGCCGCCTGGCGCTCGATCTGGGCTTCAGCTCGCACAGCCATTTCACCCAGGCGTTCCGCGCTCGATTCGGAATCTCGCCGTCGCGGTTTCGACGTCAGGCCTCAGCCTGACTCCTTGTCATTCTCGATCAGCGCGTAGGCCGAGTGATTGTGGATCGACTCGAAGTTCTCGGCTTCGACCACGTACGCGCGCACACGCTCTTCCCGGTTCAGCCGGACCGCGACGTCGCGCACGATGTCCTCGACGAACTTCGGATTGTCGTAGGCGTGCTCGGTGACGTATTTCTCGTCCGCGCGCTTCAGGATGCCGTACACCTCGCACGAGGCTTCCGACTCGGCGATGTCGATCAGCTCTTCGAGCCACATGTGGCCCTCGACCCGCGCCTTGATCGTGATGTGCGAGCGCTGGTTGTGCGCGCCGTACTTCGAGATGCTCTTCGAGCACGGGCACAGGCTCGTGGCGGCGACCACCACCTTCAGCCACAGCTCCGGCTTGCCGTCGTGCAGCTCGCCGATCAGCGACGCCTGGTAGTTCATCAGGCTCTCGACGCCCGAGGCCGGCGCCTTCTTCATGACGAAGTAGGGGAAGTCCATCTCGATGTGACCGCTTTCCGCATCGAGCTTCTCGGTCATCTCCACCAGGATGTCGCGGAACGACTCGACCGAGATCTCGCGCTCGTTCCGGTGCAGCACCTCGACGAAGCGCGACATGTGCGTGCCCTTGAAGTTGTGGGGCAGGGCCACGTACATGTTGAAGTTCGCGATCGTGTGCTGCTCGCCGCTCGAGCGGTCCTTGACGCGCACGGGGTGAAAGACGTCCTTGATGCCGACCTTGTTGATCGGGATCCGCCGGGAATCGGCCCGGCCCTGCACGTCCTCGATGGAGTCCTCGGGGGGCACTGCGCTGGAAGGAAGAGTCGCCATAGTCTCGATGTGCGGAATTGCCGTGCGGAACAGCTGCTAGTGGGGCCGCGCCAGTATAAGACAAGCCCCGCTGGACACTAACCGCCGACCGCTAACCGCTTCCCCGCCTGCCACCAGCGCGTGATGGCGGCTTCGACGGACGCGCGGTCGAGGCCGGCCGCCGCAAGGCAATCCTCGCGCGCGCCGTGCTCGATGAACCGGTCGGGAATGCCGAGGTTCAGCGTCGGCGTGCAATGGCCGTTCGCCGCCAGGCATTCGTTGATCGCGCTGCCGGCGCCGCCCGCCACGACGTTCTCTTCGATCGTCACGAGCGCGCGATGCGCAGCCGCGATTCGCACGATCAGCTCCTCGTCGAGCGGCTTGATGAACCGCAGGTTGACGAGCGTTGCATCCAGTTGCTCGGCGATGCGCTCGCAGGCCGGCACCATCGCGCCGACTGCGAGAATCGCCAGTCCGCTGCGTCCTTCGCGTCGCAGCTGGCCTTTGCCGACAGGCAGCGCGCGCATTGCAGAATCGATCGCGACGCCCGGGCCCTGACCGCGCGGATAGCGCACGGCCGCGGGCCGGTCGAGCTGTGAGGCCGTGAACAGCATCTGCCGGCATTCGTTCTCGTCGGCGGGCGCCATCACGACCAGGTTCGGAACGCAGCGCAGATACGACAGGTCGTAGCTACCCTGGTGGGTCGCGCCGTCGCCGCCGACCAGCCCGGCGCGATCGATCGCAAACGTCACCGGCAGGTTCTGCAGCGCGACGTCGTGGATCAGCTGGTCGTATGCGCGTTGCAGGAACGTCGAGTAGATTGCGACGACGGGTCGCAGTCCCTCGCACGCCATGCCGGCGGCGAGCGTGACCGCGTGCTGCTCGGCGATCGCGACGTCGAAATAGCGATCGCGGAAGCGCTTGGAGAATTCCACGAGGCCCGAGCCTTCGCGCATTGCCGGCGTGATGCCGACGATGCGCGGATCCTGCTCCGCCATGTCGCACAGCCACTGGCCGAAGATCTGCGAATACGACGGGCCGCTCGCCTTCTCCTTGAAGATGACGCCGCTCTTCGGATCGAACGGGCCGGGACCGTGCCACTTGATCGGATCCGCTTCGGCGGGCGCGTAGCCCTTGCCCTTGCGCGTGATGATGTGCAGGAACTGCGGGCCCTTCAGATCGCGCAGGTTCTTCAGCGTCGCGATCAGCGCCTTGAGATCGTGGCCGTCGATGGGCCCGATGTAGTTGAAGCCCATCTCCTCGAAGATCGTGCCGGGCAGCACCATGCCTTTCATGTGCTCTTCGGAGCGGCGCGCCAGCTCCCACACCGTCGGCATGCGGCTGAGCACTTTCTTGCCGCCCTTGCGCAGCGTCGCGTACAGCTTGCCGGACAGCACGCGTGCGAAATAGTTGGAGAACGCGCCGACGTTCTCGGAGATCGACATGTCGTTGTCGTTGAGGATGACGAGCATGTCGACGTCCATGCTGCCGGCGTGATTCAGCGCCTCGAACGCCATGCCCGCGCTGAGCGCGCCGTCGCCGATGACAGCGACCACGCGGCGCGAGTCCTCGTTGCGCGCGGCGGCGATCGCCATGCCCAGCGCGGCGCTGATCGACGTGCTCGAATGGCCCACGCCGAACGTGTCGTATTCGCTCTCGGAGCGCGTCGGGAACGGCGCGAGACCGTTCTTGAGCTTGATCGTGCGCAGCTTGTCGCGGCGGCCGGTCAGCACCTTGTGCGGATAAGCCTGATGACCGACGTCCCACACGATGCGGTCGTGCGGCGTGTTGAATACATAATGCAGCGCTACGGTGAGCTCGACGGTGCCGAGGCCGGCGGCGAAGTGGCCGCCCATCTGCGCGACGGTGTCGATGAGGTACTGCCGCAATTCGGCCGCGAGCTTCTTGAGCTTCGCTGGCGTGAGCGCGCGCAGATCAGCGGGCGAGCCGATCGAGGAGAGCAGCGGGTACGGCGTTGCGGAGCCCATGGCGCGTGAAGTCTACCGTAAAGAAGCTCAGTACTTGCGGAGCACCAGCCAGTCGGAAACGCTCGCCAGCGGTGCCGCGCGCAATCCTGGAACGCCGAGCGCAGCGAGCGCGTGCGAATGCAACTCGTGCATGCGCCGGCGCGCCGGCTCGACGCCGACGCAGGATGGATACGTCGGCTTGTTGAGGGCGCGATCCGCGCCGGTCGCTTTGCCGAGCTGCGCAAGGTCGCCTTCGATGTCGAGCAGGTCGTCCTGGATCTGGAACGCAAGTCCGATCGCGCGCGCGAACTCATCGAGCCCATGCGCGACCGATGCACTCACTCCGCCGCTGCAAGCTGCGGACATCATCACGGCTGCGTGGATCAGTGCGCCGGTCTTGCGCGCGTGCATTTCTTCGACTTCGGCCAGCGACAGCTGCCGGCCGACTGCTGCGAGATCGAGCGCCTGACCGCCCGCCATGCCGGCGGTGCCGCTCGCTGCGGCCAGCAGTTTGACGAGCTCGAGACGAATGCCGGCGTCGCTGGGCAATCCCGGGCCGCTCGCGAGCGTCTCGAATGCCAGGACCTGCAACGCATCGCCGACCAGGATGGCGGTTGCCTCGTCGAACGCCTTGTGGCACGTCGGCCGGCCGCGTCGCAGATCGTCGTCGTCCATCGCGGGCAGGTCGTCGTGAACCAGCGAGTAGGCGTGAATGAGTTCCACCGCGCAGGCGACGCCATCGACGCTCGTCTCGGGAATGCCGAGCGCGCTCGCGGTCGCATAGGCGAGCACCGGACGGACGCGCTTGCCGCCGCCGAGCGCGCTGTAACGCAATGCTTCGTGGAGACGCGCCGGCCGAGCGGTGGCCGGCGGCAGGCGAGCGGACAACTCGCGCTCGATGCGACTGTGCCAACGTTCGAGCAGTGCCTGGAACTGCGGCTCGCGCGCGATCCCTACCGACTCAGCTGTCGCGCTCATTGTCCTCCGCATCGAACGGCGCGGCCTCGAACTGGTCCGGCGCGCCGCTCTTGCGCATCAGGATCTCGACCTTCTGCTCGGCTTGCTTCAATGCGCTCTGACAGACGCGCGTCAGCTGCACGCCGCGCTCGAAGTGGCGCAGCGACTCGTCGAGCGACAGCTCGCCCTGCTCGAGCTTCTCGACGATCGCTTCGAGCTCGGCAAGCGAGCGCTCGAAATCGGAAGCCGCGGTCTGATCTGCGCTGGCCGTGGGGGATTTGCTGTTCACTGGAACTGGAGTGCGGGCGGGCGTTGCGCGGCAAGCTTGCATGCGCGACCAGTCGTGGTCAATCGGCCGGGCCCCTCCAGCGCATCCTGCGCCCGGGGCATTCGCGCATCCCATGCGCGGCACCGCTCGACGTAACGCTGCCGGCGTTGACTTGGCGCGCACCGGAGACTAGATTTTGACCCCTATTAGACTTGGTCTAAAGCTTGGGTCTAACGCTTCGATCACCGAGGATGGCTGCAATGAAAAATCTGAAGGGCACGAAGACGGAGAAAAATCTGAAGGACGCGTTCGCCGGCGAGTCGCAGGCGAATCGCCGCTACCTGTATTTCGCAGCGAAAGCGGACGTGGAAGGCTTCAACGACGTCGCTGCGGTGTTCCGCTCGACGGCGGAAGGCGAGACCGGTCACGCGCACGGCCATCTGGAATACCTGGAGATCGTCGGCGATCCGGCGACGGGCCTGCCGATCGGTCCGACGGGCGCGAATCTGAAGGCGGCGATCGCCGGCGAGACGCACGAGTACACCGACATGTACCCGGGCATGGCGAAGCAGGCGCGCGACGAAGGCTTCGAGGAAATCGCCGACTGGTTCGAGACGCTCGCGAAAGCGGAGCGCTCGCACGCGAATCGCTTCCAGAAAGCGCTGGATACGCTGTAAGAACAAATGACGGCGTCACGGGGTCACGCGCAGACGCGACTCCGTGATTCCGCGCGCACCCATCGTGGCCGGCCCTACCTCCGATTCCCGCGAAGGCAGTCTCGAAGCGCCGACGCGCCATCCCATCGATTGGCGCAGTCCCGAGTACCGCGACGAAACGCTGCTGCTCAAGGAGATGGAGCGCATCTTCGACATCTGTCACGGCTGCCGCCGCTGCTTCAGCCTCTGCAACGCGTTCCCGACTCTGTTCGATGCAGTCGACGCCTCGTCGACCGGCGAAGTCGACGGCGTCGACAAGAAGGTCTACTGGGACGTCGTCGACCACTGCTACCTGTGCGACATGTGCTACATGACCAAGTGTCCGTACGTGCCGCCGCATCCGTGGAACGTCGACTTCCCGCACCTGATGCTGCGCGCGAAGGCGTTCAAGTTCGGGACTCAGCCGGTCAAAGCGCGCGACAAGATTCTGAGCGCGACGGACAAGGTCGGCAGCATCGCCGGCATCCCGGTCGTCGCCGAGATCGTCAATGCAGTCACCGGCACGGCGACGGGTCGTAAGCTGCTCGACAAGGCGCTCGGCGTGCATCCGACTGCGCCGGTGCCGAAGTACCACAGCAAGTCGTATCGCAAGCAACACGCCGCGGCCGCGCATCCCGCCATCGATGCCAGGCCCGCCGGCGATACGAAGGGCCGCGTCGTCCTGTTTGCGACCTGTTACGGCAATCGCAACGAGCCGGATCTCGGCAAGGATCTGACGGCGATCTTCGAGCACAACGGCATTGCCGTGACGATCGCGCGCTCCGAGCACTGCTGCGGCATGCCGAAGCTGGAGATCGGCGATCTCGAAGCGGTCGCGCGGCTGAAGGAACGGAACATTCCGCAGCTGGCGCGGCTCGTGGACGAAGGCTGGGACATCGTGACGCCGGTGCCCTCGTGCACGCTGATGTTCAAGCAGGAGCTGCCGCTGATGTTCCCGGACGACGCGCAGGTGCTGAAGGTGCGCGCTGCGATGTTCGATCCGTTCGAGTACCTGTGGGCGCGCTACAAGGGCGGGGTGTTGCGCACCGACTTTCAGCGCAAGCTCGGCAAGATCAGCTATCACGTGCCGTGCCACCTGCGCGTGCAGAACCTCGGCCTGAAGACGCGCGACATCCTCATGCTCGTGCCGCAGACGCAGGTCGAGCCGATCGAGCGCTGCTCGGGCCACAACGGCACGTACGGCGTGAAGCGCGAGTACCGCGAGGCGTCGATGAAGATCGGCCGGCCGGTCGTGCGCCGCGTCGCCGATTCGGACGCCGACTTCTATTCGAGCGACTGCCCGATGGCCGGGCATCAGATCGAATCCGGCCTTCCGGGAGCAGATCAGCAGCAGCCGCGCGAGCCGACCCATCCGCTCAAGCTGCTGCGGATGGCCTACGGAATATGAACGCCATGAACTCCACCGCTCTCACCCGCAAAGATCTGATGGGCCTCGAGCAGTACTCGACCGCTCGTACGGAATTCCGCGCCAAAGTGCTCGAGCACAAGCGCAACCGGAATCTCGCGCTCGGGCCGAACGCCACGTGGGCGTTCGAGGACCGGCTGACGATGCAGTACCAGGTGCAGGAGATGCTGCGCGTCGAGCGCATCTTCGAGGCGGACGCGATCCAGGAAGAGCTCGACTCTTACAACCCGCTGATCCCGGACGGGCGCAACTGGAAGGCGACGTTCCTGCTGGAATTCCCGGACGCCGACGAGCGGCGCCAGCGGCTCGCGCAGCTGAAGGGCGTCGAGGACCGCTGCTGGGTGCAGGTCGCGGGCTGCGAGCGGGTGTGGGCGATCGCGGACGAAGACCTGGAGCGCGAGAACGACGACAAGACCTCGTCGGTGCACTTCCTGCGCTTCGAGCTCACCCCGCAGATGTGCGAGCGAATGAAAGGCGGCGCCGCGCTCGCGGCCGGCATCGACCACGACAACTATCGCCAGGAAGTCGCGAGCGTCCCGCCGAACGTGCGCGATTCGCTCGCCAGCGACCTCGCTTAAAGTTTGGCCTGACAAAAGTCGTGGAGTGTTAGAATCCGCGCCGCGAAATCCTGGCGCGCGATTCTAGATGGCTCAGTCATATACCGCTTCCGACATCGAAGTACTCAGCGGGCTCGATCCGGTACGCCGGCGTCCCGGCATGTACACGGACACCAGCCGTCCGAACCATCTCGCCCACGAAGTCATCGATAACTCGGTCGACGAGGCGCTCTCCGGCCACGCCCAGCGCATCGACGTGGTGCTGTACAAGGACGGCTCGCTGCAAGTCGCCGACGACGGCCGCGGCATGCCGGTCGACATTCATCCGAAAGAGAAAGTCAGCGGCGTCGAGCTGATCCTCACGCGGCTGCACGCGGGCGGCAAATTCTCCGACAAGAACTACAAGTTCGCCGGCGGCCTGCACGGCGTCGGCGTCTCGGTCGTGAACGCGCTGTCGAAGAACCTCGAATGCTGGGTGAAGCGCGGCGGCAAGGAATACAACATCAGCTTCAAGGACGGCAAAGCGCGCTCCAAGCTGGAAGTCGTCGACGACGTCGGCAAGAACAACACCGGCACGACGGTGCGCTTCTGGCCGGATCCGCAGTTCTTCGAGAGCATCAGCTTCTCCGTCCCCAAGCTCAAGCACGTGCTGCGCGCCAAGGCCGTGCTGTGTCCCGGCCTGCGCGTGACGCTCAAGGTCGAGCAGTCGGGCGAGAAGGACGAGTGGTTCTACACCGGCGGCGTCAACGAGTACCTGAAGGAAGCGCTCGGGCAGGGCGAATGGCTGCCGCCCGAAATGTTCAGCGGCACGATCGAGGGCGAGCAGGAAGCGGCCGAGTGGGCCGTGGTCTGGCGCGTCGACGACGGGCCGCGCATCGAGGAAAGCTACGTCAACCTGATCCCGACGCCGCAGGGCGGCACGCACGTCAACGGTCTGCGCGTCGGTCTCACGGACGCGGTCCGCGAGTTCTGCGAGTTCCGCAACATTCTGCCGAAGGGGCTGAAGCTCGCGCCGGAAGACGTGTGGGACGGCGTCAGCTTCGTGCTCTCGACCAAGCTCAAGGAGCCGCAGTTCCAGGGCCAGACCAAGGAGCGCCTCTCCTCGCGCGAGTCGGCGGCGTTCGTCGGCGGCGTCGTCAAGGACCAGTTCGGTCACTGGCTGAACCAGCATCCGGAGTCGGGCGAGAAGATCGCGCAGCTCGCCATCTCGAGCGCGCAGGCGCGCTTGAAGGCGTCGAAGGCAGTCTCACGCAAGCGTATCGGCGCCGGCCCGGCGCTTCCGGGCAAGCTCGCGGATTGCACCGCGGAGGATCCGCAGCGCGGCGAGCTGTTCCTGGTCGAGGGCGACTCGGCCGGCGGCTCCGCGAAACAGGCGCGCGATCGCGAGTTCCAGGCGGTGATGCCGTTGCGCGGCAAGATCCTCAATACCTGGGAAGTGGAAGCGGGCGAGGTGCTGCAGTCGCAGGAAGTGCATCACATCGCCATCGCGCTCGGCGTCGACCCGGGCTCGGACAAGCTCGACGGCCTGCGTTATCACAAGATCTGCATTCTCGCGGACGCCGACTCCGACGGTCAGCACATCGCGACGCTGTTGTGCGCGCTGTTCCTGCGGCACTTCCGGCCGCTGGTCCTCGCGGGCCACGTGCACGTCGCGATGCCGCCGCTGTACCGGATCGATGTGGGCAAGCAGGTCTACTACGCGCTCGACGATGCCGAGCGCGCCGGCATTCTCGACCGGATCGCCGCGGAGAACTCGCGCGCGAAACCGGTCGTCACGCGCTTCAAGGGCCTCGGCGAGATGAGCGCGCTGCAGCTGCGCGAGACCACGATGGCGCCGGAGACGCGCCGGCTGGTGCAGCTCACGGTCGAGGCGAAAGATCAGGCGGATCAGACGATGGACATGCTGTTGGCGAAGAAGCGCGCGGGCGACCGCCGCGAATGGCTGGAAACCAAGGGCAACCTGGCCGACGTGCAGGTCTGATCGAGCATGCCGACCCAGCCCACTCTGGATTTCGAGGGTATCGAGCGGCTGCCGCTGCGCACGTTCACGGAGAAGGCGTACCTCGACTATTCGATGTACGTCATCCTCGATCGAGCGCTGCCGCACGTCGGCGACGGACTCAAGCCGGTGCAGCGACGCATCGTCTATGCCATGAGCGAGCTCGGCCTGTCGGCCGCGTCCAAGCACAAGAAGTCCGCGCGCACGATCGGCGACGTCATCGGCAAGTTCCATCCGCACGGCGACTCCGCCGCGTACGAAGCGATGGTGCTGATGGCGCAGTCGTTCTCGTACCGCTATCCGCTGGTGGACGGGCAGGGCAACTTCGGCTCGCCCGACGAGCCGAAATCGTTCGCGGCGATGCGCTACACCGAATCGCGGCTGACTCGCTATGCGGCGCTCCTGCTCTCCGAGCTTGGGCAGGGCACCGTCGAGTGGCAGCCGAACTTCGACGGCACGCTCGAAGAGCCGGTGCTGTTGCCGGCGCGCGTGCCGAACGTCCTGTTGAATGGCGCGACCGGCATCGCGGTCGGCATGGCGACCGACATTCCGCCGCACAACCTGCGCGAAGTCGTGAACGCCTGCGTGCTGCTGCTCGATGAGCCGCAGAGCACGCTCGGCGACCTGTGCAAGAAGATCAAAGGACCCGACTTCCCGACCGGCGGCGAGATCATCACGCCCGCGGCCGAGATCCGGCAGATGTACAAGAGCGGCAACGGCTCGGTCCGCGCCCGCGCCGTGTTCGAGATCGAAGACGGCGAGATCGTCATCACGCAGCTGCCTTATCAGGTGTCCGGCAGCCGCGTGCAGGAACAGGTCGCAGCGCAGATCCAGGCGAAGAAGCTGCCGATGGTCGACACGATCCGCGACGAATCGGATCACGAGCATCCGACGCGCATCGTCATCGTGCCGCGCTCGAACCGCGTCGACACCGAGCAGCTGATGGCGCACCTGTTCGCCACCACCGACCTCGAGCGCACCTATCGCGTCAACCTCAACATCATCGGCCTGGACGGCAAGCCGAAGGTGATGGACCTGAAGGGGCTGCTGGAAGAATGGCTGCAGTTCCGCTCCGACACCGTCACCAGGCGCATCAACTGGCGCCTGGAGAAGGTGCGCGCGCGGCTGCACATCCTCGACGGCCTGCTCGCGGTCTACCTGAACCTCGACGAGGTGATCCGCATCATCCGCCGCGAGGACGAGCCGAAGCCGGTCCTGATGCAGCGCTTCAAGCTGAGCGACCTCCAGGCCGAAGCGATTCTCGAGACCAAGCTGCGCCACCTCGCGAAGCTCGAGGAAATGAAGATCAAGGGCGAGCAGGACGAGCTCAAGGCGGAAGAGGAAGAGCTCGACAAGATCGTGCGCAGCAAAGCGCGCTTGAAGAAGCTGATCCGCGAGGAGCTGCTCGCCGCCGCGGAAGAGTTCGGCGACGATCGTCGCAGCCGCATCGTCGAGCGCGCCGCGGCGCAGGCGATCGATGAATCGGAGCTGGTGACGAGCGAGCCGATCACTGTTGTGCTGTCGCAGCGCGGCTGGGTGCGCGCCGCGAAAGGCCACGACCTCGATCCGGTCTCGCTGTCGTACAAGACCGGCGATGCATTCCAGGCCGCAGCTCGCGGCCGCAGCACGCAGCTCGCGGTGTTTCTCGACAGCACCGGCCGCGCGTACAGCCTCGTTGCACACTCGTTGCCGTCAGCGCGCGGGCAGGGCGAGCCGCTGTCGGGCCGTCTCGATCCACCGGAGGGCGCGACGTTCGCCGGCGTGCTGCTCGGCGAGCCGGACGACCGCTGGGTGATCGCTTCGGACGCGGGCTACGGTTTCGTCGTCAAGCTCGGCGAGCTGCACTCGCGCAATCGCGCCGGCAAGGCCGTGCTGAAGGTTCCGGACGGGAGCGGGGTGCTCGCGCCGGCGCAGATTCTCGCGGGCGATGACTCGCTGCTCTGTGTCGTGAGCACGGAGGGCAAGATGCTCGCGTTCCCGGTGAAGGATCTGCCGGAGCTGCCGCGCGGCAAGGGCAACAAGATGTTCGGCCTGTCATCGAAGAAGGTCGCGAGCCGCGAGGAGTACCTGGCGGCGATGGCGATCGTCGCGCCGGACCAGAGCCTGATCGTGCACTGCGGCGAGCGCAAGATGACGCTCAAGTTCACCGAGCTGAAGGACTATCGCGGCGAGCGCGCGCAGCGTGGAGCGGTGCTGCCGCGCGGCTGGCGCAAGGTGGAGAGATTGGAGGTAGCGTCGGGATAGAGCCCGACCTCCGAGAGTGGCGCCCTAGATCGTCACCGATTCCGGCTCGTTGACGAAGTACCCCTGGATGAACTCGACGCCGAGCTGCCACAGCACGGCCATCGTGTTCGCGTCTTCCACGCGCTCGGCGATCGTGCTCACCTTCTTGCCTTTCGCCTGATCCACCAGGTCACGCACGCGCTGCTGCAGCTCAGTGTCCACCGCGAGTCCCTGCATCATCGTGCCGTCGACCTTGATGAAGTCCAGCGGCAGGTGCGCCAGCAATCGGCGCGGCTCGCGACCGGCCCCGAAGTGCTCGAGCGCGAAACGGAAGCCGTCGCGGCGCAGGCCGGACGCGAGATCGGTGGCGTCGGCGAGGTACTCCGTCGCGACCTGCTCGCTGACCTGGAACACGATGCGCTGCGGATCGACTCGCGTCGCCTTCAGCTGGTTCTGCAGCCACGGCAGCAGCGATTTGTCGCGCACCGAGTCGCGCGACAAGCGCACGAACAGCAGATTCACCGGCCGGCTCGCGCAGAACGTCATCGATGCGCCGATCACCCAGCGGTCGATGTTCTTCATCAGGTCGTTGCGCTCGGCCGCGGGAATGAATTCCGACGGCAGCACTTCCTGGCCCTGCTCGTCGACCATGCGCACCAGGACGTCGAACATGCCGCGGTCTTCGCCCATCAGGCTGGCGATCGGCTGCTGCATCAGGCGGAAGCGATTCTCCATCAGCGCCGCGCGGATGTAGCGCACCCAGATCGCGTCGGCGGCCTGCTGGCGCGTGTCCTCGTCCAGCGTATCGATGATCGCGACGCGCCCGCCGCCGGCGGCCTCGGCGTTGCGCCGCCCGGCCAGCGCGTCGTTGATCGACTTCGCCACGTCCGGCGTGCGGATGTCGATCATGCCGATGCCGACGCTGCACGTGCACGAGGTCTGCTTGTCGCCCGCGCGGAACATCTGCGCGCCGACTTTGCGAATGAGGTTGTTGGCCCAGGTCTCGACGTCGCGCTGCGTGCCGCGCTCCATCAGCAGCACGAACGTGCCGTCGCCGAAGCGACCGAACAGGTCGTTGACCTGGCGCGTCTCGGCGATCAGTCCGGCGAACTGGCCGATGACATCCTCGATCGCGAGCGGACCGATGTCGTCGCTCAGCGCATCGAGCTTGTCGGGCTGAATCGCAACGATCTGCCGGATCCCGGCCTTGATCGGCTGCGACAGCTCCTGTTGCAGCTGCTGCACGAAGAACCGCCGCTGCAGAGCACCGGTCGCGGCGTCGCGCTCCAGAGCGTCCGTCAGCTGCTCGTTGATCGTGCCAGCGTCGCGCTTCTTCGACGCGACGGACAGTCGCACCGCCGGCTCGCCCTCGAAGTCGACGGGCGACACCTCGATATCGAGCGGCACGCTCGTGCCGTCGGCGAGCGTTGCGTTGGCGCGCAGCGAATGGTTCGACCACTTGCCCTGCAGGCACGCGACCAGCGCGCCCTTGATCGCGGCGTGCGCTTCGGCCTCGAACGCGTCCATCAGCGGCGTGCCGAGAATCGCATCCACGTCCGGCATGCCGTAGAGCTCGAGCCACGCCGGATTGGCGTCGACGACGATGCCTTCCTGCACGTGAGCGATCGCGTCTGCCGAGCCGGCCATGAACGATTTCAGCTGGTCGTGATATTCGCGCGCGGAGCTGATCGTGCGGTTGAGCTGCTGCGTGCGGCTGTGCGCTTCGAGCTCGCGCGTCACCACGAGTCGCAGCCGCAGCGGATTCATCAGCGTCACCGCATCGCGTGCGCCTTGTTGCATCGCTGCCGCGATCGCTGCCTCGTCGATCTGGTCGCGCGCAATGAGCACCGGCACGTCGGCGCCGAACTGCTTCGAGACGGCCATCACCTTGGCGATGTCCTGCGGATCCTGGCCGACGAACGCGACCAGCATGTGGGCGTTGATCTGCGTCAGCGCCTCGCCCAGATCGTTGAGCTCGCGAATCCAGTTGCAGCGCACCGCCAGGCCGGCGTTGCGCAGCGTGCTGTTGATCGCTTCGACGTTGTCCTGATGCCGCGTCAGGACGATCATCGGCACCGCGCTTTGTTCGGCCAAAAGACGATCTCCGCTTCTTTATGGCAAGTCTAGCATTCGCGCCGCCCGGTCCTGCGTGACCCCGACGGCAGTCCTGGCCGGCGCGCCGCAGGATCGAACTGGCTAGCGGGGGAGGTAGCGGCTATCATCTGCGCCCCTTTGCGGGACAATCCTGTAGTTTTTATCGGTCCACGGTGCCAAATGGGCAGCTTCTCCACGAACGAATTCAAGTCCGGCCTCAAGATCATCCTCGAGAACGACCCGTATTCGATCGTCGAGAACGAGATGGTGAAGCCCGGCAAGGGGCAGGCGTTCAACCGCGTCAAGGTGCGCAACCTGAAGACCGGCCGCGTCATCGAGCGCACGTTCAAGTCCGGCGACAGCGTCGAGGCCGCGGACGTGGTCGAGGCGGAAATGCAGTACCTCTACGCTGACGGCGAGTTCTGGCACTTCATGGTGCCCGACACCTTCGAGCAGTACACCGCCGGCAAGGAAGCGCTGGGCGAGGGCGCCATGTGGCTGAAGGACGGCATGGAGTGCACCGTCATGCTGTGGAACGGCGTGCCGCTCAACGTCACGCCGCCGGCCCACGTCGAGCTCAAGGTGGTCGAGACCGATCCGGGCGTGCGCGGCGACACTGCGACCGGCGGTGGCAAGCCGGCGAAGCTCGAGACCGGCGCAGTCGTGCGCGTGCCGCTGTTCATCGACGAAGGCGAAACCATCCGCGTCGATACGCGGACCGGGGAATACCTGTCGCGCGGCAAGGCGTGAGGAAGGGTCAGGCTCAAGCCCGACATCAGATCGCTTGCAGCAGGGCCGCGACCACTTGCTCCAGGCCGGCCTGATCTTCGGCGTCGAAGCGCGAGAACTTCGGGCTGTCGACGTCCAGCACGCCGAGCAGCTCGTTGCCACGCAGGATCGGCAGCACGATCTCCGAATTCGACGCCGAGTCGCACGCGATGTGCCCGTCGAACTCGTGCACGTTCGCGACGATCACCGGCGCGCGGCGCGCAGCCGCCACGCCGCACACTCCCTTGCCCATCGCGATCCGCACGCAGGCCGGCTTGCCCTGGAACGGCCCGACCACCAGCTCCCCCTCCTTCAACAGATAGAAGCCGAGCCAGTTCAGGTCGGGCATCGAGTGATAAAGAAGCGAGGCAGTGTTCGCGAGGTTTGCGATCAGGTCGCGCTCGCCTGCGGTGAGCGCCTGCACCTGCCGTGCGATTTCTGCGTACAGCACCGGCTTCGGCTGGTCTGGATCGACGATGCTGTCGGACTCGTGCATGGTCAGGCCCTGTCGAACGGAAAGGCGAGCACTTCATCGATGTGGCGTGCGCCGACGGCGCACATGACGAGGCGATCGAAGCCGAGCGCCACACCCGAGCACTCCGGCAGCCCGTGCTCCAGGGCCGCCAGGAAATTCTCATCGATCGGCACGGCCGGCAGGCCGCGGCGCGCGCGTTGGGCGACGTCGCTCTCGAACCGCGCGCGCTGCTCCTGCGCGTCGCCGAGCTCGTGAAAGCCGTTGCACAGCTCGAGGCCGTCCATGTACGCCTCGAAGCGCGAAGCGATCGGGCCCTGGATGCGCGCCAGCGCCGCCTGCGAAGCGGGATAGTCGTAGATGAAAGTGAGCCGATCGAGGCCGAGCTGCGGCCCAACCAGCGTGCCCATGATCAGGTCGAGACACGCATCGCGATCCTGCAGCAGGTCACGCGGGATCTCGATGCCGGCGCTCTGCAAGCGCGCGACCAGCATCGGCGTCGAGTCGTGGAACACGTCCACGCCCGCGTGCAGCTGCATCGCTTCGCGATAGGTAAGGCGCTCGGCGCGATCGAACTGCCGCGACGCCGGCAGCACGGCGCCGATCAGCCGCTCGACGTCGGACATCAGCGAGTGATGGTCGTAGCCGACGCGATACCACTCGATCATCGTGAACTCGGGGTTGTGCCAGCGGCCGCTCTCGCCATCGCGATATACCTTGCAGATCTGCCAGATGTCGCCGCAACCTGCTGCCAGCAAGCGCTTCATCGCGTACTCGGGCGAGGTTTGCAGAAACGCGGGACGTCCGGCCGGAGACGCGCGAACGCTGGCGAGGTGCACGTCGGTCACGGCGGCTGCGCTCAATGCAGGCGTGTCGACTTCGAGCGTGCGCGTCGCGGCGAAGTATTCGCGCGTGGCGCGCAGCATCGATGCCCGGACTTCGAGCGTCGCGATCGAGGCTGTCGGGCGCCAGCTCACGACACCGCCCGACCGATCGCGCGGCCCAGCTGCACTGTCGACTCGGCGACGAGCGTGCTGTCCCACGCGATGCGATTGCGCTCGAACAGCAGCACGACCGTCGATCCCATGTTGAAGCGGCCCAGCTCCTCGCCCTTGCCGAATTGTCGCCCGACGCCCGTTGCAATTCGCACCGCGGTCTTGCGCCCGCGCGGCGGCGGATTCACTTCGCCGCAATGGACCGTCGCGATGCTGCCGACGAACAGCGCGCCGACCAGAATCACCGCCATGCGTCCGAGCGGCGTCGAGAAATCGCAGATCAGGCGCTCGTTGCGCGCGAAGACGCGCGGCACGGAGCGAGCCGTCACCGCATTCACGCTGAACAGGTCGCCGGGCACGTAGAGATTCCCGTGCGCCGTGCCGGCATACGGCATGTGAATGCGGTGATAGTTGTACGGCGCGAGATAGATGCACGCAAAGCTGCCGCCGCGATAGGTCTCGACGGCCTCGGCATCGCCCGCAAGCAGATCCCGCAGCGCATAGTGGTGACCTTTGGCCTGCAGCAGCAGATTGTCCTCGATGGGACCGCACTGACTGACCGTGCCGTCGACGGGGCTGACGATCACATCGTTGTCGGTATCGATCGGCCGCGCATCCGCGCGCAGCGCACGCGTGAAGAAATCGTTGAAGCTGCGATACGCGAACGGATCCGGCTGCACGGCCTCCGCCAGGTTCAGCGGGTAGCCGCGCAGGAAGATTCGCAGGAACGTATTCTTCACCCAGGGCGACTCGCTGCGCGCGACAGCGTAAATCACGCGGGACAACGCGTGCTTCGGCAGCACGTACTGAAGCCCGGCGAACCAGCTCATGTGCCCGCGGCGGCGATGCGCCGGTAGTCGGCCGCGATCTTTTCCGGCTCGTGCGGCGCTGAGAACAGCGCACGCACCGTGGCGTCCGGACCGACGAGGAACAGCGAGGTCGTGTGATCGACGGTGTAGCTCTCGCCGCCGTCGAGCGGGCGGACAGCGGCCAGCACGCCCATGCGTTGCGCGAGCTCGTCGATGGCGGGCTTCGTGCCGGTGGCGCCGACGAACGCCGGATCGAAAACTTTGAGGTACGTCGCGAGACGCTCCGGCGTGTCGCGCTGCGGATCGACCGAGATCATGACGACCTGCGGGCGCGTCTGCTCGGGCAGATCGGCCAGGAGCTTGCGCGTCTGCGCCAGCGCGGCCATCGTCACCGGACACACGTCGGGGCAGCTGGTGAAGCCGAAGAACACGAAGGTCCAGCTGCCGCGCAGCCGTTGCGTGTCGAACGGGCGATTCGCCTGGTCCACCAGAGCGAGCGGCGGTACGGGTCGTGGCGGCAGGAGCAGCGTCGCCGTGGCGGTTATGGGTGGCGCTCCGGCCTGGTGCTCGAGCAGCCAGCGCGCCGACGCAATGCCGGCGGTGACGGCTACAATGGCGACAATAGCCGCGAGCGCGATCGACTGAGTTCGTGACATCGGTTCCTCGTGGCGCGAATTATCGCACGGCGATCATGAACCCGACTCCCCATCCGCCCGGTCCGCCGCCCGTCACGCTCCCCGCGCCGGATCCGGCGACGGTCGAGCAGTTGATTCACTACGGCACGCTGCTGTTCGAGCAGTCGCAGCTGTGGTTCGGGCACGGCACCGACAACGCGTTCGACGAAGCGGCCGAGCTCGTGTTCTTCGGCGCGGGCCTGCGGCACGAGGACGCAACCGACGTCTACAGCAAGCAAGTCGGCGATGCTGCGCGCGCCGCGGTGCTCGAGTTGTTCGAGCGTCGCATTCACGAACGCATTCCCGCCGCATATCTGACGCATCGCATGTGGTTCGCCGGTCACGAGTTCTACGTGGACGAGCGCGTGCTCGTGCCGCGTTCGCCGATCGCCGAGCTGATCGAAGCGCAGTTCCAGCCGTGGATCGCGCCGGAGAAAATCCGCCGCATGCTCGATATCGGGACGGGCTCGGGCTGCATCGCCATCGCGAGCGCGCTGGCCTTGCCGCACGTGCGGGTCGATGCGACTGACATCTCCGACGACGCGCTCGCGGTCACTGCAATCAATGTCGCCGCGCACGACGTGCAAGGGCGCGTGCGCGCCATGCGCTCTGATGTGTTCGATGCTCTGCGCGGCGAGCGCTACGATCTGATCGTCTCGAATCCGCCCTACGTCGGGGACGCCGAGATGGCCGATCTGCCCACGGAGTACCGGCACGAGCCGGCGACCGGCTTGCATTCAGGCGCCGACGGCCTGGACGTGGTGCGCCGGATCCTGAGCGGAGCGGCCGCGCACCTCGAGCCGCATGGCATCCTGATCGCGGAGGTCGGCAACTCCGAGACGGCGCTGACCGAGGCGTTCCCGCAAGTGCCGTTCACGTGGCTGGAGTTCGAGCGCGGCGGCGGCGGGGTGTTCCTGCTGAGCGCGGAACAACTAGAATCGCTGCATGTCCGGTAACACCTTCGGCCGACTGTTCACCGTCACGACCTTCGGCGAAAGCCACGGGCCGGCGCTCGGCTGCATCGTCGACGGCTGCCCGCCCGGACTGGAGCTCGCGGAACAGGACATCCAGCCGGAGCTGGAGCGGCGGCGCACCGGCACCTCGCGCCACACCAGCCAGCGCAAGGAGCCCGACCAGGTGCGCATCCTGTCGGGCGTGTTTGAAGGACGCACGACCGGCACGCCGATCGGCCTCGTCATCGACAACGAAGATCAGCGCTCGCGCGACTACGAGAAGATCAAGGACCGCTTCCGGCCGGGGCACGCCGACTACACGTATCAACAGAAGTACGGCTTTCGCGATTACCGCGGCGGCGGCCGCGCCTCGGCGCGCGAGACGGTGATGCGGGTGGCCGCCGGTGCGATCGCCCGCAAGTACCTGCGAGGGCGCGTCGGCGTCGAGATCCAGGGTTGGCTCGCGCAGATCGGGCCGCTGCAACTGGAACCGAAGTCGCTCGCGACGGTGTACGACAATCCGTTCTTCTGCCCGGACCCCGCGCGAGTCGACGAGCTCGATGCGTACATGACGGAGCTGCGCCGCTCGGGCGACTCGGTCGGCGCGCGCGTCAACGTCATTGCGACCGGCGTGCCGCCCGGGCTCGGCGAGCCGGTGTTCGACAAGCTCGATGCGGACATCGCGCACGCCATGATGGGCATCAACGCCGTCAAGGGCGTCGAGATCGGCGCGGGCTTCGCCGCGGTCGAGCAGAAGGGCAGCCAGCACCGCGACGAGATGTCGCCGCAAGGGTTCCTGTCGAACAACTCCGGCGGCGTGCTCGGCGGCATTTCCTCCGGGCAGGACATCGTGGTGAGCATCGCGCTCAAGCCGACCTCCAGCATCATCATCCCGGGCCGGACGATCGACGAGCACGGCGCGAGCGTCGAGATCGTCACGACCGGTCGTCACGATCCCTGCGTCGGCCTGCGCGCGACGCCGATCGCGGAGGCGATGCTCGCGCTCGTGTTGATGGATCACTACCTGCGCCACCGCGCGCAGAACGCCGACGTTGTGGCAAAAACTCCTAGGATTCCTCCGCGCGCGTAGCACTCCCGGTCGGGCTTTCAGCTGACTCGTAGGGGCCCATCTCACGGGCGTTTTGCGAGCCGCGCACCTTATCGGCGCGCGGGGTTTCATGTAGTGTTCGCCCAGCGGAAAACGGGTGCCGCTCCTTGGGAATATGAGCAAACGTTGGAATGTAGCGGTGGTCGGTGCGACCGGCCTCGTGGGCGGCAACATGCTGGCGATCCTCGCGCAACGGGAGTTCCCCGTCGGCGAGGTGCATGCGCTCGCGAGCGCGCGCTCGGTCGGGCGCACGGTGCGGTTTCGGGGCCGCGAGCTGCCGGTGCAGGACCTGGAGACGTTCGATTTCTCGAAGGCGCACATCGGGCTGTTCTCGGCCGGCGCCAGCGTGTCCAAGGTGCACGCCGTGCGAGCCGCTAAAGCCGGCTGCATCGTGGTCGACAACACCTCGCAGTTCCGCTACCAGGACGACATCCCGCTGGTGGTGACCGAGGTGAATCCGCACGCGATCGCCGGTTACCGCAAGCACAACATCATCGCGAACCCGAACTGCTCGACCATGCAGATGCTGGTGGCGTTGAAGCCGCTGCACGACGTCGCGCAGATCGAGCGCATCAACGTCGCGACCTACCAGTCGGTCTCGGGAGGCGGCCAGAAGGCGATCGACGAGCTGCAGCAGCAGACGCAGACGCTCGCGCAGGGCGGCAGCGTCACGCCGAAGGTCATCGCCAAACAGATTGCATTCAATTGTGTGCCGCAAATCGACGTGTTTCTCGACAACGGCTACACCAAGGAAGAGATGAAGATGTTCTGGGAGACCCAGAAGATCATGGAAGACCCGTCGATCCGCGTGAATGCGACCGCGGTGCGCGTCGGCGTCTACGTCGGGCACTCGGAAGCCGTGCACATCGAGACGCGCCGCAAGCTGACCGAGGCGCAGGCCCGGGAAATCCTCGGCCGGGCGCCGGGGGTGGTGGTGATCGACGAACGCAAGCCTGGGGGTTATCCGACGGCCGTGACCGAGGGGGCGGGCACCGACCCTGTGTACGTGGGTCGCATCCGCGAGGACATCTCGCACGAGCGAGGTCTGAATCTGTGGATTGTGTCCGATAACGTTCGCAAGGGAGCTGCTTTAAATAGCATCCAAATCGCCGAAATTTTGGTGAAAGATTACTTGTAAGCTATATTTGCGCGCGCAAAGTCAAGAAGCACATGAGCTTTTGACCGCTCGCGCCTGCCCAAAAGCACTGATTAATCAAAGGCCCCCGATGGCCACAGGGGCCA
Source organism: Steroidobacteraceae bacterium (assembly GCA_036004505.1). Lineage (GTDB taxonomy): Bacteria > Pseudomonadota > Gammaproteobacteria > Steroidobacterales > Steroidobacteraceae > Steroidobacter. The sequence continues at coordinate 54,235 of DASYRK010000020.1, forward strand.
AGGGCTTGGGACCCGATCGGGACGAGACCCGGGAGAGCTGATGAGAAGACACTTGCCGCGCCTGCTGCTGTTGGGCGCACTGCTGTCCCCCACGACGCTGTACGCGCTGGGTCTGGGTGAAATCCGTCCGCACTCCGCCTTGAACCAGCCGTTCGACGCCGAGATCGAGCTGATTTCACCGACTACCGACGAGCTGGCGGGCCTGAAGGTCGGCCTGGCCGGCCCCGACATGTACCAGCGTTACGGCGTCGACCGCCCGATGTTCCTGTCGGCGTTCGAGTTCTCGATCCAGCGCAGCCGCGACGGCCGCGCCACCATCAAGATCACTTCCAACCGCTCGGTCACCGAGCCGTTCGTCACGCTGCTCGTCGAGGCGAGCTGGGCGCGTGGCCGTCTGCTGCGCGAGTACACCGTATTGCTCGACCCGCCGGTGTTCATGCCGTCGCAGCCCGAAGCCCAGGCGCCGGTCACGACGCCGCAGGCGGGCGCGCCGAGCGGCGGCCGCATCGAGCGGCCGGTTGCCCAGCAGCCGCAGCCGGCGGAGCCGCCGGCCCAGGCGACCCCGCTTCCCACACCTTCTCCTGAGCCGACGCAGGAGCCGGTTGCCAGCGCCGCAGGCACGTCCCTCTCCGGTGACTACACGGTCGAGCGCAACGACACGCTCTGGCGCATCGCCAGCCGCGTCACGCCGGACGGCTCGCGTCGCGAAGTCAACCGCACGATGATCGCGCTGTTCCGCGCGAATCCGGCGGCGTTCCAGGGCAACATCAATCGTCTGCGTTCCGGCAGCGTGCTGCGCATTCCGGAGCTGTCGGACATCGAAGCGATTTCGACGTCGGATGCGACCGCAGAAGTCCGCCGTCAGACCGCCGAGTGGAGCGGAGCGCAGCCGTCGCAGACCGCACAGGAAGAAGCGAATCGCCTGCGCCTGGTCACGCCTGCCGAGACGCCGGCTGAGCCGACGCCTGCTACGCCGGCGCCGCAGGAGCAAGTTGCCAAAGCGCCGACGACTCCGCCGACAACTGCTGGCGCGACGCCGGGCGATAACCGCGTAGCGCTGCCGAGCCAGGGCCTCGCCGAGACTCAGCAGAGCGCGACCGAAGCACCGGTCGAGCCGACGCAGCAGCCCGAAGCGACTCCGGAACAGCAGGCAGCCGAAACGTCGGCCGAGCAGACGCCGCCCGCCGAACAGGCTGCCCCGACGAAGCCGGTTTCGCGGCCGCCGGTGAAGACAGCGCCGCAGGAGCCGACGCCGTCGCTGTTCGATCGCATCGGCGAGTACTGGTGGGCGTTCATTGCAGCGGGCGCACTGGTCATCGTCGCGTTCCTGTTCGTCTTCATCCGCCGCCGTCGCGAGGAATCTTCGGTTGCCTCCGATGCGATGGCCGGGCTCGACTTCGAGCCGCGCGCCACGCGCGCCGCGCCGGCGATGTCGCCGGTCACCAGGGCGCGCGACCGCGATTCGTTCCTGGTCGAAGACTCGGAAGAGGACACGCTCGGCGAGATGGAAGAGCCGGCTCCGGCACCGACGGCGCGTCGCGCCGAGCCGCCGAAGCCGCGCCTCGAGCCGGTAGCCGCTGCGGCCGCGCCGGCAGCTGCCGCAACGTCGCGAGCCGACGAGACGATGAGCAGCGAAACGCAGGTGCGTTTCGATCAGCAGGACGCGCTCGCCGAGGCCGACTTCCACATGGCTTACGGCCTGTATGATCAGGCCGCCGACCTGGTGAAGATCGCGATCGACCGCGAGCCGGGCCGCCGCGACCTGAAGCTGAAGCTCCTCGAAATCTACTTCGTGTGGGGCAACAAGGACCTGTTCCTCGACACGGCCCGTGAGCTGCACGGCAGCCGCGCCCAGGCCGCGCCGGGCGAGTGGGACAAAGTCCTCATCATGGGCAAGCAGATCGCGCCCGAGGACTCGATGTTCAAGGGCGAAGCGGCCGCCGCGCACGTCGACCTCGTCGACGTGAACCTGGAAGGCGGCGAGAACCGCGTCGACGTCGATCTGTTCGCCGAGCCCGACGCCGACAAGCCCGCGGGTCTCGACCTCGAATTCACCAGCGGCGAGCGCTCGGCGCCGGCGCAGGGCGGCTCGGCCTCGGACCTCGACTTCCTGCTCGACGAGCCGAAGCGCGGCTCGGACGAAGAGCCCACGCGCGAGATGGATCCGCTGTCGCGCACGCAGGAAACGCCGACCATCGAGACGCCGGCGATCGATCGCTCCGCGCAGACCATGCGCGAGCGCGCGATCCGCGAAAAGGTTGCCGCCTCGAAGGCGGAGCAGACCGCCGAGCTGTCGCTGGACGATCTCGGCCTCGACGTCGATTCGCTGGAGGCTTCCGGCTCGCTGGAAGACACCACGTCGCTGGAGAAGGATGCGACGGCGGAAAACGTCGCGCCGCTGCGCGACGACGAGATGACGCAGCTCGCGCCGAGCCTCGGCAATTTCGATCGCACGATGAAGGCGCCGCGGGACAAGTTCGACATCGAGACCACCGGCACGATCTACATCGATCAGGTCGACCTCGCCGGCGGCGACACGGTCGAGCAGCCGCGTCCGGAAAACGATTCGACCGCGGAGATGAAGCGTCCGTCGATGCCGAAGCACCTGGACCTCGACCTGGATCAGCTGTCCGGCTCGGGCAGCGGACCGGAGACGGTCAAACAGGTGCGCGGCGGCGATGGCGAGGCTGACAACTTCTCGAGCGACGTGTTCGCCGATCGCACCAGCGAAGTGCCGCGCGTCGACCTCGACGTGGGCGACCCGCTGTCGGGCGACGATAGCGATGCGACCCATCGCCGCACGATCGCGGGTGGCGACGTCGGTCTGTCGGAGCTCGAGCCGGTGACGATGAGTGAAGTCGGCACGAAGCTCGACCTGGCCCGCGCCTACATGGACATGGGCGATCCGGACGGCGCCCGCAGCATCCTCGAAGAGGTGCTGTCCGAGGGCAACGCCAGCCAGAAGCAGGAAGCGCAGCGCCTGATGGAGTCGATCAGATAACCCGAATCGCGCTCGGCCTGGAGTACGACGGCAGTGCGTTCTGCGGCTGGCAGTCGCAGACGCACGCACTGGGGATCCAGTCGGTCGTCGAAGCTGCGCTGTCCACTGTCGCCGATCATCCCGTTGCAGTGACTGCCGCCGGCCGGACGGACGCCGGCGTGCACGCCGCGATGCAGGTCGTTCACTTCGACACGCCGGCGGTGCGCTCCGAGCGCAGCTGGGTGCTCGGTGCAACGACCAACCTGCCGGCGCAAGTCAGCGCGCTCTGGGCGCGCGAAGTCTCCGACGCTTTCCACGCACGCTACAGCGCGCTCGCCCGCACCTACCGTTACGTGATTCTGAATCGCACGCCGCGCCCGGCGCTCGCGGCGGGCCGCGTCTGCTGGGTTCGCGATCCGCTCGACGAAAACCGCATGCGCACGGCCGCTGCGCACTTGCTCGGCGAGCACGACTTCACGTCGTTCAGGGCAGCGGAGTGCCAGGCACGCACGCCGATGCGCAACGTGCACGAGATCACCGTCGAGCGCACGGGCGAGCGCGTCGTGCTGACCGTGTGCGCGAACGCCTTTCTGCATCACATGGTGCGGAACATCGCCGGCGTGCTCATCGCCATCGGCTCCGGCGAGCGGCCGACCGACTGGGCAGCCACCGTGCTCGAAGCGCGGGATCGCACCAAGGGCGGCGTGACTGCGGCGCCCGGTGGCCTGTACCTGGCGGGCATCCGTTACGCGCCGAGCCTGGGGCTGCCCAGTGAGTCGATCAGGGAGCCGGCCTGGGAGACCGGGCCGCCCCTTGGCTTCGGCCCCGGCTGACCGCATGATGCCTTTCCCAGTAGCCAAGGACTTAGCTAGCACCGATGACCTGGTTCGAAAAAATCATGCCTTCGCGGATCAAGACCGAGCGCCGGACGCGTTCGGTGCCGGAAGGCCTGTGGATGAAGTGCGCGGCTTGCGACGCGGTGCTGTATCGCGCCGAGCTGGAGCGCAACCTGCACGTGTGCCCGAAGTGCGGCAACCACATGCGCATCGGCGCGCGCGAGCGGCTCGAATACTTCTTCGATCCGGACAGCACGGTGGAGCTGGCGGAGTCGATCGAGCCCGAGGATCCGCTCAAGTTCCGCGACACCAAGAAGTATCGCGACCGCGTGCTGCAGGCGCAGAAGAGCACGCAGGAGAAGGATGCAATGGTCGTGATGAGCGGCACGCTGCACGGCCTGCCGATCGTCGCCGCCGCGTTCGAGTTCGCGTTCCTCGGCGGTTCGATGGGGTCGGTGGTCGGCGAGCGCTTCGTGCGCGGCGTCGAGCATTGCCTGGAGAATCGCACACCGCTCGTCTGTTTCTCGGCGAGCGGCGGCGCGCGCATGCAGGAAGCGCTGCTGTCGCTGATGCAGATGGCGAAGACCAGCTCCGCGCTCGCGCGCATGGCTGCGGCGCGCCTGCCATACATTTCCGTTCTCACCGATCCGACGACGGGCGGCGTGTCCGCGAGCCTCGCGATGCTCGGCGACGTCAACATCGGCGAGCCGAAGGCGCTGATCGGCTTCACCGGCGCCCGCATCATCCAGCAGACGGTGCGCGAGACGCTGCCGGAAGGTTTCCAGCGCGCCGAGTTCCTGCTCGATCACGGCGCGCTCGACATGATCGTCGACCGCCGCGACATGCGCGACCGCATCGCCGGGCTCCTGACGATGTTCATGCACAAGCCCGCCGTCCCCGCGGGCTGATCCATGGCCGGGCCCCGCGAGCGGAGCCCCCGGTTCCGCCGTCTCGCCGATTGGCTCGCGTGGCAGGAGACGCTGCATCCCAACGCGATCGATCTCGGGCTGGAACGCCTGCAGCACACGCTCGATCGGCTCTGCTGGCGGCGTCCCGCGTGCCCGGTCATCACTTTCGCCGGCACTAACGGCAAAGGCTCCTGTGTCGCTCTGACGGCGCGCATCCTCGCGCAGGCCGGCTACCGCGTCGGCACGTTCACTTCGCCGCATCTGCTTCGCTACAACGAGCGGATCGACATCGGCGGCGTCGAAGTTTCCGATGCCGCGCTGATGGCGGCGTTCGAGCGCATCGACGCGGCTCGCGGCGACGACACGCTGACGTTCTTCGAGTTCAACGCCGCGGCAGCTTTGCTCGTGTTCGCCGACGAGCAGCTCGATGCCGTCGTGCTCGAAGTCGGGATGGGCGGAAGGCTGGATGCAGTCAACGTCGTCGACGCCGACGTCGCAGTGGTCACGTCGATCGATCTCGATCATTGCGACTGGCTCGGCCGCGACCGTGAAACCATCGGGCGCGAGAAGGCAGGGATTTTTCGCGCCGGCCGCCCGGCCATCTTCGGCGGGCGCGAGATACCGGCCTCGATCGGCGAGTACGCCCGGCAGATCGGCGCCGATCTGCTGCAACTCGGTCGCGACTTCGACTGGGTCAGGGCCGGGGAGCGCTGGAGCTGGCGCGGGCGCGCCAGTGAGCAGCGTGATCTGCTCGCGCCGGCGCTGCACGGCGCGATCCAGTACGACAACGCGTCCGCGGTGCTCACCGCGCTGGAAGCGCTGGAGTCGCGGCTGCGCGTGCCTCGATCGGCAATCGAGCGCGGCTTGCAGACGGTGACGCTGCCCGGACGCTTCCAGGTCATTCGCCAGAGCAGTCCGCAGGCCATCGAGTGGATTCTCGATGTCGCCCATAACCCCGCGGCAGCGCGCGCGCTGGCCTCGCAGCTCGAGGCACGCGACCACACCGGTCGCACGCTCGCCGTATGCGGCGTTCTGGCCGACAAGGATGTCGAGGGCATCGTCAAGGAGCTGCAGGGATCTTTCGATGGATGGGTGATCGTCGGATTGCAGGGCGGTCGTGCGCTCGCGCCGGAAGCACTTGCCGCGCGTGTGGCAGCGCTGGGCGTCAATGTGGAGGCGGTCGCGGCTGACGTCGTCGCGGGATGCCGGACGGCCGAGGCGCTGGCTCAGCCGGGCGATCGCGTGGTCGTATTCGGCTCGTTCCTGACAGTCGGTCCGGCGCTCGCCGTGCTCGCGGGTCGGGCGGAGCAGTCGGGCTAAGCCCGACCTGCGGCCTTATACTTCGCCGCCGTGGAGCGCAAAGTCAAAGAGCGTCTGGTCGGTGCGGCTGTGCTGATGGCGGCTGCGGTCATTCTGATTCCGGAGATGCTGTCCGGGCACCGCGAGTCGTCCGCGGAGCCGGCCGCCGCGCAGTCTCGCAACGACGCGCCGATCAAGACCTACACGATCGATCTGAGCCACTCGACGAGTGAGCAGCCGCCGTCAGCGGTCGTCGAGAATCGTGCGCCGCCGCCGGAGGAACCGGCTGCAGCACAACCCGCTGCGGGCGATCAGGCAAAGCCTGAAGTCCCGCAACAGACCACCGCCGTGCAGCCGGAGCCGCAGTCGCAGCCGGCAACGCAGGCCCCGAAACCGGCCGTCGTCGGACAGCCGACTGCCGCCGCTTCATCGGCGCGCGCGCCCCTGCATCCGCTTGCTTCCGGCGATGACGCCCCCACATCGGGGCGGTGGGCGGTGCAGGTCGGGACTTTCTCGAAGGAAGCGAATGCGCAGCGCCTGGTCAAGGAGCTTCGCGGCCAGGGGCAGAGCGCTTTCGTGATGCCGCTCAAATCGGGCGGCGCGACGCTGTACCGCGTCCGGGTCGGGCCGATGAACGATCGCGCGAGCGCTGAAGCGGCGCTGCGGGAGCTGAAGTCGACCGGCGCGAAGGTCGTGTCGCATCCGTGATGGCCGAATTGGTCAGCCATTGAGGCGCGCTGTTAGAATCCGCGCGCCCAAAGTTGCCGCCCGCAACGTCACGGTGGTGTCGCCCGGTCTATGAATGCAGCTGACTATCTGATCGTCGGCGTGCTGCTCGCGTCGATGCTGCTCGGCACGCTCCGCGGCTTCGTGCGCGAAGCGGTTGGGTTGCTCGCCTGGCTGGGCGGTCTGTGGTTCGCGTGGCGCTACGCGCCGCAGTTCGAGCCGCTCCTCGGCGGCATGGTCGGCAAGCCGCCGGTGAGCCTGTGGACCGCACGCGCGCTGATCCTGCTGGGCGTGCTGGTGATCGGTTGGCTCATCGCGGCGGTTCTCGGTTATTTCTTGCGTCATTCGGCGCTGAGCGTGCTGGTCGACCGCGTGCTCGGGCTCGTGTTCGGGACGGTGCGCGGCGCGGTCGTCATTGCGGTGTTCGTGATGCTCGGCGAGTTCGTCGAGCTCAACCGGGTGGATTGGTGGAAGCGGTCGCAGCTGCTGCCGTACGCGAGCGAGCTGGCCGGCTGGATCCAGAACTTCGCGGAAACGGGCATGAAGGCTGTCAAATCGACGCAGACGGGAGCTTGAGACTATGTGCGGAATCGTCGGCATCGTCGGGCACTCGCCGGTCAATCAGCAGATCTATGACGCGCTGACGGTGCTGCAGCACCGCGGCCAGGACGCCGCAGGCATCATGACCTGCGACGACGGCGAGCTGTTCATGCGCAAGCAGAACGGCCTGGTGCGCGACGTCTTCCAGCAGCGCCACATGCTGCGGCTGAAGGGCAACATCGGCATCGGCCACTGCCGTTATCCGACCGCGGGCTGCGACGCCGCCTCCGAAGCGCAGCCGTTCTTCGTCAACTCGCCGTACGGCATCTGCCTCGGGCACAACGGCAATCTGACGAACGCCGCCGAGCTCGCGGAAGTGCTGATCCGCGAAGACCTGCGTCATCTCAACACCAGCTCCGATTCGGAAGTGCTGCTCAACGTACTCGCGAGCGAGCTGTCGCGCGCCGGTACGCCGCGCGCTTCGGCCCTGGACATTTTCTCGGCGGTGTCGGCGGTCTATCGTCGCTCGCGCGGCGGTTTCGCCGTGGTGTCGATGATCGTCGGTCACGGACTGCTCGGCTTCCGCGATCCGCACGGCATCCGGCCGCTGGTGATCGGCCGCCGCGAGACGCCGCTAGGCAACGAGTACATGCTGGCTTCGGAGAGCGTCGCGCTCGACCAGATCGGCTTCGAGCTGGTGCGCGACGTCGCCCCGGGCGAGGCGGTGTTCATCGATGAGCACGGCCGCTTCTATTCGCAGCAGTGCGTGCCGGTGGCGCGCCACACGCCGTGCATCTTCGAGTACGTCTATTTCGCGCGCCCTGACTCGATCATCGACAACATCTCGGTGCACAAGGCGCGGCTGCGCATGGGCGATCTGCTGGCGGAGAAGATCCGTCGCATCTGGCCCGATCACGACATCGATGTCGTGATCCCGATTCCGGATACGAGCCGTACGGCGGCCGTGCAGGTGGCGCAGCTGCTCAACGTCAAGTACCGCGAGGGTTTCGTCAAGAACCGCTACATCGGCCGCACCTTCATCATGCCGGGCCAGGAGCAGCGCGCGAAGTCGGTGCGCTCGAAGCTGAACGTCATCGACCTGGAGTTCCGCGGCAAGAACGTACTCCTGATCGACGACTCGATCGTGCGCGGCACGACCTCTGCGCAGATCATCGATCTGGCGCGCGAAGCGGGCGCGAACCGCGTCTACTTCGCTTCGGCCGCGCCGCCGGTGCGTTACCCGAACGTTTACGGCATCGACATGCCCGCGACCTCGGAGCTGGTTGCCGCCGACCGCAGCGACGAAGAAGTTGCGAAGCTGATCGGCGCCGACCGCCTGATCTACCAGGATCTCGACGATCTGGTGCGTGCGTGCCTGCACCACGATTCGCACATCCAGGAGTTCGACGATTCCTGCTTCTCCGGCCGCTACGTCACCGGCGACGTCACGCCGGCGTACCTCGCGCGGCTGCAGGAAGAGCGCTCGGACGAAGCGAAGACCCGGCGCAAGCAGCTGCATCACGGCTCATTGAAGGCGATCCGCGCCGTGTGACCGAAGTCACCAACAGCTCGATCGCGCCGCGCCTGCTGATCGTCACCGATCACACGGAGCTCGGTCGCGCGGTCGAGCAACACGTCTCCATCATCTGGCCCGCGGCGGAATGCCGCATCCACGCACCCCTGCAATCGGGCCGGCTGCATTCCGGGTTCACTGCCGTCGGCTACGACGCCGTCGTGCTCGACGACCGTATCGAGCGCGGGCAGGGCGAGAAGTGGCTCGAGAACCTGCTCCATCGCAATGGTTTCCCGCCGATCCTGTATCTCGCGCGCGGCGACGACCCGGCATTGGCGCAGCGTGCCGTGAAGCGCGGCGCCGTCGACTGTCTCACGCGCGAACGTATCGATCATCGCCGCATGGCCGACGTGCTGCGCAAGGCCGTTGCGCAGCGTCGCCAGGAGCTCGCACTCTTGCGCACCGGGCCGGAAGCGGAGCGCCTGTCGCAGTTCGGACCGGTGACCATTCGCGGCCACCGCTTCGTGCGCGAGCTCGCGATCGGCGGCACCTCGAGCGTGTATCTCGCGGAGAGCGAGCGCGCCGGCGAAATGGTCGTGCTCAAAGTGCTGCGCGACTCGCCGACGGCGGGCGACGAGCACACGCAGTTCACGCGCTTCCTGCAGGAGTACGAGCTGATCTCGAAAGTGCGCCACCCGAACGTGGTGCGCATCTTCGATCTCGGCATCGCCGACGATCACGCTTACCTCGCGATGGAATATTTCGCATGCGGCGACCTGCGCTCGCGCATTGCCAGCGGTCTCGACGGCAGTGAGGCGCTTACCTACCTCGCGCAGATGGCGGCGGCGCTGCAAGTCGTGCACGCAGTCGGCGTGCTGCATCGGGACCTGAAGCCGGGAAACATCATGCTGCGCGCTGACGGCACGGTCGCGCTGATCGATTTCGGCCTGGCGAAGCACGTGCGCATGGACGCGCGGGAGATCACCGCGACCGGCGAGATCTTCGGCACGCCGTACTACATGAGCCCGGAGCAGGGGCACGGCTCGTCGCTCGACGAGCGCAGCGACCTGTACGGCCTCGGCGTGATCTTCTACGAGATGCTGATGCGCCAGAAGCCGTACATCGCCCAGACGCCGATGGCCGTCATCTACATGCACGCCAACGCGCCGATCCCGCTGCTGCCCGAGGAGCTGCGCAGATATCAGCCGTTGCTGAACAAGCTGCTGGCGAAGGATCCGGTGCATCGCTTCAGCTCGGCGAGCGCGCTGCTGGCGATGCTCGAGGAGCTGAGTTGAGCGACATCCTGCTGGCGCCGACTCCGCAGCGCTGGTTCGACGTGGCCTGCGAGCGCTGGCGCGAGCTGTTGGTCGATCATGCGAACTGCGAGAAAAAGGCAGCGTCGACTGCGCTCAGCCTGATCTTCACGTACGCCCATGATCTGCAGCTCACCGATCGCCTGTCGCGTCTCGCGCGCGAGGAGCTGCGTCACTTCGAGCAAGTACAGAAGATGATGCAGCAGCTCGAAGTACCGTTCGTCCGACTGCAGCCCGCTCGCTACGCCGACGGCCTGCGCGCCGCGACGCGCCGTTCCGACCCGGGTCGCCTGATGGATCTGCTTCTGTGCGGTGCGCTGATCGAAGCGCGCTCGTGCGAGCGGTTCGTCGGGCTTGCGCCGCGGCTGCGCAAGCCGCTAGGTGAGTTCTATGGGGGCCTGGCGGCGTCCGAAGCGCGCCATCAATCGGTGTATTTGCGGCTCGCGGAGCAGCGCGCCGGTACGAGCGATTGGCGCGCCCGTCTCGCGCATTTCGCGGAAATCGAAGCGGACCTCGCGACCTCGCCGGACAAGCAGCTGCGCTTCCACTCCGGGCTTCCTGCCTGATGCTGTCGGGCTTCAGCCCGAGGACAACGTCGCCAGCTCGAACCCCCGCTCGTTCCACCTCAGCACGCTGCCTTGCTCATACCAATCGCCGAGCACGATGCGCACCGCTTTGTGCCCGTCGATCTGCAGTTCGTGCACCGCGGGTCGATGCGTGTGACCGTGAATGATGCAGTCGACGCCGTAACGAGCGAATGTCCGGCGCACCTCATCCTGGTTGACGTCCATGATCTGCGGCGCCGCGACGTCCATCGAGGCGATGTGTTCCTTGCTGCCCTCGCGCATGCGTTCAGCGAGCCGCTGCCGCTGCCGCAACGTGAGCCGGCGCATCACGAACTGCACGAGCGGATTGCGCACGATGCGCCGCAGGCGCTGATACGCGTGATCGTCGATACACAGCAGATCGCCGTGCATCAGCAGCACACGCCGGCCGTACAGGTCGATCACGGTGCCGTCGGCGAGCAGCTCGATCCCGGTCTCGCGGCAGAAGCGCCTGCCGATCAGGAAATCGCGGTTGCCGTGAATCAGGAAGGTCTTCACGCCGGCATCTGTCACGGCGCGCAGTCCGGCGATGACGCGACGCTTGTCCGGATCGGGGTCGTCGTCGCCGATCCACGCTTCGAACAGGTCGCCGAGGATGTACAGCGCCTGCGCGCGCTGCGCCTCGCGCTCGAGGAACTCGAGAAACTGCGCGCTGATGTCGGGGCGCGTGCCGTCGAGATGCAGGTCGGAGATGAAGAGCGTCGTCACGGAGCGCTCTTGAGTTCCTCGATGCGGATGATGATGATCGGCTTCAGCGGCGCGTCCTTCTCGATCGGCCCGGCCTGGCCCGTGGCGACCTGGCCGATTGCGTCGACGACGTTCATGCCGTCGACCACTTTGCCGAACACCGTGTACCCCCAGCGGCTGGGCTGTGGATCGAGAAGGCCATTGTCCGCCAGGTTGATGTAGAACTGCGCGTCGCCGCTGTGCGGGTCCGCCGTCCGCGCCAGGCCGACAGTGCCGCGCCGGTTCGACAGCCCGTTGCCCGACTCGTTGTGAATGGTGGCGCGCGGCTTCTTCTCGCCGTACTTCTCGTCGTACTGGCCGGCCTGCGCGATGAAGTTGGAGATCACGCGGTGGAAGATGACGCCCGAGTAGAAGTCCTCGTGCACGTACTGCAGGAAGTTCGCGACCGTGAGCGGCGCGCGCTCGGGGTCCAGCTCGACTACGAACTTGCCCATGCTGGTCTCGACCTGCACGCGCGGATTGCCTTGGGCGTGCGCGGCCAGGCCCGCAATCAGCAACAGGGAAGAGATCAGTAGACGTGCGCTGTGCATGGTAGTCGGTGGTTCCACGGCGAAGTTCGCGCGATCTTAGCAAACGCCGCTAGAATCACGCTCGTCATGCAGATCTTTAACTCATACACGGGTCGCAAGGAAGAATTCACTCCGCTGCAGCCCGGCGTCGTTCGCCTGTATCTGTGCGGCGATACCGTCTACGACTATTGCCACATGGGCCACGCGCGGTCGAAGACGGCGTTCGACGTCGTGCGCCGCTATCTCATGTACCGTGGTTACAAAGTCACGTTCGTGCGCAACATCACGGACATCGACGACAAGATCATTGCTCGCGCGCACGAGAACGGCGAGACCGTGCAGGAGCTGACGAGCCGCTTCACGAAGTACATGCACGAGGACTACGACCGCCTCGGACTGCTGCGGCCGGACTTCGAGCCGAAGGCGACCGAGCACGTGCCCGGCATCATCGCGATGATCGGGCAGCTGATCGCGAAAGACTACGCGTACGTCGCGACCAACGGCGACGTGATGTATTCGGTCTCCAAGTTTGGGCCCTACGGCAAGCTCTCCGGCCGGCACCTGAGCGATCTGCGCGCGGGCGCACGCGTCGCCGTCGATGAAGCGAAGCGCGATCCGCTCGACTTCGTGCTGTGGAAGAGCGCGAAGCCCGGCGAGCCGCACTGGTCATCGCCGTGGGGCGAGGGCAGGCCCGGCTGGCATATCGAGTGCTCGGCGATGACGTACGAGCTGCTCGGCCCGCGTTTCGACATTCACGCCGGCGGCATGGACCTGAAGTTCCCGCATCACGAGAACGAGATCGCGCAGTCCTGCGCCGCGACCGGCGAGGGCTTCGCGAACCTGTGGATGCACAACGGCTTCCTCAACGTCGACGACGAGAAGATGTCGAAGTCGCTGAACAACTTCTTCCGCATCCGCGACGTGCTCGACTCGCCGCACGTGCGCGATCCGGAGGTCGTGCGCTTCTTTCTCGCCTCCAGTCACTACCGTGGGCCGGTCAACTATTCGATGGCGCAGATCGAGCAGGCGGACGCGGCGCTGACGCGGCTGTACACGGCGCTGCGCGACATCGAGCCAGCGGAGAGTTACGAGCCGGGCGCGGCGACGCGGCAATTCGAAGCGGCGATGGACGACGACTTCAACACGCCCGAGGCGATCGCCGCGCTGCAGGGCCTGGCGGGCGAGATCAACCGCGCGAAGAGCGCGAATGAATGGGGTAAGGCCAGCGCTCTGGCCGCGGAGCTCAAGAAGCTCGCGGCTGTGCTCGGCGTCCTCCGTCTGCAGCCGGAGGAGTTTCTACGCAAGGGCCAGTCGGGTCTCGCCGATGGCGATGTCGACCGGCTGATCGCGGAGCGTCGCGCGGCCCGCGTGGCCCGGAACTTCAAGGAGTCCGACCGGATCCGCGACGAACTGGCGCAGGCGGGAATAGTCCTCGAAGATAAGCCCGACGGCACAACGACTTGGCGGCGGGCGTGAGATGGGGCGGCGGGTTGCCGGGAATCACTGGCGACCGTTACGGTCTTTCCGTATCATTCGCGCCCCCGGGTGCACGGGGCATGGCGCAGTCTGGTAGCGCATCTGCTTTGGGAGCAGAGGGTCGGGGGTTCGAATCCCTCTGCCCCGACCACTCGGCAACGGATCGTGCGCCCGTAGCTCAGCTGGATAGAGCACCGGCCTTCTAAGCCGGGGGTCGCAGGTTCGAGTCCTGCCGGGCGCGCCAGGTCGCGCGACGGCGGGAACGATTGGACGATGGTGGACGTAGCTCAGTTGGTAGAGCCCCGGATTGTGATTCCGGCCGTCGTGGGTTCGAGTCCCATCGTCCACCCCATCTCATGGAAGTGGGCTGTTAGCTCAATTGGTAGAGCAGCTGACTCTTAATCAGTTGGTTATAGGTTCGAGTCCTATACGGCCCACCAACTTCCGGTTTGCAGTCCCGGGCGCACTCGGCTCAGTGTTGAGGCGTCAGCAGATAGGTGCTCGTCGAGTACTCATTGCGTGAGTCGAAGCCGCTCGCCACGATCACGCCCCGATCGTTGATCGAACTGCCTTCCCTCAGGTGTACGAAAGGCTTCAGCGGATCGTCCTCGGCGATCAGTTCATTCAGATCAACCGGGTCCCCTCTGCGCGGCCAGATGACCGCCACGCTCTCCTCGGAGGGGCGGAAGCTGTACCCGACGATCACGCCGCGATTGTTGATGTCCCAGGCAAAGTTAGAGTTTCGACCGTCCGGGGAGGGCAGCCCAGTTGCCTGGCCTTCCCGCCAGAGGAAGCCAGCTGAGTATCCGGACTGAACGAAGGGAATGTCAGGAAAGGAAGCATTCCCGATGGCCGCGCCGTGATTGTTGATGTCCATGCCGATGCCGGACACCGCGCCTTCCGGCAACTCGATCTGCATGACCGTCGCGTCCTGCCAAAGCACCGGGACGGACGTCGCGGGCAAGAATGCCGTGCCGATGATTGCTCCGCGGTCGTTGAGCCTGCGCGCGAATGTACCGGATCCGGGCAGGGGCTCCAGCGGCGTGAGGTGACCGTCGCGCCACACGAAATCCCGCAATGCGAACTGCGCGTCTTGCGAGCGTATGAGAACCTCTGGTCGGTTGTTGATGTCGAGAGCGAGCAGTGAGATCTCGCCGGGAACAGCCTCGATCCGGGTGATTTCCCCACGGCGCAACAGAAAGCCCCTGAACCGATCCTGCTGCTCATCCCAGTAATCACCGATCACCTCGGAGCGCTCATTGATCTCCTCCGCGAACGCCAGGTTCGTATTCAGCAATGGATTCAGGTCCTGAAATTCACCGTCGCGCCAGATGAATGCAATCACGCCCCCCGGGACCGGTCGCGAGCCTACGAGCTCATTGCTCTCATTGATCCCAAAGACGCCAAACACTACGGTGGTGTCGTTTTCGAACACCGTCGTCCCGAGATGCGTCAGACGATAGGTGGTCTGCTGGCGCGCGGGCGCGGCAAAGCTCATCGCGCACAGGGCGAGCATCGTGATCAAAGATAACGAGTTGCGACGTGTCATACCGTTCTCCCTGGTCTTCGTGCTGGTCTTCGTGCGTTTGCATTGGATGGCGTGTTGACCAGTCACCGGCGGGCGTTCGCAACTCTTCCGGCGGATGCAGGATACGCGCGTGCGGCTGCAGTTCCTGCAGTCAAACTGACGACGGTCAGGAGCCGCGCGAAACTGAATCTCGCCGGCGAGCTTGCCAATTCGGTGCGCGCGCCACTCCTATCGAGACTCAGAGCGAGCAGCGAGCCCTCAAGGCGCTGACTTCTCGGCTGAGCTCCCTGAGTTGCTGATCAGCTGTTTGCGCGGTGAGTAGGAAGTCAGCTGCAGCGTCCGGTCCTGAATCTCGCCGACGAGGTTGCCGTACTTCGCGCCGGTCTCCTTCTTGATCGCCGCCCACTCCTGGTCGGCCATGAACTTCGCCCAGCGATCCTTCATCGTCGCCTCGTCCGGCCACTCGAGCAGGTAGACGAACTCGGTGCGCGCGCCGTTCTTCGTCTCCCACATCGCGACGATGTGGAAGTCGTACTTCGCCATGATGCGCATCGCGTGATCGCGGAAGCGGTCGTGGAATGCCTGCTTGTTGTTGTCGAAGATTTCGTAGATGCGGAGTTGGTGGACGACGTCGGCGAGGGTCGTCAAGGGCAGGAGCAGGAAGGTGAGCAGGAGTGTCAGGCTGAAGCCTGACCTACGACATCTACCAGGTGTCATCGCAAGATTCCTCGTCGCTTCCACGAGCGGCAGTAACGGCTGCAGACAGCCGCGGTTCCCGCCTATTTTAGCGAGGAGCTGGCGAACGGGCTGGTCAGCGCGCTCACGACGTTCGCCGCGCGCGGCTTGGTCGATTCCAGCACGCGCGCGAGGTCCGCGCGCGCCAGCGGCTTGGTGATGTAGTCGTCCATGCCGGCGGCGAGACAGCGCTCGCGGTCGCCCTGCATCGCGTTCGCGGTGAGCGCGACGATCGGCAGACGCGTCATAGGCGACTGACCGATGCGCGATCCGCCTTCCCACTGCCGGATCGCGCGCGTTGCTTCGAAGCCGTCCATCTCCGGCATCTGGCAATCCATGAACACGATGTCGAAGGGGATGCTCTGGATCATCTTCAGCGCCTCGTGACCGTTGCTCGCAACGTCCACGCGGCAACCGAGGCGCTCCAGCATGCGCACAGCGAGCTTGGCGTTGACTACGTTGTCTTCTGCGAGCAGCACGCGGCGCGGCGTGATCTTCGTTGTCTCCAAGTACTGTTCCGCCGGCGAGCTTGTAGCGGCCGCAGCGCTCGGCGCATGCGGCACATCTTCGCCGATCGTGCGCGGCGCCGCGTTCATCGCGGACTGCAGCACATTCAGGAGCTGCCGCGCGCGCACCACGGGCTTCACCATCACCGCGAAGAAGCCTGCGTCGTGGAAGCGCTTCGAGTTCGTCTGGCCGGCGGAGGAGAGCATGACCATCGCGGTGTGCTCCAGCTCGCGGTCCGCGGCGATCTGCCGGCCGAGCATCAAGCCGTCGATATCCGGCATCATGTGATCGATCAGCGCGAGCCGGTACGGGTTGCCCGATGTCGCCGCGCCACGCAGCGCCTCGAGTGCGTCGGCGGCGCCGTTGACGCAATCGTGCTCGACGCGCCAGCTCGTGAGCTGCCGCGACAAGACACGGCGGTTGATTTCCAGATCGTCGACGACCAGCACGCGGCCGTTCGTCGTGAACGTCGGCGGCAGCATCAGCGTTGCAGACGGCGCTACGCGCAGCGGCAGGCGGAACCAGAATGTCGAGCCGCCGCCTTCGCGGCCGCGCATGCCGATCTCGCCGCCCATCAGCTCGACCAGGCTCTTGCAGATCGCGAGACCGAGGCCGGTGCCGCCGTAACGGCGCGTCGTCGACGAATCGGCCTGGCTGAAGCGCTTGAACAGCAGATGCTGGCGCTCGGCCGGCACGCCGATGCCCGTGTCGGTGACGCTGAACAGCAGGTGCTGCACGCCCTCGGTGCCGTCGCGCGAGCGATGCTGGTCGAGGCGCGCGGCGACGTGCACGTATCCTTGCTCGGTGAACTTCAGGCCGTTGCCGACGAGGTTCAGCAGCACCTGGCGCACGCGGCCGCAGTCGCCGATCAGGCCGCGCGGCACGTTGTCGGCGATCTCCAAGGCGAGCTCGATCTTCTTCTCTTCGGCGCGCGCCGCGAGCAGGTCGAGCACTTCTTCGACCGCCTGGTCGAGGTCGTACGCGACGTCTTCCAGCTCGATGCGGCCGGCTTCGACCTTCGAGAAATCCAGGATGTCGTTGATGATGACCAGCAGGCTCTCGGCGGAGCCGCGGATCGTGCGCGCGAAATCGGTCTGCTCCGCGTCGAGTTTCGTGTCGAGCAAGAGGTTGCTGAAGCCGATGACGCCGTTCATCGGCGTGCGGATCTCGTGGCTCATCGCCGCGAGGAACTCGCTCTTCGCGCGATTGGCCGCTTCGGCTTCGTCGCGGGCTTCGGTCAGCTGCTGGCCGTGCGCATCGATGCGCACGAAGGCTTCGTCGAGCGTGTGCGCGAGATCGCCGAGCTCGTCGTTCGGCGCAACACGCTCCAGCGCGGTCGTATCGCCGGAGCGCCGCTTCTCGACTGCAGCCGCGATGCGGTCGACCGGTCGCAGCACGTGATGGCGCAGCTGACGCCACGCCGCGAGCGACAGCAGGATGACGACGACGAACAGGCCAGCGGCGACCTGCTGAGCGTCGTGGATGAGATCGCGACGGATCGCGCGCACGTCCATGCGCACCAGCACGGCGCCGCGCTGCTCGCGTTCGGAGCCGACCAGCGTGCCGTTAATGTTGATCGGCGCGATGAAATCGAAATCCGCGCCGTCGAGGTGCGACACGAAGCGCTCGTGGCCACCGATCACTCGCTGCAGATCGACTGCGGTGTGCAGGCGCGGATCGCGATCGGCCTGGCGGTCGATCAGGTTCGAGCTGCTGGCGGCGATGATGCGCTGATTCGCATCGGCGACGACGATCAGCGAGGTATCGGGCGACACGCTCACCGCGAGCACGACGTGCTGCAGCTCCTTGACCTCATCGAGGCTTTCACTGCCGACGCTGACCGTGTCGATCAGCTGCACCGCGCGATAGCGCAGCTGACGCATGAGCTGGGCCTCGATGCTCAGATACGAAAGGACGCCGATCCCGGCCGCGGCAAGGATGCCGAGCGCGAGCAGCGGCAGCATCACCTTGTAACGCAGCGGGCGAGAGGTGCGTTCGCTCATTGCTGCACGGCCAGCGCAGCGGGATGCGCGTTCAGAAGATCGTGCTCGGTGCGCACGCTGGAGAGCAGCCCTTGCTCCTTCAGCAGCTGCGAGACGCGCGTGACGACGGCAGGCAGGCTCGAGTTCTCGCCGAGGAAGCGCTGCTGATCGGCGAGCGGCACCAGAGTGATGCCCGACTGCAGCGAACTGCGAAACTCTTCGGGGGTCACGCGTTCGCGCTCCGCCATGATCCGCCACGCTTCCTCGGGATGCTCTTGGGCGTAACGCACGGCACGGTAGAACGCGCGGATCACACCGGCGACGTCGTCGGGACGTTCCCGGATGACTTCCTCGTCGAGGGCGAGCACATCGCAGATCTCGCCAGGGATTCGAGTGCTGGAAAAGATCGGGCGTGCGAGGCCGGCGCTCTCGATCTCGGTGCTGTTCGGCGGATAGGAGGTGACCGCGTCGACCTTGCCGGAGCGCAGCGCTTCGGCCATGTCCGAGGTGCGGACGTACACGAGCGACACGTCCTGCAGAGTCATGCCATTCAATTCGAAGGCGCGCGTGAGGACGAACCTATCGAGCGGCGAAAGGTCCGTGCCGATGCGGCGCCCGCGCAGGCTACGCACGTCCGCGATCTCCGGCCGCGCCAGCAGCATGTCGGCGCCGTCGGAGAAATCGATCACCAGCGGCACCTGCATCTTGCGGTTCAGCTGCTCGCGGTTCTGCAGCACCTGGAACAGCGAGAACGTGCCGCCGTCGATCTTGTCGTGCTCGAAGGCGCGCTGCGTGTCGTTCACGGCGACGAATTCGATCAGGCGCACTTCGACGCCTTCCTCGGCAAAGAAGCCTTTTTCCTGCGCCAGGTGCAGGAATTCGAACGGCGGCCAGCGGATCAGCGCGATGCGCAACGGCGGCTCATAGGAACTGCAGTTCGCAAGTCCCAGGAGTGCCGCCGCGGCGATCAGCACGCGGGCTAGTTTTGAGATGGGCTTCACAGGAGTCGCTTCGTGGCCAGGACCATCGTCCATTCAGGTATCGGCCCGTGCTGCCGAGTCTTGATGGCCCCCGTCGGGTATACTCCGCGGCCCCGCGAAAGTGGCGGAACTGGTAGACGCGCTGGATTTAGGTTCCAGTGGGCAACCCCCGTGAGGGTTCGAGTCCCTCCTTTCGCACCAGCCGCTTTGGAAGCGGGGCGTGTGGCACAATCGCACTCGTTAAGTTGCTGATTCACATAAGCCAATATTGCGAAGAGGGGTCTTCGGTCCATGCAGGTTTCGGTAGAGTCGACCGGCACGCTCGAGCGCCGGATGGAAGTCCAGGTGCCCGCCGTCGAGATCGATAAGGCGGTGGATGAGCGATTGCAGCGGCTGAGCCGCACCGTGCGTCTGAAAGGGTTCCGGCCCGGCAAGGTGCCGGTGAAGGTCGTGCGCCAGCAGTTCGGCCAGCAGGTGCGCCAGGAAGTGCTCGGCGACGTAGTGCAGTCGAGCTTTGCCGAGGCGGTCGAGCAGGAAAAGCTCACGCCCGCCGGCGGCCCGCGCATCGAGCCCATCAACATCGGCGAGGGCGATCTCAAGTACCGCGCGGTGTTCGAGATCGTGCCGCAGATCGAGCTGAAGGGTCTCGACACCTTGCCCGTCGAGCGCCCGGTGGCGGACGTCTCCACCGCGGACGTCGACGCCATGATCGAGAACCTGCGCGAGCAGAAACCGACGTTCGCGAACGTCGAGCGCGAAGCCCGCGACACAGATCGCGTCACCGTGGATTTCACCGGCACCATCGACGGCCAGCCGTTCGAGGGCGGCAGCGGGGAGAACATTCCGATCGTGCTCGGCGCCGGCCGCATGCTCGCCGATTTCGAATCGGGTCTCATCGGCGCGCGCAGCGCCGAGCAGCGTACGGTTCCCGTGACGTTTCCGCCGAACTACGGCGCGCCCGCGCTGGCGGGCAAGCGTGCCGAGTTCGCGATCACCGTGAAGTCGGTCGAAGAGCGTCACCTGCCCGAGCTCGATGACGAGTTCTGCAAGGTGTACGGCGTGGAGGAGGGTGGCATCACTCAGCTCCGCAAGGAAGTCGAAGAGAACATGCGTCGCGAGTTGAGCGACGCGATCCGCCAGCAACTGAAAAAGCAGGTGCTGGACGGTCTCGCCGCGGCGAATCCGATCGAGCTGCCGAGGTCGATGGTCGATGCGCAGGTGCGCGATCTGCAGGTCGACGCGGGGCGCCGCATGGGCGCGCGCGAGGCATCGCAGCTGCCGCCGCCCGAAGCGTTCCAGGATGCCGCTCGGCGCCGCGTGCAGCTGAGCCTGCTGGTGGGCGAAGTCATCAAGAGCGCGAACATCCAGGTCAATCAGGCACAGGTGCAGGCGCGCTTCCAGGAGCTCGCGCAGCAGTACCCGGATGCCTTGCAGGCCGTGGAGCAGTATCGGAACAACCCGCAGATGCGCCGCCAGATGGAAGCGGCCGTGCTCGAGGACCAGGTGGTCGACTGGCTGCTGGAGCGCGCCCGTGTGTCCGACAAATCGTCCTCGTTCAAGGAGATCATGAAGTTCGGCGCGTAGCGCGCTTAACGCCGGATGACCGGGTGGTCGCCACCCCGGCGCGTGACGTAACCTCTTATCCGCCACTCCCCAAACCGCATGTCAACCATGATGAATCTCGTCCCGATGGTCGTCGAGCAGACTGCTCGCGGCGAACGTGCTTATGACATCTACTCGCGCCTGCTGAAGGAGCGCGTGATCTTCATCGTCGGCCAGGTCGAGGATCACATGGCGAACCTGGTGGTGGCGCAGCTGCTGTTCCTGGAGTCGGAAAATCCGGACAAGGACATCGCGCTGTACATCAACTCGCCGGGCGGCTCGGTCAGCGCCGGCCTGTCGATCTACGACACCATGCAGTTCATCAAGGCGGACGTGAGCACCATGTGCGTCGGCCAGGCGGCGAGCATGGGCGCAATCCTGTTGGCGGGCGGCACGAAGGGCAAACGCTATGCGTTACCGCACTCGCGCATGATGATTCACCAGCCGCTCGCCGGCTTTCAGGGCCAGGCGTCGGACATCGACATCCACGCGCGCGAGGTGCTGGAGACGCGCGATCGGCTGAACCGGATTCTGTCGAAACACACCGGCCAGACGGTCGAGAAGATCGCCCGGGACACCGAGCGCGACAACTTCATGGGAGGCGATGCAGCCGTCGCTTACGGGTTGATAGATCGCGTTATGGAGCGCCGCGGCGAGGGCGTGCCCCATCCGCCTAAGTAACTCAGCGATATCGGGTTTTCCCGCAGCTGTCGGACGGCATTACAAGCGGGGCAGAGCGTCTTTGCAGCCTGATGGCAACGCATGCTATATACCCCGCAACGCTGCCAATCGCTTTAGTTGTGCGCTTTGCTACGCACCGCCAATGACTGGCCTGCGCTGACCTGTTGAGGACGATCCATGTCAGACGATTCCCGCGGCAAACACGACGACGGCAAGCTGCTGTACTGCTCCTTCTGCGGCAAGAGCCAGCACGAAGTACGCAAGCTCATCGCCGGTCCCTCGGTGTTCGTCTGCGATGAGTGTGTCGAGCTCTGCAACGACATCATTCGCGAAGAGCTGGAAGAGCGCGCCGAGCGCACTCGCGACAAGCTGCCGCGGCCGCACGAGATCAAGAAGGTGCTCGACGAGTACGTCATCGGGCAGCAGCGTGCGAAGAAGGTGCTGTCGGTTGCCGTGTACAACCACTACAAGCGCCTGCAGACCAAGACCGGCGAGCAACGCAAGGACGAAGTCGAACTGGCGAAGAGCAACATCCTGTTGATCGGTCCGACGGGCTGCGGCAAGACGCTGCTCGCTGAGACGCTCGCGCGGCTGCTCAACGTCCCGTTCACGATCGCCGACGCAACGACGCTGACCGAAGCCGGTTACGTCGGCGAGGACGTCGAGAACATCATCCTGAAGCTCTTGCAGTCGGCCGACTACAATGTCGAGCGCGCGCAGCGGGGCATCGTCTATATCGACGAAATCGACAAAATCAGCCGCAAGTCCGACAATCCGTCGATCACCCGCGACGTGTCGGGCGAGGGCGTGCAGCAGGCGTTGCTGAAGATCATGGAAGGCACCGTTGCCTCCGTGCCTCCGCAGGGCGGCCGCAAGCATCCGCAGCAGGAGTTCCTGCAGGTCGACACGACCAACATCCTGTTCATCTGCGGCGGCGCCTTCTCGGGCCTCGAGAAGATCATCTCCGCGCGCGGACGTTCGACCTCGATCGGCTTCGCCGCCCAGGTTCTGGCGCCCGAAGATCGTCGCACCGGTGAAATCTTCCGCCATGTCGAGCCGGAGGATCTACTGAAGTGCGGCCTGATCCCGGAATTCGTCGGCCGTCTGCCCGTCGTCGCGACGCTGGAAGACCTCGACGAGACCTCGCTGAAGAAGATCCTCACCGATCCCAAGAACGCGCTGGTCAAACAGTATCAGCGGCTGTTCGAGATGGAGAACATCGACCTGACCTTCGCCGACGAGGCGCTTGGCGCGGTCGCCCGCAAGGCGATCGAGCGCAAGACCGGCGCGCGTGGCCTGCGTTCGATCCTGGAAAGCATCCTGCTTGAGACCATGTTCGACCTCCCGGGCCTGGAAGGCGTCGAGGAAGTCGTGATCTCGCGCGAAGTGGTCGAGGGAACCGCGCGTCCGCTCTATATCTACGCGGACCGTTCCGACCGCGCGGTGGAAAGCTCGGCGAGCGCCTGATCGGGCGCCGCCGCAAGCCTCTGTCCCGCCTCAAAAACCAATGCTGCGGGCGCGTCCCGCAGCCGGTACCAGCGTAAGCGTTGCTGCGCGTCTGCCCGATTTTGCGGGCTTTTTTCAGTGACTTGACACCCCCGTACGCGATAGCCACCTAATGCTATTGGTGACGAAGCTCAGAGCTGAGATTCGTCATCAATATGATCCGGACATGAGGTTCTC
>DASYRK010000021.1:0-5173 GCA_036004505.1 Steroidobacteraceae bacterium
ATTGGGAAATCGTGCGGCAGCGAGACGCTGGTTGATGACCGCGACTTTTTGTGAAGAGGGGGTGTCGTCGATCGTGAATCCGCGTCCGGCAACAATCGGGATCCCGAGCGTCTCGAAAAAGTGAATGCCGACGGCGTTGTACGGTTCGGTCTGGTCCGTCCGTGAGTCCGCGACTTCGCCCTGCGCCAGCAGTCGCGTCTCGAGGTGCTCTCCGGACAGATACGGAGCCTCTGCGCCAGCAACGGAGCTGATGCCGGGGATCTCCGCAATCCTCTGTTCCATGCGCTGATGGAACGCCACGTTCGCCCCGGCGGGGTAGCGATTCTGCGGCAGGACGATCTGCGCGAGCAGCAGATGGTCGGATTGGAAACCAGGCTTGACGGCTGTCAGGCCGACGAGCGAGCGAATGAACAGACCGGCCGTGATGACGAGCAGCGCGGCGAGTGCGATCTGAAAGGCGACAACCGACTTGCCAACCACGCCGCGGCGTTTCACGGCCGGGCCGATGGGCGCGCGGAGGGCCGCCAGCGCGGGTGCGACGCCGAACAACAGACCTGTGGCGATCGACATCAACGCTGTGAAGCCGAAGACCTGCCAGTCGACGTGCGGCGTATACCCGGCGAACGCGTTGCGGCCGAGATAGGCCAGCAGCAGGCCGGCGAGGCCTCCCAACATTGCCAGGAGCAGACTTTCGACCAGCATCTGCCGCACGACGCGTGCGCGCCCGGCGCCCAGCGCGAGCCGGACGCTGATCTCCTGCTGGCGTCGCGCGCCGCGGGCGAGCATCAGCGTGGCGATGTTGGCGCACGCCAGCAGCAAGACGAGCCCGAGAAAGATCGTCAATACGGCGATCGGCGTGCCGAAAGTCTGCCACTGAGCAAAAAGGCCGCGGCTGCCATCGCGCAGAAGGAGTCTCGGAACGACGTTCCCGGCGTGGACCGGCACGACCGCGCGCACGATCGTCGAAAACTGCGCGTCGAGAGTCGCCTGCGCCGTCCGGTCGCTCACACCGGTTTTGGTACGGCCCATGATGTCGAGCGAGGTCGAGATGGAATCGGCAAGCCAGTCCCGGCCGGTAGACGATGGCGTCACCAGCGTCGCTTTTGCCAAGGCAACGATCACGTCCGGCGTTTGCGACGGCAGCGTGCTCGCCGCTCCGGTGAAGCTCTTCGGATTCACGCCGATGATCGTGAGGGGGACATCGTTCAGTTTCATCGTCGTTCCGAGCACCGCCGGGGAGCGGGCAAACTCGCGCTGCCAGAAACCGTCGCTGATGACGGCGACGGCATCGCTCGCGCTGGTGTCATCGAGCGGCCGAATTCCCCGGCCGAGCTGCGGCCGGACACCGAGTGCCTCAAAGTAGTTCCCCGAAACCTCGTGGATGAGCACGCGCTCCGCATTGGTATCGACGGTGGCGTTCGCCGCCGTGACGTGAAACGCCAGCAGATCGTCGAGCACCCTGTTTTGCGCGCACAGCTCGCGGTAGACGGGATACGAGAAGTTGGCATCGATCGCGGTGAGCAGGCGCAGATTGGCGGCGTTGGGAATGTCGAGCCGCGCGAGCAGCAGCTGTTTCGCTATCGAAAAGATGGTCGTGTTCGCGCCGATCGCCAGGGCGAGCGAGACGGTTACGACAAAGGTGAACCCGGGACTCTTGCGCAACAGGCGCCCGGCGAATACCAGGTCATACGGCAGCAGCGCGCGCATCCGCGTAATCTATCCGAAAACGGTGATCGCACCCCGTCGCGAGGCTGCATCCGACTCCTGCTCGAGAGTCTGGCCAATCGCCATTCCTGGCGCCGAATCGCGCGCTGTTTGGTTGCGGCGTCTCGCGACCAGGCGCAGCGCATCCAGTTCGCGCAACCATTGCGTCAATTGGTTCCAACTCGCGAAATGTAGGCTCATCTTCTTCTAACGTGGCTCGCGTCGGCCTTAGTACAGATTCCCGCGCTGCTTCTCGCACGGGCTGCTCGTGTCCGACGCTGCGCGTTGGTCCACCCGCAGTTCCCTCTGCCCCCGCCCTTGCGGTTTCAGGGTGCTCTTCGCTCGGCATACCGGCCGATCGACAGATGGCCTGCGGATGTGACTCTATCGTCGAATCGCGAGCGCCAGAATCGACCGGTTGACAAACTGCGCGAGTCTGCTCGACACTGCAGGTAGAGCGCGTAGGGCGCCGCCAGTCCGCGGAAAGGGACCGAGTCCCACCTAATTCGTCGTCGAATTTGAATCACGCTTCTTTCAGCCCGTACCGCGGACATCGGGCGCTTACGAAAGGAGCGCGCGTGCCTACCCGAACTCTCCCTCCACGTCCAACCCTCCATCAGCTTAAGATTCGGGCGAACGAGCTGCACCGTGCGCATCGCGATCGCGACCCTTCCGCGGCAGGACGAATCTCCGCGCATCATCCAGAGAGGAAGGGATGGCCGCCCCAAGCAGTGCTCGACAAGCCGCTGGCCCTTGCGGACGCCCAGCTCGTCGTCGCCCGGGAGTACGGCTTCCGGAACTGGGGGGACCTAAAACATCGGATCGAGCAGGCCCAACAGATCGAGCGGATCGAATCGCATCCCGGCTTCGACGCCGCGCTGGCCGCCCTGGATGACGGCGACGTCGATCGCCTAAGCGCCCTGCTTGCAGCGGATCTGTCGCTCGTTCACGCGCGCACGAACCTCGATCCGCCGTACGGCTATTTCAGCGGCGCGACGCTGCTGCATCACGTCGCCGGCAATCCTTATCGCGACAAACCGCTTCCCCCGAACGTCGTCGACCTCGCCCGCATGCTGCTGGCCGCCGGCGCCGATGTGCATGCTCGAACGCTCGGGCCGAACGGCGGCGACACAATGGGACTGCTGGTCACGGGCAAGCAGGCCAGTGACATGGGCGTGACCGGGCCGTTGATCGACCTGCTTCTCCAGCGCGGGGCGCGCCTCGATCTGACGCACGACGACGCGCTGGACGCGTCGCTGACGAATCATTCGCCGCGGGCTGCCGAGAAGATGATCGAGCTCGGCGCAAAGGCCGATGTGCTCGCCGCGGCGGCGCTCGGGCGGATGGACCTGCTGCGCGACTTCTTCGATCGCGACGGCCGGCTGCGGGCGCGGCCTCGGCGGGACGGCAAGGAAATGCCGGAGCGTGACGCGATCGGGCTCGCGCTGCTCTATGCGTACGTGCGGGGACAGCGCGAGGCGGTCGACTTTCTGATGGAGAAAGACGGCAACTGGAACGTCATCGGCGTCAACAACGGCACGGCGCTCCATCGCGCGGCCTGGGGAAACGATCTCGAGATGGTGAAGCGTCTCGTCGCGAAGGGAGCCGACATCAGCAACCGCGACAATCCGTTCAACTCGACTCCGCTCTCGTGGGCGCAGCACAACAAACAGCAGGAGGTCTTCGACTGGCTGCGTGCGCACTGCGCGATCGATCTCCACGACGCCGTGTGCTTCGACCTGCGGGAGCATGTCCAGGCCAGGCTGAACGAGGATCCGGCGTCGGTGAACAGACAAATCGATCAATGGGACGTGCCGCAATGCACCCCGTTGCACTGGGCGGCGTGGCTGCGAATCGAAGATGTCGACGGGCTGCACTCGCATGACGAAACGCGCCGGGAAGAGCTCGTCAGATTTCTCCTCCAGAAAGGCGCGGACCCGAGCATCGTCGCCGGCAACGGGCTCACCGCGCTCGACATGGCCGACGCGTGCGGCGCGACTCGGATCGCCGCGCTCCTGCAGCAGCACGGCGGAACACGCACGACGGAATCTGCAAAGCGGTCCCAGCATCCCGGCGCGTGAGAGGCTGTCCCGCAGAATGATTGAACTCGTTTCAAGCCCCGCGTGGCAGCACCCGGCTGCGAGCCACCCCGCCGGCGACGAGCGGTCGAGGCCGGTCCCTACGCTGCCAACCGCAGCCGGTCGATTCGGCGTAGGAGCGACGTGATCTGGTTCCAACTCGCAAAATCTAGGATCAACTCCCCGACGTTCCAGTCGCTCTGCGAGAGATCCGGCCCTGCCGATCGACACGACCGCAATGAGACGACTAGGCCGCAACAACAACGGGGCAGACGGGACCGATCCTGAGAACGTTCAGGCGACGTTCAGCACAATTCTGGTAGGCTCACGGTGTGACCGGGCTCTGGTCGGCCAGGATGGATCGACGCACGGCGCTCAAGCTCGGCGCGCAGTTGGGCGTCCTCGGAGGGATCGGCCTCGCCGGCGGCTATCAACTAGTGCCGCCGGGTCCAAGCGGCGCGTTCGATCATGTGGACGCGCTCGCACAACGGCTGTTGGCCTCGCTCGACGCGGAGCAACGCACTGAGACTTGCGTCCCTTATGACCACCCGCTGCGGCAGTATCACAATCGCGGCGTCATGGGCGGCGGCCGGGACATCCTGTTCGGGTTCAGCCGCAACCAGCGGAAGATTCTGACTGACCTGATGTATGCCGGGCTGTCCGAAGATGGGCGAAATCGCGTTCCTGAGGAGTTCTTCACACGGTGGTCCGGCGTCCACGCGCTGCGCGTCGTGATCTGTGGCGACCCCGCGACGCCTCCCTATCAAGTCATCCTGACGGGCAACCATCTCAACTTGCGGCTCGGCGGCGCCAGCCGTGAAGGCGCCGCGTTCGGCGGACCGCAGGTGTACGGCGATCAGCGCGGCAACGAACGGCCAGGACTGCCCGGCAATGTCTACCGCGATCAATTCCTGCTCGCCCAACGCATCCTGAGGCATCTCGATGCGCCGACGCGCAAGCTCGCAGTGCTCGACGAAGCGCCGGTGCAAACCGGGATCGAACTGCAAGGACGACACGGCTCATTCCTAGGAGTTGCCGTCTCGGCGCTCGCCTCAGAGGACCGCGCGCTCGCTCGGGATCTCGTCGAGCGCATTCTGGCGACGTACCCGGCGAACGACATTGCGTACGCGCGGGCGTGCCTCCAGGCCAACGGCGGCATCGACGCGCTGTTTCTCAGTTACTACCAGCACGGCGAGGACGGCACGATTAGCGACGGACAGGTGTTTCGGCTCGAAGGACCTGGATCCGTGATGTATTTCCGCGGGTATCCGCATGTCCACGCCTTCATCAACATCGCGATGAACGCGGATGCGCCGCTGTCATCGGGTGAAGAGCTCGGCGAAAACCCGGCGTGGCTGGATCGGGCCGGCGTGAAGGCGCTGTTCGAGACG
>DASYRK010000022.1:0-8773 GCA_036004505.1 Steroidobacteraceae bacterium
AGTCGAGCAGCGGCTCTCGGACAAGGTATCGATGTGCAACTACTGGGCGAACCGCATGTGCTGCGAAGCCGCCGATCGGGCGATGCAGGTGCACGGCGGCATCGGCTACTCGCGCCACAAGCCGTTCGAGCACATCTACCGCCATCACCGGCGCTATCGCATCACCGAAGGGTCCGAAGAGATTCAGCTGCGCAAGGTCGCGGCGTACCTGTTCGGCTACGCCGGACCGAACAAGAGCTCAACCTGACGGCTTCTCTCAACTAGACGCAAGCGCTCGCCGAAAGGGTTAACATGCGCCATGGCCAATCTGCTCGCCGCGGCCGTGTTCTTCCTTGCCATTCACTTCGGCGTCTCCGGCACGCGGCTGCGCGATCGGCTGGTGGGCGTCGTCGGCGAGCGCGCCTTCCGCGGACTGTTCGCGCTGGCGTCGCTGATCGGATTGATCTGGATGGCGAGGGCGTACTCGCACGCCCCGCACCTTCCGCTGTGGGGTCAGCTGCTGGTGCTGAAGCCGATCGCTATGCCGCTCGTGCTGATCGCGTTTGCGTTCGCCGTCATCGGCGTCTCCACGCCGAGCCCGACGACGGCCGGCATGGAGTCGCAGCTGACGCACGAAGTGCAGGTGCGCGGCATGACGCGCATCACACGGCATCCGTTCTTGTGGGGCACGGCGCTTTGGGCGCTCGTGCACTTCGCGATCAATGGCGATGCCGCTTCATCGGTTCTGTTTGGCTCGCTGTTGCTGCTCGCAGTTGCCGGCACGGCGACGATCGATGCGAAGCGTCGTCGCAACTACGGCGAGCGCTGGGAACTGTTCGCTCGCCAGACTTCCAACGTACCCTTCGCGGCGATCTTCGCGGGCCGCAATCAATTCGGCCCGGCGCTGCGCGAGATCGGCATCGTGCGTCCGCTGATCGCGATCGCGATCTTCGCAGCGGCGTTCGCCCTGCACGGCCGCCTGTTCGGTGCTTCTCTGACATAAAAAATTTCCTGCTGTCGGCGATCTCTATCGTCGCCGGATTCGCACATTGCACCCTTCGGTGAATGGGAGCACGCTCCTGCGCGTTCCGAAAATACGAGTGAGCGCTGCGCACCGACAGCGCCAACGGGGAAAAATCAACGAAGGAAAAAACTCGCGCAACGCGCGAGACGGGATTCTTTTGCCCAACGATCAACCGGGAGAATCGTGATGCAAGCACTGAGAAGGTTTGCACTGTTGGCGGTGACCGCTGCGCCGCTGCTGTTACTGGGCCTCGACTCGACGGCCGACAACCGCGCGACGGACCGCTTTCGGCATTCGGGAGTGATGCCGGTAGAGCAGTCGACGAACGCGGTCACACAGGCGGATTTCTTCAGCGAGGCGCCGACCGGCTTCGACAACCGCACCAACGGTTTCCTGCAGCAAGGTCCGGCGTACGACACGCTCGACGAAGACAACGTCGTGTCGAATCGCTCGTTCAACGACAACCGCTTCATCTTCGAGGAAGTCGAAGCGATCGCGGACGGCCTCGGTCCAACGTACAACGCGCAGAGCTGCGCCGAATGCCACCAGAACGTGGTGACCGGCGGCGCGAGCCAGATCGCCGAGCATCGCACCGGGAGAGTGGACGCGTCCGGCGGCTTCTTCGAATCGCTCGGCGGCTCGCTGATCCATTCGCGCGCCACGAACCCGGAGATCGTCGAGCGCGTCGCGTTCGAGGACGACGTCCGCACGTTCCGCATCTCGACCAATACGCTCGGCAATGGCTTCATCGAATGCGTCGCCAACGAAACGCTGCTGGCGCTGCGCGATGCGCAGCCCGCGGAGATCCGCGGCACGGCGATCATGGTGCCGGCGCTCGATGGCAGCAACGCGATGGGCGTCGGCCGCTTCGGCTGGAAGAACCAGCACCGCAGCCTCGAGTCGTTCTCGGCCGATGCGTACCTCAACGAGATGGGCATCAGCAGCCCGCTGTTCCCGGACGAGAACACGTCGAGCGGCCGGTTCGTCGGCTTCGGCACGCGTTTCGATCCGGTGCCGGAGCCGGAGGACGAGGGTGAGGACGTGGAAGCGTTCGCGAACTTCATGCGTTCGACCAAGGCTCCGGCGCGCGGGCGCATCACGCGGGACGTCCTTGCGGGCGAAGCACTGTTCAACCAGGTCGGCTGCAACGGCTGCCACGTTTCGACACTGCGCACTGCGCGGGCCGGGACCTTGATCAACGGCGGCGCGTTCCGGATCCCGTTCGCGCTGGGGAACAAGGTCTTCCATCCCTACAGCGACTTCCTGTCGCATGACATCGGGACGGGCGACGGCATTCCGGTGCTGCCGGGACCGGAGTACGCGGCAACCAACGTGCTGATGCGCACCGCGCCGCTGTGGGCACTCAGGACGCGCAACCGGCTCATGCACGACGGCCTGTCGTTCACGAAGCAGGAAGCGATCGCGCGCCACGGCAACCAGGCCGCGGGCGTGCGCACCAAGTACGATGCACTGTCCACTGCGCAGAAGAATCAGCTGCTGACGTTCCTGGATTCGCTCTGAGCTTGAAAGTGGGGGTCATGGCGGTTCTCATACCTCCATGGCCCTTCCGATCCTCCATCACGACGACTATGAGCAGCAGGCGCGCGCCGAGCTGCGCCGCTGGCAGGAGCAAATGAGCGCGCCGCCCGGCCTGTGGAGCCAGGCGGCTCGCGGCCTGCAGCGAAGAATCAATGAGCTGATTCCCGAGCGTGTTCACGAAACTGTCACGACAGTCATCAAACAGATGACGCGTGCGGTGATTGCCGGGTCGACCTTCACGGCGCCGGCGCCGCTGCACGGCCGCACGCTCTCGCAACGCGAAGTGCTGGTGACCGAGAAGATCGAGAACTACAGCCGCACGGCTGCAATCGAAGGTGGCGTCACCGGCGCGGGCGGTTTTTTCCTCGGGCTCGCGGACTTCCCGCTGTTGCTGAGCATCAAGCTCAAGCTGCTGTTCGACATCGGCGCGCTGTACGGCTACGCGGGTCAGGATTACAAGGAGCGCATCTACCTGCTGCACGTGTTCCAGCTCGCGTTCTCGAGCGATGCGCATCGGCTGGATGTCTATCGCAGGATGAGCAACTGGCGCACCCACAGCGAGCAGCTGCCCGATTCGCTCGACGCGTTCGACTGGCGCCGCTTTCAGCAGGAGTATCGCGACTACATCGACCTTGCAAAACTTGCCCAGCTGCTGCCGATCGTCGGCGCGCCGGTCGGCATCATCGTCAACAACCGGCTGGTGCGGCGCCTCGGGCGGACCGCGATCAACGCGTATCGGCTGCGCTGGTTCGCGGATGACGCGACAACGACGCATTCTTCGATAAACATTTCGTAATCGCGCACGCAGAACCGCCGCGCTCGTCTCGGTCACTCACTCGCGCACTAGCAACGCGAGCTCGCCTGGCCATTTTTGCAAGACTCGTTTTCCAGGAGCACGAAGATGAACACCACATCCGTTTCGCTGCGGGTGTTGCTCGCGTCCGCGACCTTGAGCATCGTCGCGGGCGCCGCCGACGCCGAGCAGTTCTACCGCAACACGCCGCTGGTCTCGAACGGCGGCCTGCACGCACGGGTTTTCGACAGGAATCTGGTGAATGCCTGGGGCATTGCCTTCAATCCTACAGGCTTCGCCTGGGTCAATTCCGCGGACGGTAACGTCTCGGTTCTCTACGACGGCAACGGCCAACCCTCGCCGCAGCCGCAGCGGCTGATCGTCGCCGTACCGGGGCCCGACGGATCGAAGGGCAACCCCACCGGCATCGTGTTTTCCGGCGGCGCCGATTTCGTCGTCACCAAAGGCGGCGTGTCCGGGCCGGCGCGTTTCATCTTCGCAACCGAACAAGGCAACCTCGCCGGCTGGGCGCCAAACGTCGATATCAGCAATGCCGTATTCGTGCCGAAGGGGGCGCAGGACACAGATGAATCCGTCTATACAGGGCTCGCGCTGAGCGGCAACGGCACGACGCACCTGCTATACGCAGCCAACTTCCTGCAGCGTCGCATCGACGTGTTCGACGGCACGTTCACGAAGGTCGAGCTGCCGGCGCGGCGTTTCGTCGACCCATTTCTGCCGTCGACCTTCGCACCGTTCGGCGTTCAAGCGATCAATGGCGACATCTACGTGACGTACGCCAAGCAAGCCGAGGGCGGCGAGGAAGAAGTAAAGGCCCCGGGTCTCGGCTATGTCAATGTGTTCGATCCTGACGGCCGGCTGATTCGCCGCGTCGCGACGCGCGGCGTGTTGAATGCGCCTTGGGGACTCGCCCTCGCGCCGGACAGCTTCGGCAAGTTCGCCGGAGCGCTGCTGGTCGGCAATTTCGGCGACGGTACGATCAACGCGTTCGCGCCGCGCAACGGCGTGTTCCTCGGCGCGCTGCGCGGTCCGGATGGCAATAAGCTGCGCATCGACGGGCTGTGGGCGATTCAGTTCGGCAACGGGATCCTCGCGCAGAAGACCAACGCACTCTTCTACGCTGCAGGACCCAACGACGAAACATCCGGCCTGTTCGGAGTCATCACGGTCGCGTTCCAGTAGCTTTGTCCGGTTCGGCTCCCGGTGCATGCGTGCCATGGATGGTGCGCATGCATTCTTTTTTGGCGGCGAGTTGACCGTGCGGACTGCGTGGCAGTAACTTGCCGTCGCCGGCTATGAGATACCTACGCCTCCTTGCTTACGCAACGCTGATCGTGGCGTTGATTCCTCCTGCTGGGGCACAGACCTCCAAGCCCAAGGCCGAGGTCATTGTTGCGCCATTCACCGTCGAAGCCGGCAACGGCGACGCGCTGCGCGCGCAATCGGACAGGTGTTTTGAGAAGTTCGCCGCAGCCCTGTCTTTGAAGGGGGTCAGGGTCACGCGCGATTCGCAGCTCTCGCAGGCGAATCTGCGGTCGGCTCCTGCGTCCTGGGCGGTGCTCGGTCAGCTGAGCCGCAAAGGCGAGCAGTTTCAGCTCGAACTGCGACTGCTCGAGGTCAAATCGGGTGAGGAGCTGCGATCGTACTTCAACGCGGACAAGGATCTGCAGGTTGCGTGCCTTGCGGTGGAGAAGGCTGCCGACCGCATCGCCGCTTTCGTAGAAGAACAAAGGTCGCATGAGAATTGATCGGTAAGATCGCGCACGGCGTGGAGTTTCGGATGAACTTTGCCGAGCAGATCGGTAGACATGAAACGCTTGGGAGGACTTCGTGGATACCGAACGCAACAGAGCCACCGCACAGCGCTTCTGCGAATTGTTCTCGGCGAGCGACATCGATGGCGTTCTGGCGCTGATGACGGACGATGCGACGTGGCACATCCCGGGCAAGAAGGAGCTGACGCCGATGGCCGGCGTCTACACCAAGGAACGCATCGGCCGACTGTTCCGGCGCATGATCGAAGGCCTCACGGCCGGACTGCGCATGACTGTCCTCTCTTCGATCGCGGAGGCAGATCGTGTCGCGCTGGAAGTCGTTTCCTCGGGCGACCTGAAGAACGGTCGCCTGTACCGGCAGGAGTATCACTTCCTCATGGAGTTCCGGGACGGCAAGATCAGCGCCGTGCGCGAATATCTCGATACTCAACACGCGCACGAAGTGTGGATCCGTGACGCCTGATCCTCGATGAGCAACGAGGTTCTCCACGTTTCCGTGTTCACCCGAATCAAGGATCAGAGCATGAAGAACTTCGGAGTCGTCATCGCACTGTGTTGCTGGCTTGCCGGTCCGGCCTGCGCCGGAACACTGAGTGCCGCGGATGCTGAAAAGTTGCGGGTGGAGATTGCGTCGCTCACGACGTCCGTCGAGCGGGGCGATCCGGAACCGTTGATCAAGAAAACCCATCCTTCGCTGCACGCTCTGATGGGTGGCGCGCAGAATTTCGAGCAGATCACGCGCCAGGCCGTCACGCAGATCCCACAGAGCGGCATCAAGTTCCTGAGCTCGACCGTCGGCACGCCGACGAAGACCTATGCGGCCGGTGACGAAGAAGTGTGCTTCGTTCCGAAGACGGCGGTGATGGAGGTGCAGGGAAAGAAGGCGAAGACCACCAACTTCATGATCGCCATCCGGCCTGCGAAAGGTGGCGCGTGGCAGTATCTCGACGGCGCGGGGCTCAGGCAGAATCCCGAGATGCTGTATCAGTTGCTGCCGAAGCTGGAGCACGGCATCGAGCTGCCGGAGAACACCGTCGAGCTGCTATGAGCGCAACTCGCGAAGACTGAATGGACAGCCTGTTCCCTGTTGTGGCAGTCGTCGCTTTTGCGGCATGGTTCTTTGCGCTGATCGAGGCGATCTCCTGTTCCGGATGCACCTCCCGATGCTCAGCCTACGGCTCAACACGCCTCTTCCGATCAAGGGTGTCTTGACTGCAGGCGCCGAGGTGCATCTGGTGGGCCGCCTCCGCTGGGGCCCCTGGTGTTCGTCGGCGTCTGGCTGACAGGATGGACGGCCGTCGGCGTCGCGGCTGTGCTCAATCACGACTGGCAGAAAGGCCTGGGATTCACTGCGTTTGGCTGGGCCGCTATCGCGGCCATGCTCTGGCTCTCCCTCGTCGTCGAGCGTCGCCGAATCCGCAGAGCGGCCGACGCACTGCTCGGACATTTCGACGTACGCGCTCAGAACTAGCCGATCTTCACGCCTTCCAACAACACTTCAGTCATTCTCCGCGCCTTCGCGCGCGCTTCGTCGATCGTGCTGCCGATCGCGAGTGACACGCCCATGCGTCGATGACCGCGCACTTCGGGCTTGCCGAACAGGCGAATCGCGGTATCGGGCTCGGTCAGCGCGCGATCGATGTTCTCGAAGCGCACGTTGCTCGAGTTGCCGTCGACGAGCAGCGCGCACGACGCAGACGGTCCGCGCTGGCGAATGCCAGGAATCGGCAACCCGAGAATCGCGCGAGCGTGCAGCGCGAACTCCGAGAGGTCCTGCGAGATCAGCGTTACGAGTCCCGTGTCGTGCGGCCGCGGCGAGACTTCGCTGAAGTACACGTCGTCGCCGGCAATGAACAACTCCACGCCGAAGATGCCGTTGCCGCCGAGCTCGGTGGTGACAGCGTTCGCGATGTGCTGCGACTCGGCGAGCGCCGCCGCGCTCATCGGTTGCGGCTGCCACGACTCGCGATAGTCGCCATCGATCTGCAGATGGCCGATCGGCTCGCAATAGGTCGTGCGTCCGCCGTGGCGCACTGTCAGCAGCGTGATCTCGTAGTCGAACTTGATGAATCCTTCGACGATCACGCGGCCCTTGCCCGCGCGGCCGCCCTGCTGCGCGTGCTGCCACGCGTGCTCGAGGTCCGCCTGCGTGCGCACGACGCTCTGGCCTTTGCCCGACGAGCTCATCACGGGCTTCACGACGCACGGCATGCCGAGCTCGCCGATGGCGTCGCGATATTCGGCCATCGAGTCTGCGAAACGATACGGCGAGGTCTTCAGCCCGAGCGCTTCAGCTGCGAGCCGCCGGATGCCTTCACGATCCATCGTCAGCCGCGCGGCGCGCGCAGTCGGGACCACCGTGAAGCCCCTCTTCTCCAGCTCCAGCAACGTCGGCGTCGCGATCGCTTCGATCTCCGGCACGACCAGTTGCGGCCGTTCACTCTCGATCACAGCAGCGAGCGCGGCGCCGTCGAGCATGTTGATCACATGCGAGCGATGCGCGACCTGCATCGCAGGCGCATTCGGGTAGCGGTCGACTGCGATCACCTCGCAGCCGAAACGCTGCAGCTCGATCACGACTTCCTTGCCGAGCTCGCCCGAGCCCAGCAGCATCACGCGAAAACCCGAAGGCGCGAGCGGCGTGCCGATAGTGGTCATGATTCCAGTGTCCGAAAGTTGCGAAGGAGAGAACTAGGCTGCGCGCAGGCGCGCCGCCGGCAGCGCGGCTTCGAGAGCGAATACTATGCCGCTCGCTGTCGCGTAACCCGCAATCGCGAACGCCATCGTAGTGAGCGCCTGCGGCCATACGAGGTACGCGGTAGCAGCCAGCCCCAGCGTGAGCCCGACGCGCAGCCACTCCAGCTTGCGTGCAAAGGGGCGGCCTTCGAGCGCGGCGCCCTGCACGAACAGCGAATAGCACATCCACGCGAACACCAGCAGAACGAACGCGCGCGGCAGCGTCTTCTCCACCTGCAGCAACCACAGCGAAGCAAACGTCAGGATCCAGTACTGCACGAAAACATAAGCGCGCACGTAGCGGCTCGCGGGCGGATCGAACTTCGGATAGTGGGGATCGATCTTCGTGTGCGGATCGAGATCGGCGGGCTGCCACGCCGGCGGCTTGAACCAGATGCGCAGCTTGTCGCCCCAGCTGCGCGTGCGCCGCGCGAGCTTCGCCGTGTCGTACCAGAAATGCAGGTTCGCCCACAGCGGATTCCAGCTCTTCAGGCCCGTGGTGATGCCGTAGATGCAGGGCACATCCACGCGCTCGTCCTGGAACGTGCCGAACAGGCGATCCCACAGAATGAAAACGCCGCCGTAGTTCCTGTCGATGTATTCGGGATTGCGCGCGTGATGTACGCGATGGTTGGACGGCGTGACCAGGATCCACTCGAGCGGCCCGAGCCGCCGGATGTGCTCCGTGTGCACCCAGAACTGGTAGATGAGATTGAGACTGCCGACTGTGACCACCGCCGCGGCCGGCACACCGGCGAGAAACAACGGAATGTAAAAAACGAAGCCGATGTAGTCGGTGCCGGTCTGCCGCAGCGCCGTGCTGAGGTTGAACTCTTCGCTCTGGTGGTGCGCGATGTGCGAGGCCCACATGATGCGCCACTCGTGGCCGAAGCGATGCTTCCAGTA
>DASYRK010000023.1:0-4379 GCA_036004505.1 Steroidobacteraceae bacterium
ATCGGCCGTTACGTGAACAGCCCGTGGGCGAAACAGATTTCACTGCCCGATGCCATCGCGCTCGTCGAGCGCGTCCGTGAAGCCGCCGCTCGCGGCGCGCGTGAGAGCCTCGACGCGCTGGCTGCATCGGTCGCCATGCCGATCGCAAGCATTGCGATCCGCGTGTGTCCCGCGCTGCCACCGACCACCGAAGGGCGGATCCGCGACACTCGTGCGGCGAGCGTCGCGGATTCAATCATGTATCGGGAAGCGCTGGCCGCCGCATCCGCGGCGCGCGGCTGGTCCGTATATTGGTACGACCGTGAGCGAGTGTTTCGCGACGCGTCGGCGGCACTCGACGGCAAGAGCGTCGATGCGTTCCTCACGGCCCTGGGTAAATCGATCGGCCCGCCGTGGCAGGCCAAACACAAGCTCGCGGCGGCCGCGGCTCTCGCGAGTACGCGCTAGCCGGTGCGCTGATTCACGCGCACCCGCCACGAGTAGTTGTCTTCCGGTAGATCCTTGCAGGCGGGATTGCGGAAGTGCTGGGTGAGCACGAGGCGCCACCGCTCGGATGAGTTCCCGGTCGTCATGTGCGGCGTCTTGCTGTGATGAAACGTCACGGAGCCCACATCGATCGGACACACGACCACATCGGCATCCGGCGGAATGTCGCAGACCAGCAGATCGCTCGCCATCTGCGGCGGATTGCGATGCTGGAGCAGGCGCTTGTGGCCGCCGCGCACGAAGTGCATGCAGCCGTTCTCCGGCCCCACTGAATGAAATGCAGTCCAGCATGTCACGCCGCGGTCGCGCAGCGTGCGTCCCCAATACGCCTCGTCCTGGTGCCACGGCGTCGGTGCTCCGGTCGCCGGCGGCTTGCCGAGGAATTGCTCGTACCAGAATTCCATCTCCTGCTGCATCAGCAGGCCGCCGAAGCGCGCGGCCCAGGTGCGGAACGCCGAGGTCACGAGCCACGGATAGTGCCGATCGACAGCGCTTTGCAGGATGCGGTAAGCGCGGCTCTCGCGCGGCTCGCCCTTGCGCCAGTCCCAATCCTTGGCCTTCGGATCGAGCGGACGCTCGATCATCTCGTGACCCATTCGCACCAGCGCGTCGAGCTCCTGAGCATCGATCGCATTCGCGACGACGAGAAAGCCGTCTTCGTTGAACTGCCGCAACTGTTCGGCAGTCGGCGCGGGGTAGGGCATGAGCCAAGAGTAGCGGGAGGGGCGCCCGCCAGGAACGCAAGGCGTTCATCTTCAGACGCAACGGAATCTAGCGTTTGCGATCCGCAATAGTTGCATCACCTCCGGCTGAACCTGCTGTGCTTAGCGCAATCACCAGTCCGGGGCGTTGATTGCGACTTTCTAGACTCCTCGCATCATCGTAGCGAGGAGCGTTCCATGTCCAACAACACAATCCGGCGCGCGGTTCGTTGCGCGCTCGTGACGAGCGCCGCGGCCGCTGCAGCAGGTCCCGCCTTTGCAGCAGATCAGACGATTCAGGAAGTCGTCGTGACCGGTTCGCGCATCGCGCAGCCGAATCTCGAGACCACCAGCCCGGTTACGCAGGTCACGGCCGATGACATTGCAGTGCAGGGCGTGACGAGAGTCGAAGACCTCGTGAACCAGCTGCCGCAGGCCTTCGCCGCGCAGAACGCGAGCGTGTCGAACGGCTCGACGGGGACGGCGACGGTCAACCTGCGCGGCCTGGGCTCGCCCCGTACGCTGGTGCTGATCGATGGTCGCCGCATGCCGTATGGCGGTGTGACGAACTCTGCAGCCGATCTGAACCAGATCCCGGCTGCGATGGTCGAGCGCGTTGAAGTGCTGACCGGTGGTGCATCCGCCGCGTACGGCTCGGACGCGATCGGCGGCGTCGTGAACTTCATCATGAAGAAGGATTTCGAGGGCGTGCAAGTCGATGCGATGTACGGCCTCTACCAACACAACAACGACTACGGTGGTCCCGGCGCGGTGAAGCTGCGCGACGTGATCGCAGGTCGTTCTGCGACGAACCCGACGCAGTTCCAGCTGCCCGACGACAACGTCACCGACGGCGAAGCGCGCGAGCTCAACATCACGATGGGCGTGAGCACCGAAGACGGCCGCGGCAACATCACCGCATACGCCGGCGTGCGCGACAACAAGGCAGTGCTGCAGAGAGATCGCGACTACTCCGCGTGCTCGCTGGACTCGAACCCGACGGTGTCGTTCGCCTGCGGCGGCTCCGACACGGGCTTCCCGGGCTACTTCTACGGCGGCGGCCAGGCGCTGACGATCGACTCGACCACGGGCAACACGTTCCGGCCGTACAGCGCGAGTGCGGACCGCTACAACTTCGGGCCGGCGAACTACTTTCAGCGCCCCGACACCCGCTACACGCTGGGCGCGATGGGGCACTACGAGCTCGCCGAAGTCGCCGACGTCTACACGCAGCTGATGTTCGCGGACTACGAGTCGGTCGCCCAGATCGCTCCGGGCGGCAACTTCTTCAACACCAATACGATCAACTGCGACAACCCGTTGCTATCGGGTCAGCAGCTCACGACGGTCGGTTGCGACACTGCGGCCGATCCGGATGCAGTGACGCCCGGCAACCAGGCGATCGTTCCGCTGTACATGGCGCGTCGTAACGTCGAAGGCGGCGGTCGTCAGCAGGCTTTCGAGAACACGTCGTTCCGCGCACTGCTTGGCGTTCGCGGCGAGATCTCCGAGAACTGGGACTACGACGCGTCCGTGCAGTACTCGGCCGTCGTAGCCGACCAGTCGGCCCTCAACTACTTCCACAAAGCGCGCATTGCGCGTGCGTTGGACGTGGTGACCGATCCGGCCACCGGCACCCCGACCTGCCGCTCGGTCCTCAACGGCATCGATCCGAACTGCGTGCCGTACAACCCGTTCACGCTCGGCGGTGTGACCCCGGCGGCGCTCGCCTACGTGCAGGTGCCCGGTCTGCAGCAGGGCAAGATCGAACAGGAGATCTACTCGGCGACGGTCACCGGTGACCTGGGCGCCTACGGCGTCAAGAGTCCGTGGGCGACCGAGAGCATCAAGGTGGCGTTCGGCGCCGAGAACCGGTACGACCGTCTGAAGAATGTGACCGACGATCCGACGTCGCAGGATCTGCTGTCCGGCACGGGCGGCCCGACGATCGGTCTCTCGGGCTCGACCAAGGTGCTCGACCTGTTCACCGAGTTGCGCGTGCCGCTGGTACAGGACCGCGCGTTCGCGGACCAACTCGGCCTCGAGCTCGCCTATCGCTACTCCGATTACGACCCCGTCACCACCGATACGTACAAGATCGGTGCGGACTGGGCGCCGGTGCAGGATGTCCGCTTCCGCGCGAGTTATCAGCGGGCGGTGCGCGCGCCGAACGTCGTCGAGCTGTTCACGTCGCAGGGCTTCAACCTGTTCGATCTGCCGGGCGATCCGTGCGGTACGGATCTGATCGGCACGGCCGGTGAAGCCTCGCGCGATGCGTGTATCGCGAGCGGCGTACCTGCTGCGGTGTTGGACGACCCGACTCGCCGGGCGCGCCTGGACAGCCCGGCTGGCCAGTACAACTTCCTGCAGGGTGGCGCCCTCGACCTGAAGCCCGAGACTTCGGATACGTACACGTACGGCGTCATCATTCAGCCGCGCTTCGTGCCGCACCTGGCGATGTCGATCGATTACTTCGATATCAAGATCGAAGACACGATCTCGGTGGTGGGCGCAGATACGTCGCTGAACGCGTGCTACTTCGCCAATGACGCGGGCTCGTGTTCGCGCATCATCCGCAACCCGGGCAATGGCTCGCTGTGGCAGGGCACCGGTCACGTGCGCGACCTCAACACCAACATCGGTTCGCTCACGACGAAAGGTGTGGACATGAGCGTCAGCTACACCGGCGTCGAGCTGGGCGGCCTGGGCGAGTTGAGCTTCAACCTCGTCGGTACGTATCTGGATCAGCTGACCTACGTGTCCGGC
The DNA here is from genome assembly GCA_036004505.1 of Steroidobacteraceae bacterium. Taxonomy (GTDB): domain Bacteria; phylum Pseudomonadota; class Gammaproteobacteria; order Steroidobacterales; family Steroidobacteraceae; genus Steroidobacter. The sequence goes on from DASYRK010000023.1 coordinate 3,954, forward strand.
ATCAACGGCATTGCGCCGACGGAGTGCCAGAACAAGTTCTCCGGCGCCCTCTGCGGCATCCCGAACCCCGACTGGCGGCATCACTTCCGCATCGGTTGGGAGAGCCCGTGGAACGTCGACCTGTCGCTCACCTGGCGTTACTACTCCGCGGTGACGAACATCGCCGACTCGACCAAGCCCAACATCGACTACGGGCTCGGCGTACGCAGCTTCGTCGACCTCGCGGCGAACTGGGCGGTGACCGAGAAGGCGTCGGTGCTGCTGGGTATCAATAACGTGCTGGACAAGGATCCGCCGCTGTCCTCGGCAGTAGGCACTACGGGTAACGGCAACACGTACCCGCAGACCTACGACGCCCTGGGCCGCTGGATCTTCATGCGCGGTCAGATCGCGTTTTGAGCACCAGGCCCATCCTGCGAGGGCTTG
>DASYRK010000024.1:0-7368 GCA_036004505.1 Steroidobacteraceae bacterium
ACGGCTTCGGCAGCTCTGTGTCGAGCACTGTCTTGAACAGGTGGCGCAGCAGCTCTTCCATCATCTGGATGATCTGTTCCTGGTTGAGGAACGAGGTCTCGATGTCGAGCTGCGTGAACTCCGGCTGGCGCTCGGCGCGCAGGTCCTCGTCGCGGAAGCAGCGCACGATCTGATAGTAGCGATCGAAGCCGCTCATCATCAGCAGCTGCTTGAAGATCTGCGGCGACTGCGGCAGCGCGAAGAACTGGCCGGGATGCGTGCGGCTCGGCACCAGATAGTCGCGCGCGCCTTCCGGCGTCGCCTTCGTGAGCATCGGCGTCTCGACGTCGATGAAGCCGTTGTCGTCGAGCCAGGAGCGCATGGCCCGCGTCACCGCGTGACGCATCCGCAGGCGTTTCTGCATCACTTCGCGACGCAGGTCGAGGTAGCGGAACTTGAGGCGCAACTCCTCGTTCGTCACTTCGTCGTGATGGAACGGCGGCGTCTCCGAGCGGCTCAGGATCTCCAGCTCGCGCGCCAGGACTTCCACCTTGCCCGAGGCGAGCGACTCGTTGGCGGTATTGCCCGGACGCGCCCGCACCAGGCCGCGCACGTGCAGGCAGAACTCGCCGCGCAGCCGCTCGGCGTCGGCGAAAATCGCCTTGGCGTCCGGGTCGAAGACGACCTGCAGCAGTCCCTCGCGGTCGCGCAGGTCGACGAAGATCACCCCGCCGTGATCGCGCCGGCGATGCACCCAGCCGGCGACATCGATCGTCTGGCCGATGAGGGACTCGTTGACCTGGCCGCAATAGTGGGAACGCATGGAAAGCAGGGCTCGGGGACGGGAGCGCGCGATGTTACGGACGCCCCCCAGCCCGTGCAAGGAAATGGGGACATTCCTCAGCGGCGGCGCTTGGCTGCCTTCGGTTTCGCCTGCGGCTTGCTCTTGCTCTTCGCCGCCGGCCGACTCGGCTTGCGGGCCGCGCTCTTCTTGCGCTCGGCCGCCGCGGGCTTCTTGTCCGCTTCCTTGGCGGCGTCGGCCGCCTTCGCCTTCTCGTCGGCGACGGGCTTGTCGGCTGGTACGGACTCGGCCTCCTCACCCTTGGCCAGATTGCGCTTGCCTTCCTGGTCCGATTTGAAATCGGTCTCGTACCAGCCGCCGCCTTTCAGGCGGAAGACCGGCGCGGACACCAGCCGCTTGAGCGTCTGCTTCTTACAGCTCGGACACTGGCGCAGCGGCGCCTCGGAGATCTTCTGTAAAGCCTCGACGTAGAACTTGCAGTTCGAGCATTCGTATTCGTAGATGGGCATGCAGCAGGTTCCCGGCACAAAACAAGCCGGCGGATCATAGAGGCCCGGCGCCCAACTGACCAGCTAGCCCTTGCCGAACACCAGCTGCCCGCCCTTCGCCGCGACCTTCACGCGGCTGCCGGGCCCGAACTCGCCCTTCAGGATCCGTTGCGCGAGCGGGTTCTCGACCTGCTGCTGGATCGCGCGCTTCAGCGGGCGGGCGCCGTATACCGGGTCGAAGCCCGCTTCGCCGAGCAGGTCGCGCGCCGCATCGTCGAGCGTCAGCTCGATGTCGCGCTCGGCCAGGCGCCGGCGCAGGTAGCCGAGCTGGATGTCGACGATCGAGCGCAGCTGCTCGCGACCGAGCGGATGGAATACGACGATGTCGTCGACGCGGTTGATGAACTCGGGGCGGAAGTGCTGCTGCACGATTTCCAGCACCGCCTGCTTCATCTTCGCGTAGTTCGCCTCGCCGGCCAGCTCCTGGATCACGTGCGAGCCGAGGTTCGAGGTCATGATGATCACGGTGTTGCGGAAATCGACGGTGCGGCCCTGGCCGTCGGTCAGGCGGCCGTCGTCGAGAACCTGCAGCAGCACGTTGAACACGTCCGGATGCGCCTTCTCGACTTCATCGAGCAGCAGCACCGAATACGGCCGGCGGCGCACGGCCTCGGTGAGATAGCCGCCTTCTTCGTAGCCGACATAGCCGGGAGGCGCGCCGATCAGACGCGCGACCGAGTGCTTCTCCATGAACTCGGACATGTCGATGCGCACCATCGCCTCTTGCGTGTCGAACAGGAACTCGGCGAGCGCCTTGCACAGCTCGGTCTTGCCGACGCCGGTCGGGCCGAGGAACAGGAACGAGCCGTTCGGCCGGTTCGGATCGGACAGCCCGGCCCGCGAGCGGCGGATCGCATCCGACACCGCATGCACGGCCTCGCTCTGGCCGACGACGCGCTTGCCCAGCGCGTCCTCCATCTGCAGCAGCTTTTCCCTCTCGCCTTCGAGCATCTTCGAGACCGGGATGCCGGTCCACTTCGAGACGACCTCGGCGACTTCTTCGTCAGTCACCTTGTTGCGCAGGAGTTTGGTCGGCTGCTGTTCGGCGCTGCTGGCTGCGGCAAGCCGCCGCTCCAGCTCGGGGATCTTGCCGTACGAGAGCTCGGACATACGCGCGAGGTCCTGCGCGCGTCGCGCGGTTTCCAGCTCGCCACGCGCGCGCTCCAGCTCCTGATTGATGTGCGCGGCGCTCTGCACCGAAGCCTTCTCGGCCTTCCACACTTCCTCGAGGTCCGCGTATTCCTTTTCGAGCGACCTGATCTGGTCGTCGACCGCGGCGCGGCGCTTCTTCGACGCTTCGTCGGATTCCTTCTTCAGCGCCTCGCGCTCGATCTTCAGCTGGATGATGCGGCGCTCGAGGCGATCCATCGATTCGGGCTTGGAATCGATCTCCATGCGGATGCGCGAAGCGGCCTCGTCGATCAGGTCGATCGCCTTGTCGGGCAGCTGACGGTCCGTGATGTAGCGATGCGAAAGCGTCGCGGCCGCGACGATCGCGGGGTCGGTGATCGTGACGCCATGATGGACTTCGTAGCGCTCCTTCAGGCCGCGCAGGATCGCGATCGTGTCCTCGACCGACGGCTCGTTGACCAGCACCTTCTGGAAGCGCCGCTCCAGCGCCGCGTCCTTCTCGAGGTACTTGCGATACTCGTCGAGCGTGGTCGCGCCGACGCAATGCAGTTCGCCGCGCGCGAGCGCGGGCTTGAGCATGTTGCCGGCGTCCATCGCGCCCTCGGCCTTGCCGGCGCCGACCATCGTGTGCAGCTCGTCGATGAACAGGATGACCTGGCCTTCCTGCTTCGCCAGGTCGTTGAGCACGGCCTTGAGGCGCTCCTCGAACTCGCCGCGATACTTGGCGCCGGCGATCAGCGCGCCCATGTCGAGCGCGAGAATGCGCTTGCTGCGCAGGCCTTCCGGCACTTCGCCGTTGACGATGCGCTGCGCGAGACCTTCGACGATCGCGGTCTTGCCGACGCCGGGCTCGCCGATCAGCACGGGATTGTTCTTGGTGCGACGCTGCAGCACCTGCACGGTGCGACGGATCTCGTCGTCGCGGCCGATGACCGGATCGAGCTTGCCCTGTTCCGCCCGCTCGGTGAGATCGACCGTGTATTTCTCGAGCGCCTGCCGGTTTTCCTCGGCGTTCGGGTCCGTGACTTTCTCGCCGCCGCGCACTTCCTCGATCGCTTTGTCGATGGAGCCCTTCACGGCGCCGGCGTTGCGCAGGATCGTGCCGAGCTGGCCCTTGTCTTCGAGCGCCGCGAGCACGAACAGCTCGCTGGAGATGTACTGGTCGCCGCGCTGCTGCGCGATCTTGTCGGTGACGTTGAGGATGCGGTTCAGCTCGTTGGAGAGGTGCACCTCGCCGCCGGAGCCTTCGACTTTCGGCAGGCGGTCGAGCGCCTCGCCGAGCTGCGAGCGCAGCAGGTTGACGTTGGTGCCGGCCTTGTCCAGCAGGTGCCGCACCGCGCCGCCCTGCTGATCCAGCAGGGATGTCATCACGTGCAGCGGCTCGATGTACTGATGATCCCGGCCGACGGCGAGCGACTGGGCGTCGGCCAGCGCCAGCTGGAATTTGCTCGTCAGTTTGTCCATGCGCATGGCGGGAAATGTAGTGGTGCCGGGAGAGAAAACAAGGGGAAACTGAGCGTTGCAGCATTTGATGCGGTGCTGACTTTCCCCCGTTTTTCTCTCCCGGCACCGTCAATGCGCCAGGGAGTGGCTCACGTAGATGACCGCGACCCCGAGCACGATGAACACGAACTGCCGGGCCCCGGACCCTGCGTCGACCCGGCGGTGCAGGCCCGGGATCAGGTCCGCGACCGCGATGTAGAGGAAACTCGCGGCGGCGAGCGAGATTGCGTACGGCAGCACCTGGTGAACCGGGCCGAGCGCGAAATAGGCCGCGACGCCGCCGACGACGGACGTGAGGCTCGTCAGCAGGTTCAGCGTCAGCGCCCGCAGGCGCGACATGCCGCCGTGGAGCAGGATCGCCAGGTCGCCGACCTCCTGCGGGATTTCGTGTGCGATGACCGCGAGCGCCGTGACGACGCCGAGATGAACGTCGGTCATGAACGCCGCGGCGATCAGCACGCCATCGAGCACGTTGTGGAAGCCATCGCCGATCAGAATCAGCGAGGCGGACGCGGCGTCGCGATGCGCGTCCGTCGCGTGGCCATGCGCATGCGGCACGTGCCCCTCGCACACTTCCTGGTGGCAATGCCGCCAGAGCACCATCTTCTCCAGGACGAAGAATATGAGCAGGCCGGCGAGCAGCGTCAGTCCGACATTGTGCGTGCCGGAGATGCCCGCCTCCTCGATCGCGTGCGGCAACAGGCCGAGCAACGCAGCGCCGAGCAGCGCTCCGGTCGCGAAGCTGACGAGATGCGGCAACACACGCGCCCGCAGCGACTCCGGCGCGATCAGAAACAGCGACGCCGCGAGCGCGCTGAGCGCGCCGCCGAGCAAGGTGAACAGGACGATCCAGACGAGCAGGTGCATTCTTATTTCATCCACACCAGCGTCGCCATGCGCCCGGTCGTTCCGTCGCGGCGATAGGAATAGAAGCGATCGCGATCCTCGAAGCAGCGCAACCCGCCGCCGAAGACCTGCGTGACACCGAGCCGCCCGAGCTCGCGTCGTGCAAGATCGTAAAGATCCGCCTGCCAGCGGCCGCGCGCGTTCTGCTTGAATGCACGCTCGTTGTCAGCCGAGCGCGCGAGAAATTGCTCGCGAACTTCCGGGCCGACTTCGTACGCATCCTGCTCGATCGCGGGCCCGAGCCACGCAAGCACGCGATCGGGCGCGACGCGCATCGCGCTCACCGCGCTATCGAGCACGCCACCGGCGAGTCCACGCCACCCCGCGTGAGCGACAGCGACGCGCGTGCCATCGCTATCGCAGAAGACCACGGGCAAACAATCCGCCGTCAGCACCGCACACGCCTGCCCCGCAAAGCGCGCGAACGACGCGTCTGCCTTCGGCACAGGTTCATGCGGTCCTGCTTCGACGACAGTCGTCCCGTGAACCTGATGCAACCAAAGCGGCTCGCGCGACAGGTCGAGGGCCATGCGCAGGCGCATCCGGTTCTCGCTGACCGCGGGCGCGTCATCGCCGACGTGCGCGCCGAGGTTCAGGCTCGCGTACTGCCCGACGCTGACACCGCCGACGCGCGTCGTCGCGATCGCACGCACGTTCTGCGGCGCCGGCCAGTCGGCTTCGATGAGTTGCAGCTCAGTCATTTGCGCTTGTGATCTGCGGCGAGCACGCGCAACAGCGCCTGCATGTCTTCGGGCAGCGCAGCGTCGCAGCGGATCGGCTTCTCCGTCACCGGATGCGCGAACGCGAGACTCGCAGCGTGCAACGCCTGACGCCGGAACGCCCGCAATGCTTCGATGAGCTGCGGCGAAGCTCCCTTCGGCAACAACAACCGACCGCCGTACACGCGGTCGCCGACGAGCGGATAGCGGATGTGCGCCATGTGCACGCGGATCTGGTGAGTGCGTCCCGATTCCAGTTTCAAGCGCACGTGCGTGTGCGCGCGATAGCGATGGACCACACGATAGTGCGTGACCGCTTCGCGTCCATCGTCGCGAATCGACATGCGCACGCGATCGACCGGATGCCGGCCGATCGGCGCATCGACCACGCCGCCGCCCGTCATCACGCCGGTGCAGACCGCTTCGTATTCGCGCTCGACCTCACGCGCTTCGATAGCGCGCACCAGCGCCGTGTGCGCTTCGAGCGTGCGGGCGACGACCATGAGCCCGCTCGTGTCCTTGTCGAGCCGATGCACGATGCCGGCCCGCGGCACCTGCGCGAGCTTCGGGTCCAGGTGCAGGAGCGCGTTCTGCAACGTCCCGGCCGCGTTGCCCGCGCCCGGGTGCACGACCAGCCCGGCCGGCTTGTTCAGGACCAGGACGTGGCGGTCCTGGTGGACGATGTCCAGATCGATCTGTTCAGGCTCGACCCCGCCGGTCTCCTCGACCACGGCGCTGACACGAACCTGCTCCCCGCCCAGAACCTTGTCCTTGGGACGAAGCTTCTCACCGTCGACGAGCACCTGGCCGGCCTCGATCCAGTCCTTGATCCGGGTTCGGGAGAAGTCGCTGAGCAGCTCGGCCAGCACCTGGTCCAGGCGCTGGCCGGCATATTCGACGGGAACGGTAAGCGTGCGCAGGATCGGTTCAGACATGAGGGCTCGGACATGGGGTAGAGGAACTTAAGGACGAGCCTGCCGACAAAGAAAGGACCCGGCTATACTCGCCCGCCTTGCCTGACGCCCGGACCTGGAAGAAATGGCGACGAATTCTCGCATGCGCATCCTCGTTTTGACCACGGTCGCGATTCTGCTGGGCCTGTCCGGCTGCGGCGGCGGCCGCACTCGCGCCCCGGTCGGCAACGCCGAAAAGCTCTACGACATGGCCAAGCGCGCCTGCGACAACGGCAACTACAAGGACGGCATCACCTACTACGAGCAGCTCGAAGCCCGCTTTCCGTTCAGCAACGAGGCGCGCCAGGGCCAGCTGGACCTGATGTGGGCCTACTACAAGAACCGCGAGCCGGAATCGGCGATCGACCAGGCCGAGCAGTTCGTCCGCGAGAACCCGGCGCATCCGCGCATCGACTACGCGTACTACATCAAGGGGCTGGTGCAGTTCGAGCGCAACCCGAACTTCCTCGAGCGCTGGTTCAACGCCAACCTGACCGAGCGCCCGCCGATCGACGCGCGCAAGTCGTTCCAGGCGTTCCAGACGATCGTCGAGCGCTTCCCGAACAGCGAGTACGCCGAGGACTCGCGCCGGCGCATGATCTTCCTGCGCAACCGCCTCGCCGCCTACGAGGTATACGTCGCCGAGTACTACCTGAAGCGCGGCGCCTGGGTCGGTGCGATCAATCGCTCGAAGTACGCGATCGAGAACTACGACGGCGCGCCGCAGATCAAGCGCGCGCTGGAGATCATGGCGCGGTCGTATCGCAAGCTCGGCATGAACGATCTCGCGGCGGATTCGGAGAAGGTGCTGAAAGAGAACTACGCCA
>DASYRK010000025.1:0-63322 GCA_036004505.1 Steroidobacteraceae bacterium
ACTGCGATGAAGGGCTTCCCGATTTCAGCGGCCCGACGAACCTTCTTGGCCAGGACAACCACCAAGCTCAGACGCCTTTCGAGCGTTTCATAGAGATCTAACCCATCCATCAGGATCAGTGGTTTTCCTCGTCCGAAGGACTCCAAGCCTTCCTCAGTGAACCCGGAGTTGCTAATGAACAAGCCACGGCTCCACGTCGCCTTGTCAGAGACTTTTCCAGCAAACGAACGCAATTCACCACTGCCAGTCCTCTCGTTCTGCCACTTTGCCTCAAGCAAGTAGGTCTCGTGATGAAGGACAAATGTCCCGTCGATCTGCTCACCTCTCAGCTTGAATGAGCCACGAGGCGCCAACTTGAATGCGTCGAAGAGCTCCAGCAGGAATTTCTCAAAGGCGTATCCACGCGGCTGGGGTGCAAGTTTGGATAGATCAAGCAAGCTCTGTATCAATGCCCTGTACGTGCTCTCATCAATCTTAGTAGAGATATCCTCTTGCGCAGGCGTGGAATGCGACGATTCAGACAATGCGCGAAGGAGCGCCTCGTCGTGCAGCTCAGGTATCTTGATACGCAGTCCACCAAGTAGATGATTGAGGCGCTCCACGTCCGTACGTGACAGCGGGTTCGGTTTGTTCAAACGATAGCTGATCGATTGCTTGACGATCGCCATCATCAAAGCACCGAAGCGGTCGCGACGATTCTCAAGAGTCCAGGTGAGCAGTTGAGTTACGCCTGGTAGCTTACTGGGCTTGATCAGCGGCCATCCGTCAACAACCCCTGCCTCTGCAGCAGCAAGCGGGAATGATGTCGCGTTATTTCCGGACGCAGGCAGAAAATCGTAGAGATGTTTAGCAATCAAGCTGACAGTCAACCCTTCACTCACACTCAGCCGCATTCAGAAATCCTCAGGCTTGTGCTGCGCTGAACGGCACAACGTTGTCTTCAGGTTTCTTGTGCCGTTCCAGCAGTTCCTGATATGACGGCTCCTTCGCTTCTATCTGGCGCGCTCTGTAGCTTTCCCACCAGTGTGTATCGATCTTGCTCTTGTTGCGGAGGTTGTGGACCGCCATGGTGGGGTGAACAAGCAGCACGAACTTATATTGCTGATTGCCACCCTTTCGCGACTTGATAAACCCGAGATCCTCCAGCAGCTTCATTCGCTCCTTCCAAGTCCGCACACCGCGGCTGCCGTGATATCCCGCTGCATACGAATGGTCTCCCTCATTCGCCATCTCGATCAGCCCGGAGTCTCGATGGCGGGCTAGTAGATCGAGATACACGCGACCAGCATCCGCGGCACTTCCGGTTATCTTTTTGCTAGACAGTAGAAGCAGAAGAAACGGCAAGGTGCGTGGCGCACGAAACCACCCCTGTTCGGGAGGATCCCCAGTCCAGGCGATGTCGTCCGGCCAGAACTCGGCTTTGAACTGCTCACGCTTGAGCTGATTGGCAGTCTTGAATCTTGGCATCTCGATTCTCCGCGCTATGTTGCGGTTTCGCTGGGTTGTGCGCACAACCCAGCGAACCCTTCGCTACTGGCCGCCGATACGTAGAGCAGTCCGTTCACGATGGTGGGCATTGTTCTACGAAACGCTAGTGACATCAGTTACTAAGACTGGGGGAGCAATCACGTTTGACCCTACCTTGACCTGCCTTTTCACCTGCCTTTCACGGTTGCGAGCATGTATTGGACCGGCGCTAGCAGGCGAATTTTGGCGATCTCGATTGATAACCGATATCACATGCTATTGATTTTACAGTCATCTCACGCTCCAACTTTCCGCGAAAAGGTTTCCTCCTTTCCTCGTTTCATAGTTTCACAGTGTCACAGTATCGGGGTGTCACAGTGGGGGAGCCGCGGGCGGTCGTGAGAGCATCTGAGCTTCAACCATCTCTTTCGGGTCACCGCATGCAGAACCCACGCCTGAAAGCGCTAGATGAGCTCGCATCCGAACTTGAGCGATTCGAGTTGGACCTCAATCAGTACTACGGTGACCTCGAACCGCAGGGTGTTTACGACACGCTGCTGACCGGGAAGCTCGGCGCGCTCGCACGCCTGTGCGGAACGTTTGGCTGGTCAGAGCTGGCACAGCAGCTCACTGATGAACTTCCCCTACGGTGCACCGCTGTCGAGATGATGGAGATCGTTCGCGGCTACGTACTCCCGGAGATCCGGCAGCTCATGGAGCAGTTTGAGGCTGATGCGACCGCAAGCCCTGTCGAATGGTTCTGGCAACTAGTACATCCGCGAATCAAAACGATCACTCGAGCACGCTTCGAAGCAGGATTCACGGGAGATGCCGTGGAAACAGCCTTCAAGGAGATCAACGGCGTAGTCAAACTGACCGTGAAAAATAGCGTTGGACGGGAGCTGGATGGACATGGGCTGATGACTACCGCCTTCTCGCCAGCAAACCCCATTATCGCCTTCAACTCCCTTGCGACCGAAAGCGACAGAAATGTTCAGCAGGGCTACATGGAGATCTTCGCGGGAGCAATGACTGGAATTCGCAACCCGAAGGCTCACGGTAATGTGAATCTCTCTCGCAAGGAGGCACTGCACTTGATCTGCCTCGCAAGCCTGCTCATGCACAAGCTCGACGAAAGCACAGTGCTCCCTACGCGCGAACCCGCATAAACAGGACGTTTCCCCAGCGAGTCAATCACGCCCTTGTAGCTGTTGATCGTCCCGGCTGAGCCGCAAGCAACGGCGATTCGCCGTTGCGGGTCGGGCGCGCCCCGCGCGCGAACTCCAGCCGGTTGTCAGGTTTCATAGTCGTCTCGCGCGAGTTGAATTCCGCGCTCTATTTCCTTGTACAGCTGTTCATCCTGTCTGCTGCCAGCTGCGTTTGGACAAGCGAGTTCGATCAGTCCCGCCAGACTATTGGACTATTGCGAAACCAGGACACATCCACGCCCATCGGCGGAATAGCATGAACGTGAGCAAGGTAGTTGATGGCCGAAGTGATGACGTTCGGATCTCGACCTTGACCCAGAAGGTACTCTTCGTGGAACAGAGCCTCTTCAATCAATACCTCGGCAAAGGCAGAGGCTACTGCGTCGCTTACAAGACCACGGCGTGACCCGATGTTTCGTGCAACTTCACGACATGCAAGTCGAAGTCTGTCGCGATCAAGTGGAGCAGACATGTTGAAACCTAACTAACAGCTCGACCTTCATTTTGTCGCGCGCCGGAAGGGTAAGACGTCGGCGCCAGCACGCAGCGTATCAAGGTAGTCCGACCACGCCTGCATCATCTTCCGTCGCTCCGGCAGCCGCTGCGCGCGATTGTATGCGTCCCTAACTGCATTCCGCTCGGCGTGCGCCAGCTGCAGCTCGATCAAATCCGGATTCCAACCCTGCTCGTTCAGCAGCGTGCTCGCGATCGTTCGGAATCCATGCCATGTCATCTGATCGCCCGTGTATCCCATCCGCCGGAGCGCCGCCGTGATCGCATTTTCGCTCATCGGTCGGTTGGCATCGCGCAGCGAAGGGAAGCAATAACCAGTAGGACCGGTTAACGGCCGCAGTTCTCGTAAAAGCGCTACGGCTTGGATACTCAGCGGCACGATGTGCAGCTCGCGCATCTTCATCCTGGCGGCTGGGATTCTCCACTCCGGCTCCTTCGCATCCAGATCGAACTCCTCCCATCGAGCCGCGCGAAGTTCGCCAGGACGAACGAATACGAGCGGCGCGAGCTTCATCGCGCATTCGGTCGCTGGCTGACCTCTGTAGCTGTGTATGGCTCTCAGTAGCTGACCGACCTCCTTCGGATCAGTGATCGCGGCGTGATTCGTCGTGACGATCGGCGCCAGTGCTCCACGCAAGTCGGCAGTCGGATCTCGCTCAGCTCGTCCTGTCGCAATCGCATACCTGAAAATCTGTCCTGCCCTTTGCTTCGTCCGATGCGCCGTCTCGTGCTTCCCTCGCGCCTCAAGCCGACGCAGCGCCGCCAAGATCTCCGGCGCCGCGATCGCATGAATCGGCAGGCTTCCAATGAACGGATTGAGCAGATCGTTGATCGTCCATTTCGCCTTTTCGAGGGTAGCGGCCCTTAACCCTTGTCGTTGCAGTTCCAACCATTCGGCCGCGATCGCAGCGAACGTATCCGCTTGCGCCTTTTTCTCCGCCTCCCTTTTCACACTCGGGTCGACGCCGCTCGCAATCATCTTGCGAATGCTGTCCCTCTTATCGCGTGCGTGCTTGAGCGGCACATCGGGATACACACCGACCGACAACATCTTCTCGCGACCGCCGAAGCGATAGCGTAGGCGCCACCATTTCGAACCATTTGGGTTGACGAGCAGCGTGAGCCCATCTCCATCAGCGAGCTTGTACGGCTTCGCTTGCGGACGAGCACCGCGGATCTTTGTATCGGTCAACGGCATGCGATTTCACTCCATTTGGCCGCCATGCCGTTCTGTGGGTAACAGGGTTTCCGTCCTGTCGAGTTACCCACATTGTTACCCACACCTATGCTAGGCTGTCAATGGATCGCAGCGGACAGTGTTGGTCAGGATTTCAGGGAAACTCCAGGCTTTTTCGGTTCTCAGTGGACTTCCTTGGAAGTCCCTGGACCCGGAGTTGGCGCCCCCGGCCGGAGTTGAACCGACGACCTACCGCTTAGGAGGCGGTCGCTCTATCCACTGAGCTACGGGGGCGTTGTTTGAGTTGTGCGCGGGGCGGCATATTACCATCCACGTCCGGCCGCCCTCCAATTCGGGGACCTCCCGTGCGCATCTTCCTCGCCCTGCTCCTGTCGGCGTTCTCGATTTCCGCCGTCGCCGCGAAGCCCGGCACACTGCTCGTGCTCAATAAGGCCGACAACACCGTGTCGTTGCTCGACCTGGCGACGAAGAAATCCGTCGCGACGATTCCGACCGGCGAAGGGCCGCACGAAGTCGCAGTGTCGCCGAATGGGAAGATTGCGGTCGTCTGCAACTACGGATCGTCGCCCACGCCCGGCAACACGCTCACTGTGATCGACGTCGCCGCGCGCAAGTCGCTGCGGACTATCGATCTCGGTAAGTACAACCGTCCGCATGGCATCGCATGGCTGCGAGGCAACGAAGTGGCGGTGACGACCGAGGGCGGGAAGATGCTGCTCACCGTCGACATCGAAGCAGGCAAAGTCACCGCCGCAATCGATACCGACCAGTTCGGCTCGCACATGGTCGCGCTCGCACCGGCTCACGACCGTGCGTTCGTCGCCAACATCGACTCCGGTTCGGTCTCGGTCATCGATCTCAAGCAGCAGCGACGCATCGCGAACATTACGACTGGCGAGGGCACTGAAGGCATCGCGATCTCACCCGACCAGCGCGAAGTGTGGGCCGGCAATCGCGACGGCGACACGATCTCGATCATCGACGTCGCTTCGCTCAAGGTCGTCGCAACCCTCCCCTCGAAGTCATTCCCGATTCGCGTGAAGTTCACCGGCGACGGCAAGCACGTACTCGTCTCCAACGCGCAGTCCGGCGCCGTCGCGGTGTGGGACGCTGCGACGCGGCGCGAAATCCGACGCATCAACATGCAGGAGCCGAAGGCGTCGCAATGGGGGCAGCCCGATCGGCATCCTGGTCGCGGCGCCGCTTTCGCGGGCTTTCGTCGCGACGCCGAACCTCGACCAGGTCGCCGTCATCGATCTGCAAACCTGGGACGTCGTCGATTGGCTGACGACGGGCGATGAGCCGGACGGACTCGGCTACTCGCCACTGTAGATCGCACTCTGCCGCGGTGCGATTGGGTCCAAAGACCTACGACCGATGCGTATCAAGCGCGCCGGAAGTCGCAGGTACACTGCGCGCCCGCTATGAAAATCATCGGCGTCATTTCGGACACGCACGGACTGCTTCGCTGGGAAGCTGAGGCCGCGCTCGCGAAGGTCGATCACATCATCCACGCCGGCGACGTCGGCGGTCCTGAAGTGATCGAGCGTCTGCAACGCATCGCGCCGCTCACCGTCGTGCGCGGGAACAACGACAAAGATCAGTGGGCCGATGGGCTGCCTGCGCGCGCGATCGTCGACATCTGCGGTCAGCGTCTCTACGTGCTGCACGACATCGCGAAGCTCGACGTCGATCCGGCCGCGGACGGTTTCGCCGCGATCATCGCGGGTCACTCGCACAAGCCGGGCGTCACCGAGCAGAACGGCGTGCTGTTCGTGAATCCGGGCAGCGCCGGGCCGCGCAGATTCAATTTGCCGGTCGCGGTCGCGAGGATATTCGTCGACAGCACGGGAGTCCGCGCCGAGATCTGCAATCTGACGATCAAGGCGCCTGCCGCGCGCGCTTAGTAGCCGCGGGCGCGATCGACGACACCGCTGACCCGTTCGCCGCGCTCCAGCAGGCGAACTTTCTCCGCCACCTGCCGCGCCGAAGGGCCGATCACCGTGATCGCAGAGACGTGCGGCGTGACGCGCACCTTCGGATGCGACCACAGCGGATGGTCCGGCGGCAACGGCTCCTGTCGGAACACATCGAGCGCCGCGCCGGCGAGATGCCCGCGATCGAGCAATTCGAGCAGCGCTTCCTCGACGAGCAACCCACCGCGCGCGACGTTGATGACGTACGACGACGGCGGCAGCAGCGCGAGCGTTTCGAGATTGAAGCGATCCTGAGTCGCCGCCGTCAGCGGCGCGATGATCACCAGCACGCGCGATGCGCGCATGAACGCCGCGAAGTCGCCCGTTCCACCCCGCTCCGCGAACGACCGAATGCCGGGATGATCGTGCGCCGAGCGTGCGCAGCCGTTCACGGGGAACCCGAGCGCGCGAAATGCGTTCGCGACCTGCAGACCGAGAACGCCCATGCCGAACACGCCGATCGGCCAGTCCGCGGAATCGTTCGCCGGCAGCAACTGTTTCCAGACGCGTGCGCGCTGTTGTTCGTCGTATTCGCTCCGGCGCCGCATCCAATGCAGGACAGCGTAGGCGCAGTAGTCCGCCATCTGTGTCCCCATGCCCGCGTCCTCGAGCCGGATCACGGGGATTGATGTCGGCATGACCGTGCTCGAGAGTAGCTTCTCGACACCCGCACCGGTGCAGAAGAACGCCTTCAAGCGATTGTTCTGTTCGAAGAACTCCTGACCTGGAGCAGCCCACGCGATCGCGTAGTCCGCGCTGCCGGCGCGTCCCTGGCCCCAGATGTCGACTTCAGCGTCGGGAAGCTCGCGTGCGAGCGCGTCGCGCCAGCGTTTGCAGGAAGCCGGATTGTGATGAGCGACGGTGATGCGCATGTGCGCGCAGCATATTACTTAGCGTCGCCCCGAAATGCACAGCGCCGTGTTCGGCAAACGGATCCGGCGACCGTCGCGATACGGTTCGAGTGCTGCCGCCATTGCCTGCCTCAGGCCCTCCACTGCGTCGGGCGGAAGGGTCGCCCTCGCCTGCTCGATCGGCGCCGACATGTCGCTCACGATCATCCAGTGCAACTCCGTCGACTGGACCTCGAAAAGCACTTCGACCGTCTGCGTCTTGAGATCGGTGAACCCCGCCCGTCGCAGTACGCTTTCGAACTCCGACAGCGGCGCGAGGCGAAACGGGCCCGGCGAGCCGGCGCGCGGCTCCGGGCGCGGCATGAAGCGTGAGAGCGCCTGATTGATCGTCATGAAGAACGCGTTCTTGTCCGGCTCATCCCATGCCGACATCGCGAAGTGGCCGTTCGGCTTGAGGACGCGTCGCAGCTCGCTCGCCGCCTGCACGGGATCGGCGCAGAACATCAGGCCTTCCTTGCAGGTCACCGCATCGAACGACGCGTCCGCAAACTCCATCTTCGTGAGATCCATCGCGCGATGCTCGATGTTATTGACGCCGGCCGAGCGCGCGATGCGCATCGCGGCGGCGACCATCGACGTCGCTGCGTCGATCGCAACGATCTTGCCGTTCGGATGCACGCGCTCGGCGAGCGCCAGCGACGGCAATCCCGTACCGCACGCTGCATCGAGAATGGTCTGCCCCGGCGCCGCACCGCTGGCATCGCAGAACCAACGGACCATGGATGCGAACACGACTGCGTTCCAGTCGTGCCACTTCTCCCAGCCGCTGCGATGGGTGGTTTCGCCCGCCACGGCGCTCAGCGAGCGCTGCCGCTGCGAATCAGCGTCTGCCGCACGAGCAGACCACCGCCGCACAAAGTGATCGCCACGAACAGACTCGTCCATTCCGGTCGCGTGTCGATGTGCGCGAGTGCGCGCGGCACGTGCAGGAGCACGACCCACAAGCCGGTCATCAACGCCCACAGGCCCGCGGCGAGAACAGCGACGCGTCGGAAGGCCGGCGATACCACGCCCACAATGATCGCGATGCCCGCCGCGACATGCGCGACGCCGGTGAAGTACGCCCAGAACGTGTGACCCGGAATCCACGCCGGGATCACGCTGGCCACATATTCCCAGTAAATGAAGTGCAGCGCGCCGAACGGCAGGAGCGTGACGGCGAAACACAGGAGGCCGATCTTTGGCGCAGGGCGTTGTTCCACGATCATCAGCGCCGCACCGAGCATCGCGAAGATCTCCAGCGCCGGCGTCCAGGCGTTGCCGGCGTTCGGATGCGCGATCACCCGCGGCACGTGCAGGAACACGATCCACACCGCGAGCAGCAGCGTCGTGAACATCGCCGCAAGCCGCACGCGGAAGTTGAGCAGGACGCTCGCCGTCGCAGCGAGCAGCAACGCACCATTGAGGTACGCGAGCATGGTGCGGCCCGCGATGCCCGCAGGAACAGGTTGCAATTCAGTCACGAAATCGCTGGCGATGAAATTCTGTGCGGCGATCGCGGCGAGCCCGACTGCGAACACTGCAGCGCCGAGCGATCTTGTCGTCGCTTCTGTTTCTACGCCGTGGACGGCTGCGTGCATCTCGTGTCCCTCGAGCGGCCAGTTGCAAAACCGGCGCGATCATGACACGAAGCACTGCGCATTCAGAGCACGTTCGGACGAATATCGACGATACGAATGAGCAGTGCGGCCACTCGATTGGTCGCTGCAGCGACTCCGGCACTCTGTGCATCGATGACGGCCGTGTCGTACGCGTCGAGTGACTCGCCTGCGACGCGCAGTCCGTCTTCCAAAGCGAACAGGACGATCGTGCTTCCGTGGGTTGATGCGAGATTCGCGCGCGTGGTGAACACTTCGCGCCGGACGGTGTGCTGCGTGCGTCCGCGGCGAGTCATGACATTGAAGTCGAGCGTCGAGCCCCCGTTCAGTGTCGCTTCGATCGCGCGCTCGCCCGGAAACTCGACCGGCTCGCCGCGGACCAGCTCGATGCGACGATCGGGCTCGTGCAGAGTCATCGCGCCGCTCAGCAGGACGAGCGTGCGGTCGACGTTGTCGAAACGCGAGAACGGTCCGTCGCGATCGACCTGCGCGAGACTCAGGCGCCAGTCGAACTCATCGAGCGAAGCGCCGGCTGGCGAGACGAGGATGTCGCGCGTCGTGCCGCCACCGTTCTTCCAGGGTCGCGAAGGGTAGTCGTTGTTGCGCAGGATGCGGAGCACCCGCGGGAGACTACCAGAGCTTCGCGACCCGTCCGAGGTAAACGTGGCGAGGCTCGTCCGTCAGCCACGCCCCTTCGGGCCCTTCGCCGCCTGCGCTTCCTGCAGCATGAGCTTCAGCATCTGCAACCGCCGCAAGCGCCGCGCCGTCGCATCGTCCTCCGCCACAGCTGCTCCACGGGCCGGCGCAGAATAGAAGAAGAAGGAGAAGTCCTCCGGTCGCGCTGCTCCGGAACCCACGACGGAAGAAAAAAGCGGCTGTGTCTGCGGCGCTTGCCAGACAGCCTGGTGTGCCGCGCGCGCTCGCGCCAGCACGGTCTTCTGCGTGGCATTGCGATCGACCGTGTCAACCCACTCCTGCAGCTCAGGTGTGGCGCGGTCGGTCATCGCTCGATCAGGCTTGGTCATGTCCATCTCCTTGAGGCCAACACTGGGGTCGGCTCAAAGGATGGCGATTACGCGGCGGGCGAACTGTCAATCGGTTGACACAAGGAACACACCTCGACGACTTCGACGGGCTGGGACTTGCCCTTGACCAGCATCGAGGCGGTCTGGCCGAGGTTGAACGCCGGCCCCAGCTGCGCCGCAACGTCCCGCGAGACGAGGATCGTCGCCTGCATCTCGCGAGTGAGCGCCTCGACGCGGGCGGCGAGGTTCACCGCATCGCCGACCACGCCGTATTCGATGCGGTTGTCGGGACCGATCAACCCGGCGACGACAGCGCCGGTGTGAATGCCGACGCCGATCTCGAGCGGTCCGATGCCCTGCTCCTGCAGCGACTCGTTGAGACCTTTCAGCCGGCTCACGATGCCGAGCGCGGCGCGAACAGCACGCTCCGGATGATCGGGATACGGCTGCGGCGCGCCGAACAGCGCCATCACGCCGTCGCCGAGGAATTGCTTGACGACGCCGCCTTCCGCTTCGACGGCTGCGACGACTTCGGTGAAGAACTGGTTCAGCAGCCGCAGCATCACGGCTGGATCGAGTCGCTCGCTCAGGCTGGTGAAGCCGCGGATGTCCTGGAACAGGATGCTGACGTCGCGTCGCTCGCCTTGCAGCGGCACGCGGCCGGTCAGCACTGCCTCGGCGACGTCGTGCGAGACGAAGCGACCGAACGTGTCGCGAATGAGCTCGCGCTCCTCCAGGCCATCGATCATCTCGTTGAACGACTTCGCGATGAAGCCGAGCTCGTCGCCCCGCTCGATCTGCGAGCGATACTGCAGGTTGCCGCGCAAAACTTCGCGCATGCCGGAGACCAGGCTCTGCAGCGGCGCAATGATTCCGCCCGCGAGCGCAACGCCGATCAGCAACGCGCCGAGCAGACCTGCCGTGCCGATGATCACGATCCGCTTCTGCAACGTGCGCAGCGGCGCCAGCGCTTCGTCGTAGGACCGCTGCATCAGCGCGAATAGCGGCTGCGGCAGGTTCGCCTGCACCGGCACGATCAGCGACAGGAACGTCTCGTCCTCGGCCGAGAAGGGCGACGTCATGCGCGTTTTCGTACGCAGCAGCGCAGTTCGGGCGGTCGGCGACGGAATGACGCGACCCCGCTTGTCAGTCGCCCACGACGACGCGAACACGCGATCCTGCGTCAGGAACGACACATCCGTGCCGGTCGAGCCCTTCAGCCGTGCCGCGAACCGATCATCGATCGCCTCGCCGAGCAGCAGGAATCCGATCACGTCGGGCGCGAACACCGGCACAGCGACGAGCTGGAACAGCTGACCGTCGATCTCGGCGATGCCGGCCGCGGGTTCTTCGGAGTCGATCGCCTCCCGCAACGGCGACAGCGCCTCGAGCTCCTCGCCGCTGCGATCCTTCTGCGACGACGCCACGAGCACGGTGCCGAGCTCGTCGGTGATCCAGAAGAGATCGACGCCGATGCGCTCCTGCCAGCTCTGCGCGGCGGACGCGAGCGTCGCGGGCTCGTACGTCGAAGGATCGAAATGCGTCGCGACAGCGCTCTTCAGCGCGAAATCGCTCGCCAGCAGGATGGAGTTCGTTTGCAGGCGCGCGCCGCGCTCCTTCAACAGCGCCTCGAAGACTTCGCCGGTCGTGAGCAGCTGACGGTCCAGCGTGCCCTTGACCTCGCGCGACACGACGAACTGCGTAAAGCTGAACGTCGCCAGCAGCACGGCGATGATCAGCGACGAAAAGGCGATGAAGATCTTGGTGCGCAGGCGGGCGCGCACCCACCATTTCATTGGTCCCACCGTGCGCCGCGCGTCGCGGGGCGCGCGCGGGCAGGCGCAAGCGAAAGTTTGAACGTGAGCTGCGGATCGCTGCCGCCGATCTCGACGCGCTGCGCGATGTCTTCCGTCTTTTCCTTGCTCCGCGCGTGCCACGCCGTGATCGTGTACGTGCCGGCGTCGAGCGCGGGCAGGCTGAACGTTCCGTCTTCCCTGGTCACCGCGAAGCGATCGTTCGGCAGCACCAGGATGATCGCCGACATCCAGTCGTGGATGTTGCAGCCGATCTTCACGACGCCGGGCTTGTCGAACACCACCGGCGGCGCGTCTTCGCCCTTGTACAGCGGCAGCTCGAAGCGCTTCGGCCGCGAGAACGAGTAGACGTGATGACGGATCTGGTCGCGATTCGGGAAGCGCACCTGGGTGCCGACCGCGACCGGCAGCATGTCCGGCACGAATGTCTTGTTGAACTGATCCATGATCGCAGGCGTCGACGCCGCGGCGGGCTGCAGCGACGCAGGCTCCTGCACGAACACGACGGCGTTCGCAACCGGCTTGCCGTCCTGGCCGAGCACCTGGCCCGTAACCGTACGCGCTGCTGCGCTGGAAGCCAGCGCCGCCGTCCCTAGAATCGCGAGAAGGAGTTTGAGTGCTTGCATCAGTAGCGGAACCGATAGCTCAATTGCCAGCCATCCTGTGAGCGTTCGCTCGCGGTGCTCGGACGCTTGCTGTAAAGCGAAGTGTACTCGACGGCAATCCGCTGCCGCAGACCCCATTCGAAAGCGTAGCCGACGGTGATGCCGTCGCCGCGCTCCGACGTCGGGTTGCCGCCATCTATATCGGTGACGCGGAACCAGTCGTAGCGGACCGTTGCGCGATGCGCTCGATGTCGATAGGAGAGCAGCGCGAAGTACGCACGGATGTCGCTGTCATTCGTCGTGTCGCGCACCAGCGCGGTGCCGTCCAGGTACTGAGCGACGACATCGAGATTCTGCAGTGGATGCAGCACCACACCGATCGTCGTGAAGTGTGTGTTCCAGGAGCCGTCTGCATTCTGGTCGCCGCGATTGTCGAAGTAGCCGATCTTCACTGCGCCCCGCTCGCGAGGATCGGCGATCGTCGCGAGCGCATAGGCTGCCGGCCGGTCGTCGCGCTCGTCGAAGATGTCGGTGCGCGTTCCGTTCGGCAACGGCAGATCGCTGTTGAGACCGCTCAGACCGTCGCCGATCACCCAGCCGCGCAGCGCCAGCAGTCGGCCAAGCCGATCGGGACCGTAGCCGCCGCCGAGCACGAGCCCGAGACGCGGTCCACGCTCGCCCTGATGCCACCACTCGCCTTCCAGGCCGGCGATGGTGATTTCTTCCCACAGCCAATTGCCGAGCGCCGAGGCCGAGAGCGTGTACTGCGGGGTCCACGCCGGGCCGGTGTGCTCGAGCGAAAACGGGTTGCCGGCCAATCCGGCCTGCAGTCCCCAGCCGATTTCCTGCCCGCCCCACTCGCGGCGCAGAAAGGCCTCGACCAGCCACGGTTCATAGCTGTCCGCGAGGTCGGGCTGCACGTTCACCTGGGCCTGGGCGCGGATATCCCACGGGAGCGATGCGCCGAACTGCACGGCCAGTTGCGACAACTCGACGCGCGTGTCGTGCTCGAAGCCTGTGTCGCGGAACCGGCCGCCGTAACGCAGCTTGCCCGGACCGCTGTCTGTCCAGCTCGGAAACTCGGGGCCGCGCGCGACGCGCACGTCGATCAGCGCGCGCAGCCAGACGCTGCTCGGTTCCTCATCAACGTCGTACTGGGCTTGCGCTGCCAGCGGCGCGAGGCCGCAGCAGGCGAACAGTAACGCTGTGATTGGAGCGGAGCCGCGAGACATGGGGGACCGCTGGTGAGGAAAGGGCGCAATGGTATAGTCGCGCGCCCTTCGCTGCCACTGCCCAAAGGCAGCGGGTCGTGTCGGAGATTCCCGCCGTGCCCCTGAACGCCACCACGATCATCGCGCGCAACAGCCTGTTCCGGACGTTGCCCGAACAGACGATTGCGCAGATCACGTCGCTTGCGACCCGCCGCTCCTACAAGCCGGATGCCGTGATTTTCATGCGCGGCGACCCGGGCGATGCGCTGTACGGCGTGGTCACAGGACGCGTCCGCATCAGTGCGAGCGGCTCCGGCGGCAAAGAAGTCTTTCTGAATATCATGGAGCCCGGCGATGCCTTCGGCGAGATCGCCTTGCTCGACGGGCAACCGCGCACCGCTGCGGCGACCACGGTCGCGCCGACCGAGCTGCTGATCATCCGGCGCGAGGATTTTCTGTCGCTGGTGAAACGCGAGCCGCAACTCGCCGTTCACCTCATCGAGCTGTTGTGCAAGCGAGTGCGCTGGACCTCGGAGCAGTCCGAAGACTCTTCGCTCCTCAACGTTCCGGCGCGGCTCGCGAAGCGACTGCTGAGTCTCGCGAGCTCGCACGGTCGCAAGGCGCCAGCGGGCGTGCAGCTGAAGATCACGCAGGAGGATCTCGCGCAGTTCCTCGGACTCTCGCGCCAGATCGTCAACAAGTACCTGCAGACGTGGAAGCGGCAGAGCTGGATAACGCTCGGCCGCGGCAGCGTCACGCTCGTCAACGAACGCGCACTGCGCGAGCTCACGCGAAAAGATTAGAAGAGCGCAGTGTCGCTGCGTTGACAGTCTTCCCGGACGGGGATCGCCATCCTATGACTCACCTGATGGCTACCCGATTCCAAGGAGACTCACATGAACAAGCACACCGATTCGCTCTCGCGGCGCCACGTCGTCGAGAAAGTGTTCGCAGGCTTCGCCGCCGCCGCGATCATCACGTTCATTTCGGCCGGCACGGTGGCGATGTGCTTCCCGGGCATCGCCTGACGCGGGCGGAGCGACCGGCCGAATAGGCTCTGGATCACTCCGTTCTCGCGGCGCCGCCACCTTATACTGCAGAGCATGGGGACGCGCCGCTGGCTGCTTGCACTACTAGCGACTCTGCTCTGCTCGTGCGGCGGCGGTGGCGGCGGATACGACTCCGGCTCGCCGGCGCCGCAACCGCCTTCCGGCTCCCCGCCTCCACCTGTCACGATCGTCGATATCGCCCAGCCCTGGGCCCGGGCCACGCCCGCCGCAGCCAGGATGGATGAAGTCATGCTGGGGCGCGCCGCGAGCGACGCCGCAGCGATGCCGCGTTTTCGCAGTCTCGTCGTCGCGCGCCACGGCAAGATCGTTGCTGAGAGCTACTTCGGCGGCGCAGACGCCTCGACCGTCTTCGACCTGCGCTCGGTGACCAAGAGCGTCGTCAGCATCCTCACCGGCATCGCGATTCAGGGCGGGCAGCTGCCGAATATCGATGCGACGGTCGGCACGTACGTCGCCGCGCCCTATACGTTGGACGCGGGCGATCGCGGCGTGTCCGTTCGTCAGCTGTTGACCATGTCATCGCGCTATCAATGGAACGAAAACAGCGCCGACGATTACAACCAGTGGGTGCTGTCGAGCAACCACGTGCAGTTCCTGCTCGACCGGCGGCAGACCGATCCGAACGGAACGTTCACGTACAACTCCGCGGCAGTGAATCTGCTCGGCGTCGTGCTGCAGGACGCAGTGGCCAAGCCGTTGCCTCAGTTCGCGGATGAAGTGCTGTTTCAGCCGCTCGGCATCACCACCGTGCAGTGGGAAGAGCTCGAGCCGAACATGGTTAACGCGGGCTCGGGCATCAAGATGACTTCGACCGACCTGCTGCGCTTCGGCCAGCTGCTGCTGCAGAGAGGCCGCTCGGGAACTCAGCAGGTCGTGCCCGAATCGTGGGTCGAGGCGACAACGACGCCGCAGTACGGCTGGCGCCAAACGTACGGCGCTCAGCACGACACTACTTATGGATATCTGTGGTGGCTCGCGGAGCCCCCGTCCAGGGAGGCGAGCTTCGCGTGGGGGTATGGCGGCCAGTTCGCGTATGTCGTGCCGTCGCTCGATCTGGTCGTGGTCGCGACGACGCAGTGGCAGGGAATCAGCACCGAGACGGATCCGACAGATTTTGCGGGTCGGGTCCTCACCGTCATCGTCAACGACGTTCTGCCGGCCGCTCAGTAGAGATCACGGGGCCATGATCGCTTTGCGCGTCGCGGCCAGCGGCGCGTCGTCGACGAATTCGACGCCGTCGCCTCGCATGCGGATTCCGAGCTGCTTCCACAGATCATCCAGATCCGTCGACACGGGCTTGTCCTTCATCTGGGCGTAGAGCTCGCTCAGCACCGTCGTACCCGTCGCTTCGTCGCCCGTTTTCAGCACCCGCTCGATCGGCCATTCGAACGAAACGCCGCCGCTCTCGCGCAGCACCGCGCTCATTGCATCGCGTAGCCCGAAACGGTTGTGGGTCTTCTTCCGGATCTCCACATCGGCCACCAGACAGAACAGCGCCCCGCCCCAGTACGTGCGGCCCCAGGTGTGCGTGTGGTCGAGACCGTCGTCGCCGGACCGCGGCAGCCCGTTCGGCATCGAGCGCACCTGCTCCGCCCACACACGATCAGCCCGCAACTCGCCGGCGTGCACGCGCGCGATGCCTTCGACGTAAGTCGACAGGCCTTCAGTCAGCCAGAGATGATCGTCGCCGACTTCGGGCAACGCGAGGTGCACCATCTCGTGCACCAGGACCCAGTCGTCGCGCAGCTCCTCCGCGGTGATGTCGCGGCCGATCTGCAATCTGATGTAAGGGACGCGCATGCCGTAGGTCGTGCCGTGCCGCACGCCGCCGCCGGAGCCCGACATCACGCGGATCCTCAACTCTTTGGCGGGAAACCGGCCGTAGTAGCGGGCGACGATGGCCATCGAGCGCTCGATCCACGTAACGATCGGCTCGACGCCGTGGTCGAAGTCCACGGACTGGAAATCGACACTGACATGCGCCCCTTGGGCGTCGATCGTGCGGGTCGTGGAGGAGTCCGCGGCCACCGCCGCGCAGCTGAGCAACGTCAGCACCAGGGCAGTGGCGAGGCGCACTAGGAAGGGCGCCTCGTGCGCCGTTCGCTTGTGTCATCCGGTTGACGGTCATCCCGGCAGGCAAACGCCATCATGTGCCCCATCGGTTCACTCACTACGTTCGAGGAGATAGACATGAGCAAGCACATTGGTTCCGTTTCGCTGCGCGCCCTCGTGGAAAACGCCTTCGCCGGCCTCGCGTTCGCCGCGACCGTGGCGGTCGTTTCGGCCGGCACTGCAGCGATGTGCTTCCCCGGCCTCGTCGCCTGAGCGACGGGGTGCGGGCGGGCCAATCAGATGCCGGACTTTGGATCGGGAGGGAGGGAAATTGGTGGAGCCGAGGAGGATCGAACTCCTGACCTTCTCATTGCGAACGAGACGCTCTCCCAGCTGAGCTACGGCCCCACCGTTGGAAGGCCGCGAATTGTAGCATCGGCTTGCGCGACCGCAAGACGGGAAGCGTCGGGGGATTGCCGGCGGGGTTGGCCTGAGCCGGGGCCCGCTGCGGCACGGCCATCAGTAGCGGATCCGGACCACCTTGGTCTTGGCGATCTGGGGCACGAAGATCACGAACATCGCGTCGTACTCGTCGTCGCGCAGCGTGACCTTCTCGCCGCTCAGCGCTTCGACCAGATCGGGCACCATATTCGCGCTGCCCACCACGAGCACGTACTCGCCGCGATGATCGCGCAGGATCCGTCGCGGCAATTCCGTCCATGCAGCTGAGGCGACGACGTTGACCGGCAGCGCGGCGGTTTCCGACAGCGGCGTCGCGGTCTGCTGCGTGCGCTTGTATTCGGACGCGAAGATGGCATCGATGCCGCGCACCGGCCGGGCTTGCGACAACATCTTGGCGAGGCGCGCGGCGCGCTCGCGTCCGTCGACGCTCAGGTCCGGATCCGCATCGGCGGGCGTCTCGACCTCGGCGTGACGCACGACGAACACGACCGTTGTTGCGCGCGCATCGAACAACCAGGCGGCCGCCGCCACCAGGGCGATGAAGAGCAACACCGGCAGCACCAGCGGAAAGAAGAACGGCCGGCGCCGCATTTTGTCGAGATCGCGCTGCATATCCGCATGGAGTGTAACACGCGTAGAATCGCGGCATGCCCAAGCACATTGGTATCGTCGCCTGTTCCGCCGAGGGCGCTGCGCTCTGCTATCGCACCATCTGCGTCGAAGGCGAGCAGCTGATGGGACGACACGCCCATCCCGAAGTCTCGATGCACACCTTCTCGCTCGACGACTACATGCAGCCGATTTATCGCGGCGACTGGCAGGCCGTCGGCGAGCTCATGCTCGCCTCCGCGCACAAGCTCGCGAAGATCGGCGCCGACTTCCTCATCTGTCCGGATAACACGATTCACCAGGCACTGCGCTACGTCGAGCCGCGCTCGCCGTTGCCGTGGTTGCACATCGCGGAGTGCGTCGCGACG
This sequence comes from Steroidobacteraceae bacterium, assembly GCA_036004505.1. Taxonomy (GTDB): domain Bacteria; phylum Pseudomonadota; class Gammaproteobacteria; order Steroidobacterales; family Steroidobacteraceae; genus Steroidobacter. The sequence goes on from DASYRK010000025.1 coordinate 18,088, forward strand.
CAGGCTGTCGAGCATGGATATCGGCGCCTGGCGCTGACCGGCACGCGCTGGCTCGTCGACAGCAATGTCTATCCCGAGAAGCTCGAGGCGCGCGGCTTGAGCTACCTGCGGCCAACGCCTGCGGAGCGCGATGAGATCAACCGCATCATCATGGACGAGCTGGTGTGCAGCGTGTTCAAGCCTGAGGGCGTCGCCTATTTTCAGCGTGTCATCACGCGTCTGAAAAATGAGGGCTGCGATGCGGTCGTGCTCGGATGCACCGAGATTCCGCTGATCATGAACGATGGCAACTCACCGCTGCCGACGCTCGATTCGACGCGACTGCTCGCACGCGCCGCGCTGAATCGCGCCGTGCGGGATTAGTCGCAGAAGGTTACCGATAGCCGGTCACATCGGCCGGCTTGCCCCGATCCTGGATTTCGACGAGATAGCGCCACGCGTCCGGCTGGCTGCCATCGAGATCCGTGAAGCCGTAAATCTGCGCGAGCTGTCCACTCGACAGCGACAGACCGTTCCACCGCGACACGTTGGGATCCTGCGCGAGCGCCGCGACGGCGCGGCCGACGAAAGCCGGTGTCTCGGAGATCGCGAAGTGCGGCTGGAATTTCAGCGCGTCGCGCCAGTTCCGCTCGGTGACGCCGAACGCCTCCAGCATCGCCTCCGAGCGGAGCCAGCCGGGCGTGAGTGAAACCGCAGTCGCACCGTGCGGCTGCAATTCGTGCCCGAGCGCAAAGCCCATGCGCAGCACCGCGGCCTTCGCGAGATCGTAGAAGAACGAGTTGCGATAAGTCTTGCCGTTGTAGTCCGCAGTGCCGTCGTTCACTTCGACGACCAGGCCGCCGCGTGCTTGCAGCAGCAGCGGGATCGCGAAATGACTCGTGATGGCGTGCGTGTCGACCGCCAGTCGCAGTTGGTGCAGTCCGTACTCCAGATCCGATTCCCAGACCGACTTGTTCCACTCGATCTTGGTCGCGCCGAAGATGTCGTTGACCAGAATGTCGAGCCGGCCCTGCTCGCGTGCGATGCGCTCCACGAGCGCGCGGACCTGCGCCGGTTCGAGGTGGTCGACTTGCACCGCGATCCCGCGGCCGCCGGCTGCGTCGACGAGAGCAGCGGTCTCTTCGATCGTCTCGGGCCGGTCCATCTCGGATCTCTGACTGCGGGTCGTGCGGCCGGTGCAATAGACCGTCGCGCCGCAGGCTCCAAGTTGCACGGCGCTGCCTCGTCCCGCGCCGCGCGTCGCCCCGGCCACCAACGCAACCTTGCCCGACAGCGCTCCGCCCATCGCAAACTCCCCTGTAACTGGTGTAAGATACTTAGACAGTCACAACGCTAATCCACCCGGAGCGACCGGTCAAGTGAAGTTAGACAGTTACAAGGACGCAGGCCTGCTGGTCTCAGCCGCGCTCGTCAACGAATTCGCGCCGAGCGCCCAGCGCGCGACGCCGCTTGCCGCGCGCGAAGGCGTTGCCGCCCTCTCCCGCATCCTCGCGATCGATCCACCGTCCGTTGCCGCCCTGACGCAGACACACGTACCGGCGTTCGTCGCGCTGGCTCGGAACCTCCGCGAAGTGTTCGCGGAGTTGAAACGCCACGATATCGATGCGGCTGCGGCTGGCCTGAACGAGTTGCTCGCTGCCCATCCGGCGCATCCGCATCTCGCGAAGGAGCGCGGCGCGTGGCGCCTGCACCATCATCCGCACGACGCGCCGCTCGTGCCCATGTGGACTGCAATTTGCGCCGCCGGCCTGGCAGAGATGATCGGCGACGACGAGGCGCAGCGACTGGGCACCTGCGAGCGCAGCGACTGCGGACGCGTTTATGTCGACGTCTCGAAGAATGCGAGCCGCAGGTTCTGCTCGCTGACCTGCCAGAACCGCGTGAAGGTCGCGATGTTCCGCGAGCGGGCTGACAAACGTCGCCCGGCTCGCAAGAGCCGCTAAGCAGGCATGCGCACCTCGCTCCACTACGCCGAGTCGCTGGTCCCGGCTCGCCGCACGACGATCAGCCGCTTTCCGATGATCGAAAACGGCGCGCACTTCCCGATCGTCGGCCGGCGCTTCCTCGATCAGGGCCAGGTCCGGCGGGGAAAGGTCGGCAGCGCCGACGCGTTGTTGTTCTCGACGCGCTCGCTGGTCGACTTCGCTGCGCGATACTTCCGCGATGCGCTCACATGCCCCTGAATCGATGCTGAAACGTGCTGCTGACCGGCAGCACGTCCTGGCGACCGCGAACGGTCAGCTGCAGCTTGCCGTCCTCATCCTTCTCAACCGCGCGAATCGCGCCCACGCGCACGATCACGCTTCGATGCACGTGCCAGAAGGTTTCTGAATCGAGCGCCGCGCTCAGCTCCTTGAGCGGCGTGCGGATGTGGCCTTCGCTCTCGGCCGTCACCACGCGCGTGTACTTGTCCTGAGCCTGGAAGAACAGCACTTCGTCGATGGAGAACATCTTCACCGCGTTGCCGACGCTCGCCGTGATCCACTTGATCCCTTGCTTACCCCCGGCGCCGAGCCGGGCCTGGACCATGTCGATGAGCGCAGTCATGTCCACTTGCGCGCCGCTGTTCAGCCGTGCGCGAGCTCGCTCGATCGCAAGGCTCAGGCGCTCGCGCGCCACAGGCTTGAGCACATAGTCGACAGCGCCTTCGTCGAACGCGCTCAGCGCGTATTGCTCGTACGCGGTGATGAAGATCACCACGCACTGGGTGCCGGCGACGCGCGCGATCTCGAGTCCGCTCACTCCGGGCATGCGAATGTCGAGGAACGCAACCTGCGGGCGATGCTGTTCGAGGGCTTCGAGCGCACTCAAGCCATCCTCGCACTCGGCGACGACGTGCAATTCTGGCCAAAGCTCGCTGAGCAACGCCCGCAGCTCCTGGCGCTGCGGAAGCTCGTCTTCGGCAACGATTGCGGTCGGACGCGTCATGCGATGGCTGCCTCCAGCGGCAGGACGAGTCGCGCGAGCACGCCGCCGGCGCTGCGCTCGGCGAGCTCCAGCGACGCTGCCGAAGCGAACCGTGTCAGCAACTGAGTGCGAATGTTCGCGAGTCCGGTGCCTTCGCCCATGCCGAGCTTCAGGCCCGCACCGTCGTCTTCCACCAGCACTTCGAGGCGCTTGCGTCCGCTCTCCTCCGCGACGCGCGCGCCGAGGATCACGTGCGTCACGCCGGGTTTCGGCTCGACGCCGTGCTTGATCGCGTTCTCGACCAGCGAGATGAGCAGCAAGGGCGGGAACGGCACGTCCTGCAGCTCCGCAGGCAGCGAGATGTCCACTCGCAACCGTTCGCCCAGTCGCACTTTCATGAGATCGAGATAGCTCGCGCAGATCGCGAACTGCTCGCCGAGCGTCGACTGCGCCACGCCGGTCGCCGCGCGCATCTTCGGCAACGTGGCGCGCAGGTGCCGGGCCAGCGCGTCGATGGTCTGCGAAGCACGCTGCGGGTCTGACGCCACGAGCGAGCGCACCGATGCGAGCGTGTTGAACAGAAAGTGCGGCTCTACCTGCGCCTGCAGCAGCGTGAGTTTCAGGTCGGCCTCGCTCTTCTGCTGGCTGAGCTTTTCGATCTCGACGCGCCGCCGATGCTCCGCCCAGCGTCGCGATTCCGAGAAATACCCTGGCAAACCCAGGCCGCCGCTGGCGATGAACAGGATCAGCAGGTCGCGGCTCACATCGAGCGCGTATCGCACGATCGATGGGACGTCGACCAGCAGCAGCTCGTCGGGCGAGCGATCGAACCCGTGCGCGACCATCAGCCGATCGTGGAAGTGCTCGGCGTACTGACTCGACAGCATCCCGAGCACCATGCCGCAAATAACCGCCGCAACCACGCCGACGCGCTCCACGCGCCGCGGCCAGCCGCTGTGCCGGGAGAGTGCTGCCAGCATCGGGCCCGCGCCCACGAGCACGAGATTGGCCGCGCTTCCCACGAGTGCGAGCTCGATGGCTTCCCAGACACTCCTGACCATCAAGCCGTGCGACGCACCGAACGAGATTCCAGCCAGCGCACCGATCGAGCCGAAGATCGCCGCGCGCCGCCACGCCCACGGCCAGCTGAAAACCGCGTACTGCTGATAGAACTGAATGAACGCCGCCTCGCCCGCCGCCACGTCGGGCGGCAGCGGACGATTCAACGGATGCGGATTCTCAGTCATCGAATGTCGTGGTCCTGCGCGGCGCGTTCGAGCGCTTCCTGCGGAATCATCGGACGCAGCGTCGGATAGAACTGCGCGAACGTGCCCTGGAACGCGCCGTGCTTCGTATGGCAGTTGACGCAGCTGTTACCCGCCGGCAGCGGATCGCCCTCCGTGTCCTTCGCTCCGAAGACAAAGAACGCGCGCCCGTCCGCGCCGCGCGTCGGGTCGATGAGGTGGATCTCGTAGTTGGTGAGATCCGCCTGCGTGAACCCGTTCTGGTTGATCGAGCGCTTCTGTTGATCGCTGTTGTAGAACGACAGCAGGAACATCGAGCCCGGCGCATAGCTGCCGTTCTTCACGAAATACCGGTACGCATTCGGCTCCATCAGCACGACCTGGAATTGGCCGGGATGGTCGGCATTGAACGAGCCCGGGTTGTAGCCCATGCCGAGCGACGTGCCGAGGAAGATCCAACTGTCGAGGTCCGCGGGCTTCTGCAGTTTGCCCTTGGACGTGAGCTGCGCGATCTGCAGCGCCTCGGCAGCGGGTTGCGAGGTCTGCTGGCCGAACGCGGCGACAGCGCCGCCAGCCAGCGCCACCAGCGCAGCAATGCGAAGCAAGGAATGGGTCTTCATCGGTGCCTCCCGTTTGTCGGTGTGGCAGGCACCTTATAGCGCGTCAGCCGCGTCGTCCGAACTGTGCGACGAAGACCCGCATTGCCCCGACAACACCGGCGGTCCTGGCGACGGAACGCCGGGTTTTCAAGCGTCGCCCTTGGCTGACAGCGCAAGAGGCTGCTGCGTCTCGTCGCTGCCCTTTGCGCTCAGGTTGTCCGCCCCCTTCTGCTCGAGTCTGTCGCGGACAATCGCAACGTATTCATCGCTTACATCAGACAGCACCGCTCGGCGTCCCAAACTGCGGCACACTGCTCCGGTCGTTCCAGAACCGCACATGGGATCAAACACCAGATCCCCTGGCTTGGTCACCATTTCAATGAGCGGCCGGTAAACCGCCTCGGGCTTCTGCGACGGATGCCCCGTCTGCTCTTTCTTGCCCACAAATCCAATGATGAGCGCCGACTCGATGACCGACGGCGGTCCGGGCATATAGCGCAACTTACCTTCCGCCTGCTTGGCGAGTTGCGCCTCGTTGAGGAAATGCTCCGGATACATCTTGGCACCGGGCTTGCTCATGTGTAGACAAGTCATTTGCGCAGAGCGCCAACCTCGAATGACTGACGGGTTGTTCTTGTAGTACCACGTCAACCAAGCGTTGTATTGGTGTGTGGCAGGAATACGGTCGATGAAGCGCGCGACGATTTCCGGGAAACCCCAGAAATAGATGTGGTCAGCCACCTCGCCCAGCTTCTCGAGAATGCTGGTGATGTACTGGTAGTAGTCATCACGCACACCCCCAAATCCCTTGTTGTACCAGGGGTCGAACATCGCGCACTCGCACCGCCCATATTCCTTCTTGAAGCGTTCGATGGAGTCGAACACGTCGAGCGGCTCGTAGACGGCGATGTCACTTGATCTCATATCCGTAGTACCTCAATAGAAACGCGAGCGCCTCGCGCTTCTGTGTTTCGTTCACCGCCTGGAGAATTCCAAGCACGTTGATCTTGCCGCTACTCGAGTCCCAGTAGTTCTTCTTCATGACTTGATGCCGCCCGCAGAGCGCTTGCCACTTGAGCGGGTCATTCGGATCGACCGCGGGATCAATGGAATGCGGCACCATGTGGTCAGGTGTGAGCTTGACTGTCCCACCCCCAATGGGATCAATTTCTCCACTTGCGAGACCGCAACGCTGCCCATCCTCCGTCCATTCGCACTGATTTCCTGCCCGAGTGAGGACTTGCGCCCACGCACCGGCGGTAGGCAACACGCGCTTGGCCGCCGCTGCGCGCCTCTCTTTGTGAGGCATGATGTATTCCTGCGGCGCAAGGGCTTTCCAGTCTCGCCAGGAGAGGATCGTGTATCCCTTGTCGGTGCGCAGTTCTGAAAGTCGCTGGTGCCAGTTCTCGGGCTCCTTGCCGGTCTCGGGATCAATTGCCGCACGCAGGATTTGTTCGCGCGTGACGATCTTCCCAATGTTGTTCAAGAACAGTGCTTCGATTCGCTGGCTCACAGTTTTCTGCTTGTACGAACCCTTGTCGTCGCTATAGACCTTCTCGGTAGGAATCACCACCTAGCCCTCTGGCCCTACGCGGCTGTAAATGCAAAGGTTTGGCGGAAAGGGTGGGATTCGAACCCACGGAAGGATTGCTCCTTCGCCAGTTTTCAAGACTGGAGCCTTAAACCACTCGGCCACCTTTCCGCGCGGCGCGCATTCTCGCAGCTACTTGAAACTGCGGCAAATATGCTCATGTAGTCCGTAACGGTCGGTGAGTACAATAGGCCCTCGTCAATCGGGCCGGGAGATGAATCGCAATGGATCGTTATCCGAGCACTGTCGCCAGCACCAGCCAAGCATCGGTTCTGTCGACCAACAAAGTTCTGCGCAACACCTACCTGCTGTTGGGCGCGACGCTCGCGTTCAGCGCGGTGACGGCCGGCATGGCGATGGCGATCGACCTGCCCTTCATGGGTCTGTGGATGCTGCTGCCCTACTTCGGGCTGGTCTACGCCGTCAACGCGACCCGCAACAGCGGCTGGGGCATCGTGTGGACGTTCGCGCTCACCGGCTTCCTTGGCCTGACGCTCGGGCCTATCCTCGAGTTCTATCTGCGGTCGGTGCCGAACGGCTCGCAGCTGGTCATGACTTCGCTCGGTGTGACTGCCGCGGCGTTCCTGGGATTGTCGGCCTACGCGATCACGAGCAAGAAAGATTTCAGCTTCATGGGCGGGTTTCTGACCGTCGGCATCGTCGGGGCATTCGTGCTCGGCCTGGTCTCCGTCTTTTTCCACTTGTCGACGCTGTCGCTGGTCGTCTCCGGGCTGTTCCTGCTCTTGTCCGGCGGCATCATCCTGTACAAGACGAGCGAGATCATTCACGGCGGCGAGACCAACTACATCACCGCCACGGTGACCCTGTACGTGTCGCTCTACAACATGTTCCTCAGCCTGCTGCGTCTGCTCGGAGCGGCGCGCAATTGACGATCTCTACTGGCCGGGCTTGATGACCTCGAGCCCGGCCATGTAGCTGCGCAGGACTTCCGGCACTGCAATGCTGCCGTCCGCCTGCTGATAATTCTCCATCACTGCCACCAGAGCGCGCCCCGCCGCGACGCCTGAGCCATTCAGCGTGTGCAACGGCTCCGGCTTGCCGGTTTCCGGATTGCGCCAGCGCGCCTGCATGCGGCGCGCCTGGAACGCCTCGTAGTTCGAGCACGAGGAAATCTCGCGATAAGCATTCTGGCCGGGCAGCCAGACCTCGAGATCGTAGGTCTTGGCCGAACCGAAACCGACGTCGCCCGCGCACAGCGCAACGACTCGATACGCCAGCTGCAGGCGCTTCAGAACTTCCTCGGCGTTGCGCGTCAGCAGCTCGTGCTCCGTGTAGGAGTCCTGCGGTCGCGTCATGTGCACCAGCTCGACCTTCTCGAACTGATGCTGGCGAATCATGCCGCGCGTGTCTTTGCCGTACGAGCCCGCTTCCGAACGGAAGCACGGTGTGTGCGCTGCGAAACGTAACGGCAGCGCGTCTGCCTCGACGATCGAGTCGCGCACCAGGTTCGTGACCGGGACTTCCGCGGTCGGAATCAGCCACAGCCCCGACTCACCGCGGATCGCGAACTGGTCCGCCTCGAACTTCGGCAGCTGCCCCGTGCCGATCAGCGACTGAGTGTTGACGAGATACGGCACGTAGGTTTCCCGATAGCCGTGCTCGCTCGTGTGCAGGTCCAGCATGAACTGGATGAGCGCGCGGTGCAGGCGCGCGAGCGAATCCGTCAGCACGCTGAAGCGCGCGCCGGAAATCTTGCCGGCGACGGCGAAGTCCATCATCTTCAGCTTCTCGCCGAGCTCGACGTGATCGCGCGGCTTGAACTGCAGACGACGCGGCTCGCCCCAGCGGCGCACTTCCACGTTCGCAGTCTCGTCGCGGCCCTCCGGCACGCTGGCATTCAGCATGTTGGGCAGGCCGAGCGCCAGGTCGTCCAGCTCCTTGTGAACCTTCGCGAGCTCTGCTTCCGCCTCGGTGAGTTGCGCGCCCAGCGTCTCGGTCTGCTTCAGCAGCGGCGCGATGTCCTGGCCCTGCGCTTTCGCCTTGCCGACGCTCTTGGCGTGCACATTGCGCTCGTTGCGCAGCTCGTCCGCGCGGATCTGCCATTTCTTGCGCGACTCTTCGAGCGCGGCAAGACGTTCGACGTCGAGCGTGAAGCCGCGACGCGCGAGGTTGGCCGCGACCGCGGCAGGATCGGAACGGAGCAACTTGGGATCGAGCATGGCGGAAATTCTACTTCTTTTTCCGCTTCTCTAACGCTTCCGCGATCTTGATCTCCAGCCCGCGCGGCACGGGACGGTAGTACTGCTTTGCCGGCATGCCTGCGGGGAAGTAGGTCTCGCCCGCGGCGAAGGCGTCCGGCTCGTTGTGTGCGTAGCGGTAGTTCTTGCCGTAACCGAGCTCTTTCATCAGGCGCGTCGGCGCGTTCCGCAGATGCAGCGGCACGTCCAGCGAGCCGAGCGACTTCGCATCCTCCATTGCTTCGCCGAACGCGACGTAGACCGCGTTGCTCTTCGCGGTACACGCGAGGAACACGACGGCGTGCGCTATCGCGAGCTCGCCCTCGGGCGTGCCGAGACGCTCGTACACTTCGCACGCTTCCAGCGCCATTGTCAGGCCGCGCGGGTCGGCGTTGCCGATGTCTTCCGAGGCCATCCGCAGCACACGCCGCGCGATGTAACGCGGATCGCAGCCGCCATCGAGCATTCTGCACAGCCAATACAGCGCGGCGTCCGGATCGCTGCCGCGCACGGATTTGTGGAGCGCCGAGATCTGGTCGTAGAACGCTTCGCCTTGCTTGTCGAAGCGTCGCAGCCCGCCGGTCGCGACTTCCGCCGCGATCGTTGCAGTGATTCGCGGTGGTTCCGCGTCGCCCGCGAGGTCGGACGCGAGCTCCAGCATGTTCAGTGCGCGACGTGCGTCGCCATCGGCAGCGCGTGCGATGAGCGCCAGCGCCTGTTCCTCTATTGCGATCGGCTGAGCATCGCGCCCCTGCCGCTCGAGCGCTCGTTCGAGCACCTGGCGCAGGTCCAGCTCTGTCAGCGAGCGCAGCACGTACACACGCGCGCGCGAGAGCAACGCGTTGTTGAGCTCGAACGAAGGATTCTCCGTGGTAGCCCCGATGAAGACGAGCGTGCCGTCTTCGACCCACGGCAGGAACGCATCCTGCTGTGCCTTGTTGAAGCGGTGCACCTCGTCGAGGAACAGCACCGTGCGCCGCCCCGACTCCTTGCGAACCTCGGCGGCGCGCTCGGCCGCAGCGCGAATATCCTTGACGCCCGCCATCACCGCCGAGAACGCGATGAACTCGGCGTCGCACGTTTGCGCGACCAGCCGCGCGAGCGTCGTCTTGCCGGTGCCGGGCGGACCCCAGAGGATCATCGAGTGCAGGTGCCCGCCTTCGAGCATCCGGCGCAGCGGCTTGCCCGCGCCGAGCAGGTGCGGTTGTCCGACGTATTCGTCCAGCGACGCCGGACGCATGCGATCCGCGAGTGGACGTGTTTCCGGCGTCGCAGCGCCCCGCACGCTCATAGCTTCCTCGTCAGCGCCTCGACGCGCATGGCCCAGCCGCCGAGCCACACGAGCGCGAGCGTCAGTCCGGCAACGATGCCGACAGTGTTGGCGTAGACGTCGGTGATATCGGCCTGGCGCCCCACGTGCATCGCACCCTGCAACCCTTCGATCACGATGCCCATGACGAGCAATGCGACGCCGATCATCGGATAGCGCGCGCGCGGATACAATCCCGCGAACCACAGCGACAGCACGAGATAGCCGACGATGTGCTCGGCCTTGTCGTTGATCCCGCCGAGCTTCGGCAAATCGTGCGCGGGCATGAGATTCGCGATGATTGCGCCCAAGACCAGGAGCCAGCCGCACACGAGCCACAGGCGTGGATGACGCAGAGCGAGCAACATCTGTTACTGCTTGCGCGCGGGAGCGGCTTGCGACGAAGCGTCGCCGATCACGTCGGCGCCGGGCGGCACCGTGAAGGTGAATCGCGACGGGTCGAGCGGCGGATTGCGCTCGACCTTGCTGAATTCCAGGCTCGTGGTCTGCCCGAGCTTGTCGGCAAGTTGCATGTATTTCAGGACCGCACCCTCGAACCCCAGGCGAACCCACCTGAAATCTGTGTCGTCGCGCCGCGGTTCCATGCGGACCCAGTCGACCGCTCCTTCTCGCGATGCTTGCGTCACGCTGAAGTTGTCGGCGAGATTGCTACGGCCGCTCAACAGCATCGCCGGCGTCGCCGACAGCGTTTCGTCGAGCTTGCGCACGGTCACCTGTTCGAGGTCGCTGTCGTAGATCCAGATGCGCGCGCCGTCGGCCACGATCACTTGCTGGTACGGGTCGCGGTAGTCCCAGCGAAAGCGGTCCGGACGCGAGATCGCCAGTGTTCCGCTCGCTTCCTCGAGCGGCTGGCCGCTGCGATCGCTCAGCGTTTGCTTGAACTGCGCCTGCAGACCGTCGAGGCCTTGCAGGAATGTTTCAACACGCTTCTGACCTTCCGGCGCTGTCTGCGCGGCGGCGGCGCCGAATGCCGGCACGGCCGCGGCGGCGAGAGAGATCAGCGCGCCAGCGAGGCGCGCCCATTGCAGACACTTCATTGGAATCACTCTTCGGGCGGCGGTGGCGCCAGCACTTCGCGCATGCCGTTCGACTGCAGCGGCCCGACGAGGCCGGTCGCTTCCATGGTCTCGATCATGCGGGCGGCGCGGTTGTAGCCGATCTTCAGGCGCCGCTGCACGCCGGAGATCGAAGCCTTGCGGCTCTCCACGACGATGCGCACGGCCTGGTCGTACAACGGATCCTGCTCGCCATCGACGCCGCCGCCCTCGATTTCCACGCCGGGATCGCCCGGCTCCCCCGGCATGCCGGGGATCGGCATGCTCGGTCCTTCGAGGATCTCGCGCATGTAGTTCGGCTCCGCGCTGCGCAGGCCGCCGACCACTCGATGCACTTCCTGGTCGGAAACGAACGCGCCATGCACGCGGATCGGCACCGAAGTGCCGGGCTGCAGGAACAGCATGTCGCCGTGTCCGAGCAGCTGCTCCGCGCCCATCTGGTCAAGGATCGTGCGCGAGTCGACTTTCGCCGAGACCTGGAACGCGATGCGCGTCGGAATGTTGGCCTTGATCAGACCGGTGATGACGTCGACCGACGGTCGCTGCGTGGCAAGGATCAGATGGATGCCGGAAGCGCGCGCCTTCTGTGCGAGCCGCGCGATGAGCTCTTCCACCTTCTTGCCGACGATCATCATCATGTCGGCGAGCTCGTCGACGATCACCACGATGAACGGCAGCGGCTCGAGCAGCGGGACTTCGTCCGGATTGCCCTCCGGGCCGAGCGCTTTCAGCAGCAGCGGATCGCGGATCGGCTGGCCTGCTTCCTGCGCTTCTTTCAGCTTGCGGTTGAAGCCTGCGAGATTGCGCACGCCGAGCGCGGCCATCAGCTGATAGCGACGCTCCATTTCCGCCACGCACCAGCGCAGCGCGTTCGCAGCCTCTTTCATGTCGGTGACGACCGGCGCGAGCAGGTGCGGGATACCCTCGTACACCGAGAGCTCCAGCATCTTCGGGTCGATCATGATCAGGCGGACGTGCTCAGCCGTCGCCTTGTAGAGCAGCGACAGCACCATCGCATTGACCGCGGTGGACTTGCCGGAGCCCGTCGTGCCGCCGACCAGCAGGTGCGGCATGCGCGAGAGATCCGCGACCACCGGCGCGCCGCTGATGTCCTTGCCGAGCACCAGCGCCAGCGGCGACGTCATCTCGTCGTAGGTCTTCGACTTGATGATCTCGCCGAGCGTCACCAGCTCGCGTTTCTCGTTCGGGATTTCCAGGCCGACCGTCGACTTGCCTGGAATGATCTCGACCACGCGCACGCTGATCACAGACAGCGCCCGCGCCAGGTCCTTCGCCAGGGCGCTGATCTGGCTGACCTTGACGCCCGGCGCGGGACGCAGCTCGAAGCGCGTGATCACCGGACCCGGATGCACTTCGACCACTTCGGCCTCGACGCCGAAATCGCGCAGCTTCAGCTCGACCAGCCGCGACATCGCTTCGAGCGCTTCCGCGGAGTAGCCGGACTGCCGTGCCGGCGGATCGTCGAGCAGCGACAAAGCCGGCAGCTCCTTCGCCGTCGGACGGTCGAACAGCGCGACCTGGCGCTCCTTCTCGTGACGCTCGCTCTTCTCGACCTTGTGAACGACCGGCTCGATCTTCGGCGGCGGACGGCTCGCGACGCGCTTCTGCTCTTCGCGAATCACTTCGGTGCGCGCTTCTTTCACTTGCCTGCCGGCCTTGATCTGGCGCGCGCTGGAGATGCGGCCGGACAGCCAGCCCAGCACATTCAGCGTGCCGCGGCCGGTGCGGTCCATGATCTCGATCCACGACACGCCCGCGAACAGCGAGACGCCCGCGAGCCACAGCGCGAGCATCAGCAGCGTCGCGCCGAGAAAACTCAGCCCGGCTTCGAGTCCTTGTCCGACGAACGAGCCGAGCACGCCGCCGGCGGAGCTCGGATAGCGGGCTGCGGTGAAATGCATGCTCGCGAGCCCGCAGCTCGTGAGGAGTGTCAGCACGAACCCGACCGCGCGGAACGCAACCGTCGCGCGCGAAGGCACATCGGCTTTGCTGCGGTCCTGGTACAGCAGCCAGCCGGCGAGCCCGATCATGATCGGGAACAGGAACGAAGGCGCGCCGAACAGCATGATCAGCAGTCCGGACAGGTGCGCGCCGAGCGGACCGATCGCGTTCGAGATCGGGCCCGGCTCGCCGGTGGTCGCGAACGACGGATCGTTGCGGTCGTAGGTGACGAGGGCCAGCAGCACGATCAGCGCGAGCGCGCCGAACACCCACAGCGCGCCTTCGCGCAGCGAGCGCACGACGATCGCTCCCAATCGCGTTCCGCCCCGCGCCTCAGCAGTGGTTGCCAAAGTCAATTAACCTCAAATAAGCACACTAACTTTTTGATATTCAAACGAGATCAGGCACGCAATGCAAGGAAAATCGCTGCCTCGTGCGCACGGCTCACAACGCACGAGCGCGGCACTTCGGCTCACATCCAGCTATCGCGAGCATCGACGCGATCTATTTGGCGGCGCCACGCTCATTTACATACCATGCCTGTCCAACCCGTTTCCCTTCACTCGCGAGGAAGTATCCATACATGAGCGCTCCCCGTCACTGCCGGCTCGTGATCCTGGGCTCCGGTCCTGCCGGTTACGCCGCCGCCGTCTACGGCGCGCGCGCCAACCGCAAGCCGGTGCTGATCACGGGAATCGAGGAAGGCGGTCAGCTCATGACGACGGTCGAAGTCGACAACTGGCCGGGCGATCCGCACGGACTGACCGGCCCGGGCCTGATGGAGCGCATGCGCAAGCACGCCGAGCGCTTCAACACCGAGGTGATCAACGATCACATCAACAAGGTCGATCTGTCGCGGCGCCCGTTCTACCTCGAAGGCGACAGCGGCAAATACACCTGCGACGCGCTGATTGTCGCAACCGGCGCGACTGCGAAATACCTCGGGCTCGAGTCCGAGCAGCATTACCGCGGCCGTGGCGTGTCGGCATGCGCGACCTGCGACGGATTCTTCTTCAAGAATCAGCAGGTCGCCGTGGTCGGCGGCGGCAACACTGCGGTCGAAGAAGCGCTGTACCTGTCGAACATCGCGTCGCACGTCACGCTGATCCACAGACGAGACACGCTGCGCTCGGAAAAGATCCTGCAGGATCACCTGTTCGAGAAGCAGCATGCCGGCAAGATCAGCATCGTGTGGAACCACAACGTGGCAGACGTGTTAGGTGACGAGAACGGCGTGACCGGCGTACGCATCGCGCCCGTTGCCGGCGGGCCGACGCGCGATCTCGAGGTCACCGGCGTATTCATCGCTGTCGGCCACGCGCCGAACACGCAGCTCTTCGAAGAGCAGCTGGAGATGAAGGGCGGGTACCTGATCGTCAAGTCGGGCATCGGCGGCAACGCCACGCAGACCAGCGTGCCCGGCGTTTTCGCGGCCGGCGACGTCGCTGACCACGTCTACCGACAGGCGATCACCTCCGCCGGCACCGGCTGCATGGCAGCTCTCGATGCGGACAAATATCTGGACCAGCTCGACGCCGCGAACAAGCGCTGAAGTGACGCTGCGAGTCGTCGAATCGATCGCAGACGTTCCGGCCGAGCGCTGGAATGCGCTCGACCTCGCCGGCAATCCGTTCGTGCGTCACGAATTCCTGCTGGCGCTCGAGCGCACCGGCTGTGTCGGCGCCGGCACCGGCTGGTTGCCGCGCCACCTGGTGCTGCAAGCCGCCGGCGGCGAAATCGAAGCGGCCCTGCCTCTCTACAGCAAGAGCGACTCGTGGGGCGAGTTCGTCTTCGACTGGAGCTGGGCGCGCGCCTACGCGCAAGCAGGGCTGCGCTATTACCCGAAGCTGGTCAGCATGGCGCCGTTCACGCCGGCGATAGGCCCTCGCCTGCTCGCGAAAACACAGAGCGCGCGCGAGCACCTGGCGGCGGCATTGATCGAGTACGCACGCGCGCAGCGCGTTTCCTCCGCTCATCTGTTGTTCGTCACCGATGCGGATCGCGCCGCGCTCGGTTCGCCCGACTACCTGTGGCGCAAGGATTGCCAGTTCCACTGGCACAACCGCGACTACGCCAGCTTCGACGCCTTCATGGCCACGTTCCGTTCGGAGAAGCGCAAGAAGGCGTTGCGCGAACGGCGCCGCATCCAGGAAAACGGCGTGACATTCCGCACACTCGCCGGCGAAGAGATGGACGCAGCGCTGTGGGACATCGTGTTCGGATTTTCCGCCGGCACGTTCGCCGTGCGCGGACACGAGCACTACCTCAACGCCGAGTTCTTTCGCACGGTAGCGGCGGCGCTGCCGGGCGCGGTTGTCGTGAAGCTGGCGGAGCTGCAGAGCACGCCGATCGCGGCGGCAATTTTCTTCCGCGGCGGCGACTCGCTCTACGGTCGCTACTGGGGCGCGGCTGCGGAGTTTCACAGCCTGCATTTCGAGACGTGCTATTACCAGGGAATCGAGTACTGTATCGAGCAAGGCCTGCGGCGATTCGAGCCGGGCACGCAGGGCGAGCACAAGGTGCCGCGCGGCTTCGAGCCGCAGCAGACCTGGTCGGCGCACTGGATCGCGGATCCGCGGTTCCGGCGCGCGATCGACAGTTATCTGGAGCAGGAGCGGCCGGCCGTGGACGAGTACATGCGGCAGGTGCAGGAACACACTCCATTCAAGAGGGAGTCGGGCTGAAGCCCGGCCTACAAGCGAATGCGCGGCTCGATCGTCTGGCTCTCCGAACGCGATTCGCCGGACGCATTTCCGCCGGTCGATCGCGCGCTGCGCGAGCCGGACGGACTGCTCGCCGCCGGCGGCGACCTGACGCCTCCGCGGCTGCTCGCGGCCTATCGCCGCGGCATCTTCCCCTGGTACTCGCGCGGCCAGCCGATCCTGTGGTGGTGCCCGGACCCGCGCGCCGTGCTGTTTCCGGGTGAGCTGCGCGTTTCGCGCAGCCTCGCCAAGTCATTGCGCAACCGCGGATATGTGACGCGGCTGAACACGGCGTTCCGCGACGTCATCCGTGCGTGCGGCAGCAGCGAGCTGCGCCCGGGCGGCACGTGGCTGTCACCGGAGATGCGGGCCGCTTACCTCAAGCTCCACCGGCTCGGCTGCGCGCACTCGGTCGAGACCTGGGAAGGCGAGCGCCTGGTTGGCGGGCTGTACGGCGTAGCGCTCGGCGCCGTGTTCTTCGGCGAATCCATGTTCAGCATCGAGCGCGATGCCTCGAAGGTGGCGCTCAAGCGGCTCTGCGATGAGTTGTCGGCGCGGCGGTTCCGGATGATCGACTGCCAGATGGCGACCCCGCACCTGCTCAGCCTCGGCGCCCAGCTGATCCCCCGCCCCGCTTTCATCGAGCTGCTGGCCGCCCACGTTGACGCCGCCGCCGCTCCCGGCCGTTGGGCGGATGCGACGCCCGTATCCGCTGACAGCAATCCGGTCACCTGATTGCCGGACTGCGCCGCGAGCCCGGCACGGCCTGCTGCGTTCGTTGCATTGCCCCATCCCTTTATGCACAATTCGCGCGCTTTCCGGCTGCGACCCGGGCAAACCCTAGAGAGTGCATGGCGAAAGAGGACGCAATTCAGATGGAAGGACGTGTGGTCGACACACTTCCGAACACGACCTTTCGCGTCCAGCTGACGAACGGTCACACGGTGATTGCGCACATCTCGGGCAAGATGCGCAAAAACTACATCCGCATCCTCACCGGTGACCAGGTGACGGTCGAGCTCACGCCCTACGACCTGACGAAGGGCCGCATCATCTACCGCGGCCGCTAGCCTAGCTTCCTTCCAGCAGCGCCTGCTCGCTGTCCGCGCGCGATTCGACTTTCAGCGCGTCGTCCGCGCCGACCGTGACGAAGGCGTGCCCGCCGCCAGCGAGGCGACCGAACAGCAACTCTTCCGCCAGCGGCCGCTTGATCGATTCCTGGATGACGCGCGCCATCGGCCGTGCACCCATCTTCGGATCGTAGCCCTTGCGAGCGAGCCATTCGCGCGCAGCGTCGTCGACGTGCAGCTGCACGCCCTTCTGCTCGAGCTGCGCTTCCACTTCGACCAGCAGCTTGTCGACCACGCGCTGGATCGTGCGCGTGTCCAGGCCGTTGAACTGGATGATGCCGTCGAGGCGGTTGCGGAACTCCGGCGAGAACAGCCGCTTGATCGCTTCCATGCCGTCGCTGCTGTGATCCTGCTGCATGAAGCCGATCGACGGGCGGTTCATCTCGAACGCGCCGGCGTTGGTCGTCATCACGATGATCACGTGACGGAAGTCGGCCTTGCGGCCGTTGTTGTCGGTGAGCGTGCCGTGGTCCATCACCTGCAGCAGCAGGTTGAAGACATCCGGGTGCGCCTTCTCGACCTCGTCGAGCAGCAGCACCGAGTGCGGATGCTTGTTGATCGCCTCGGTGAGCAGGCCGCCCTGGTCGAAGCCGACGTAGCCCGGGGGCGCGCCGATCAGACGCGACACGGTGTGCCGCTCCATGTATTCGGACATGTCGAAGCGGATGAGCTCAACGCCGAGCGCGATCGCCAGCTGCCGCGTGACTTCGGTCTTGCCGACGCCGGTGGGGCCGGCGAACAGAAACGAGCCGACCGGCCGGCGCTGATCGCCGAGGCCGGAGCGCGACATCTTGATCGACGCGGCCAGCGACTCGATCGCCGCATCCTGGCCGTAGATGACCAGCTTGAGATTGCGCTCGAGATTGCGCAGCGTGTCCTTGTCGTTGCTCGAGACGTTCTTCGGCGGGATGCGGGCGATGCGCGCCACCACGTCCTCGACCATCTGCGTCGTGACCATTTCCTCGCGCTCGCCTTCCGGCCTCAGCCGCAGGCGCGCGCCCGCCTCGTCGATGACGTCGATCGCCTTGTCCGGCAACTGACGGTCATTGATGTGGCGCGCCGCGAGCTCGGCTGCCGCGACCAGCGCGTCGTCGGCGTATTTCACGCCGTGGTGTTCTTCGAACCGCGTGCGCAGACCCTTGAGAATCTCGATGGTCTCCGGCACCGACGGCTCGGTGATGTCGACCTTCTGGAAGCGCCGCGCCAGCGCGTGGTCCTTCTCGAAGATGCCGCGGTACTCGGTGTACGTCGTCGAGCCGATGCAGCGCAGCTCGCCGTTGGCGAGCGCCGGCTTGATCAGGTTCGACGCGTCCATGACGCCGCCCGAGGCCGCGCCGGCGCCGATCACCGTGTGGATCTCGTCGATGAACAGGATCGAGCCGGGATTCTTCTTCAGCTCGCTCAACACGCTCTTCAGGCGCTTCTCGAAATCGCCGCGATATTTCGTGCCGGCGATCAGCGCCCCCATGTCGAGCGCGTAGACGGTGCTGTCGCTCAGCACTTCCGGCACCTTGTCCTCGACGATCATGCGCGCCAGGCCTTCGACCAGCGCGGTCTTGCCGACGCCGGCCTCGCCGACGTACAGCGGGTTGTTCTTGCGGCGCCGGCACAGGATCTCGACCGTGCGCTCGATCTCCAGGCGCCGGCCGATCAGCGGATCGATGCGCCCTTCCATCGCCAGCTTGTTCAGGTTGGTCGTGAACTTCTCCAGCGCCGTGCCGCCGTCCGGCTCGCTGCGCTCGGTCTCGGCGCCCTGCGGCGACTCGTCCTTGTCGGGACGGTCCTCGGCGATCTTCGACAGGCCGTGGGAGATGTAGTTGACGACGTCGAGGCGGGCCACGTCCTGCATCGAAAGGAGGTAGGCCGCGTGCGAGTGCTTCTCGCTGAAGATCGCGACCAGGACGTTCGCCGCCGTGACTTCCTTCTTGCCGCTGGACTGCACGTGGAAGACCGCGCGCTGCAGGACGCGCTGGAAGCCCAGCGTCGGCTGCACTTCGCGATCGTCATCGTCCTTCAGGCGCGGGGTCGTCTGGTCGATGAAGTCTTTCAGGTCCTTGCGCAGCCGCGCGACGTCCGCGCCGCACGCGCGCAGGATCTCGCGCACCTTGGGGGTGTCCACGATGGCGAGCAGCAGGTGCTCGACCGTCATGAACTCATGGCGCGCCTCGCGCGCCGACTGGAATGCCTCGTTCAGGCAGATTTCGAGTTCGCTGCTTAACACTTATCTGGCTCTCTCACGTCTCTTCCATGGTGCACAGGAGCGGGTGCTGATGTTGCCGCGCATACGTCGTGACCTGTGCGACCTTGGTCTCGGCAATTTCGAAGGTGAACACGCCGCAGACGCCCTTGCCCCGGGTATGGACCTCCAACATAACGCGCGTCGCCGTCGTCCGATCCATGTTGAAGATGCGCTCCAGCACATCCACGACGAACTCCATCGGCGTGTAGTCGTCGTTCAGCAGGACGACCTGGTAAAGCGGCGGTCGCTTGAGCTTCGGCTCGGCCTCTTCGGTAACGAGCTCGTGCTCACGCCGTGTGCTCTCATCAGTCATCAACGTCGACGCATGTTCAATTCGGACTCTTTATAGGGTGGAAATCCAGACAATACAAGGCAGCACCCCTCGTAACGTGCGCTGCGTCGAGATCCGCGCAACTACAGCAGCCGCAGTGAGTTACGCACGAAATGCAGGGTCTGCCTACCCGGTCATCGGACCTGCTTGCGGCTTCGCGAGCGCGCTGCCAAGCAGGCCCGACGGGCGCGCGCGACGTGTCGCCTCCTGCCGTCAGCCGCAGTGGATTTGCGACGTACATTTCACTAATGAGAACAATCTCTTGTGACAGGCTAACGCGACTCCTTATCATGGCGCGTCCGCAACCCGAAGCGGGCGCGAATCCGTTAATAGGCCGGCACTCACACGCACAGTCACGTCGTACACCCGTAAATGTCTTTTTCAGCCACCCTGCGTGAGTTACAGACGCTGTCCGGACAGCAGTGGCTGGATCGCGCCACGCGGACCCTGCCGCTGGCGCTGACTGTCGTCCTCGTCATCGCCATCGCCTGGCAGCTGGTGCAGCTCGCCTGGCTGCTCCTCGAGCGCCGTGCGCCTGAAGATTCTTCCGCGATGGTCATGGCGCCGCCGCCGCCCACCGCAACGCGCAAGGGCATCGACGTCCAGGCGATTGCGAGCGCCCACATTTTCGGCTTCGCGCAGGACGAGCCGGTCGCGGCGGAAGACGCGAAAGAGACGCAGATGAACCTGGTCCTGTCCGCGGTGTTCGCCGCGAACGACCCGACCAAGGGCCTGGCGGTGATCGGCGACTCGCCGCAATCCGCGAAGGTGTACGCGGTCGGCGCCGTCGTGCGCCCCGGAACGAAGCTGCATTCCGTGTACCTGGATCGCGTCATCCTCGATCGCAACGGCCAGCTCGAGACGCTGTCGCTGCCGCGGCCGAGCACGGCAGGCCTTGCAATCACGCGCAGCGCGGCCGCGCCGCGGCCCGGCAACAACGGTCAGTTCGCCGACAACCTCCGCCGCATCGCCGAGACGAATCCGACGGCCTTCGCCGAGGTGGTGCGCCCGCAACCGGTGTTCGCCAATGGCGTGCAGCGCGGCTATCGCGTCTATCCGGGACGCAACCGGCAACAGTTCGCGAAGCTCGGCCTGCAGCCGGGCGACCTGGTGCTGTCGATCAACGGCACGCCGCTCGATGACCCGCAGCGAGGCATGGAGATCTTCAACACGATCGGCACGTCCGATCGGGTCAGCGTCACCGTCGAGCGCAACGGCCAGTCGCAGGAGCTGACGCTCAACACGGCGCAGATCATGCTGCCGGACTCGAACTCGCCGCCGCCGGGCCGCACCGGCCAGCCGCGGCAGATCCAGACGCCGGCCTTCACGCCCGAGCCGGAATAATTCACAGGCCCGCACCGTCAAGAAAGCAAGCAAGGACCGTCCATGACGATCTTCAAGAACAATGCCCACCGCGCGCGCTTGACTGCGTTTGCAGTCGCGTGTGCGCTGACGTGGGGTGCGGCGCCCGCGCAGCAACCGGCGCAGGCCCAGCAGCCGCAGACGACGATCACACCGGCGTTCCGCGACGCCGACCTGACGCAGATCATCGAGGCCGTCAGCCAGATCACGGGCAAGACTTTCATCGTCGATCCGCGCGTGCGCGCGCAGGTGACGATCCTGTCCTCGACGCCGATGTCGCCGGACGCGTTCTACGAGACGTTCCTGTCGATCCTGCAAGTCCACGGCTTCGTGGCAGTCCCGGCCGGCAACTCGATCAAGATCATTCCCGACGCGAACGCGCGCCAGCTGCCGGGCCAGGAAGATCTGCCGGATCGCGTCAACGGCACCTCGGACGAGTTCATCACGCAGGTCATCACCGTGCGCAACGTGAGCGCCGCGCAGCTGGTGCCGGTGCTGCGTCCGCTGATTCCGCAGTACGGCCACCTGGTCGCGTATCCGCCGTCGAACATGCTGATCATCTCGGACCGCGCCAGCAACGTGAGCCGCATGATGCGCATCATCCAGCGCATCGATCAGGGCGGCGACGAGGAGATCGATATCGTGCGGCTGGAGAACGCCAGCGCCTCCGAGATCGTCCGCGTCGTCAATGCACTGAACCAGGGCCCGGGCCAGCAGGCTGAAGTCGCGTCGGTGAGCGCGCGCTTGGTCGCCGACGACCGCACCAACAGCGTGCTGATCTCCGGCGAGAAGGCGCAGCGCCTGCGGCTGAAGACGCTGGTCACGCACCTCGACACGCCGCTCGAAACCGGCGGCGACACGCGCGTGCGCTATCTGAACTACGCCGATGCCGAACAGATCGCCGGCAAGCTCAAGGAACAGGTGACGGGCATCACGCAGGGCGCACCGGGCGCGCCGGGACAGGCTGCCACGCCGCAGGCCGCCGCCGATCGCAGCACGACGATCTGGGCCGACAAGCAGACCAACGCGCTGGTTGTCACGGCCCCGCCGAAGATCATGCGCCAGATCATGACGGTCGTGGACAAGCTGGACATCCGCCGGCTGCAGGTCCTGGTGGAGGCGATCCTGGTCGACATCTCCGAGCAGAAGACCGCCGAGCTGGGCGTGAACTGGGCAGTCGGCAATACGGACTCCAACAGCACGGTGCCGATCGGCCTGTTCAACCAGAACGTCGGCAGCTCCAGCATTGGCAGCATCGCCGCCGCCATTCAGGATCCCAGCAATATCGATCCGACGGCGCTGCCGACTGGATTGACGCTCGGCGCCGGCCGCTTCCTGGATTCCGGTACGAACTTCGCGCTGCTGCTGCGCGCCCTGCGCGGCGACACCAACACCAATATCCTGCAGACGCCTTCGATCATCACGCTCGACAACGAAGAGGCGGAGATCAAGGTCGCGCAGGAAGTGCCGTTCCTCACCGGCTCGTTCACGAACACGGGTGTCGGCAACCAGCAGGGTCAGGTCAATCCGTTCCAGACCATTCAGCGCCAAGAAGTCGGCACGATTCTCAAGATCACCCCGCAGATCAACGAAGGCGATGCGGTGATGCTCAAGATCGAGCAGGAGGACTCCAGCGTCGCGCAGGGCGTGCAGGGCGCCGTCGACCTGATCACCAACAAGCGCACGGTCTCGACGACGGTGCTCGTGGACGATGGCGGCGTGGTCGTGCTCGGCGGCCTGATCACCGACACCGCGCGCGAGGGCGAGAACCGCGTGCCGATCCTCGGCTCGATCCCGCTCATCGGCGAGCTGTTCAAGACGCGCAACGGCAGCAAGGAAAAGCGCAACCTGATGCTGTTCATCCGTCCGACGATCCTGCGCGACGGCGCGGCCGCGGCGATCGAGACGAACGCGAAGTACAACGTCGTGCGCAATCAGCAGTTGGCCCGCCGCAAAGGCAAGGTCACGCTGCTGCCAGGCGAGCGTCAGCCGCTGCTGCCGCCGATCGAAGAGTTGTCGAAGTACGCCGATCCGACGGCCGGCGCGAAACCGCCCGACAAGGGTACGGACCCGACCAAGGAGAAGCCGGCCCAGACGAAGCCCCTGCCCGAGCAACCGCAGCCTGAGCAGAGGGACGACGCCGCGCCGCCAAGCGAACTGCCACGGCGGCCGCAGCCGCAAGCCGTGACGCCGCAGCCGCCCGGCGCACAGCCGCAATAGGCGGCACCATCGAACGGAGGTCGTCATGAGCGCGCTCCCTGAATCTGCTTCGCCCGCCGCGGCCGCTGCGCGCCCGACCGGAGCCCAGCTGCTGACATTTGCGTTCTGCAAGCGTCACGGCGTGCTCATTCAAAAGATCGCCGAGGATGGGGCCGAAGCTGTCTATCGCGCCGGTGCGCAACCGGCAGCGATCGCCGAAGTCCGGCGCGTGCTCGGTCTGCCGCTGCAACTGCGGCGCGTCGACAGCGACGTATTCGAGCAACTGCTCCGGCAGCAGTATGAAGGCGGCTCGAACATGGCCCAGCAGATGGTGAGCGGCATGGAGGACGAGACCGACCTCGCCCACCTCGCTCAGGACCTGCCGGAGCCCTCCGACCTGCTGGAGAGCGACGACCAGGCGCCGATCATCAAGCTGATCAATGCGATCCTCACCCAGGCGGTGAAGGACAACGCGTCCGACATCCACATCGAGCCGTTCGAGAATCGCTTGGTGGTGCGCTTCCGCATCGACGGCGTGTTGCGCGAAGTGCTGCAGTCGAAGCGCGCCGTGGCGCCACTGGTCGTCTCGCGCATCAAGGTCATGTCGAAGCTCGACATCGCCGAGAAGCGCCTGCCGCAGGACGGCCGGATCTCGCTGCGTGTCGCCGGCCGCGCGGTCGACGTGCGCGTGTCGACCATTCCTGCCGGGCATGGCGAGCGCGTCGTGCTGCGTCTGCTCGACAAGCAGGCGGGCCGCCTCGAGCTGAACTCACTGGGCATGGATCCGCGCACCCAGAAGCTCATGGATGAGCTGATCCACAAGCCGCATGGCATCCTCCTGGTGACCGGGCCGACCGGCTCAGGCAAGACCACGACGCTGTACGCGTCGCTCGAGCGCATCAACGACAACACGCGCAACATCATGACGGTCGAGGACCCGATCGAGTATTACATCGACGGTATCGGCCAGACGCAGGTCAACACCAAGGTCGAGATGACGTTCGCGCGCGGGCTGCGCGCAATTCTGCGCCAGGATCCGGACGTGGTGATGGTCGGCGAAATCCGCGATCTGGAAACGGCGCACATCGCCGTCCAGGCATCGCTGACCGGACACCTCGTGCTCTCCACTCTGCACACGAACACCGCCGTCGGCGCGCTCACGCGTCTGCGCGACATGGGTGTGGAACCCTTCCTGCTCTCCTCGAGCCTGGTGGGAGTTCTCGCACAACGCCTGGTGCGCGTACTGAACCCGGACTCCAAAGAGGCCTATGTCGCCGGCGAGTACGAGCGGCGTTTGCTGAACCTGCCGGACACCGCGCCGTCCCCGACGCTGTATCGGCCCGGCGCGGACAGCAATCAGGGCTTCAGGGGACGCACCGGCATTTACGAGCTGGTGGTCGTCGACGACGCGATGCGTACGATGATTCACGACGGCGCCAGCGAGCAGGAGATGGATCGTCACGCGCGCACGATGACGCCCAGCATTCGCGACGATGGACGTGCCAAGATCCTCTCCGGCACGACGACGATCGAAGAAGTGCTGCGCGTGACGCGCGAGGACTAAGGCCAGAGGCAATTGGGCGCTTTCGAATACACCGCGGTCGACGCCACAGGACGCGAGCGCAAGGGCGTTCTCGAAGGCGACACCGCGCGCGCCGTCCGGCAGATGCTGCGCGACCAGAGCCTGCTGCCGGTCTCCGTCAACGAAGTCCTGCAGACCGAAAGCAAGCGTGATCGCAAGCAGTTCAGTCTGCGCCGCGGCATCTCGGCCGCGGACCTCTCGCTGCTCACGCGCCAGATAGCAACCCTGGTGCACTCCGGCTTGCCGCTGGATGAAGCGCTGCAAGCCGTCTCCGAGCAGACCGAGCGCCCGCGCGTCCGCAACATCGTGATGGGCGTGCGCGCCAAGGTCATGGAAGGCCATGCACTGGCCGACGGCCTGGCGGACTTCCCTGCCGTGTTCCCCGAGCTGTATCGCGCGACGGTTGCGGCCGGCGAGCAATCGGGTCACCTGGACACCGTGCTCGAGCGGCTCGCTGAGTACACCGAGAGCCGCGAGCAGCTGCGCAGCCGCACGCTGGCCGCGATGCTGTATCCCGTAATGCTGTTCGTCGTCTGCGTCTCGATCGTCGCGCTGCTGCTCACCTTCGTGGTGCCGAAGATCGTCAAGCAGTTCGAGAACTCGAAGGCCGCGCTACCGTTCCTCACGCAGGTGCTGATCGCGATCTCCGACTTCCTGCGCAGCTGGGGCCTGCTCACGCTGGTCGTGCTCGTTCTGGCGATCGTGGGATTCACCCGCTGGCTGCGCGATCCCGCTGCGCGCCGGCGCTTCCATGCGTTCCTGCTGCGGCTGCCGCTCGTCGGCAGGGTCGTCCGCGGCAACAACACGGCGCGCTTCGCCCGCACCTTCTCCACTCTCACCTCCAGCGCGGTGCCGGTGCTGGAAGCGATGCGCATCGCCGGCGAGGTCGTGACGAACCTGCCGATGCGCGACGCCGTTCAGGATGCCGCTGCGCGCGTGCGCGAAGGCGCGCCGATCGGCCGCTCGCTCGGCACCTCGAAGATGTTTCCGCCGATGATGATCCACCTCATCTCGTCCGGCGAAACCAGCGGCGACCTCGAGACCATGCTCGATCGCGCGGCCACGAACCAGGAGCGCGAGATGGATTCGATCCTGAGCGCCGTCGTCGGCCTGCTCGGGCCGATGATGATCCTGATCATGGGCGGCCTCGTGTTGCTGATCGTGCTGGCGATGCTGCTGCCGATTTTCCAGCTCAATCAACTCATTGCCTGACGCCCCGCGCACTGCCCGGAAGTCGCTATTGCGGTACGGCGCGCGACCTTCTATATAGTCGCCAACTCCGCATGCCCGAGCTGCGATGAGCGAGAAGCCCGAATCCGAAGAGTTCGACGATGAAGAAGACGACGACGGCGCCGTCGACTCGGACGACCTCGACGTCGATCACCTCATCGCCGACCTCGACAAGCGCAAGAAAACGGTCGTGAAGGCCGGCGAGCCCGCCTGGCGGCGGCTGGAGCGCATCCGCGAAGAGCGGCAGACCGCGGAGCAGCTGTCGGATTTCGACGACTACGAGATCGGCGACGGCGACGGCGAGATGAAACCCAAACGTAATAAATGAGCCCGTCCCTACGCTTCATAGCTGCATCTCCTTCGACGCCCACGTCTTGACGCTGCCCCGGTGCAGCACCGCGTAAACGCCGTCGCGCAGCTCGTTCGCCTCGGCCGAAGTCAGCGTGCGCTCCAGGTCGCGGATGACCAGGCGGAGCAACACGTTCTTCTGGCGCGGCGCTATGCCCAGGCGGCGGCGCGCTGCGAGCGACAGCTCGAGATAGGAAGTCTCGGACAGCACTTCGACCGATTCGATGCTGCCGCTCGCCGCCGCCAGACTGGAGCGCACCTGGTCGCCGAGCTCTTCCGCACTCGCCTCCTCCGCAACGGCAACCGAGAGATCGCGGTACATCGGCGGCTGTGACGAGACTGGTCGATACGGCTCCAGGTCGAGCATCTGCACCTGAATGCGCGGATCGGCCGAGCGCAGCGCACGAATGTCCTCGATGCCTTTGCGCAGCATCAGCATGCGATCGAGTCCGATGCCCAGCGCCAGTCCCGAGCATTCTCCCAGGCCGGCCGCGGCGAGGATCTGCGGATGCGCGCGACCGCATTCGAGAATCTCGACCCAGCGGCCTTGCACGTTGCCGTGCACTTCCAGTCCATCGAGCGTGTACGGATGCACTGCCGGCTCGAGCCGCAGCGGCACTCCGGGCAGCAGCGCCGCCGCGACGCGCTCGATCATCGCGACCAGGTCGTCGCGCGTGAGCGGCCGCCGCGCGATCCGCCACAGATCGAGCTGGTGCGGCTCGCCGACGTGCAGGCGGTCGATCGAATCGCGGCGATACGTCAGGCCGGGACACGCCACGACAACGTCGTCGTAGCGCGCCGGCGCGATCATGCGCAGCGCGCGCGGAATCATCGCGGAGGTCTGAGTCCGCAGCAGCAGCTCGGGCGTGAGGTAGCGCGTGTAGCGCGCGTCGCGCGACGCACCCTCCGGCGGGTAGCCGAGATCGTCGTAGTTGTCGGTGACAGGAACGAGCGGCGGCGCGCGATGCACGACGACAGGACAATTCCATACGGCACGCAGGGCATCGAGCGCGTGTTGCACGAGCAGCTGCATCGCATGCGGGCCAAGTGCGCCATCGGTCAGGTCGCGCAGCGCCAGCAGGCGGCCGTAGGAGCCCGGTTCGAGTAGCTGTGTTTCGAGGAGTTGCGTGGTCATGGGACACCTTGCAGTTCGGGTTCAGGACGCTGCGCAGGCAGCGGACGAAAGCGAACCCCCGGACCGGCTCAGGCGGTCTGGACTACGCGAGGTGCTGGCGGGAAACGGTGAGACTCAGCTGCGCACGATCGCGACGCCCGACGCCTGGAACAGGCCGGGGCCGGTAAATCGACGAGGCATCGAAAGGCGAAGCGATGTGTGCGCAGGGGACATGGCCCCGAAATGTAGCGTCAGGCCGAGCGGAAGTCGAGACGCGAGACGGAGGGCACGCAAAAGATGTCGATCGGGGTCGAGCGTCCCCGCAGCACCAGCGCCGGCAGCGCCAGCGCCCCGATGCTCACGCCGTGCTCGTCGAGCGAGTGCTTGACCGCATCCGAGAACAGCATCTCGCCTGCCCGGGCGCGCTGACCGAGGCGCGACGCGACGTTCACCGTGTCGCCGATGATCGTGTAGTTCATGTACGCGGCGGAGCCGACGTTGCCGGCGATCACCTCGCCGACGTTGATGCCGATGCCGAGACCGGTCTCGACCTGATAGCGCTCGCGCCACTGCTGCGCGAGGACTGTGAACCTGTCGAGCATGCGTCGTGCGGCCGCAATCGCGCGTGCGCTGCCGTCCTCCTGCTCGATCGGCACGCCGAAGCCGACCATGAGACCGTCGCCGGCCATGTTGAACACGGTGCCGTCGTACTCGAACGTGATCTCGGTCAGCAGCGCGAAGAACTCGTTGAGCAGCGCCACGACCTCGACCGGGTTCAGCTTCTCGGAGATCGCCGTGAAGCCGCGCATGTCCGCGAACATCACCGCGGCGCGCGTGCGCACCTGGGTCTGCCCAAACGTGAAGTCGCGCAGTTGCGGATCGGAGAGGATCTTGTCGGCGAGCTTCGGCGAAATGTAGCGGCGGAACGCCGCGCGGATCAGCTCACGCTGCTGGACTTCCTGCGACAGCTGTTCGGCCGCGAGCTGCCGCCGCGCCGCGCTGACGCGCAACAGTGCGTGGATGCGCACCAGGAACTCGTCGCGCCGCACCGCGTGTGTCAGGAAGTCGTCAACGCCCGCTTCGAATGCCGCCATGCGCTGCTTCGCCGACTTTGCGATCGCGAGCAGCGGCAGCAGAACCGTTGCCGGATTCGCCTTGAGGAGACCGCAGATCGCCGTCAGCGTCTGCGAGTCGTGCTCCGCGTCGATGACGAACAGGTCGGGCGCGCGCCGCGCGACGCTCGCCACGACCTGGTCCGGCTCGATGACATCGTCGATGACGATGTCCGAGCCCTCGATGAGGCGCGCAAGCAGGCTACGGCTCGCGGCGCTCGCGCCGATCACCAACGTACGAAACGTTGCCGACATCCCCAACCCATCCCCCCACGCAGGCTCCTTCTTAGTTCTTCACGAGCCCTGCAACGAATTCCTGCACCGGCATCTGCTCGAGCCGCCCCTGGTCGGCGAACAGCGCCTTGATCGATTCGGTCTGCTTCGGCGTGAAGTGCGCGGCGACCGACGCCTCGAACTTCTTCACCAGCACCGGCATCCCCTCGGCGCGGCGCTTGCGATGGCCGATCGGATAGTCGACTGCGACGCGCGGCGTCGAGCTGCCGTCGCGGAAGAATACCTGCACCGCGTTGCCGATGTAGCGCTTGTCCGCTGCGTAGTATTCCTGCGTGAACTGCGTGTTCTCGCGGACCTGCATCGCGTTGCGCAGGCGGTCGACGCGCGGGTCGTTCGCGATGCTGTCTTCGTAGTCCGCAGCGGTGAGGCGGCCGAAGATGAGCGGGATCGCCACCATGTACTGGATGCAGTGGTCGCGGTCGGCCGGATTGGCGAGCCTGCCCGTCTTGTCGATGATGCGGACGCCGGGCTCCTGCGTCTCGATCACGATCTTGTCGATCTGATCGAGCTTGCTGGCGACCTGCGGGTGCAGCGTCATCGCCGCTTCGACCGCCGTCTGCGCGTGGAACTCCGCCGGGTACGAAATCTTGAACAGCACGTTCTCCATGACGTAGCTGCCGAAGCCCTGGTTGTAGGTCAGCGGCTTGCCCTTGAACAGCACGTCCTGGAAGCCCCAGGTCTGCACCGTCAGCGCGGACGGATAGCCCATCTCGCCGGTGAGCGAGATCAGCGCGTGGCGCACGGCGCGGCTGGTCGCATCGCCTGCGGCCCAGCTCTTGCGGGAACCCGTGTTCGGCGCGTGACGATAGGTTCGCAGCGCGCCGCCGTCGACCCACGCGTTCGACACCGCGTTGATCACCTGGTCGCGCGTGCCGCCGAGCATCGCGGTCGCGACTGCCGTCGATGCAATGCGTACGAGCAATACGTGATCGAGACCGACACGATTGAAACTGTTTTCGATCGCGGTGACGCCCTGGATCTCGTGCGCCTTGATCATGGCCGTCAGCACGTCGCGAACGACCAGGCCTTTCTTGCCCTGCGCGGCGCTGCGCCGTGACAGGTAGTCGGCGACCGCGAGAATTGCGCCGAGATTGTCCGACGGATGGCCCCACTCCGCGGCGAGCCACGTGTCGTTGAAGTCGAGCCAGCGGATCATCGCGCCGATGTTGAACGCGGCCTGCACCGGATCGAGCTCATACGAAGTACCCGGCACTCGCGCGCCACCGGGCAGCACTGCGCCGGGAACGACCGGTCCCATCAGCTTGGTGCAAGCCGGATACTGCAGCGCCTGGAAGCCGCATGCGAGCGTGTCCATGAGGCAGTAGTAGGCCGTTTCGTAGGCCGCCTTGCTATCGATGCGATAAGACAGCGCGTAGTCGGCGATGTCGGTGAGAACTTTGTCGGGCGCGGGACGTTCGGCGGATTTGTAATCGTGGGTTGACATAAGTGGCGTTACTTTCTCTCGTCACTTTCTCTCATCCAGGGGGACGAACTTCAGGTTTTCGGGTCCCGTGTAGTTGGCGCTCGGCCGGATGATCTTGCCGTCGATGCGCTGCTCGATCACGTGCGCCGCCCAGCCGGTCGTGCGCGCGATGACGAACAACGGCGTGAACATCGCGGTCGGCACGCCCATCTGGTGATACGACACGGCGGAATACCAGTCGAGGTTCGGGAACATATTCTTCGCCTGCTTCATGACGGCTTCGAGGCGCTCGGCGATCGAGTACTTCTTGGTGTCGCCGCTCGCATCCGCGAGCTCCCGCGCGACCTTCTTGATGACCTCGTTGCGCGGGTCGGAAATCGTGTAGACGGGATGGCCGAAGCCGATGATCACTTCCTTGTTGGCGACACGCGCGCGGATGTCCTGCTCCGCTTCGTCGGGCGTCTGGTAGCGCTGCTGGATCTCGAACGCGACCTCGTTCGCGCCGCCGTGCTTCGGCCCGCGCAAGGCGCCGATCGCCCCGCAGATCGCCGAATACATGTCGGCGCCGGTGCCCGCGATGACTCGCGCGGCGAACGTCGAGGCGTTGAACTCGTGCTCGGCGTAGAGGATCAGCGAGGTGTGCATCGCATGCACCCACTCGCGCGAGGGCCGCTCGCCGTGCAGCAGCTGCAGGAAGTGCCCGCCGATCGAATCGTCCTCGCTCTGCACGTCGCTGCGCCTGCCGGCGTGGCTGTAGTGATACCAGTAAGTGAGCATCGAGCCGAGGCTCGCGATCAGCCGGTCCGCGATGTCGCGCGCGCCGGCCGGGCTGTGATCGTCTTTCTCGGGAAGCACGCAGCCGAGCGCCGACACGCCGGAGCGCATCACGTCCATCGGGTGACTCGCGGCCGGCAGCTCCTCGAGAACGCCACGCACCGCGGCCGGCAACGTACGCAGCCGGACCAGCTTCGCCTTGTACGCGGCCAACTCCGAATGGTTCGGCAGCTTGCCGTGGATCAGCAGGTGCGCGATCTCTTCGAACTCGCAGCTCGCCGCGATGTCGAGGATGTCGTAGCCGCGGTAGTGCAGATCGTTGCCGGAGCGTCCGACCGTACACAGCGCGGTGTTGCCGGCGACCACGCCGGACAGCGCGACCGACTTCTTCGGCTTGAAGCCGGGAGTTGTTTCGCTCATGACTGAGGTTGCCTTCCGAACAGGTCGTCGAGCTTCTGCTCGTATTCGTGATAGCCGAGCACTTCGTACAGCTCGGCGCGCGTTTGCATCGTCTCGATCGCGCTGCGCTGCGTGCCTTGCGTGCGGATCGCACCGTACACCTTTTCCGCCGCGCGGCTCATGGCGCGGAACGCGGACAACGGATACAGCACGAGGCCGACGCCGACCGAGCCGAGCTCGGCGACGCTGAACAGCGGGGTCTTGCCGAACTCGGTGATGTTGGCGAGCACCGGGACGCGGACAGCGCCGGTGAACTGACGGTACTCGTCGAGCGTCGCGAGCGCCTCGGCGAAGATCATGTCGGCGCCAGCTTCGACGTAGCGCTGGGCGCGCTCGATCGCGGCGGCCTGCCCTTCCACGGCTTGTGCATCGGTGCGCGCCATGATCACGAACGAATCGTCGCCGCGTCCGTCCACGGCGGCCTTGATGCGATCGGCCATCTCGGCTGCGCCGACCAGGGCCTTGCCCGGGCGATGGCCGCAGCGCTTCGCCTGGACCTGGTCTTCGAGATGCATGCCGCCGGCGCCGGCGCGGATCAGCTCACGCGTCGTGCGGGCGATGTTGAAGGCGGCGCCCCAGCCCGTGTCGGCATCGACCAGCAGCGGCAACTCGCTCGCGCCGGCGATGCGTCGCACGTCCTCGCAGACGTCGTTGAGACTGGTAATGCCGAGATCGGGAAGGCCGAAAGAAGCGTTCGCCACACCGGCGCCCGACAGGTACAGGGCGCGAAACCCGGCGCGCTGCGCCAGCAGGGCGCTGTATGCGTTGATTGCACCGACGACCTGCAGGGGTCGCTCTTCTGCCACGGCTCCCCGCAGCCGGGCGCCAGCCGGAATCGTCATTCGCTCTCCATAAACCTCGCGTGGACGGCGGCGCGCATCGTAAACGAAAACGGGCTGGACGGCACGGCCGTCCAGCCCCATCAATTTCCGCTTATGGCAGCTTCAGGCCGTCGCAACCTGGATGCGGCGCGGCTGCGCCTTCGGCTGCTTCGGAATCGTCACTTCGACGATGCCGTTGCGGCCCGACGCATGCACGCCCGCTGCATCGACCGTGTCGGGCAGCGTGAAGCGGCGATGGAAGCGGCCGTGCGACCGCTCGATGCGGCTACGCTGCACATCCTTGCCGGTAGCTTCCTTGGCGCGCTCGCCGCTCAGCGACAGCACGCCCTTGTCGAGCGTGATCTCGACAGCGGCGAGATCGACGCCGGGGACGTCCAGCTTCAGAACGAAGCGGTCCGCGTACTCCTCGATGTCGGCCTGCGGAATCCAGTCGGCGGTCGCCGCCGAGGTTGCCGCGTCGCGGTCGAGCTGGCCGTCGAACAAGCGGTTGATCTGCCCGTGCAACTGGTTGAGCGCGCTCCACGGCTCATAGCGAATGAGTGTCATAGGTAAGGTCTCCATGCGGTGAACTTGTAGCCGATACATAGGGCGGGCCGTTTTTATTTCAAGGTAGACTGCTGCAACGATGCTCCGCCCGCGCCTCGCTTGCCTGCTGCTGTTGACGTCCGCGATGCTGTCCGGGACCGCCGTTGCCGCCGCGCCGAAGTACTACGACGTCGTCTACCGGACGCACTTCCGTCCCGACGCCGGCGTCGTCGACGTGGAGATCGCGCTCAGCGGCGGGCGCCTGCCGAGTCGCATCGTGTTGCGCGTCGACTCGCGCCGGCACAAGAAATTCACGTCGACCGATCCGCTGCAGATCGAGCCGTCGCACGTTACGTGGCAACCGCACGGTCCCACTGCGCGCCTGCACTATCAGTTCGTCGTCGATCATCAGCGCTCGCCGGATCATTACGACTCGCGCATGACCGCCGATTGGGCGATCTTCCGCGCCGAAAAGCTGGTGCCGCGCGCGAGCGTCACGGCGCGTCGCAGCCTGCACTCGCGCGCCACGCTCGAATTCCAGCTGCCGCAGGGATGGGCCGTAGCGACGCCGTACGGCTCGGTTGGAGAGTTGCGCTACACGATCGATGATCCGCGGCGCCGCTTCGATCAACCCGCGGGCTGGATGCTGGCGGGCAAGATCGGCAGCCGCAACGAAAAGATCGCCGACGTGCGCGTCGTGGTCGCCGCCCCGATCGGCGACAGCGCGCGCCGCCAGGACACGCTGACGTTTCTGAAGTTCACGCTGCCGCGGATCCAGGAAGTCTTCCCGGCTCTGCCGCCGCGGCTGCTGATCGTTTCCGCCGGCGATCCGATGTGGCGCGGTGGCCTGTCGGGACCCGCGTCGCTGTTCGTGCACTCTGACCATCCGCTGGTCAGCGAGAACCGCACCAGCACGCTGCTGCACGAGCTCGTCCACATCGCGCTCGGCATCCGCGGCGACGAAGAGAGCGACTGGATCGTCGAAGGCCTCGCCGAGTTCTATTCGCTCGAGACGCTGCGCCGCTCCGGCAGCATCAGCGCGCAGCGACACAAGGAGGCCGTGCGACGGCTGGCGCAGTGGGCGAAGCGCTCCACGACGTTGTTCGGCAAGAGCTCGACCGGCGCGACGACTGCACGCGCAGTGATGGCGCTACGCGCCGCCGACGCGGAGATCCGCAACGCCACAGGAGGCAAAGCGAGTCTCGACAACGTGGCGCGCAAGCTCGCGAGCGAGGGCGGGACGGTGAGTCTCGTGCGTCTGCAGAAGACAGCGCAGGAGGTTGCCGGCCGGCCGCTGCATTCGCTGGATCGCGAGCAGCTCGCAAAACCGATCACCGGGCCGATTGCTGGACGAGCCGGGTGATCTGAATCGCCGTCTCGAGCGCGCGCAGTCCGTCCTCGCCGCTCACGACAGGCGGAACGCCTTCGCGCACCGAGCGCAGGAAGGCTTCGATCTCCGCCAGCAGCGCGTCACCCTGATCGAACGAATCTTCCTCGATCGACACCTGCGCCGGAGATTCCACCGGCGCTGCGTCCTTCTTGCGAATCACGGTCAGGATCTTCTGCTGCAGATCGATCGACAGATAGGCGTCGTCCTGGAAGATGCGCAGCTTGCGCTCCTGCTTCATGCTGATCCGGCTCGCAGTCGTGTTGGCGACACAGCCGCCCTGGAAGCGGATGCGTGCATTGACGATGTCGATCTCGCCGGAGAACACGCTCGCGCCGACGGCGTCGATGCTCTCGATCGGCGCGCCGACCAGCTCCTGGATCAGGTCGATGTCGTGGATCATCAGGTCGAGCACGACGCTCACGTCGGTGCCGCGCATTTTGAACGGCGCGAGCCGGTGCGACTCGACGAAGCGCAGCTGCTTCAGCCGGCCGGCGGCCGCGAGGATCGCCGGGTTGAAGCGCTCGAGATGACCGACCTGCAGCGTGCAGCCGTGCGCACGCGCGACATCGATGAGCTCGCGCGCTTCCGCGACGGTCGTGGCGATCGGCTTTTCGACGAGCACGTGAATGCCATGCTCCAGCAGCGCGCGGCCGATGGGATGATGCAACGGCGTCGGCACCGCGAGACTCACAGCATCCACCTGGTCGATGATCTCCCGATAGTCGCGCACCGCGGGCACGCCCAGCTCCGCGCCGACTCTGGACGCAGCTTCGACGTTCGCATCGACCACCGCCACGAGCTTCGACTGCGGCAGTTGCGCGTACTTCTGCGCGTGAAAGCGTCCCAGGTAGCCCACGCCGATCACGGCCGTGCGCGTTGCAGCTCGTGCATCAGGCGCTGCTGTCATCTGTGCTCCGGATCCTCGTCTGCATGCGGGGCGATGATATCCTCAATTCATGAACCGACCCGCTGCCGACCCGCCCGCCGCGCACACGGATGCCGATGACGTCGTAGCTAGCAGTCCGCAGCGACGGCGTGTGCGCTTCGAGGTGATCTTCGCGAGCATCTGGCTTCTCGTCGGACTCATCGGCATGCCGGCGCTCATCTTTGCTGTCGGCGGCTCGCTGCTCGGGCCGTACGGCGACAACGCCGGACTCGGCCGCTTCTACGGTGATTTCTTGGGCGACCTCGCCGAGCCGTCGGTGCGCGCCTGGGCGCTCGCACTCGGGCCGCTGCTGCTGATCACGATCCTGCGCCTGATCTTCGTGGGCGCCGGTCGCGCGCCCGACAAGTCGCAGGAAGAAGACCGCCCTGCGCCGCCTCGCCGGGCGCCCGAAGACCATCGTCGCGTCGAGCCCCGCGTCAGCACGGACTGAGCCGACACGAAACGCCAGCGACGAACAGCCGAGGCCGAAATGTGAACGTCCTCACATTTCCTACGTTTGCAGGTTTCCCCGTGCGCGCGCGCGTGTAATCCTGTGGCTCATAAGAAGAAACGATCCTGTTGATTTGGCTGTAATTCGGGAAGTGAAGATCATGTGGTTCGCCAAATGGTTTGGCGGGCGAAGCGAGGTCGAAGAGACGGACGAGCCGGCGCGATTTGCAGCGCCTGCGACTGCCGCCCCTCAACAGTCCGCCGCGACGATCGTCCGCAAAAAGAAGGCCGGGGCCGGCAGCGGCTTCGATCCCTATAACAGCGGCTCTTTCGAGAAGCGCAACGCCTGGGAGCGCGTCAGCAAGCGCTGACTGCGTTGCGCCTGTTCGGCTGCTTTACCCGCCGGCCGTATGGCCTTTTGGGGGTTTCCCCCATGGGCGGCCGCTCACCGCGGCCAGTAAATAGCGGTTATGCCCGCGAGCACCAGCCACATGCCAGCGTGCGCCAGCCAGCGCCAGCGCAGGGTCTTCAGCATACCCAGCAGACTTGCGCCGGAAACCGCTGCCAATAGCGCAAACAGCGCGCTGCTGCGAACCAGGACAGGAAATTCCGCCCGCATCTGCGGATACTCTCCCTGCAGGACCAGGAAGATGACGAGGACGCCGACCAGGCCGAAAGTGATGGCGGCGGCCGAACCAAAGACGATTGCGTTCAGAACCGCGAGCGGACGCATGCCCGGCTCCCACGCACGACGGCCCGCGGCGCAGATCTGCGTCCGGCACGGCCGCCCGGGCGTACTTGATCGAAACCCGACCTGTCTCTAGCCTTGCCCATAGATACGGTTCGAAGCGATTTCGGGAACCTGTCGGCGCGCGCCGAAATCTGTATATCGGTGCTGCCGGCTTTCCAGATGAGGATGTGAAACAGTGTATCAGTCGCCCCATCAGACTCCCTTGGCCGAACCCCGCAAGCCGGCCCGCTCCCGCCGCGCCACGCTGCTGTTGAGCCTGCCGGCACTCGTGGTCGTTTGCGGTCTGCTCGCCGGTACGGCGCAGGCGCCGGTCGCGAAGGCAGTCGCGACTGCCGACAGCCAGGATCTTTCCCCTACTGAGCGCCAGCGGCGCGTCAGTAAGCTCGTCAGCAACGTGATCGAGCGTTCGCACTATCGCCAGTCGCCGATCAACGATCCCGTGTCGGCGCTGGTGCTGGACCGCTTCATCGAGCAGCTGGACGGCTCGCGCAGCTACTTCCTCGCGAGCGACATCGCGGACTTCGAGCGCTTCCGCTATCAGCTCGACGACGCCGTGGTCTCCGGCCAGCTCGAGCCCGTGTTCACGATGTTCAACCGCTTCCAGCTTCGCAACCGCGAGCGCGTCGCGTACGCGCTGCAGCTGCTGAAGACGGAACCCGACTTCACGGTCGACGAGACGTTCGAGTTCGACCGCTCCAAGACGCCGTGGGCCAAATCGGCCGACGAGCTGAACGAGATCTGGCGCAAGCGCGTCAAGAACGACGCCGTGTCGCTGATGCTCACCGAAAAGACCTGGGCCGAGAGCCGCGACATTCTGCAGAAGCGCTACGAGCGCGTGCTGAAGCGCACCGAGCAGGTCACCAGCGACGACATCTTCGAAGTCTTCATGAACGCGTTCGCGCACGTGTTCGACCCGCATTCCAGCTACTTCTCGCCGCGCAATTCCGAGGAGTACCGCATCCAGATGAGCTTGTCGTACGAAGGCATCGGCGCCTCGCTGAACCTCGTCGACGACTACGTCACCGTGCTCAACATCCTGCCCGGCGGCGCCGCGGCGGTGGACGGCTCGCTCAAGGCGAACGACCGCATCCTCGCGGTCGGCGAAGGCAAGAACGGCAAGTTCGTGGACGTCGTCGGCTGGCGTCTCGACGACGTGGTGCAGATCATTCGCGGCAAGGTCGGCACGACCGTGCGACTGCAGGTTCTCCCTGCCGGGGCAGCGCCGGGCTCGCAGGAAACAGAGCTCGCGCTCACCCGCAGCAAGGTCACGCTCGAAGCGCAGGCTGCGCAGAAGGAAGTGCGCAAGATCAAGCGCGGCGACCACGAGGTGGCGATCGGCGTCATCAACGTGCCGAGCTTCTACCAGGACTTCGAGGCGAAGTCGTCGGGCGCCAAGGACTACCGCAGCACCACCCGCGACGTGCGCAAGCTCATCGACGAGCTGCGCGAGAAGGATCATATCGAAGCGCTGATCATGGATCTGCGCGGTAATGGCGGCGGCCATCTCACCGAGGCCACCGCGCTGTCAGGCCTGTTCATCCCCGGCGGCCCGATCGTGCAGCTGCGCGAGACTGGCGGCCGCGTCGAAGTGCTCGACGATCCGGAGCCGACGATCGCCTGGGACGGCCCGCTGATCGTGCTGGTCGACCGCTTCAGCGCTTCGGCATCTGAAATCTTCGCCGGCGCGATCCAGGACTACGGCCGCGGCTTGATCGTCGGCCAGCAGACTTACGGCAAGGGCTCGGTGCAGAACCTGTATCCGCTCGACCGCTACGCGCTCGGCCCGGATCCGGGCTTCGGCCAGCTCACCGTGACGATCGGCAAGTACTACCGCGTCACGGGCGAGAGCACGCAGCACCGTGGCGTGCAGCCCGACATCTCCATGCCGACCGCGATCAGCACCGAGGAAGTCGGCGAGAGCACGCGCGAGAGCGCCCTGCCCTGGGATCGCATCCGCCCGGTCGAGTTCGGCCGCGAGACGCAGCTGAGCCAGGCCGTGCCGACGCTCGAGCACTCGCACGAAGAGCGTATCGCCGCCGATCCGGACTTCCGCCTGCTGCTCGCCGATCTCGACTCGTTCGAGAAGGTGCGCACGCAGAAGAAGCTGTCGCTCAACCTCAAGACGCGCGTCGCTGAGCGCGAGCAGATGGAGAAAGAGCGCATGGCTCGCGAAAACGAGCGGCGCGCCGCGCGCGGACTGAAACCTTTGAACTCACTTGCCGATCTCAATGGCGCCGAGCCTCCCGACGCCGTGCTCTCGGAGACCACCGAGATCGCGGCCGATCTCAGCGGGATGAAGGGTGTGTTCCTGACACGCCTGAAGCCAGACGCGGAGCGCCCGGCAACGCCGAACTGAACGGCCCTGAGCCGCCCGTTCAGGGCGGCTGACTCTCAGTGATGAGCTGGTGTTGTAGTTGACTACAACACCAAACACTCCTACTATGCGGCTCACCTCGCAGCGGGATTGCTGCACGCACCTGACCTGGCACGTCAAATGAACATAACGAGTTTGCCGCGGTTACCGCGTCGTACGGGGCGATTGGCGGCCGTTTCGCTGCTGATC
Organism: Steroidobacteraceae bacterium; assembly: GCA_036004505.1. GTDB lineage: Bacteria > Pseudomonadota > Gammaproteobacteria > Steroidobacterales > Steroidobacteraceae > Steroidobacter. Next base: position 56,719 of record DASYRK010000025.1, read on the forward strand.
GGGCTTTCCGTCCTTTCGCTGAACGGCTGTGAGAAGGGCGCGGCAAAGGACGCCGCAGAGACGGCTACGGCAGCGATTCCCGTGCAGGTCGATCGGCCCAGCCGCGGTGAGATGCTCTCCGTGTACGCGGGCACAGCGCCTCTGCAGGCTGACCAGGAGGCGACTGTTGTCGCCAAGGTCGGCGGAGAAGTCCGCGAGATCCTGGTCGAGGAAGGCGACATCGTGAAGGCCGGCCAGGTGCTCGCCCGCCTCGATGGCGATCGCCTGCGCTTCGAGCTGCAGCAGACCGAAGTGAACCTGCGCAAGCTCGAGCGCGAGTATCAGCGCACCGTCGAGCTGCTCAGCCGCAAGCTGGTCGCAGCTTCCGCCGTCGACAATGCCCGCTCGGAGATGGAGTGGCTGAAAGCCGCCCGCGACCTGGCGCAGCTCAACCTCGGCTACACGGAGATCCGTGCGCCCATCGCCGGCGTGGTCTCCGCCCGCCACATCAAGGTGGGCAACACCATCAACGTCAACGACCGCACCTTCCAGGTCACGGACCTCGATCCGCTGATCGCCGAGGTGCACGTGCCCGAGCGCGAGTTCGCGAAGCTGCGCGCCGAGCAGGCCGCGACGGTCATCGTCGACGCGCTCGCCGGCACGAACTTCGTCGGCCGCGTCCTGCGCATCAGCCCGACGCTCGATCCCGCGACGGGCACCTTCAAGACCACGATCGAAGTCCTCGATCCCAAACACCAGCTCAAGCCCGGCATGTTCGCGCGCATCGGCATCGTGCTCGAGCGTCGCAGCGCCGCGCTGCGTATCCCGCGCGGCGCGATCGTCGAGGCCGAAGGCGCGCCGACGGTGTTCGTCGCGAACGGCGACAAGGCCGAGCAGCGCAGTATCAAGACCGGCCTGACGAATGCCGGCCTCATCGAGGTGATCGACGGCCTCACCGGCGACGAGCGCATCGTGGTGGTCGGCCAGAACGGCCTGAAGTCCGGCAGCTCGATCCGCCTGATCGAAGAGCCCAGCCGCGCCGCCGTCGCCGAGCGCAAGTCCGAAGCGAGCTGACCTTCCCGTGAACGTCGTTGAGTTCGCGATCCGTCGGCGCGTAACGATCCTGATGCTGACGGTGGCGCTGCTGCTGTTCGGCGTCGTCTCGCTGCTGCGGCTCAAGGTCGATCTGCTGCCCGATCTCTCCTATCCCACGCTGACGGTCCGCACCGAGCTGCCGGGCTCGGCGCCGCTGGAGGTCGAGAACCTCATCACGCGGCCGGCCGAAGAAGCCGTCGGCATCATCCGTAACGTGCGCCACGTGCGCTCCGTGTCGCGCTCCGGGCAATCGGACGTGACGCTCGAGTTCGCGTGGGGCACGGACATGGATCTCGCCGGCATCGACGTGCGCGAGAAGCTCGACCTGCTGCAACTGCCGCTCGAGGCGAAGCGTCCGCTGCTGCTGCGCTTCGATCCGGCGAGCGAGCCGGTGATGCGCCTGGCGCTGACCGACAAAGCCACCGCCAGCACCGCGGAAACCGCGCAGGCGCGGCTGCTCGATCTGCGCCGCTTCGCCGAAGACCGCCTCAAGCCCGAGCTGGAATCGGTCGACGGCTCGGCGGCCGTGAAGGTCAGCGGCGGCTACGAGGACGAGATCCAGATCTACGTCGACCAGCAGAAGCTCGCGCAGCTCGGGCTGTCGATCGACTCCGTCACGCGCCGCGTGCGCGCCGAGAACGTCAACCTTTCCGGCGGGCGCCTCGAGCAAGGCACGCAGCGCTTCCTGGTGCGCACGCTGAACGAATTCCAGTCGATCGATCAGATGGCGAACGCCATCATCGCGACGGTCGGCGGCCGGCCGGTCTACCTCAAGGACGTCGCTCACGTCGCGCACGGGCACAAGGATCGCGAGGCGATCACGCGGGTCAATGGCCGCGAATGCATCGAGCTCGCCGTCTACAAGGAAGGCGACGCGAACACCGTGCAGCTCGCGAGGGCAGTCCGCGCCAAGCTGACCCAGATCGAAAAAGCCTTCCCGTCGCAGGCCGAGATCGTCACGGTCTACGACCAGTCGCGCTTCATCGGCGCCGCGATCGGCGAGGTCAAGTTCGCGGCGGCGCTGGGCGGCCTGCTCGCGATCATCGTGCTGTATCTGTTCCTGCGCGACGCGCGCACGACGTTCATCACCAGCATCGCGATCCCGGTGTCCGTCGTCGGCACCTTCATGCTCATGTACATGTCGGACCTGTCGCTGAACATCATGTCGCTCGGCGGCCTGGCGCTTGCGGTCGGCATGCTCGTAGACAACGCGGTCGTGGTGCTCGAAGCGATCGTGCGCAAGCGCGAGCACGGTCATTCGCGGGTCGAGGCCGCACGACTCGGCACTCGCGAAGTTTCCACTGCAGTGACCGCCGCGACGCTGACTTCGGTCGCCGTGTTCTTCCCGATGGTGTTCATCTCCGGCATCGCCGGCCAGCTGTTCAAGGACCAGGCGCTGACGGTTACGTACTCGCTGCTGCTGTCGCTCGCCGTTGCTCTCACGCTGGTGCCGATGCTGGCCGCCGGCGGCAAATCCGAAGAACAGGGCGACGCTACGGCCACGGAGCGCAAGCCGCTCGGCCGAATCTCACGTGCCCTTTCGATCGCAGTCGCTGCGGTCCGGCGCGCTGCCGGATTGATCTCGCGCACGATGGAGCGGCTGCTGCGCCCTGCCGTGAACGCCACGCAGTCGCTCTACTCTTTCTGCGAGCGCCTGTACCCGCCCGCGATCCGCTGGGCGCTCGAGCATCGAATCAAGGTGCTCGGCGGCGCGCTGGCGCTGTTCCTGGTCACGATGCTGATCGTGCCGCGGCTCGGCAGCGAGCTGGTGCCGCAGATCTCGCAAGGTGAATTCAACATCGACCTGCGCCTCGCGGCCGGAACGCCGCTGGAAGTTACCGACCAGGCCGTCTCGCGCGTCCAGATGTCGAGCGAGCAGCTGCCGAACCTCGCCCTCTCCTACGCTGTCGCCGGCACCGGCAATCGCCTCGACGCGAATCCGGTCGATGCCGGCGAGAACACAGGCCGGGTGAGCATCACGCTCGGTCACGGCGCGACTCGCGAGGACGAAGAGCGTGCGATTGCGCAGCTGCGCAACTCGCTGCAGCAGATGCCCGGCGTGCAGCATCAGTTCAGCCGTCCGAGTCTGTTCGCACTCTCGACGCCGCTCGAAGTCGTCATCACCGGCTACGACCTGGACCGTCTTGCACAGGCCGCGGAAGGCGTGCACACGCGCATGCTCGCGAATCCGCTGTTCCGCGACGTGCGCTCGACCGTCGAGGCCGGCAATCCCGAGATCCAGATCGTGTTCGACCAGGAGCGCGCGACACAGCTCGGGCTGGCGGTTCGCGACATCGCCGACCGCGTCGTGCAGAGCGTGCGCGGCGAAGTCGCCACGCGCTACCGGCTCAACGACAAGAAGATCGACGTGCTCGTGCGCAGCGTCGACACGCACTCGGCGTCGATCGAGGAGATCCGACGCCTCATCGTCAATCCCGGCAGCGAGCGCCCGGTGCCGCTGATCGCGGTCGCAGACGTCACGCTCGCGAGCGGTCCGGCGGAGATTCGCCGCATCGGCCAGGAACGTGTCGCGATCGTTTCAGCCGACGTCTCCGGTGCGGATCTCGGAACGGGCGTCGTCGAATTGCAGCACATCCTGCAAGCGACCACGCTGCCCGCGGGCGTAAGCGCATACATCTCCGGTCAGAGCGAAGAGATGCGCGACTCGTTCGCCTCGCTCCAGCTCACGCTGGTGCTCGCGGTGTTCCTCGTCTATCTCGTGATGGCGTCGCAGTTCGAGTCGCTGGTCCATCCGTTCGTCATCCTGCTGACGATTCCGCTCGCGGTCATCGGCGCTGTGTGGGCGCTGTGGCTCACCGGCACGACCGTCAACGTCGTCGCGTACATCGGCCTGATCATGCTCGCCGGCATCGTCGTCAATCAGTCGATCGTGCTGATCGACGCAGTCAACCAGGCCCGCGCGCGCGGGCTCGACAAGGTCGAAGCGATCATCGCGGCAGGTCGCGCACGCCTGCGTCCGATCCTGATCACCAAGCTCACGACGATCCTCGGCCTGGTGCCGATGGCGATCGGCGTCGGCGAAGGCGCGGAGCTGCGCGCGCCGATGGCGATCACCGTGATTGGCGGCGTGACGCTCACGACCTTCCTGACGCTGCTCGTTATTCCCGTCGTTTACTCGGTGATGGATCGAAAGGTGTACACACCGGCGCCGGCCGTCGCGCCCGCCTCGACCGGGGGCTGACGCATGCTCCACACGAGCACTGCGCTGAAACGCCCGGTGACGACCGCGATGACGTTCCTCGCGCTGATCGTCGTCGGCATGATCTCGCTGCACCTGCTGCGGCTCGAGGAGTTTCCGGACGTCACCTTCCCCGGCATGCAGGTGATCATCCCCTACCCCGGCTCCACCCCCGAGGAAGTCGAGCAGCTGATCACGCGGCCGGTCGAGGAAGCGCTCTCGACGCTCGCGGGCATCGAGGAGCTGCGCTCGCGCTCCGAAGCCGAGCAGGCGACGTTCCAGATCCAGTTCGACTGGGGTCGCGACATCGACGCCGCGGCCTTCGACGTGCGCACGAAACTCGATTCGATCCGCTCCGAGCTGCCGGCCGGCGCGGACCGGATCCTGGCGTTCTCGTTCAACGCGTCCGATCAGCCGGTGGTCGTGGTCCGCATCTCGGCCGATCAGGACCTCACCGATCAGTACGACTCGCTCGAGCGCTACCTCAAGCGTCCGCTGGAGCGCGTGCCGGGAGTGGCGCGCGTGGAGCTGCAGGGCGTCGTGCCGCGTGAGGTGCGCATCCTGATCAACGCCGGACGCATGGCTGCGCACAACATCGACGTGCAGCAGCTCGCGACGCTCCTGCAGAAGAGCAACTTCTCGGTGAGCGCCGGCGAGATCACCGAGCAGGGCCAGCGCTTCAGCATCCGTCCGATCGGCGAGTTCCGCTCGCTCGACGACATCAGGAACCTGCGCGTCACCTCCGCGGTGCGGCTCGCCGACATCGCAGACGTCGCGCTGGTCGCGCCCGAGATGGAGATGGGCCGCCATCTCGACAATCGCCCGGCCGTTGGCCTCGACGTGTTCAAGACGACGCAGGCGAACGTGGTCGAAACGGTCGATGCCGTGCTCAAGGAGATCGAGCGCGCCCGGACGCTGCCGCAGCTGCAAGGCGTCAGCATCATCGTGATCGGCAACCAGGCCGAGAGCATCCGCAATTCGCTCGGCGACCTGCGCGACGCCGGCCTGATCGGCATGGTGCTCGCGATCGGCGTGCTGTTCTTCTTCCTGCGCGACTGGCCGATGACTGCGATCGTTGCGCTGGCAGTACCCGGCTCGCTGCTCATCACGCTCGCCGCGATGTACTTCCTCGGGCTGACGCTCAACATCTTCTCGATGATGGGCATGATGCTGGCGATCGGCATGCTGGTCGACAACGCCGTGGTGATCACCGAAAGCGTGTTCCGCCACCGACAGCTCGATCCCAACGAGCCGCGCGGCGCGACGCTGCGCGGCGTGAGCGAGGTCGGCGTCGCGACGCTCGCCGGCACGCTGGCGACGATCATTGTGTTCGTGCCGCTGGTGTTCGGCTCGCCGAGCGAGATCACGATCCTGATGAAGCACGTGGCGATTCCGATCGTGATCGCGATGATCGCGTCGCTGGTCGTCGCACAGACGATCATCCCGATGCTGAGTGTCCGCATCACCGCGCCGCTCGCGATCGCCAGCGGTTCCTTCGTCGGGCGCCTGCAGGACCGTTACGCGCGAGCCCTGCAATGGGTGCTGGGCAATCCCGGCAAGACCGGGCTCGCGCTGATCGTGATCATCGCCTCGCCGGTCGCGCTGTTTGCTACCAAGGCGCTGAAAGTCGATCCGTTCCCGCAGGACGCCGGGCGCGGCCTGTTCCTCGACTATCACCTCAAGGGCACGCACCCGCTGGCGCAGGTCGAGCAGGCCGTGAACCGCGTCGAAGCATTCCTGGTCGCCAACCGCGAGCGCTTCGACATCCAGAGCATCTACTCGCGCTACGACACGACGAGCGCCCAGACGCTGCTGCAACTCACGCCGAAGGGTGCCGCGCGTGTGCGCTCCAAGGACGTGATGCAGTGGGTCGCCGACGAGATGCCGGAGATCATCATCGGCGAGCCGAGCTTCCAGTTCGACCAGCAGGGTCCGGGCAAAGGCTTCAGCCTGCAGCTCTCCGGCGAGTCGACCGAACGGCTCTACGAGCTGTCGTTCGAGGTTTCGCGGCAGCTCGCCGCGTTGCCGGGCCTCGAAGGCGTGCACTCCGAGGCGCGCAGCGGCGACGAGCAGGTGCATGTCGTCGTCGATCGCGACCGCGCTGCGCAGCTGAACGTCACGTCTGAAATGATCGCCGCCACGGTCGCAGCGGCCATGCGCGGCGATCGACTACGCGAGCTGCGAACTGCCGAGCGCGAAGTCACGATGCGCTTGCTGTTCCGCGCGTCCGACCGCCAGGCGATCGAAGATCTCGCTTCGCTGCCGATTACCCTGCCCGACCGCTCGACGGTCAGCCTCGGTTCCATCGCAACGTTCCGCGTCGAGCCCGGT
>DASYRK010000026.1:0-70813 GCA_036004505.1 Steroidobacteraceae bacterium
GAGCTGGGTGCCGAATAAATGTCCGTTCTCGGCAGAGACGTCATTATCGAATCCCTGACGAACCGTCAGCTGGTCGTGTCTCCGATCTTGGCCGCGGACCAAGTTGGGGCATCGTCGATCGACCTCAGAATGGGCACTGTCGTACTGATGGCGCGTGCGGGTCGCCGATCGCACGTCGATCCTGCAGCCTACAAGGCTCCGAGCGAATTCGAGGGCATCGAGAGCCTCAAGCAAAAGCATGAACGTTTTGACGTTCCGTTCAAGCAATCATTCTTGCTCCACCCTGGCTCTCTTGCACTCGTGCCAACACTTGAATGGGTACAATTGCCAGCTCATCTGCAAGGAGTAGTCACGGCGAGATCGTCGTGGGCTCGCGAGGGCCTGAACATCGCGACTGCGACGATAATCAACCCCGGGTATCAGGGCATCATTACACTGGAGTTGGCCAACTTCGGTGAAATTCCCATCAGCATTTTTCCTGGCCTTCGCATTGCGCAGATCGCGTTCTATCAACTGACTGCGTCTGATTCACCTGTGCGAGTTGGAGACAAGAGCCAGTTCGATTTCGCCTTCGAACCCAAGGCTGGAGACATCGCAAAAGGTGACGCGAAGTTTATTCCCGACCAACAGCGGTAACGTTGGTTCAAGCGAAGCCTCACTTGGCCGCTGGGCTCTCGGGGCGTTGCACGCCTCGAAACCTCAATCGACCAAGTAGCGTTGATCGGTCGTCAGCGATATCTGTGGCGCAATGGCGATCAAATCTCAGCGACCTCCCGAGCCCCTGCGCGCAGCGCTCCAGGAAATCTTCGGCGAGCCGGTCGATCACGTGCGCGTGATCGAGTTCTCGCTCTACGCCCGCCTGCATTTCGGTGCGCGCGCCACGACGCGGCGCAATCGCATCCTGCTGCGCGATTCGGCCGCAGCGTTCTGGCGCGATCCCGACCTGGTCCTGCACGAATACTTTCACGTCATCCGGCAGTGGCAGCCGCGACGGCTGACGATCTGGCGTTATGTCGTCGAGTCGCTGCGGCGGGGCTACTGGCTGAACCGTTTCGAGATCGAGGCGCGGCAGTTCGCTGCGGCGCATGCGGCGCGGCTGCTCGTCCTTAAGGACCGCTCCCTCGGCGGGCCCGGCGCTGCTAGCATGTGCGCCCGCGACGACGACAATCTATAACCGCAAACCGGAGGATGACTCTCATGGCGAACGCCTTCCGATCGCGCTTCCTCTCGTGCTGTGTGGCCGGCGTGCTGGTCAGCGCGGCCGCCCAGGCCGACGTCACCATGCAGGAGCAGATGAACCTGAGCGGCGCCGGCATGATGAAGATGGCGAACATGAGCGGCACGACCACGACCACCATCTCCGGCAACAAGGCCCGCACCGAGAGCAACATGCAGTTCGAGTCGGGGCTGATGCGCACTTTCGCGCGCGGTGCCGGCGGACCGCACGTCGAGATCGTGCGTCTCGACGAGGACAAGATCTATTCCCTGGACCCGAAGAAAAAGACCTACACGGAAACGACCTTCGCCGAGCGGCGCGCCATGATGCAGCAGGCGATGGACCAGATGAACAAGTCCCAGGCCCAGCAGCAGCAGGCCACTTCCGGCGTCGACGAGTCCGAGTGCGAGTGGTCGGAGCCGAAGTCGGACGTGAAGCGGACCGGCGAGAGGGTGCTGATCGCGGGCTTCCAGGCGGAGCACGTCACGGTCACCGCGACGCAGTCTTGCACCAACAAGAAGACCGGCGACGTCTGCGATTTCGGCCTGGCGCTCGACCAATGGATCGCGCCGGGCTTCGAAGCGTCCAGTGAAACGAAGGCGTATCAGCAAGCCTATGCGGAAAAGCTCGGGCTCGGCTCCGCGGCATCGCGTGATTTTGCCGAGCGCGCGCAGTCGACGTTCGGGCGGTACAAGGGCCTGTGGGCCGAGCTGGGTAAGCGCATGGCCGAGGTCCCTGTGAAGGGCTACGCCGTGAAGTCCGGCTTCAGCCTCGGCGTCGGCGGCCCGCAATGCAAGAACGCGCAGCAGACGCAGGCACAAGGTGGACCGCAGTCGCAGCCCGGCCTCGGCGGTGCACTGGGCGGCGCGCTCGGCGGCATGTTCGGTAAGAAAAAGAAGGAGCAGGAGCCCGCGCAGCAGGCCGCGCCGCCACCGACGATGGCGGGCGGACTGATGCCGCTGATGAGCATGGGCACCGAGCTCGTCTCGATCACCCGCGACGCCGTTGCTGCGACGACATTCGAGGTCCCTGGCGACTACAAGAAGACCAAGGACTGATCTGCCGAAGCATGTGCGCCCGATGCTGTGCGTCGGGCGCGCACCTTCTGCACGCGAACGTCGGTCCCGCCTTTCCAGTAGAGCTGCCGTTTGCCCGGCGCGAGCACGCCCGCCAGCGCGCCGTCCTTGTAGACGACGCCCATCTCGTGCTCATCGAGCTCGACGATGTGGAAATGACGCTCCATCGTCGCGCGAGCCTGCTTCAGCAGCTCGTCGATCCGCGGATGCTCGAACTCCGGTACGCGCAGGTCGTACAGCTGCACGGCTATGCGCTCGAACGGCTGCAGGATCCACCGCACGCCCGGCTCGAGAATTCCTGCGAAGCGCCCCTGTCTCCACAGCAGAGCACGTTCGGACTGCGCGATAGTGAGACGCGTAGTCATGGTCGTTTCCTCTTTCGTCGGCTCCAAAATGCAAAAACCCCGATCGGCATGCCGACCAGGGTCTTGTCTGGAGTCCTGGAAGGCACGCACGCCTTCCAGCACTTGTCGCGGAAAGGCTAACGGCTCGTGTTCACACCATCGACGGCGCGCAGTCGCGCGCTGATCGCGCGGGCGCAGTCGTTCGGCAGTGGGATGAAAATGTGCGTCATGAGGGAGGAGTTTAGTGACCGGCTTTGCGGTGTCAACCCGCGCGTGAGCACGCTGACGTTTATTTGCGCGAGCCCCCGTGCCGGCCCGCGCCCTTCGCGAAATCGCTCGCACCTGCCAGGCTTTCGCCGCTGCTCATCGTGCTCGTCCCGCGTTTGAACTCGTTGCGCAGGGCCGCGTTCTCTTCCATGCCCCATTGCTCGATCGCCGAGAGCCGGTCGTTGCGCATGCACGTCTGCGGGAACGATGCGATCTGACGCGCCAGCTCGATCGCTGCAGTCAGCGCCTGACCGGCCGGCACGAGCCGGTTCGCGAGGCCGATGTCGAAGGCTTCCTGCGCGCGAACTTCGCGTCCGGTGAGGATCAGGTCCATCGCGCGGCTGTGTCCGATCAGGCGCGGCAACCGAATCGTGCCGAGATCGATGAGCGGCACGCCGAAGCGGCGGCAGAAGATGCCGAAGATCGCGCTCTGCGACGCGACGCGCAGGTCGCACCACAACGCGAGCTCGCACCCACCCGCGACGGCGTAACCCTCGACTGCTGCGATCACTGGTTTCGACAACCGCATGCGCGTCGGGCCCATCGGGCCATCGCCTTCGTCGGTGACCTGGCGGCGATCGCCGCGCGCGTACGCCTTCAGATCAGCGCCCGCGCAGAAGTGGCCGGCGGCGCCGGTCAGAATCGCGACGTCGCTGCGCGGATCCGCATCGAATTCGCGAAACGCAGCGGCGAGCTGCAGCGCCGTGGCGGCATCGACGGCGTTGCGATGCTCCGGCCGCTCGATCTGCACCACACATACGTTGTCGATCTGCTGGCGGGAGACTGTCATGGCGCGTGCGCTCAGTTGGTTTTCGGTTTCGCGTCCGGGCGCGGCACGGTCAACTGTTTGTCGACTGCGCCGGCGTAGAACACGACCAGCTTCACCGGCGTCGTGCCGACGTTGCGGCCGTTGTGCGCAGTCGCGATCACTTCGGCAAGCGCCTCGCCGGGCTTGATCAGCTTCTTCCGGCCGTCGGTCAGGCTCACCTCGAGCGTGCCTTCGAGCAGCACGCCGAACGACGGCACCGGATGCTCGTGCCAGTTCGTCTCGCCGCCGGGCGCGATCTCGATCATCAGGCCGGTGATCTCGGCCTGGCCTTCGGGATATTTGATCGGCGCGCCGTTCCAGGTCTGCGTCGTCTTGAGGAGCGGCGTGACTTTGACGGTGGAGCTGGGCTCGATCGCGTGCGCGGCGAACGGCACCATCAGGGCAAGGATCGGTGCGGCAAAGATCAGTGCTGAGCGGAAGTGCAGTGTCATGGGAGGCCTCGTCGGGAACTGACGGGAGGCGCTTATGATGCCTGCGGGGAGAGTCGGCTGCCAACGGCCGGCGGAGAGCCGGGGATCGAACATTTCTCCTGCAGTATCCGACCGAGGCAGCCGGCGATCATCATCCCTGCGCGTGCACCGCCGAGGCACTCACGCAAGGTCGAAGGCCGCTCTGACTTTCGACATGGCGATGCTAAGGACATCCCACGAAATCGCGCAGAGCTCGCAGCAGCTTTTGTACCCGCGGAGCGATTTCGTGGGGACCCCGGTACACTCACGCGCAATGGCCGCATTGCTGCTGCTCGTCGCCTGCCTGGTCCTCGGCGCGCTCGTCGCGCGCATCGTCCATCCACCCGCGACGTTGTCGCAGGGGCTGAACTGGTGGGTGATCAACATCGCGCTCTCGGCGCTCGTGCTGCACCTGATTCCGAAGCTGCGCTTCGACTGGCAGTTCTGGTTCCTGGTCGCGGCGATGTGGCTGGTGTTCCTCGGCGCGTGGGCCGTGTTCGCGACGCTCGGACGCGCGCTGCAGTGGTCGCGGGCGCGCATCGGCGCGCTGACGCTCGTATGCGGGCTCGGCAATACTTCGTTCATCGGCTTTCCGATGATCGAGGCGTTGCACGGGCGTGAGGGTGTGAAGCTCGCGCTCGTCGCCGATCAGCTCGGTTGCTTTCTCGCACTCGCGATCGGCGGAACGATCGTTGCTGCGTTGTACTCCGGCAAGAGCGCCAGGGCTGCGGATGTCACGCGCAAGGTGTTGCTGTTTCCGCCCTTCGTGTCGCTGGTCGTCGGCGTCGCCGCGGCCTTGCTCGGCGGCTGGCCGCAACCCGTCGATGCGATTTTCGACCGCGTCGGAGCGACGCTGGTGCCGATCGCGCTGTTCTCGGTCGGGTTGCAGTTCCGTCTGCAATTTCAGCGCGACCAGGCCACGGCGCTGGTGCTCGCGCTCGGCTGGAAGCTGGCGCTCGCACCGCTCCTCATCTGGCTCGGGGGTCTTGCAATCGGCGTCTCGGGCGCCATCCTGACGATTGCAGTGCTGCAATCCGCGATGGCGCCCATGATCTCCGCCACGATTCTTGCCGAACAGAACGAGCTGGAGCCGCAGCTCGCGAACAGCGTGCTGGGCATCGGCATTGTGCTGTCGCTCGTGACAGTGCCGCTGGCGGACTCCCTGCTCGGCCGCTGATTTTCCGCACCATGGCACGGCGATTCGACCGCAAGAGACGGAGTTCGGCGCAAGCGCCGATCCGGACAATGGCAGGCACATCATCGAGGAGCCCTGCCATGCCTGTTTCTACTGCGGATGACGCCAAACTTTGGGACGCCGTGCTCCGCCGCGACACTACCGGCACCGGCGATTTCTTCTACGCGGTGAAGACGACCGGCGTCTATTGCCGGCCGACGTGCGCGTCGCGCCGTCCGCTGCGCAAGAACGTGGAGTTCTTCGCGACGACTGCGGAAGCGCGCGCGCAAGGCTATCGCGCGTGCAAACGCTGCCGCCCCGACGACGCCACCAAGTCTCGCGCCGCCACCTCGCCCATCAATGCCGTCGTGCACGAGCTGGCGCGGCAGATCGAAGCGAATCCCGAGCAGTCGTTCCAGCTGACGCAGCTCGCGAAGCGCGCCGGCTACAGCCCGTTCCACCTGCAGCGCAATTTCAAAGCAATCATCGGCAGCACGCCGAAGGAATATCAGACGGCCGCGCGCCTGCGCACGCTGAAGCAGGAGCTGCGCAAGGATGCGCCGGTCTCCGACGCGATCTACCAGGCCGGCTTCGGCTCCGGCAGCCGCGTCTACGAGAAAGCCGACGGTCAGCTGGGCATGACGCCGAGCGAGTACCGCAGCGGCGGCAAGGGACTGACGATCTCGTACGCGAGCGGTCGCACGCCGCTCGGCCTGCTGATGATCGGCGCGACCGATCGCGGCATCTGCTTCCTGCAGTTCGGTGACAGCGACCGTGCGTTACAGGCCGAGCTGCGCCGACAGTTTCCCGCAGCGGCCGTGCAGCCGATGCCCGCGACGCACGAAGAGCAGTTCGAGTCGTGGATGGCGGCGCTCAACCGTCATCTGCGCGGACTGGAGCCGCGGCTGGATCTGCCTCTGGACGTGCGCGGCACTGCTTTTCAGCTGATCGTGTGGCGCTATCTGCAGAAGGTGCCGTACGGCGAGATCCGCTCGTACTCGGAAGTCGCCGAGGCCATCGGCAAGCCGCGCGCGGCGCGCGCGGTGGCGCGCGCATGCGCATCGAACGGCGTTGCGTTGCTGATTCCGTGTCATCGCGTCGTGCGCGGCACGGGCGAGCTCGGCGGCTATCGCTGGGGCGTGCAGCGCAAGCGTGTGCTGCTCGACACGGAGCGTGCGTCGAGCAAACGCACGGGCGGTTGAGATGACACATCTGCACCATCAGCCGCTCGCGGCGTTCAACTGGCAGAAGGTTGCGGCCGACGTCACAGAGAATGGCGCAGCTGTTCTACGCAACCTCCTGCCGCCAGCGAGCTGCGAGCAAGTCGCGGAGCTCTACGACGAGCCGCAGGGATTCCGCTCGCACGTGCACATGGCGCGACACAATTTCGGCAAGGGCGAGTATCGCTACTTCGCCTATCCATTGCCGCCGTGGCTCGCGACGTTGCGCGGCGATCTGTACGCGCGGCTCGCGCCGGTCGCGAATCAGTGGGCGCAGGATCTGAGTTACGAGCGCGACTTTCCCGATTCGCATCGCGAGTACATCGAGCGCTGTCATGCGGCCGATCAGCGCCGGCCGACGCCGCTACTGTTGCGCTACGTCGCGGGCGACTACAACTGCCTGCATCAGGATCTGTACGGCTCGGAGTGGTTTCCGCTGCAGGTGATCGTGCTGTTGAACGCGCCGGAGCAGGAATTCCAGGGCGGCGAGCTGCTGATCGTCGAGCAGCGGCCGCGTGCGCAATCGAAAGGCAGTGTGATCGCGCTTCGGCAGGGCGATGCGGCAGTGATCGCCGTGAATCATCGGCCCCGCCGCAGCGCGCGCGGTTACGCCCGCGTCACGCTGCGACATGGAGTGAGCCCCCTCACCCGAGGGCGGCGTCACACCCTCGGGATCATCTTTCACGACGCCAGCTGACTTACTTCTGCACGATCACGGCGCCGTGCTTCATCACGAACACGGGCTGCTCCGTGACCGCGATGTTCTTCAGCACGTTGCCGCGCACCGCGACGACGTCGGCCATCTTGCCGGCTTCCAGCGTGCCGACCTCGGCGTCGACGCCGAGTAACTTCGCCGATTCGCGCGTGCCAGCCAGCAGCGCCGCTTCCGGGGCCATGCCGTGTTCGACCAGCAGTGCGAATTCGTGCGCGTTCATGCCGTGCGGAAACACGCCCGCGTCCGTACCGAAAGCGATCGGCACGCCGAGCCTGATCGCCATCTTCAGCATCGTTCCGTGCGCGGCCGCCGCGGCGCGCGCCTTCTCCTGGATCTTCGGCGGGTAGGTCGCCGCTTCCTTGTCGACCCAATAAACGGCCATGCGCGTCGGCACCAGATACACGCCTTTCTGCTTCATCAGCTTCAGCGTCGACTCGGTGAGGAAGCTGCCGTGCTCGATCGAATCGACACCGGCTTCGACCGCGAGTTTCGCGGCGAGGTCGCCGTGCGCGTGCGCCGCGACTTTGCGCTTCCACGCATGCGCTTCGGACATGATCGCGTCGAGCTCCGCCGGCGTGAGCTGCGGCACGTCGACCGGATCCGCTTCCGACAGCACGCCGCCGGATGCGCAGATCTTGATCACGTCCGCGCCCCACTTCATCTGGTCGCGCACCGCCGTGCGACATTCATCCGCGCCGTTGCACACGCCTTCGATCGGTCCGACCGGCTTGATCACGTCGGGCGGGAACGGGCTCTGGTCGCAGTGGCCGCCGGTCGAGCCGATGGCGTGCCCGGCCGTGATCATGCGCGGGCCGACGATCACGCCCTTGTCGATGGCGTTGCGCAGGCCGATGTCCTGCCAGTCGCCGGCGCCGACGTTGCGGACGGTCGTAAAGCCCGCTTCGAGCGTGCGCTTCGCGTACAGCGCGGCCGTGTGTGCCTGCTCGACGGGGAACCGCAGCATCTGTTCGTAGAAGGCCTTGTAGTAGTCCTTCTGGAACTGACCATCCAGGTGCGTGTGCGCATCGATGAAGCCCGGCAGCAGCGTTGCGTCGCCGAGGTCGATCACCTTGGCGTTCGCCGGCGCCGTGCCGCCGATCGAAACGATCTTCTCGCCGTCGACGACGACCGTGCCGCCCTGCGCGAGCTGGCCCGACTTGCTGTCGAACAAATAGGCGGCCTTCAGCACGACGGGCTCGGCGTGCACAGCCGTAACGAAGGTTGCCGCGATGACGGCGGCGATCACCGAGCTCAAACGCATGCAGGGAATCCTCACGGTCGTTGTTGTTGAGTCGCGCGACGATATCAGATCGGCCAGGAGTGGACGACGAGTATCCGGCCGAGCACCTCGATCTCGCCTTCGCGACGCAGAAGGCTCCGCTCCGCGACCTTCAGCGATCGCACGTTGTCGCCATGGATCACTGAGATCACGCGCTTCAGCCGCAGCGTGTCGCGGGCGTAGGCGAACACGCACTGTGCCGCCTCGGTCGCGTACCCATGTCCCCACTGTGCCGTATCGAAGGTGTAGCCGAGCTCGCGTTCCTGAATCACTGCGAGCCCGGCGGGCGCTAGGGCGCGGCCGAACCATGCGCGCGGGATCGTACCGGCCGCGGCGTTCGCCTCGATGACCATGTCGCTCATGCCGCACCGACCCAGCAGCACACCGTCCGACTTGCGCTCGACCGCGAGCTGCCCGAGCTCCAGTTGCTCATAGCTGGTGAGCGTGGCTTGCAGCCAGTCCTTCGTCTCCTCGGCGCTGCGTGGCCGGCCGTGCCCGGTGTACCGCACGACGTCGGCGATCGCATGGATGCGAGTGAAGAAGGGCAGGTCGGCCGGCGCGATCCGACGCAACACGAGCCGGGGCGATTCGAGGCGATCGGTCGTGCGGGCGAGCGTCATGCGGCCATTCTAGCGCTGCATTTGCAGTTCAGATGCGCAGAAATCGACGCGTCCGGCGCGAGTGCGATCGAGTAACGTCTCGCTGCCGCTCACGATCAAGGACGATCATGAAGACCATCGCGCTGCGAACGACCGAAGGCAGATTCATCGCGCACGAGGTGCGAATTGCGTGCTCGTTGCGCGCACGTCTGTGGGGCCTGGCGCGCGAGCGATCGTTGCCGACGCGCGCGGGGCTGCTGTTGAGCGCTGCGTATGCTGTTCACACGCTCGGGATGCGATTCGCGATCGACGTCGTCTTTCTGACTCGGCAGATGCGTGTCGTCGGCCTCGCGTCGCGCGTGCCGCCGTGGCGCGTGTTGCTCGCGCCGCGCGGCACCGGTCGCGTGCTCGAGCTGGCCGCTGGACAAATCGCCGCGACCGGGCTCGAGACCGGGACCTTCATCCTGGTGGAAACGTCGCGGCCGCAGCCGTGCGAGCGCTCGCCGATTCGCTTCTCGCTGCGGTTGCCGCAGCGTTACGCGGACCGCACTCCGACGCAGGAGGCGAGCGCGTCTTCGAGCCGATCATTGCCCCAGTAGAGCTCGTTGCCGATCAGGAACGTCGGTGCGCCGAAGATGCCACGCTCGAAGGCTTCGACGCCGCGCTGTCGCAGACGCTCTTTCGTTTCGGCGGAAGTGGCCTGCGCGAGCACGGCTTCGGCATCCGGCCAGCCCATCGATCGCAGCAGCCCGCGCACGATGTCGTCGCTGGTCGTGTCGACGTCCTCGTGGAAGTTGGCGAGATACACGCGGCGCGAGAACTCCGCGACGCGTTGCGGCGACGAGTCCAGCGCGAGCCCGATTCGCGTCGCGAGCAGGCTTGGGCGCGGAAAGGCGCTCGGCTTGCGGAACGGCACGCCGTGCTTCGCGCACTGGCGCTCCAGGTCTTTCCACATGTAGACGCCCTTCGCCGGATAGATGTTGAAGGGCGAGTCGCTCCAGCCCTGCTTGCGGAAGATCGGGCCGAGCAGGAACGGTTTCCAGATCACGGGCACGCCCGCAGCGCGGGCCACGGCTTCGATCCGCTGAGCGGCAACGTGCGAATAGGTGCTCGCGAACTCGAACCAGAATTCCAGCGGCGTCGGCATGCGGACTCAGTGCGTCTCGATGAACTCGATCAGATAACCGTCGGGGTCGCGCACCAGCGCGTACGTCAGCTTCAGATCCGCCACTTCGGTCGGCGGCCGCACGATCGCGACCTTCGCCTGCGTCAGCCGCTGCACCATCGCCTTCACGTCCGAGACATGAATGATCGTGCGGCTGAAGCCGTCGCCGATTTGATAGGGCGTCGTGCGATCCGCGCGATGCATGAGCAGGATGCCCGGCGTGCGCTCCTCGTCGAAGCCGAGCACGATCTCCGTCACGCCGGGGCTCGGCGTGATGCGTTGGCGCTCGCTCATGCCGAGCAGACCGACGTAGAAATCGAGCGCGCGTTTCTGATCCAGCACGGAGTAACTGGTGTACGCCAGCTCCGCCTTGATGGCGGGTGCCGCGAGCGCTGTGTCTGCATGCGCCTGCAAAGCCGCGAAACTGCACGCGGCAATCAGCGCCGCGAAGATGCGAACCTTCATCGAAGCTCTCCAGTGAGGGTGGCGATCCGCACAGCAGTCCGCAGATCCCGGAGAAATCCCAGCGTTCGCCCGGGATTTGCCGTGCTGCCGGGACTACGCTTACAGTCTGCCATGAAACGAGAAATCATCCGCGTTCCCGACGCGCCGAAGTCGGCGCTCTACAGTCAGGCCGTCAAGGTCGGTCCCACGATCTATGTGACGGGCGTGCCCGGTCTCGATCCGCAGACGAACAAGATCGCAGGTCCGACGATCCAGGAGCAAACCCGTCAGGCGCTGCTCAACTGCGAGAGCATCCTGCGCGCCGGCGGCGCGCAGCTCGATGACGTCGTCGAGGTGCAGGTGCTGCTGGCGCGGCCGGGCGACTTCGCCGGCCTGAACGAGGAGTACGCGAAGTTCTTTCCGAAGGATCCGCCGGTGCGCTCCGTCGCGCGGCTCGGTCCGGAGCTTGGCGACATCCTGGTGTCGATCAAGATGGTCGCCGTCATTTCCGACTGACGCGCGCCGCTCAGTACTGCCAGCGCACGCTCAGCGCCCAATTGCTGTCCACGCCTTTGTGGACCACGGGCTCGATCAACTCCTGCGTCAGCGCGGTGCCGATGTCGAAGCTGAGATGCGCGGGCCGATACGTCACGTCGAGACCCAGCGTCACGGACGGATCGCCGAAGTGCTTGCCGTTACCGACATCGGCTGAGTCGCCATGAATGTCGAACTGCGCAGTCGCGATGTGGCCGACGAAGCCGCGCCGCGGCAGCGGCATTGCGAAGAGCGCATGAGGTGAGAACGCCCAATCACCGCGCTCGCGCACGAGCTGCAGGCCGGCGAACGGCGTGACGTGGCGATAGTCGTTGTCGAAGTCGATCTCGCCGCGGGTGCCCGCCGAGTCGCCCGCGAGGATCTCGAAGTTCCAGCGGTAGTCGCTGAGCTCGACCTGCTCGAACAGCACGCCGCCGACCCAGCGATGCTCGCCGAGCCAGCCGCGGTCCGATGTCAGCGCAGCCGCGAATCCCGCTCCGTAGTGCCGCATGCGGCCATCGAGACCGTCGAAGCGAGCGTCGACCGGCCTTACGATTGGCGTGGAAGGCGCGAACAGTGTCTGCAGCTGGCGCTGCTCGCCACCTGAAAGACTGAGGGTATCCGCGAAGGCCAGGACGCTGAGCGACCAGCGTTGCGAGAGCGCTCGCGACCCGGCCACCGCGAGCATCGGCCCATCGATCTTGAGATTTCCGGCGCCCGTGTCGCCGAATCCAGCTTGTGCGGCAAATGACCAGCCATCGCTCTGCCTCGTCGCATTCCACACCGGCAGCGTCGCGTAGCGATTGTCCATCGCCACTTCCGGCAGGTGCTCGGCCACGTACTCGATGTCTTCCTTGGCCGCCGCGGATCCGCACGCGAGCAGCAACAGGACGCATGAAGCAACTTTCACCGACGTAGGACGGTCGGTGCGGGCGGGATCAATCGGCGAGGGTCAATCCCACATCGCGCGCAGCGCAGCTACTGCATCGACGCGCACGTTCGCTTTGGTGTCGAACGCACGGAGCGCTGCTTCACGTGCGGGCGGCCACGCCTTCTGTTCAAAACGCGCTAGCAGCTGATCGGTCATGAAGCGGCTGCGGGCGCCGTACACGTGCGCATCGCCGGTGCGGCTCTGCTGCGTGATGTAGTATTTGAGCGGCGCGATCAGGTGCAGGTCGCGCTTGGCGCGCGTCATCGCTACATATAAGAGTCGCCGCTCCTCCTCGATGCTCTCGGGCCGCCCAGCGGCGTGCTCGTTCGGGAAGTTGCCGTCCGAGACATTCAGCACGTAGACCGAATCCCATTCCTGGCCTTTCGCGGAATGCACGGTCGAGAGGATCAGATAGTCCTCGTCGAGCAACGGATCGCCGGCGAGATCGCCGCTGACGTTCGGCGGATCGAGCGTCAGCTCCGTCACGAACTGCTCGCGCGTTGCGTATTGCCCGGACAAGCGTTCGAGCTGCTCGATGTCGCCGGCGCGCACTTTGGCCGCGTCGTAGATGCGCTCGAGTTGCGGCTCGTACCACCTGCGCAGGCGGCCGAGCTGACCCGGCCATTCGCGCGCATGCATCAGGTCCGTCATCAACTCCATCAGCGACGACCATTCGGCTTCGGCCGCCGCAGGCATGCGGTATTCCGCGAGCGTCGGCCAGGCGAATCCGCTCGCTTCGAACACTTTCAGGCAACGATCCGCCGTCGCCGGCCCGACACCCGGCAGCAACTGCAGGACGCGGAAAGCTGCGATGCGATTGCGCGGGTTGTCCGCCCAGCGCAGCAGCGCCAGCACATCCTTCACGTGCGCCGCTTCGAGAAACTTCAGGCCGCCGTACTTTACGTACGGAATGTTGCGGCGGAGCAGTTCGAGCTCGAGCATGTCGGTGTGATGCGCGCTGCGGGCGAGCACGGCCTGACGCCGCAACAGCGTTCCCTGCTCGCGCGCGGCGAGCACGTGTTCGACGACATAGAGCGCCTGCGCCTGATCGTCCTGCACGGCGACGTAGAACGGCTTGCTCGCCGAGGGCCGATCCGAGCGCAGCTCCTTCTGATACTGCCGCGGGCTCTCGCTCATCAGCGAGTTTGCCGCGTCGAGGATCGGCTGCACCGAGCGATAGTTCTGCTCGAGCTTGACGATCTGCGCCGGCGGCGCAAAGCGCGCCGGAAAATCCAGGATGTTGTCGAGAGTGGCCGCGCGGAACGAGTAGATCGCCTGCGCGTCGTCGCCGACGACGCAGACGCCCCAGCCGTTCGGCTTCATCGCGTAGACGATCTGAGCTTGCAGCGTGTTCGTGTCCTGGAACTCGTCGATCAGCACGTGCTCGAAGCGCCCGCCGATTTCGCGCGCGACGCGCTCCTCCTGCACGAGGATGTGCCAGTAGAGGAGCAGGTCGTCGTAGTCGAGCAGCTGCTGCGCGTGCTTGACCTCGACGTAGCGGCGGAACAGCTGCGTCAGCTCGTCGCCCCAGTCGCTGCACCAGGGAAAGACCTCTTCGAGCGTCTGCGCCAGCGGCTGGCGGCTGTTGACCCGATGCGAATAGATCGCGAGGCACGTGTCCTTGCGGGGAAAGCGCTTCTCCTTCTTCGCGAGCCCGAGCTCCTGCCGTAGAAAATCCAGCAGATCGGCAGCGTCGCCGCGATCGAGCACCGAGAACGACGGTTCGAGCCCGACGACTTGCGCGTACTCTCGCAGCAGCCGGTTGCCGATCGAGTGATAGGTGCCGGACCAGAGCAACCGCGCGGCATCGCTCCGAGCACGTGAGTGCGGATCGGACCGCAGCGCCTCGGCGCAGATGCGCTCCGCCCGGCGCAGCATCTCCTGCGCGGCGCGGCGAGTGAACGTGAGCAGCAGGATTCGCTCCGGCGCAACACCCTTGAGCAACAGATGCGCGACCCGATGCGCGAGCGTGTTCGTCTTGCCCGTGCCCGCCCCGGCGATGATGAGCAACGGCCCGGCCGAGAATCCGGCGCTGCTCGGCGCACCGTACGTGGCGGCTCGATATTGAGCGGGATTCAATAGCTCGGCGAACGAATCCACCGGCGCGTCGTCGACAAGTGGGACGTGTGCGTTCATGGGCCGCGTATCCTCCGTCTCAATCGGTCGACGCAACACGTAGAGATAAAACCTGAGCCGGAGTCCGGAAGCCCAGAGTTTCACGTGGCCGCTGATTCAGACGCATGGCGATCTGATCGAGCTGGCGCTGCGAATACCCGGATACGTCTTCGCCCTTCGGGAAGTATTGTCGCAGCAGGCCGTTGGTGTTCTCGTTCGATCCACGCTGCCATGGGCTGTGCGGATCACAGAAGTACACCTGCATCTGCGTCGCCAGCGTGAACTGCTTGTGCGCCTTGAGCTCGAAGCCTCGATCCCAGGTGAGCGAACGGCGCAGTTGCGAGGGAAGCTTGCGCACATGCTTGCTCAGCGCTGCGACCACCTGCTCGGTGCTCTTGCTCGGTGTCTTCACCAGCATCACAAAGCGCGACTTGCGCTCGACCAATGTGGCGATCTGTGAGGAGGGTGTGCCGCACAGCAAGTCACCTTCCCAGTGCCCCGGTACTGCACGATCCTCGACCTGTGCCGGTCGCTCGCTGATGCACACCGCATCCTCGATCTGACCACGCTTCGAGGGATGGGTGCTCGCGTTGCGGCTGCGGCGCAGCGCTCGTCGACGACGCAGATGCGCCGTCAGCTCTTTTTTCAGCGCTCCGCGTGCTTGCACGAACAGGCTGCGATAGATCGTTTCGTGGGACACGCGCAGGGTCTCATCGTCAGGATAGGCCAGCTTCAGCCAGCCACTGATTTGCTGTGGCGACCAGTCTATCAACAACTTCTGCGTCACCAGCTGACGCAGCGCTTCGTGCCGTGCCAGTAAACACTGCTTCGGCCGACGCGCCCGTCGCCAGGCGCGCTCGTCGGCAATCACTGCACGATAGCCATGCAGGCCAGCATGACGGGCCACTTCCCGACTGATACTCGAGGGAGCCCGCTGCAGATGCCGTGCAATCTCACGCATCGAGCATCCAGCTGCCAGGCCGCGGGAGATCTCTTCGCGCTCGCGCATGCTCAGAACCCGTTCTGCGCGCCGTCGTAGCGGCGGCCTGATACCTCCGCACGCCGTCACGATCGAACGAACCCTGGGCGGCCGCACACCCAGTGTGCGTGAGATCTCGCTCAGCCCAAGACCGTCTTCCCATCGATCCCACACCTGTGCCCTCGTCGCTTCTGCAACTGCTCGATAGTCCCGCATGCAACACCTCCTCTCTGCAGAATGAGGTGTTGCGCCGATCAATTGAAACCGCCATCATGGCTGAAAACTGTATAAAAAGACAGAAGTACAATGCGCGCTCGCTTGCATGGGGAGACCGACAACGATGAGATCGATTTATATGTGCGTGCGCCTGGGCGCCGCCGTCCTCGCCGGGTGCGCGTTCGCTGCCGTTCACGCAGCAGACGCCCCTCTCAGCGCGATCCGCGCCGGGCGCGTCGTCGACGTTCGCAACGGCAAGGTCGTCACCGATCAGGTGATCCTGGTGCGCGGCGATCGCATCGAAGCCGTCGGCGCGTCGAATGCCGTGGCGATTCCGGCGGGAACGAAAGTCATCGACCTGAGCGCGTACACGGTGCTGCCCGGGTTGATCGACGCTCATACGCACATCACGTCCGACCCGACGCTGCCGCCGTTCTACGGCTATGGCATGTCGGTGCCGCGAATCGCGCTGAAGGGCGCGACCTATGCGAAGCGCACGCTGCTCGCCGGAATCACGACGATTCGTGACGTCGGCGCGGTCGGCTACAGCGACGTCGCGGTGCGCGATGCCATCAACGACGGCGAAATCCCCGGGCCGCGCATGCTGGTGTCCGGCCCGGCGCTGGGCATCACCGGCGGGCACTGCGACGACAACATGCTTGCGCCGGAATTCGATCACTCCGCCGACGGCGTCGCCGACGGCGTCGCGGGCGTGCGCCACGCGGTTCGCCGCAACGTGAAGTACGGCGTCGACGTCATCAAGTTCTGCGGCACCGGCGGCGTGTTCTCCAAGGGCGACACGCCCGGCGCGCAGCAATACACGTTCCAGGAAATGCAGGCGCTGATCGAAGAGGCGCACATGGCGAGCCGCAAGGTCGCGGTGCACGCACACGGCGCGGCCGGCATCAAGACCGCGATCCGCGCGGGCGTCGACACGGTCGAGCACGCGAGTCTGATCGACGACGAAGGCCTGCAGCTCGCGAAGCAGGCCGGGGTCTACCTGACGATGGACATCTACAACACCGACTACACGCAGTCGGAGGGGCCGAAGCGCGGCGAGCTGGAAGAATTCCTGCGCAAGGACCGCGAGATCGCGGAGGCGCAGCGCGAGAATTTCCGCAAGGCCGTCAAGGCGGGCATCAAGCTCACGTTCGGGACGGATGCGGGCGTCTATCCGCATGGCGACAACGCGAAGCAGTTCGCCATCATGGTCCGCTACGGCATGACGCCGATGCAGGCGATTCAAGCCGCAACGCTCAACGGCGCCGACGCGCTCGGGCTGAAGAACGTGACGGGTGCGATCGCGACGGGATTGTCAGCCGACATCATCGCGGTGAAGCGCGATCCGCTCGAGGACATCCGCGCGCTCGAGCAGGTCGACTTCGTGATGAAGGGTGGGCAGGTCTACAAGGAGTAGTCGCAGCTTCCTAGCGCGAGCTGAGCTCGCCGTGCGGCTGCAAATACTTGCCGTGCCAGTCCAGGTAGCGCTGCATGCGCTCGCGCAGGTAGCTGGGCTTCGTCAGCCCGTGGAACTGGTCGGGATAGATCACCAGCTGCGTCTCGACGCCGAGGCTGCGCAGGGCCTGGTACATCTGCTCCGAGTTCAGCAGCGGCACGTTGAAGTCGCTCGAGCCGCACTGGAACAGCGTCGGCGTCTTGATGCGGTCCGCGTGCAGGAACGGATATGAGAGGCGCATCCACACATCGGTGCTCTTCCACGGCGTGCCCAGCTCCGCTTCGTACTCGCGCACATACATGTCGGTGCCGTAGCCCGCGAGGATGTTGGAGATCGATGCGCCGCTGGTCGCTGACTTGAAGCGCGTGTCCTTCGAGATCACGTAGTTCGTCAGGATGCCGCCGTAGCTCCAGCCGCCGACGCCGAGCTTGTCCGGATCCGCAACGCCTTGCTTCACGGCGTAGTCGACCGCGCCGAGCACGTCGTCGGTGTCCTTGTTGCCCCAGTCAGCGTAAATCGCCGTCGCGAACTCCTGGCCTCGTCCCGAGCTGCCGCGCGGATTGACGCCGAGCACGACGTAACCGTTCGACGCGAAGATCTGCCAGCTCAGGGCGAACGCGTTCGCATATTGCGAGACCGGTCCGCCGTGGAGCCACAACAGCGTCGGGTAGCGGCGGCCGGGCATGTAGTCCGGCGGCTTGACGATGAAGCCGTTGATGCGCGCGCCGTCCTTGGACTCGTAGGAAATCTCTTCGGTGCTGCCCAGCTTCACGGCGCCGAGCCACTCGTCGTTGTGATGCGTGAGCCGGCGGTAGCGCTGCTTGTCGAGCGCGTACACGGCTTCCGGCGCTTCGACGATGCCGTCGAGCACCGCGATGCGTTCCTTGCCGCCGATATCGAACGCGGTGGTCTCGCGACGTCCGTCGACCAGGCGCTCGATCTTGTTGTTGCCGGTCTCGATGCGCGCGAGATGCTGGTTGCGATCGTCCTCGACCAGGAAGTAGATCGAGCGGCCGGTGCTCGCCCACACGGGCGAGATCACGTTGCGATCGAGCGCACGCGTCAGGATGCGCGACTCGCCGCCGTCCGCGGACACGACAGCCAGGTTGTGCGTCGAGTAGTAAATGAGTTTCGGATCGCCGGCGGCGACGAACGCGAGCTCGCGGCCATCCGGACGCCAGCTCGGCGGCGACATCGACGACACGTCGCCGCTGTCGCCCTGGAATTTCGTGAGCAGCTTCGGCGTCGCGCCGGGCTCTGCCTGCATGACATACAGGCCGAACTCGCTGCTGCGATCCGGATCCTCGCCGCGGTTGCTGAAGAACGCGATCTGCCTGCCGTCCGGCGACCACGACGGCCAGCCCTCGTCGTAGCGGCCCGGCGTCAGCAGCTCCGCTTTGCGGCTCGCGACGTCGAATACATATATGTGTTGCCGCTGGGTGCCGAGATAACCGGTCTCGTCCTCTTTGAAATAGTAGCGGTCGATGACGATCGACGGCGGCGTCTTGTCTTCCTCGCCTTTCTTCTTCTTGTTCGGATCCTCGTCGGCGACGACCAGCGCGAGTCGCTTGCCGTCGGGCGACCAGGCGTAATCGACGACATCGCCGTTGAAGCCGGTGAGCGGGCTCGCTTCGCCGCCGCTGCGATCGAGCAGCCACACCTGCTCGGGCTCCTCATCGCCGCCGCGCGCGGTGAGGAACGAAATGTACTTGCCGTCCGGGCTCCAGCGCGGCGTGTGCTCACTGTGCTCCGACTGAGTGAGCTGCAGCTGCCGGCTGCCGTCCCAGCTCGCCATCCACAGATGCGTCATGCGCTTGTCTTTGACCGGATCGGCGCTGCGCACCGTGTACGCAACCCACTCGCCATCGGGCGAGACCTGCGGATCGCCGATCTCGCGCAGAGCGTTGATGTCATCCGCCGTCAGCGAGCGTCGCTCGGCCGCGCCGGCGACCGTCGCCGAGAGCAGGGACGCGAGCAGCAGTGCAAATGCAGTTGAGCGCATGGATTATCCGGCCTTCTTTCTGAAGAGCAGCACGAAGCGATCGGTGCTCTTGCCCTTGAACGACTCGTCGAAGAACGGCTTGGTGCGATCGTCGGCGGGATTGCGCAGCACGTCGTTGCTCGACTCCAGCGTGAAGCCGGCTTCGAGGAATAGCTTCTTCACGTACGCCTCATCGATGCGATGCGGGCCCTTGTCGCGATCCAGGGCGTCGCGGTTGCCGGTGCCCGCGGGCGCCGAGTGATCGACGACGCCGAACCAGCCGCCCGGCTTCAGCGCCTTGTACAGGTCGGAGAGAACATCCGGCACGTCGTTCGACAGCCAGAAGAAATCGTGCAGCACCATGAACGCGACCGCGCCGTCGAGCGAGCTCGGCTCGAGACCGAGATCGTTGAGCGGTTTGTCGAGCCGCACCACGTTCGGCAGCCGGTTGTTCGCGAGCCGCTCTTCGACCGGCGTCTGGCCGGCGCGCTCGTAGAAGAATTCCGGGTTCTGCATGTACACCTTGCCGGTCGGCCCGACCGCGCGGGCCAGGACCTCGGCCGTGTTGCCGCCCGCGGCGAACAGCTCGATGACCGTCTGCCCCGGCCGCACGCCGAAGAACTCCATGATCTCGGCGTAGTGGCGGTTGGCGTCGCGCGCGCGGTCTTTGGGCAGCCGCTCCTGGCTGTCGACCGCCGCCTGGATCGCAGGATGGATCGCCGGCGATTCCGCCGCTTGCACGCCGTGCAGTGAGGCAAACGTCAGCACGGCACCGACAATGAGGACGCGGATGGAAGGACTCATGGCAGCCCCCGACTTTTCGTAGCCAGCGAAGAGTGCGGTAGGCAATCCCCGCCGTCAATCAAGCGGGTGGATCGAAGGGGGAACCCGCGATTTACACGGCGCGTTCCGGACATTGGCAACAAGTCCGAGGAATTGCGATCGAAGAGCTTGCTCCCGCAGTCGTTCAGGCCCGCCGCCACGCACGGGCGAGCGGGCTCGTCTACGTTTCCGATACCGAGCCGGGCATCCGCCGCAAGCGGCGCGGCTCGCACTTTCACTACATCGGGTCGAACGGCCGGCCGGTCACCGCGTCGCGCACGCTCGATCGGATCCGGCAGCTGGCGATCCCGCCCGCGTACACGGACGTGTGGATCTGCCGCGAGCCGCGCGGACACTTGCAGGCGACGGGCCGCGATGCGCGCCAACGCAAGCAGTATCGCTATCACCCGGCGTGGCGCGAAACGCGCGACAACGGCAAGTTCGCGCGCATGATCGAGTTCGGTGCGCAGCTGCCGCGGCTGCGCCGGCGTTTGCGGCAGGATCTCGCGCTTGCCGGTCTGCCGAAGAACAAGGTGCTCGCGGCGATCGTGCGATTGCTCGACGAGACGCTGCTGCGCGTGGGCAACGAAGAGTACGCGCGCTCGAACCAGTCCTACGGCCTGACGACGCTGCGCGACCGGCACGTCAAGTTCCTGAGCGACGGGCGCGCGTTCTTCTGCTTCAAGGGTAAGAGCGGCCGCACGCAGGAGGTCGTGCTCGACGATCGCAGGCTCGTGCGCATCATCCGACACTGCCAGCAGTTGCCCGGTCAACAGCTGTTCCAGTACGTCGACGACGATGGCGGCCGGCAGCCAGTCGACTCCGGCATGGTCAATGAATATCTGCGCGAGGCGATGGGCGGCAACGGCGAAGGCTTCACGGCGAAGGATTTCCGCACGTGGGGCGGCACGGTGCGCGCGATTTCCTTCCTCGCGTGTCACGACGCCGGCGAGCGCGTGAGCGGCCGTGCGTTCAATCATTGCGTCGCAGCGACGGCCCGGCACGTCGCCGCGGCGCTCGGCAACACGCCGGCCGTTTGCCGCAAGTCATATATCAATCCCGTGGTGTTCGAGGCGTGGCGCGACCAGGTCGTGGCGCGCATGGTGCCGCGCGGGCCGCTGGCGCCTTCGCGACTGGAGAAACTGGCGCTCGCCTTGCTGCGCGAACGGGAGCGGCACGCGAACTGATTTGCGCTTGACGCAGCGCTGCCCCAAGATGCGCGCACTGCAACGGGTGCTCGCATGCAGACAGAAAAACGACCCTCTTCTCAGGGGGCGACCTGGGGACTGGCGATTCTCCTCGGCATCGTCGGCGTCTCTATCCAGCAGAGCGTCGGCGGCTTCGCCATCGGTGCAGCGTTCGGCGTGCTGCTGGCGCAGATCTTTTATCTGCGCTCGCGCAGCGAGGCGCTCGATCGCCAACTGCAGGAGCTGAAGCAGCGGCTCGCGGACATCGGAACCGCGCCGGAAGAGCGTGCAGTCACACCGGAGGTCGCGCCCGCACGTGCGCCAGCCCCAACACCGACGCCGCAACCTGCGCCGACGCCCGCAGCTCCGCCAGTCACGAGACCGGTCCCGCGCGTCGAGACCGTGCTGTCGCAGCCGATGCCGCAGGCGCGGCCCGCGCCGCCGCCGCCGGCGCCGGATGTCTTCGAGCGTGGGCTTGCTGCTTTCATGACGTGGCTCAAGGGCGGCAATCCGCTCGCACGCGCGGGCATCGTGATCCTGTTCTTCGGCGCCGCGTTCCTCGCGAAATATGCCGCGGACAACAGCATGTTCCCGATCGAGCTGCGGTTCATCGGGCTCGCGCTCGGCGCTTTCGCGTTGCTCATCGTCGGTTGGCGGCTGCGCGAGAAGCGCGCTGTCTATGCGCAGCTCCTGCAGGGCGGCGGCATTGCCGGTCTCTATCTCACCGTTTTCGCAGCGACGCGGCTGTTCAAACTCTTGCCGTTCACGCTCGCTTTCGTGCTGCTCGCAGTCGTTGCGGTCGCTGGCGCAGTACTGGCGGTTGCGCAGAATGCACTATCGCTCGCGGTCATCGGCACCGCCGGCGGCTTCCTCGCGCCGATCCTGGTTGCGACGGGCAGCGGCAACTACGTCGCGCTGTTCAGCTACTACGCAATCCTGAATCTGGGTGTGTTCGCCGTCGCGTGGTTCAGGACCTGGCGCGTCCTGAACGTGCTGGGCTTCGTGTTCACGTTCACGATCACCGGCCTGTGGCGCGCGAACTCGTACCAGGACGACAACCTGTTCACGGCGGACGCGTTCCTGATCCTGTTCTTCCTGATGTACGTCGCCGTCTCGATTCTGAACTGCGTGCGCCAGGCGCCGAATCTGAAGGGCTACGTCTCGGGCTCGCTCGTGTTCGGATTGCCGGTCGTCGCATTCACGTTGCACGCGACCATGATCGCGCGCATCGAGTACGGGCTCGCGTGGAGTGCGTTCGCGCTCGGCGCGTTCTACCTGCTGCTCGGCTGGAGTCTGTACGCTACGCGTCGTGAGACGTTCCGGCTGCTCGTCGAAGCATTCGCTGCGCTCGGCGTGATCTTCGCGAGCCTCGCGATCCCGCTCGCTTTCGACACGCGCACAACAGCTGCGATGTGGGCGGTCGAAGGCGCAGGTCTGCTGTGGCTCGGCGTGCGCCAGGAGCGTCGGCTGCCGCGATTGTTCGGTACGTTGCTGCAGGCGGGCGCGGGTATCGGCTATCTGATCGGCTACGTCAGCCTGCGTTCGACGCAGCCGATTCTGAACAGCGCGTTTCTCGGCGCGACGATGCTCGCCGTGTCCGGTGTGTTCAGCGGCTATTGGCTGTTCCGCAACGAGCAGCGGCGGGCCGGCTACGAGTTCGGGCTCAGCGCCGGGCTCACGTTCTGGGGCCTGATGTGGTGGTTCATCGGCGGCGCGAACGAGATCAGCCGCTACTTCGAGACCTACGCGCTCGGCTCGGCGCTCATTTATACGAGCAGCACCGCCGCGATCCTCACGGTGCTCGGCATCCGCCGGCAGTGGCCGTTGCCGCGCTGGATCGCCTTGTTCCTGCCCGCGGTCGGCGGCGTTTGCGCATTCGCGCTCGCACAGCCGCCCGGTCATCCGTTCGCGCAGTGGGGCGTGCTCGGCTGGCCGATCATTTTCGCCACGCACTTCGTGCTGCTGCGCATCTGGGAGCCTGAGCGTCGCGATGCGCTGGAGGGGCTGCATGGCGGAGCGTGCTGGGCTCTGGCGCTGGTGCTTGCGTGGGAGCTGAACTGGCAAGTTGCGGAGCGCACGACCGGAGTCTGGGCGAGCCTCGCGTGGGGAGTGGTTCCTGCGTTGCTGGTGGCGTGGCTCGGCCGTCGCGAGTTGCGGCCGGACTGGCCCGTCGCGCAGCACGCGATCGCGTATCGCCTGTACGGCGCCGCACCTCTCGCGGCCTTGCTGTGCCTGTGGATCGTGGTGATCAATCTCACCAGCACCGGCGACCCGGCGTGGTTGCCGTACTTGCCGCTCCTCAATCCGCTCGACGTCTGCGTGGCGCTGGCGATCGCGTCGCTCGCGATGTGGTGGAGCGCGCTCGAGCCGGCGCAGCGCGCGACTCTGTGGCCGCTCGACATTCGTGCGTTGATCGCGGGCGCCGCAGGCATCGTGTTCCTGTGGTTGAATGCGGCGCTGATCCGCTCGCTGCATCACAACTGGGGTGCGCCGATCACCTTCTACGGCATCGCGCACTCGACGCTCGTGCAATCGGCGTTGTCGATTTTCTGGGGCGTGCTCGGGTTCGCAGCCATGACGATCGCGGCCAGGCAAAGATGGCGCTATGTGTGGCTGGTCGGCGTGGGCCTGATGATCGTGGTCGTCGCGAAACTGTTCCTCGTCGACCTGTCGAGCGTCGGCACGATTCCGCGGATCCTGTCGTTCATGGTCGTGGGCGGCCTGCTGCTGGCCACGGGCTATTGGGCGCCCCTCCCGCCGAAGAGAGAAGCGTTGCGATGATCAGAACTCTGCCCATCGTCGCCTGCCTGTTCGCTGTCGCGAGTCCTGCCCTCGGCGCGCCGCCGACGCCGGATGACTACGCACAAGGCATGGAAATTTCCTCGCCGTCCGGACTACCGCTGGTCGAGACCACATTGCCCGACGCCGTATATCAAACTGTGACGCGCACAGATCTCGGCGACATTCGCGTGTTCAACGCGGAAGGCCGGCCGGTGCCGCATGCGTTCTGTACTGCGCCGACCGCGTTGGAGCCGACGATCACTGAGCATCCGCTGCCGGTGTTCGAGCTGCGCGACGCGCCGCAAGTCGCGAACGACGGCTCGCGCATCGAGGTGCAGACTCCGAGCGGCACGCAGGTGAACGTGCTCGAAGCCGGTAGCAATCAGCCGGTCGCGGCGAACGGGCGCATCCACATCATCGATGCGCGCGAGAGCCAAGAGCCGATCCGCGCCATTCAGTTCGACTGGCAGAGCCCGGACGGCGCATCGCAGGCGCAGGTCAGCATTGAAGCCAGCAACGATCTCGACAAGTGGCGCGTGCTGGTGCCGGCGAGCACGTTGCTGTTCGCGACTCGCGGCGAGCAGGAGCTCAAGCGCGAGCGTATTGAGCTGCCCGAGCACGCTTACGACTATCTGCGTGTGCAGAGAACGGACGGCGGTCCGCCGCTGACGATTGCGGGAGTCACTGCCGAGCGCGTCACCGCGGCGCAGGAGATCGAGCCCGTGTGGTTCATGGCGACGAACCACGTGACCGACGATATCGACGTGTTGTTCTACGACACCGGTCGCCGCGCGCCGGTGACGTATGCGCGTTTGCGCTTGTCGCAGGAGAACAGCTCCGTCCGCGTAACGCTGCACAGCCGCGACGACGCCAAGGCGCCGTGGTCCGAGCGCTGGATCGGCGAGGCGTATCGGATCGTCACCGACACGCAGCGGCGCGAAAGTCCGCCCGGGCAGTTCGCCGCGACGAGCGATCGCTACTGGCGTCTGAAGATCGCGAAGGATCCGCAGCTGTATCGCGACACGGTGCTGGAGCTCGGTTATCGCCCTGCGCGTCTGCGATTCCTCGCGCAAGGCACGGGTCCATACACGCTCGCGTATGGCAGCCAGCGCGCCGAGGTTGCGGCTGCGAGCAGCTGCGACTCGCTGCTGGCGGACTTCGGCTCCGAGGAGCGCTCGAAGCTCGTGGGCGAAGGTGTCTTTCAGACGGCACGAGTGCTGGGCGGCGACACCGCGTTGCGGCCGGTGCCGAAGAAGACGCCGGTCCGTCTGGTCGTGCTGTGGGCGGTGCTGATCGTCGGTGTGGGCATGCTGGTGGCCATGGCGTTGGTGCTGCTGAAGCGGGTCAGGGCGCCGGGCGCGGGCTAAGGTTGCTGCGCAGGGATGCGCGAATGGCGCGGGCGCAGGATGTGCTGGAGCGGCCCGACCCGCAGGGGCTTTCGTTTACACTACGCGCCCCGAAATCGGGCCGATCCCATGCGCTTTCCTGAAGGATTCGACGTCATCGTTGTAGGCGGCGGCCACGCCGGCACCGAGGCCTGCCTGGCCGCGGCGCGCATGGGCGTGCGCACGCTGCTGCTGACGCAGAGCATCGAAACGCTCGGCCAGATGAGCTGCAACCCGGCGATCGGCGGCATCGGCAAGGGTCATCTCGTGAAGGAGATCGACGCGCTCGGCGGCGCGATGGCGCAGGCGGCCGACCGCGGCGGCATTCAGTTCCGCATCCTCAATGCCAGCAAGGGTCAGGCGGTGCGTGCGACGCGCGCGCAGGCCGACCGCGTCCTGTACAAGCAGGCGATCCGCTCGATGCTGGAGAACCAGCCGAACCTCACGCTGTTCCAGCAGGAAGTCGCGGACCTGCTGGTCGAGGGGGGGCAGGTGCGTGGCGTCGTGACCCAGACCGGCATCGAATTCCGTGCGCGCGCGGTCGTATTGACGGTCGGCACGTTCCTCGGCGGCAAGATCCACGTCGGGCTGACGAACTATCAGGGCGGTCGCGCGGGCGATCCTCCTTCCAATCGACTCGCCGAGCGCCTGCGCGCGCTGCCGTTCCGGGTCGGCCGGCTCAAGACCGGTACGCCGCCGCGCATCGACGGCCGCACGATCGACTACTCGGGGCTCGCGGTGCAGCCGGGCGACGAGCCGGTGCCGGTGTTCTCGTATCTCGGCCGGCGCAGCGACCATCCGCGCCAGGTGTCTTGCCACATCACTGCGACCAACGAGCGCACGCACGAAATCATTCGCGCCGGCTGCGATCGCTCGCCGATGTTCACGGGCGTGATCGAAGGCGTCGGTCCGCGTTACTGTCCGTCGGTCGAGGACAAGGTGCATCGCTTCGCGGACAAGACGTCGCACCAGATCTTCATCGAGCCCGAAGGCCTGACGACGCACGAGGTCTACCCGAACGGCATCTCGACGAGCCTGCCGTTCGACGTGCAGCTGGCGCTGGTGCGCTCGATCAAGGGCTTCGAGCGCGCGCACCTGACGCGCCCCGGCTATGCGATCGAGTACGACTACTTCGATCCGCGCGATCTGCAGTACAGCCTGGAGACGAAGTTCGTCGCGGGGCTGTTCTTCGCCGGCCAGATCAACGGCACGACGGGCTACGAGGAGGCCGCCGCGCAGGGAATTCTCGCCGGCATCAATGCGGCGTTGCGTGTGCAGGAGCGCTCGCCGTGGTGGCCGCGCCGCGACCAAGCCTACATCGGCGTGCTCGTCGACGATCTCATCACGCGCGGCACGAGCGAGCCGTATCGCATGTTCACGAGCCGCGCCGAATATCGCCTGCTGCTGCGCGAGGACAATGCCGACCTGCGCCTGACGCCGCAGGGACGCGAGCTCGGACTCGTCGTCGACGAGCGCTGGAATCTGTTCGCTGCCAAGCGCGATCGCACTGCGGAGGAAGTGGCGCGGCTGGAGCGCATCCTCGTTCGTCCGGCGGATCTGCCGGCGCTGTCACGCGAGACGCACGCGTTCGATCTGCTGCGCCGGCCGGAAGTCGCCTACGCGGCGCTCACGGCGCTTGCCCCGGTCGGCGAGCCCGACTGGATGTCCGCGGCCGATGCCGACGCGCGGCTGGCCGAGCAGGTCGCACTGCAGGTCGACGTGCTCGCGAAGTACACGGGCTATATCGATCGGCAGCAGACGGAGATCGAGCGGCAGCGCCGCCACGAAGAGCTGCGCCTGCCCGACGATCTCGACTACGCGCAGGTGCGCGGCCTGTCGACCGAAGTGCGGCAGCGCCTGCGCGAAGTGCGGCCCGCAACGCTCGGCCAGGCGGGCCGCGTGCCGGGCGTCACGCCGGCGGCAATTTCGCTGCTCCTCGTTCACCTCAAGCGCCATTGCGGAATTCGCTCACAACTCGCCGGGTGAACGGGTTTACGTTAAACGGCGCACTGTGTGACCGCCCTCATCGTTTCCCGCAGGGACCCGCTGTTACGCTGCGCGTGTTTCGTCCTCACACTGGCCGTTCCATTTCCGAGTGACCCATGACCTGGTTCGTGATCTTCGCCGTGACCGTGTTTGCCCTGTACTTCTGGCGGCAGCATCGTGCGCGTGAGCGCGAGCTCAACAGCCCGCTC
The DNA here is from genome assembly GCA_036004505.1 of Steroidobacteraceae bacterium. Lineage (GTDB taxonomy): Bacteria > Pseudomonadota > Gammaproteobacteria > Steroidobacterales > Steroidobacteraceae > Steroidobacter. Next base: position 27,360 of record DASYRK010000026.1, read on the forward strand.
GCCGGGCATCGCTCGGGTCACAGCCACATCGGCCAGGTGATCGTGCTCGAGCAGGGCATCCAGAACGGCACGGGGCGCATCCGCCTCGGCAACCGCGACTGGCCGATCCGCGGCCCGAACCTGCCGGCCGGCGCCAAGGCGCGCGTCACCGGCGTCGACGGCACCGTGCTCCTCGTCGACCGCGTCGCGGCCTAGACGACGCACTTCATTCCCGGGGGATTTCCCGGATCAGCGTTCCCTAGCGTTCACGCCGACCCTCGGTCACAACTCGCAGTTGACGTAGCGCCGCGCTGATTCAATGCTTGGCGCCATGAGCGATTTCTACAGCTTTCGCGTGAAGGGCATCGACGGCGTAATCGACCTGCTCGCGCCGCTGCGCGGCAGCGTCGCACTGGTCGTCAACGTTGCAAGCCAGTGCGGCTACACGCCGCAATACGCCGGGCTGGAGCGCCTCTATCGCGAGCTGAAGGGACAGCGCTTCACCGTGATCGGCTTTCCGTGCAACCAGTTCGGCGAGCAGGAGCCGGGCGCGGAGGCGGACATCATCCGCTTCTGCACGACCACCTATAACGTGACGTTCCCGCTGAGCGCGAAGGTCGACGTGAACGGCGCGAACCGCCATCCGCTGTTCGGCTGGCTGACCGCGCCGGAGAACGGCTTCGCCGGCGACCTGCAGTGGAATTTCGAGAAGTTCCTGATCGACCGCGAAGGCCGGCTGATCGGCCGCTATCCGTCCGGCACGAAGCCCGAGGACAACGGGCTGCTACAGGAAATCGCCCAGGCGCTCTAGTCGGCGCTCACTCGCAGCCGTTTTCCTTCATCGCGCGCACGCCGTGCTCGTTCCAGAACGCGTCCGCCTTGGTGTGGGCCTCCTGCAGCATCTGCGGATTCACGGCGCGCTCCAGCAGCCCGATCGTCTGCCCGAACGCGAGCGAGGTCGGCACGTACTGATCGCCCATGCAGCCGGCCTCGTTCAAGCGGTCGCCGAAGTACTGCCACGCCAGGAGCTCGTCGCGCGAGAAGCGGCCCCACGGCATGCGCACCATCGAGGTGAATGCCGTCGGCTCGCCGTCGCGGGCGGCGTCCATGCCAAATGCGCGCGCGGTCATCGCATCGGCGGGATGGCCGTCGCAACCGACCGCCATGCAATTCGCCAGATCGAGCTTCGCGCGCGGAATCTCGCGCCCGGCGATCTTCAGCAGCTCGCGGATCTGGCTGACGTTCTCCGTCGTCTGGCCGCGCTGCACGGCGATCAGCAGGTTCGTGGCGATCTTGTACACGGCCGGCGGATAGTTCTTCTTCACCGCCGACTGCAGCATTGCTTCGCGTTGCGCCGGGTCGCGCAGGAACTGCGCGAGCTCAGTTGCGCTCGCGGCGTCGCCAGCTGCTGCGGCCGAGCGCAGGCGAGCTTCGATGCCGGTGTAGTCGAAGCGAGCCTTCTGGCAGCCGACGCGTGCGCGCTGCATGTAATCGACCTCGGCGTAGACGACGCCCGCGACTCGCGCGGCGCGCTGCTCCGGCTGGTTCTGCACCAGCTTGGCGATCGCGGCCTTCGGATCGCCCGCGCGCTGCTGCGCGACGGCTGCGCACCAGTGCTGAGTGAGCACGAGCGCGATGTTTGCGTCGTTGTTGCCCGCGCTGGCCAGTTTGCTCAGCGTCGCGACAGCGGCGTCGGCGTTGCCGCGTCCGAGCTCGGTGATCACGTCGGCGGGAACGGTCAGACCGCGCATCGAGCGGAAGGCGGTGACGCGCTGAACCTTCTCGTAGAAAGCGCGCTCGTCGGTTGGCGTGATTTTGACTTCGGGCGGCGGCTGTTGCGGTTCCTCCTCGCGCGGGGCCTGCGGCTTCGGAGCTTCGATCGCGTGCGCTGCGCAGGCCGCCAGCCACAGGGCTGCAAACGTGCCGGCGCGTACGAGTCGCCGAGTGTTCATAACGGGCTCATTGCGGGTCCAGGTCGTACTGGACGTTCACGGTCGCGTTGAAGGTCATCTCGCCGCTCTGGTACGGCGCGCCCGCCTGCTTGGCCTCCATGGCCAGCGCGGCGCGAACCATCGGCATCGGCGGCGGCGTGAACTCGGCGTTCGCGCTGATCGTGCGCGCACGGCCGAGCGTTGCACCGGCGGCCTTGGCGATGACTTCGGCATTCTGGCGCGCATCGACCACTGCCTTCGCGAGCGCCTCGCGCACCAGGTCCTGCCGCTTGCTGGAATCCAGGCGCGGATCGCCCATCTGGTTGACGCCCAGGTCGGTGGCTCGCTCCAGCAGCTGGCCGAGCTTCTCCAGGTCGTGCAGCTCCACTTCGACCTGCCGCGCAACGTAGTAGCCGATGAGCGTGCGCTCGTTCGGCTGCCCGCTCCCCCAGTTGTACTCCGGCTGCACGTTGATGCGCGTGGACCGCACCAGCTTCTGATCGATCTTCAGATCGCGCGTCAGCTTGAGCACTGCATCGACCGTCTTCGCGACGGCGGCGCGCGCGTCCTCGAGCTTCGGCTTGCGCGACTCGACGCCGAGCGTGACCGTGGCGCGATCCGGCTCGGCGCGCACTTCGCCCTGGCCGTTGACGTTGACCGTCCGCGGCTGATTGCTTTGCTGGGCGTGAGCGGCTGTGCCGAGCAGCACGAGGCTTGCAGCGATGGCGGCCGTCACGAGCGTGGGATTCTTCATGCTGGCGTCCTCTAATTCAGGAGCTTCGCGATCGGCGCCTGCAGCTCTGCGCGGTCGCGCCGCAGGTGCTCGCCTTGGCCGGCTACGATCGCTTCGAGATCCACGGTGGCGCGGCCGAAGTCGTCGTTGATCACGATATAGTCGAACTCGTTCCAGTGCGAAAGATCGGCGATCGAATCGCGCAAGCGGCGCGCGATCACTTCATCGCTGTCTGTCGCGCGATTGCGCAAACGTTGTTCCAACGCTGCGCGCGACGGCGGCAGCACGAAGATCGATCGGCACTCGGGCAGCGCGCGGCGGATCTGCTGCGCACCTTGCCAATCGATCTCCAGCAACACGTCCTGTCCCTGCTCCAGCAGCTGCACGACCTGCGCGCGCGAAGTGCCGTAGTAGTTGTCGAACACGCGAGCGTGCTCGAGAAATTCGCCGGCGGCGACCATGCGCTCGAACTGCGGCTTGTCGACGAAGAAATAGTCGTGGCCGTCGCGCTCGGTCGGCCGCTGCTTGCGCGTCGTGTACGAGATCGAGAACCGCAGCGCCGGCCGGCGCTCCATCAGCGCGCGCACCAGCGAGGTCTTGCCGGCGCCCGACGGCGCCGCGATCACGAACAGCTTGCCTCGATTCGCCATCGGCTACTCGACGTTCTGGACCTGCTCGCGCATCTGCTCGATCGCGACCTTCATGTCGACTGCGGCGCGCGTGGTCTCGCTGTCCTGCGATTTGGACGAAAGCGTGTTGGCCTCGCGATTCAGCTCCTGCATCAGGAAGTCGAGCCGGCGGCCCGCGGGCTCCGACGAATCGAGCACCGCAGCCACTTCGTCGAGGTGACCGCTGAGCCGGTCGAGCTCCTCGTCGACGTCCATCTTGTGCGTGTAGAGCACGAGCTCCTGCTCCAGGCGTTCGACATCGGGCGTGACGCCGAGTTGCGAGATCCGCTCGACGATGCGCTCGCGCATGCGTTGCGAGACTTCCGGCAACCGCACCTTCACGACCTGCACGTGCGCGCGCATCGAAGCGCAGCGCGCCAGCAGCAGCTCGCGGATCCGCTGGCCCTCGCGATGCCGCGTTTCGTTGAGCTCCGCCAGCGCTTCGCGCAGCAGCTCGAGCGCGGCGATCAGCACGGGTTTCGCATCCAGCTCGGCTTCACGCACGACCCCGGGCCAGCGCAGCAATTCCAGCGGGCTCACCGGCGACGCTTCCGGCAGGCGCTCGCGCACCTGCGCGACGCGAGCGAGCAGCTCGTCGAGCAATGCGTTGTCGAGCTCCAGTGAGCGCTGCGATCCGCTTGCCGACTTCAGGTACAGGCTGGCGTCGACCTTGCCGCGACGAAGCGCCGCCGCGATCGTCTGCCGCGCTTCGTTGTCGAGCGCCTTGAGCTCGTCCGGCAGGCGCAGCGACGCCTCCAGATAGCGGTGATTGACAGTGCGCAGCTCACAGACCAGCGTGCCCCACGGCCCCTGGCGCTCGCGCCGCGCGAACCCTGTCATGCTCCGGATCATTGGCTTCAGATTAAGGCAAACGCTGTCTTACACGGGTGTTCGCGCGGTGATATAAAGCGCCGCGCCCGGCTGTATGCCGCGGCGTCGAAGTGTAGCAGCTGACAGGCCTTGCGCCGGAGCCCGCTTGCGGATCGAGTATGCAGAGCTGAGTCTCCTCGGAGACCGCGAAGACAACCAGGACCGCGTGACGGTTTCGGCGGCGGACCAAGCCGCGCTGCTGGTCGTCATCGACGGCATGGGAGGCCACTCGGACGGCAGCCGCGCCGCGGACATTGCGCTCAAGAGCCTGCTCGAATCCTTCCGGCGGACGTCGCTCCCCTTGTTCGACCCGCTCGGGTTCCTGCACATGGCGCTGAGCCGCGCGCACGACGAAGTGGCGAAGCTCGGCAACGGCCAGTCGATCGACACGCGGCCGCGCGCGACCACCGCGATCTGCCTGGTCCAGGAAGGCGCGGCATTCTGGGCGCACATCGGCGATAGCCGCGTCTATCACATGCGCCAGGGCAAGATCCTGCAGCGAACCCGCGATCACAGCCACGTCGAGCTGCTGCTGCGCGAGGGCAAGATCACCGAGGAAGAATTGCCGACGCACCCGATGCGCAACTTCGTCGAGTGCTGTCTCGGCGGCGATCCCGCGATCCCGGAGATGACCGTGAGCGGCCGGCACGTGCTGCAACCGGGAGACGTCCTCCTTCTCTGCACGGACGGCATCTGGGCCAACCTGCGCGACAGCGACATTGCCGGGTTCTTCCGCGAGGACAACCAGGAGTTGCGCGCCTGGCTGGAAGCGCTGGGCCGTCGCGCCGTGCAGGCATCCGCTCCGTTCAGCGACAACAGCACTGCCGCAGTCCTGCGCTGGCACGGGTAAGATCGCCGGCCATGAAAGCCAGACCCAGCGGCCGCGCTCCCGACGAGCTGCGGCAGGTGCGTATCACCCGTCGTTTCACGCGTCATGCCGAAGGCTCGGTGCTCGTCGAGTTCGGCGACACGCGCGTGCTCTGCACAGCCTCGGTCGAGGAAGGCGTGCCTTCGTTCCTGCGCAACACCGGCCGCGGCTGGGTGACCGCCGAATACGGCATGCTGCCGCGCGCGACGCACACGCGCAGCAAACGTGAGGCGGCGAGCGGCAAGCAAGGCGGACGCACGCTGGAGATTCAGCGACTCATCGGCCGCGCGCTGCGGGCAGTCGTCGATTTGAAAGCGCTCGGCGAGCGGACCATCACGATCGATTGCGATGTGCTGCAGGCGGATGGCGGCACGCGCACTGCATCGATCACCGGTGGTTACGTTGCGCTCGTCGACGCGATCGATGCGCTCGTCCGCAAAGGCGCGCTGCGCGAGAGTCCGATCCACGGCCAGGTCGCCGCCGTGTCGGTCGGCATCTGGGCCGGCGCGCCCGTGCTCGATCTCGATTACGCCGAGGACTCGGACGCCGAGACCGACATGAACGTCGTGATGAACAACGGCGGCGGCTTCATCGAAGTGCAGGGCACGGCCGAAGGTCACGCGCTGCGCAGGCACGAGCTCGACGAGTTGCTCAACCTCGCGGCAAACGGCATCGGCCAGCTACTGGCGCGGCAGCTGGAAGCGCTGCACGCGGACTGACAGGGCGCGCGCATGCGTGTCGTTCTTGCCACCGGCAATCCCGGGAAGGTTGAGGAGCTGCGGGCAATGCTCGAGCCGCTCGCGATCGAAGTCGTGCCGCTCTCGCAATTCACACGCACGGCCGTCGCGGAGACGGGACTGACTTTCGTCGAGAACGCGATCGTCAAGGCGCGCCAGGCGGCGCAGCTGGCCCAGATGCCGGCGATTGCCGACGACTCCGGGCTCGAGGTCGATGCGCTGCACGGCGCGCCCGGCATCTACTCGGCGCGCTTCGCCGGCGAGCACGCGAGCGACGACGACAATCTGCGGAAGCTCCTCGAAGCGTTGGCGGGCAGGCCTGCGGCCGAGCGCTCCGCACGCTATTGCTGCGCGCTCGTGTACATGCGATGGGAGCACGATCCGTTCCCGCTGATCAGCCAGGCGAGCTGGGAAGGGCGAATCGCCGCGGCGCCGCGCGGCAGCGGCGGGTTCGGCTACGACCCGATTTTCGAGCTGCCGCAGCGCGGGATCACCGTGGCGGAGCTGCCGGCCGCGGCAAAGAATCAGCTGAGTCATCGCGGCCAGGCGCTGCGCGGACTGGTCGCGCAATTGAAGACGGAGGCGACCGGTGCGTAGCCTTCCGCCCCTGGCCTTGTACGTGCACATGCCGTGGTGCGTGCGCAAGTGCCCGTACTGCGACTTCAACTCGCATGTCGCGCCGGAATCGATTCCGCAGGAGCAGTACATTGATGCGTTGATCGAGGACCTCGCGATCGACGCTGCGGCCGCGCAAGGCCGCGCGCTCGCTTCGGTGTTCTTCGGCGGCGGCACGCCCAGCTTGTTCGCGCCCGAGCAGGTCGGTCGCTTTCTCGAAGCCGCTCGCGCGCAAATCCCGTTTGCGCCGGATGCCGAGATCACGCTGGAGGCGAACCCCGGCACGATCGAGCACGGCCGGTTCAGCGGCTATCGCGAGGCTGGCGTCAACCGCGTGTCGCTCGGCGCGCAAACGTTCGACGCCGCGCGCCTCCAGACGCTCGGTCGCATTCACGGCAGCGGAGACATCGCGAGAGCCGTCGATGAAGTCGTGCGCGCCGGCATTGAGAATTTCAATCTCGATCTGATGTATGGACTGCCGGCGCAGAGCGCGCAGCAGGCGCTCGCCGATCTCGACGCAGCGCTGGCGCTCGAGCCCACGCACATCTCCCACTACCAGCTGACGCTCGAGCCGGGCACGGTGTTCTACCATCGGCCGCCGCCGCTGCCGGACTCGGAGGCGATCTGGCAGATGCAGCTCGATTGCCAGGCGCGCCTCGCGGCGCGTGGCTACGAGCACTACGAGGTCTCTGCTTATGCGCGCGCCGGGCGGCGCAGCCGGCACAACCTCAACTACTGGCAATTCGGCGACTACATCGGCGTCGGCGCGGGCGCGCATGGCAAGCTGACGTGGCTCGCGAAAGACGAGCGCACGCGGTCCGCGATCGTTCGCAGCGCCCGCATCAAGCAGCCGCGCGAGTTCTTGCGTCGTGCGGCCGCCGAGCGCATCAGCGATCGATTCGAAGTCGCGAGCGCGGAGCTGCCGTTCGAGTACATGTTGAATGTGCTGCGGCTGACCGACGACTTCGGTGAAGCCGACTACGAGGCGCGCACCGGGCTCGAGTTCGCGACGCTCGCGGATGCCGTCGCCGCAGCGGAGCGCAAAGGTCTGCTGCAGAAGGCGGGCGAGGGTCGATGGCGGGTGACGGAGATCGGCCAGCGGTTCCTGAATGACCTGCAGGCGCTGTTCCTGTCGGCCGGGCAGGCGGTCCCCGGGCAGTCGGGCGTAACGACCGCCGCGTAGTAAAAGTTCCAAGTAGTAATTGCATTGCCGCGTGCAAGTTCGTGAACGGGCGCACAAATTTTTCGGGCAGCGGCCGTTCGTGCGCACGGGTCGCGCGCAGGGGTTATGCACACGGGTGCTCGGCTTGCAACAACCCTGAGCATTGATGACTGTTCTGAACGCGACGTCTCAGCAGCCGCGTGCAAGTGACTGACAAAACAGCTCAAAAACCACTGGTGAAAAATTGAGCAATTTGACGATGTCACATTTTTGTAAGCAGCGACTGCGCGGCGCACTCTTGTAATCCACACACTTATCCACAACTTTTGTGGATAACCGAGGGGGCATCCCCCGGCGGGAACGCGAGTGAGCGGCGAAACGGCTTTTCAGCGGATTTTTTCTTGCGAGCGCCGGTTCGCGTCGCTACACTGCGCGCCTTTTTCGTTCAGCCAGCTCGAGGGCGCCCGCAGCCATGAAAGACGCAATCCATCCCGAGTACAAAGAGATCACGGTGACCTGCAGCTGCGGCAACACCTTCCATACGCGTTCGACGCTCGGCCACGATCTGCAGATCGAAGTCTGCTCGAACTGCCACCCGTTCTATACGGGCAAGCAGAAGATCGTCGACACCGGCGGCCGCGTGGACAAGTTCCGCAAGAAGTACGCCCGCTGATTTCGGGCACCCGCCCGCATCGTTCGTAAAGGGGCGCCCTCTTCGCTGGAAGGGGCGCCCTTTTTCATTGACCGTTCAGACTCGGCCGTTCATGGTGGGCCGGGGCCTGCCGCCTGAACGTGTCCGACCGGACTTGAACTGAGCGCTCGGCGCACGGCTCCAACCTTGTGGCCCGCCCGACCGCGGGGTTAGCTTCGACGTCCACTTGGCAGGGACTCCTCATGCCGTCCAATACGATCATCAGACTCGCGCTCGCCCGGCTGGCTTTCCTATTACCTGCTGCTGCGGCCGGCCTCACCGGCTGCGCGACGAACCCCGTCACAGGCACGCCGGACCTGGTATTTCAGAGTGAAGCCGGCGAGATCGCCCGCTCGAAAGAAGTGCACCCGATGCTGCTGCAGCAGTTCGGCGGCGTGTACGACGACCCGCAGATCGCTGCGTACGTCAATGAAGTGGGCCAGCGCGCCGCCAAGGCGAGCCAGCGTCCGGAGCTGACGTACACGTTCACCGTGCTCGACAGCGACGAGATCAACGCCTTCACGACCGGCGGCGGCTACGTCTACATCACGCGCGGCATCATGAACTACCTCAATAACGAGGCAGAGCTCGAGGCCGTGCTCGGGCACGAGATCGGTCACGTGTGCGCGCGCCATCCGGTGCGCCAGCAGAGCAAATCAGTGCTCTCCGGCATCGGCGCGGCGGCAGTGGGCATCTTCACCGGGAGCCCCGACCTCGCCGGGCTCGCGAACTACGCCGGCGCCGCGCTGGTCAGCGGCTACGGCCGCGACCAGGAGCTCGAGGCCGACCGGCTCGGCGCCGAATACCTGGTGAAGACCGGCTACTCGCCCGGCCACATGGTGGACGTCGTGCGCCTGCTCAAGAACCAGGAGATGGTCGAGATCGCGCGGGCGCGCGAGGAGAAGCGGCAGCCGCACGTTTATCACGGCGTCTTCGCGAGCCACCCCGACAACGACTCGCGCTTGCACGAAGTCGTGGATGCGGCCTCGCACCTCAAGACGGCGGCCGATCCGCGCGACCCGGAGCGCGACAAGTACCTGAAGACGATCGAGGGGCTGCCGGTCGGCACCAGCCGCGCGCAAGGCGTGCTCAAAGGCAACCGCTTCTATCACGCCGATCTCGGTCTCACGATGGTGTTCCCGAGCGGCTGGCACGTGGAAAACCGCGCCGATCGCCTGGTCGCGGTTTCGCCGAACAAGGAAAGCATCATCCAGATGCAGACGCAGGCGCCGCCGCCCAACACCGGGCCGAAGGAATTCCTGTCGCGCATGCTCGCGCAGTACAGCGCCGGCCAGGCCGAGCCGCTCGACGTGAACGGTTTGCAGGGTTACACGACGGTCGTGCGCTCGGCGCGCACCGACTTCGGCATCGTGCCCGCCCGCTATGCGGTGATCTACTACAACAACCTCGCCTACATCTTCGCCGCGGTCACCAAGGGCTCGGCCGGCGCGCCGTCCGCCGACCCGGTGTTCATGTCGACGATCAAGACCTTCCGGCGCCTGAAGCAGAGCGAGCTCACGGCGGCCGAGCCATACAAGATCAAGGTCATCCGCGCCGACGAGAACACGCGCATGGCGGACCTGGCGAAGCAGTCGCCGCTGCCGAAATACGCCGAGCAGCAGCTGCGCCTGCTGAACGATCTGTACCCGGACAAGGAGCCAAAGCCGGGTCAGCTCATCAAGATCGTCGAGTAAGCCACCCCCACCGCACCGAGCGCGCGGCTTGCCTGAAGCCGCGCGCTCGTGTCAGTCTGCGCGGCCAACGGTGGAACCAGACATGGCCGAGAAGAAATTTGAGCTGACCAACCTAGCGACCGGCAAAAAGTCGACCGCGGAGATCAAGAGCGGCACGCTCGGCCCGGACGTGCTGAACATCGCCAACCTCACGCGCGACCTCGGCGTCTACACGTTCGACCCCGGCTTCATGGCGACCGCTTCGTGCGAAAGCCGCATCACCTACATCGACGGCGATCAAGGCGTGCTGCTGCATCGGGGTATTCCCATCGACCAGCTCGCCGAGAAGAGCAACTTCCTCGAAGTCGCGTACCTGCTGATCAACAGCGAGTTGCCGACCGGCGAGCAGCTCAACGAGTTCACGCACGCCGTCCAGTACCACACGATGATCAACGAATCGCTGCTGCGATTCTTCAACGGCTTCCAGTACAACGCGCACCCGATGGCGATGCTGTCGGGCGTGGTCGCCTCGATGGCGGCCTTCTATCACGACTCGATGGACATCCATAACCCGCGCCATCGCGAGATCTTCGCCCACCGCATCATCGCGAAGATTCCGACGATCGCGGCCGCGGCCTACAAGCACTCGCTCGGCCAGCCGTTCATCTACCCGCGCAACGACCTCGACTACTGCTCGAACCTGCTGCACATGTTCTTCGCGGTGCCGTGCGAGTCGTACAGAGTCGACCCGGTGACGGCGCAGGCACTCGACCTGCTCTTCATCCTGCACGCCGATCACGAGCAGAACGCGAGCACCTCGACCGTGCGTCTCGCCGGCAGCACCGGCGCGAATCCGTACGCGGCGATTTCCGCCGGCATCTCCGCGCTGTGGGGCCCCGCACACGGCGGCGCGAACGAAGCCGTGCTGGCGATGCTCGAGCAGATCGGCACCGTCGAGAACGTGCCGAAGTACCTGGCGAAGGCCAAGGACAAGAACGACAACTTCCGGCTGATGGGCTTCGGCCACCGCGTCTACAAGAACTTCGATCCGCGCGCCACGATCATCCGCACCATGTGCCACAAGGTGCTGGCGAAGCTCGGCAAGTCCGACAACCCGCTGTTCGAGCTGGCGCTGAAGCTGGAGGAGATCGCGCTCAAGGACGAGTACTTCGTCGAGCGCAAGCTATACCCGAACGTGGATTTCTATTCCGGCATCATCTACAGCGCAATCGGCATCCCGCAGTCGATGTTCACCGTGATGTTCGCGATCGCGCGCACGGTCGGCTGGGTCGCGCACTGGCACGAGATGATCTCCGATCCGGCGATGAAGATCGCCCGCCCGCGCCAGCTGTACACCGGTCCGGGCAAGCGCGATTACATCGAAATGAACAAGCGCTGAGCCGACCTACTCGCGCTCTAACATCGCTTCGATCTCGGCAGTATCCGCTCGCTTCATCGGCCGCCCGTCCACCGGGCTCGCGGGCGATTGGCGGATGCCATCGATCGGAAACACCACTGCATCGATCTCCTTGTCGCCCGCGACGAAGTGCACGACCGGGTACGCGACCAGGCGGTTCGGCTCGTAGCGCAGGCGTCGCTCGCCCATGCGGTGCGGGATGCCGCGCTCCATCAGATGCAACGCGACCGGCTCGGCGCCTTCCGCGAACAGATGGAGATTCACCTCCGAGTGCGCGGATGCGGTGCCGCTGAGCACGGGCCCGACGAGCCGCGGATCGAATCGCTGCAGCAGGCGCATCGCCTGCAACGCCGTCCGGCGCAGCGAGCTCAGCGTCGAAGAGTGTGTGTGCGCCTCGAACAGGCGATGGTGAGCGGCGAGGGCTGCTTCGATCTCCGTGTTCTTCGGCAGCACCGCGATGTCGGTTGCGCCGAAGCGCTCCGCGGCCTTGCGTTTCGCGAGGCCGTAGTCGTCGATTCCCTGCTCGGACATGATGCGGGCTGCTTCCTGCGCCAACGCTGCTCTCAATTGCTCTGCGCGGGGATTGCTTCTCTTGTTCATCAAGCGGTCATCAATCTGGTCGCTTCAGAATAGCGAGTCGTCGTCCTTCTTCTCCTCCGCGCCCTCCTGCTGTTCGCCGAGCGCGCTGTCGAGCTGCGGCTCGGCGGGCAGGTGCCCGGCCATGAAAGTCTCGAAGATGGCGTTCGCGTCGCCCGGCCGTGCAGCCAGCCCGGTGTCCGCGGAAATCCGCATCGACACCAGTCCCGGCGGCGCCGCCCGGCGCTGCTCCGGCACGCCCTTCAGAGCCTCCGCCATGAAATATACCCACATCGGCAGCGCGGTGCGGCCACCTTCTTCACCGGGGCCGAGCGAGCGCTCCTGGTCGAAGCCGACCCACGCGGTCGCGACCAGGCCGGCGTTGAAGCCGCAGAACCACGTGTCGCGACGATCGTTGGTCGTGCCGGTCTTGCCGGCGAGATCGCCGCGCTTCAGCACCATCGCGCGCGTGGCCGTGCCGCGTCGAATGACGTCGCTCATCATGTCCGTCATCAGGAAGTCGTTCTGCGGCGAGATCGCCGGCGACGCCAGACGGTCGTTCTGCAAATACGTCTGCGCGCCCCAGCGCATCTCGTCGTTGCTCGGCGCGCGGATCGGCGCTTCGCCGCCGCCCTCCGTTGCTCCGCTCGCGATTGCACCGGGAGGCTGCGCGCAGTCCTGGCACGCGAGGCGCGGCTGCGCCTCGTAGAGGGTCTTGCCCTCGGGACTCACGATGCGGTCGAGATAGTACGGCTCCACGCGGAAACCGCCGTTCGCGAAAATCGCATAAGCGCTGGCCATCTCCAGCGGCGACACCGACGCCGTGCCGAGCGCGAGCGACAGGTTGCGCGGCAGGCTGTCCTTCGGGAAGCCGAAGCGCTCGATGTACTGCGTCGCGTACGCCGGGCCGAGCGTGTTCATCACGCGGATGGATACGAGATTGCGCGAGCGGACCAGCGCTTCGCGCAGCCGCATCGGTCCGCGGAATTCGCGCGTCACGTTCTGCGGCCGCCAGCTGCCTTCGAGCGTCGGATCCTCGATCACCAGCGGTGCATCGTTGACCAGCGTCGCCGGCGTGAAGCCCTGCTCGAGCGCGGCGGAGTACAGGAACGGCTTGAACGCCGAGCCCGGCTGACGTTTCGCCTGCACCGCCCGGTTGTAATTGCTCGCGTAGTAGTCGAAGCCGCCGGTGAGTGCAGCGATCGCACCGTCCTGCGGATCGACGGCGACCAACGCGCCCTGCACGTCCGGTACCTGCGCCATGTGCCAGTTGCCCGACACTTCCTGCGCGACATACACGACATCGTTCGGCGCCAGCACGTCGGCTGCGCGTTGCAGCTGCGGCCCGATGCTGCCGTCCGGAAGTGGCGCGCGCGCCCAGCTGATCGCAGTCCACGGCAGGCTGATGCGACCGTTCGCGCGCGTGTAAGCAACGGCACTCTTCTCGTCGACCGAAAGAATCAGCGCCGGTACGAGTCCGCCGCGCGGCGAATATTCTTCGAGCGCCTGCTGGTACTCCTTCTCGCGCGCGCCCGCGGGCAGCGTCACACGTCCTGCTGGTCCGCGATAGCCGTGACGCTGGTCGTACTCGATCAGCCCCGCGCGCAACGCACGCACGGCCGCGCTCTGCAGGCGACTATCGACTGTGGTCACCGCTTCGTAGCCCGCGGTGTACGCCTCGGCGCCGAGCCGGTTGAACAGCTCGACGCGCGCCATCTCGGCGACGTATGGCGCATCGACTTCGACAGCGGGCCCGTGCAATCGCGATTCGACCGCCGCGTTCAGCGCGATGTCGTACTCGTCCTGCGTGATGAATTCTTTCTCGTGCATGCGTCGCAGCACGTAGGCGCGACGTTGCCGCGCGAAGTCCGCGTTCGCGACCGGGTTGTCGCGCGACGGCAGCCGGAACGTTCCGGCGATCAGCGCGATCTCCGGCAGTGTCAGCTGATCGACCGTCTTGCCGAAGTACACCTCGGCTGCAGCGCCGACGCCGTAAGCGCGCTGTCCGAGAAACATCTTGTTGAGATACAGCGAGATAATTTCCTGCTTCGTCAGCTCCCGCTCGATGCGGAACGTCGTGAAGATCTCGACCAGCTTGCGGCGATAGCTCTTCTCGGGACTCAGGAACAGGCCGCGCGCGAGCTGCATCGTGATCGTGCTGCCGCCTTCGGATTTTTCGCCCGACATCAGGTGGCGCGCCGTCGCGCGGATCAGGCCGGGATAGTCGACGCCGCCGTGCTGGAAGAAGTTGTCGTCCTCCGCGGCGAGCACGGCGTTGATCATCTGATTCGGGATCGCCTCGAACGCGAGCGGAATGCGCCGCTCTTCGCCGAACTGCGCGATCAGCTTGCCGTCGCGGCTGTAGACGCGCAGCGGCACGCGCAACCGGATGTCCTTGATGGTCGAGACGTCGGGTAACGAAGGATGCAGATACTGATAGCAGCCGAGCATCCCCAGCACGAGCGCGCCGACCATGCAGACACCGAGCGCGAGCAGCACGCGGGGCGGGGACGAGAGGTAACGTCGCATCACAACAAAAAATCCTAAGTCCTTGCTTTACCCTTGCTTCCCGACAGGGCCGTATGCATAGTAACCGGCGTTTGCGGGTCCACGTGCGCACCGTGAAGCGCGTGAGGATGATAAGAGGCGAAGCGGCGAGCGGGTACGAGCCTGAGCAAATACCGGCATTCGCGCAGTGGGGGTTCAGGGTCCGGCGTCGATTATCGTTCTGCCTGGCGACTTGTCCAGCTCGTCCAGGCACTGCATATCCGCCATAAGGGCTTGATTGGCCAGTCTCTGCGAAGTCCGCAGCCACGCGCCGCGGCTAGCATGGGCGCCGAGGTAGGAAAAAGAGCGATCCGGATCCGGGAATGCCGCGATGGCGATTCGTGAGGCTGCTCACATTCAACTTAACGCCCGGCTGTATATAGTTGCCGCCCGAGTTTCGTGTCCGGTCTCTGTTGGCGCCTTAACTATCTGATCTTAAAAGGGAAACAGCGTGCTCCTCACCGCAAAATCCCGGCCTCTCCTGGGACTCGACATCACCACCTCTTCGGTGAAGCTGATCGAGCTCTCGATGAGCGGCGGCCAGTACCGCGTCGAATCGTACGCGGCCGAAGCGACTCCGCCGAATTCCATCAACGAAAAAGCAATCGTCGACGCCAGTGCGGTCGGCGAAGCGATCAAGCGCGCAGTGAAGCGCTCCGGCGCGCGCGCGAAAGACGCGGCAGTTGCGATCAGCGGCGACGCTGCGATCACCAAGGTGATCCAGATGCCGCGCACCTTGAGCGAGAACGAGCTCGAGGGTCAGGTCGAGATGCAGGCCGACCAGTACATCCCGTTCCCGATGGAGGAAGTGAGCTTCGACTTCGAAGTGATCGGTCCGTCGGAGAAGGATCCGGACATGCTCGACGTGCTGCTCGTGGCCACGCGCTCCGAGAACGTCGAGCAGCGCATCGCCGCGTGCGCGGCCGCCGGGCTCACCGCCAAGATCGTCGACGTCGAGGCGTTCGCGCTCGAGAACGCGTGCCGCCTGCTCACTCACCAGATGCCGGACGGCGGCCTGAGTCGCGTCATCGCTGTCGTCGACTTCGGCGCCAGCAGCACCACGTTCAGCGTGCTGCGCGACCTGAAAGTCATCTACACGCGCGACTTCGCTTTCGGTGGCCAGCAGCTCACCGAAGAAGTGATGCGCACGTACGGGCTGAGCATGGAAGAAGCCGGGCGCGCCAAGAAAGAAGGCGGCCTGCCGGGCAACTACGAGACCGAAGTGCTCGGACCGTTCATCGATGACATGTGCCAGCAGGTCAGCCGCTCGCTGCAGTTCTTCCTCGCCTCCGGCGCCGGCCGCGAGCAGCCCGAGCAGATCCTGATCTGCGGCGGCTGCGCCAACATTCCGGGCGCCGCGGAAATGATTCAGAGCCGCGTCGGCATCGAGTCGCAGCGCGGCGATCCGCTCGGTCAGATGAAAGTGAGCCAGAAGGCCAAAGCGCAGGCAGTCAAGAAAGACGCGACGGCGCTGCTGACGGCCTGCGGCCTGGCACTACGGAGTTTCGACTGATATGCCGAGAATTAACCTCATCCCGTGGCGCGAGGCAGAGCGCAAGCGCAAGCGCCAGGAATTCGGCGTCGGCGTGCTCGGCGCGTTCATCGCGGCCGCCGTCATCACGTTCCTGGTGAACCTGCAGATGAACGCGGCGATCGATAGCCAGAACGAGAAGAACCAGTATCTCAACGACGAGATCGCGAAGCTCGACAAGCAGATCACCGAGATCCTGGCGCTCGAAGAAGAGAAGCGCCGGCTCAAGGCCCGCATCGACGTGATCGAGAAGCTGGAGCTGTCGCGGCCCGAGATCGTGCACCTGTTCGACCAGCTGGTGCGCACGATTCCCGACGGCGTGAGCCTGACCGCGCTCAAGCAGAACGACCGCAAGCTGACGCTGAAAGGTCTGGCGCAGTCGAGCACGCGCGTCGCCTCGTACATGCGCAACATCGACGCCTCCGAGTGGCTGAAGGATCCGGCGCTGGACATCCTCGAGACCAAGGGTTCCACCACCGACGGCAGCTCCGAGTTCACGCTCAACGCGGCGCAGGAGAATCCGCAGATGGCCGCGCAACCGGATCAGCAGGTCGCGCAGGCGCCGAAAGGGCCCAAAGGAGCGCGCCCATGAGCGTTCTCGACCAAGTCCGCGAGCTCGACCCCAACGATCCTGGCCGCTGGCCGTTGCCGTTCCGGCTCGGCGCGATCGGCCTGGTCTTCGTGATCGCCGTCGTGGCGGGGGCGTATTTCCTGGTGTGGAACTCGAAGAAGCCCGAGCTGGAAAGGGCGCAGGCCGAACAGCAGCAGCTGCTGCAGAAGCTCGAGCAGAAAGCGAAGAAAGCCGCGAACCTCGACGCCTACAAGGCGCAGCTCGCGGAAATGGAGCAGTCGTTCGGCGCGATGCTGCGCAAGCTCCCGAACAAGACCGAAGTGCCGAACCTGCTGACCGACATCTCGCAACAGGGCACGGCGGCGGGTCTCGACCAGAAGCTGTTCCAGCCGAACGCGCAGGTCGTGAAGGACTTCTACGCCGAGTTGCCGATCAAGATGCGCCTGACCGGCAGCTTCCATTCGATCGGCGCGTTCGTCAGCGGCATCGCGGCGCTGCCGCGCATCGTGACGCTGCACGACGTCGAGATCACGCAGGTCAACAAGACCGTTGGCTCCGATCAGCTGCAACTCGACCTGACTGCGAAGACCTATCGCTACCTGGACGATGAAGAGCAGGCCGCACAGCAGCCGCAGAAGAAGGCGCCGGCCGGCCGCAAGCGTCCGGGCACCTGACACCACCGCCAGAACCGAAGCAGCGTCACCTATGACCAGAACCCTTCTGATTTCTGCCGCCATGCTCGCGGTGCTGTCGCTGAGCGGCTGCTCGAGCGGTATGGACGAGCTGCACAAGCAGGTCGAGGACATCAAGAGCCGTCCCGGCGAGGCGATCGAGGCGCTGCCGGCGATCAAGCCGTACGAGCCGTTCGCGTACAACGCGAGCAGCCTGCGCTCGCCGTTCGTGCCGACGCCGCCCGCGCGCAGCGATCTCGCCGCCGGCGTGCGTCCCGACGTGAAGCGTCCGCGCGAGTTCCTCGAACAGTTCCCGCTCGACACGATGCGCATGGTCGGCACGCTGAACCTGCAGGGCCGCAACTATGGCCTGGTGCAGGGCAAGGACGGCCTCGTGCATCGTGTGCTGCCCGGCAACTTCGTCGGCCAGAACGACGGCAAGATCGTCGGCGTAAGCCCTACCAAGATATCAATCATCGAGATCGTCCCCGACGGTCTCGGCGGATACATCGAGCGTCCAGCCGGGCTGGCGTTGACAGAATGATCCCAGGGAGAAACCCGCAAATGTCGTCTTCAATCTCGTCGTTGCGCCGGATCGGTATCGGCGTACTGCTCTTTGCAGGCGTGACGCTGCAGGCGCTGGCGCAGAGCGCCAACCGCCTGGAAGGCATCACGTTCACCACCGGCGCCGGCAACAAGGTCGAGCTGACGCTGCGGCTCAGCGACAACGCGCCGACGCCGCTGACCTTCACGGTCGACAATCCGGCGCGCATTGCGCTCGACCTGCCCGACACGACCGTCGCGATGCAGTCGCGTCGCGTGGACGTGAAGCAGGGTGTGGTCGACACAGTGAACGTCGCCGAGGCGAACGGCCGCACGCGCGTCGTGCTGAACGTCGACAACCTGGTGCCGTACGAGACCCGCGTTTCGGGCAACACGATCGTCGTGTCCGTCGGCGGCGCCGGCGGACGCGCTTCCAGCAGCGGCGCATCGGTTTCCACCGCGGCTGCCGCAGCCACCTCCAACACTCGCTCAGTCGCGCCGATCTCCGGTTCGCGCAGCGTCAGCAACATCGACTTCCGCCGCGGCAGCGACGGCTCGGGTCGCGTCGTGGTCGAGCTGACCGACGCCAAGGTGCCCGCCGACCTGCGTCAGGAAGGCGGCCGCATCGTCGTCAACTTCGCCAAGACTTCGCTGCCCGAGAACCTGATGCAGCGCCTGGACGTCACCGACTTCGCGACTCCCGTCAACTCCGTCGACGCGCTGCGCGCGGGCGACGGCACGCGCCTGGTGATCCAGGCCAGCGGCGACTACGAGCAGCTCGCTTACCAGTCCGACAACATCTACACGATCGAGATCAAGCCGGTCGTGAAGCTGCCGCCGGAGCTGCAGGACCAGAAGGAGTACACCGGCGAGCGTCTGACCCTGAACTTCCAGGACATCGAGACGCGCGCAGTACTGCAGCTGCTGGCTGACACCAGCGGCCAGAACATGGTGATCAGCGACACGGTCGGCGGCAACGTCACGCTGCGCTTGCAGAACGTGCCGTGGGATCAGGCGCTGGACATCGTGATGCGCACCAAGGGCCTCGACATGCGCCGCGAAGGCAACGTCATGTTCGTGGCGCCGGCGGCGGAAATCGCCGCGCGCGAGAAAGAGCTCCTGACGGCGCGCCAGCAGGTGCAGCAGCTCGCCCCGCTGCGCACCGAGTACCTGCAGATCAACTACGCCAAGGCGCAGGATCTTGCGGCGCTGATCAAGTCCGGTCAGAACAACTCGTTGCTCTCCGAGCGCGGCAGCGTCGCGATCGACGAGCGCACCAACACCCTGCTCCTGCAGGACACCTCGGAGCGCCTCGCCGACATCCGCCGGCTGGTCTCCACGCTCGACATTCCGGTGCGGCAGGTGCTGATCGAAGCCCGCATCGTCATCGTCAACGATGACTATAGCCGCGAACTGGGCGTGCGGTTCGGCGCGCTGACTGCCTTCGACCACGGCGGTCGCGACGGCGGCGGCGTCGTCGGTTCACGCAACTTCGTCACCGAAGACGACGGCTTCGTCGTGAGCCGGCAGCCGGACGGCGTCAACACGCCGCCGTCGTTCGAATCGGGCAGCCCAGCCGACCGCTACATGGTGAACCTGCCGGTCGCGAACCCAGCCGGCCGCCTGGCGCTCACGCTGCTCGACTCCGACTACATCGTCGACCTGGAGCTGTCGGCGGCGCAGGCCGAAGGCCGTGGCGAGATCATCTCCTCGCCGCGCCTGATCACGGCGAACCAGCGCGAGGCGACGATCGAGCAGGGCGTGGAAATTCCGTACCAGGAGTCTTCGTCCAGCGGCGCCACGACCACGCAGTTCAAGAAGGCCGTGCTGTCGCTCAAGGTCACGCCGCAGATCACGCCGGACAACCGCGTCATCCTCGACCTCACGGTCGCGAAGGACAGCGTCGGTCAGCTGGTTGCGAGCGCAACCGGCGGCTTCGTGCCCAGCATCGACACGCGCGAGATCGTCACGCAGGTGCTCGTGAACGACGGCCAGACCGTCGTGCTCGGCGGCATCCTCGAGACCGAGCGCCGCGACGCGGAGACCAAGGTGCCGTGGCTCGGCGACGTGCCGGTGCTCGGCCGCCTGTTCAAGACGACTTCGAAGACCGACAACAAGGACGAGCTGCTGATCTTCGTGACCCCGCGCATCCTGCGCGAGGGCTCGAGCCTCTACTGATCAGCCGTCCCAGACGCTGACGAATCCGCGGCCGCCTTCGGGCGGCCGCTTTCGTTTATAGTCCCCGTCACCGCCATGAGCCCGCAGGCCCCTCGCACGAACGTGTTCCTGATCGGCCCGATGGGCTCGGGCAAGACGGCCGTCGGCAAGCAGCTGGCGCGCCTGCTGGATCTGACCTTCTACGACAGCGACGTCGAGATCGAGCGGCGCACCGGGGTCGACATTCCCTACATCTTCGAGAAGGAGGGCGAGACCGGCTTCCGGGAGCGCGAGCGCGAAGTGATCGACTCTCTCACGCAGCTCCACAACGTCGTGGTCGCGACCGGCGGCGGCGCCGTGCTGATGCCCGAGAACCGCGAGCGGCTCGCAGCCCGCGGCAGCGTCGTCTATCTCCGGACCGGGATTCGCCAGCAGCTGGAGCGGACGCGGCACGGCCGGCAGCGCCCATTGCTGTACACCGCCGATCCCGAAGCGCGGCTGCGGGAGCTGATGGAAGTCCGCGCGCCGCTGTACGAATCCATCGCCGCTGTGGTCGTCGCGACCGACGGCCGTCACGTGCGCGTCGTCGCCGACGAGATTCTCGAGCGGCTGCAGAGCCTCGCAGCGACATGAGTGCGCCGCTGCACGAACGCATCGACATCGCGCTCGGCGAGCGCAGCTATCCGATATTGATCGGTCCGCGGCTGCTCGAAGATGCGCAGCTGCTCGGCAAGCACATCACCGCGCGCAATCTCCTGATCGTGACCAACGACACGATCGCGCCGCTCTACCTCGCGAAGCTGCAGAACGCACTGCAAGGCCGGCGCGTGGCGACGCTGATCCTGCCGGACGGCGAGCAGCACAAGACGCTCGCCAGCTTTGCCCGCATCGTCGACGCATTGATCGCCGAGCGCATGAATCGCGACGCGGCGGCCGTGGCGCTCGGCGGCGGTGTCATCGGCGACATGGTCGGCTTTGCCGCGGCCTGCTATCAGCGCGGCATCGACTACGTGCAGGTGCCCACGACGCTGCTGGCGCAGGTCGACTCGTCCGTCGGCGGCAAGACGGGCGTCAATCATCCGCACGGCAAGAACATGATCGGCGCGTTTCATCAGCCACGTTGCGTGATCGCGGACACCAGCACGCTGCAGACGCTTGCGCCGCGCGAGTACCGCGCCGGACTGGCGGAGGTCGTCAAGTACGGCTTCATCCGCGACG
The DNA here is from genome assembly GCA_036004505.1 of Steroidobacteraceae bacterium. Taxonomy (GTDB): domain Bacteria; phylum Pseudomonadota; class Gammaproteobacteria; order Steroidobacterales; family Steroidobacteraceae; genus Steroidobacter. The sequence continues at coordinate 48,518 of DASYRK010000026.1, forward strand.
CGGCGTTTCTGCAGTGGATCGAGACGAACGTCGAGCCCTTGCTGGCGCGCGACGCTGTCGCAGTGATTCACGCCGTGCGCCGCTCGTGCGAGATCAAGGCCGAAGTCGTCGCCCAGGACGAGCGCGAGCAGGGGCTGCGCGCGATCCTCAATCTCGGCCATACGTTCGGTCATGCGATCGAGACCGCGGTGGGCTACGGCACGTGGTTGCACGGCGAAGCGGTGGCTGCCGGAATGGCCATGGCGGCAGAAATGTCGGAACGGGTGGGCTGGCTGGAGCCGGCCGAGCGCGACCGCGCGGTGCGGCTGCTGGAAAGGCTCGGACTCCCCGTCGCCGCGCCGCGCATCGGCGCGCAGCGCGGCCGCGAGCTCATGGGCATGGACAAGAAGGTGCTCGGCGGCCGTGTTCGCCTGGTCCTGATGCGCGGGCTCGGTTCCGCCGCGGTGCCCGACGACTACGCCGAGCAGGCTCTTGAAGCTACTCTGCAAGCGCATTTCGGCTGATACTCGCCTGCAGCGCATGACTGCCGAAACCGCATCCCTCGCCCCGTACGCCGCCACCGAGGCCGCCTCGCGCGGCCGCGCGCACCCGGAACCGGCGCCGATCCTGCGCGGCGAGTTCCAGCGCGATCGCGATCGCATCATCCATTCCACTGCGTTCCGGCGGCTCGTCTACAAGACGCAGGTGTTCGTCAACCACGAGGGCGATCTTTACCGCACGCGCCTGACGCACTCGATCGAAGTCGCGCAGATCGCACGCACGATCGCGCGGGCGCTGCAACTGAACGAAACGCTCGCCGAAGCGATCTGCCTGGCGCACGACCTCGGCCACACGCCGTTCGGACACGCCGGGCAGGACGCGCTCAACGCGTGCATGCGGCCGTATGGCGGCTTCGAGCACAACTTGCAGTCGCTGCGCGTCGTCGACGAGCTCGAAGAGCGCTACGCCGCGTTCCCCGGCCTGAACCTGACGTTCGAAACGCGCGAGGGCATCCTCAAGCACTGCTCGGTGAGCAACGCGCGGCAGCTGGGCGAGCTCGGCGAGCGCTTCATCCAGCGCCGGCAGCCGTCGCTCGAAGCGCAGATCTCGAACCTCGCCGACGAGATCGCGTACAACAATCACGATCTCGACGATGGCCTGCGCGCCGGACTGATTTCGCTCGACGGCCTGCGCGACGTGCCGCTGTTCCGGCGCCAGCACGACGCGGTGCTCGCGATCTATCCGCAGCTGCAGGATCGCCGCCTGATCCACGAAGTCGTGCGGCGGATGATCAACCACGTGGTCACGGACCTGGTCGAGACGACGCAGAGCGCGATCGAAACCACCGGGCCGGCCGACGTCGAGGACGTGCGTGCACGGCCGACGGCGCTCGTGCAATTCAGCGAGACCGTCGCCGCCGAGCACCTCGAGCTCAAGCACTACCTGCGTGATCATGTCTATCGTCACTACCGCGTGCTGCGCATGACGAACAAGGCGCACCACGTCATCCGCTCGATGTTCGATTCGTTCTTCGCGCGGCCCGAGTTGTTGCCGGACGAGCATTACCAGGCGGCGCAGGACATGGAATCCGAGTCGCGCGAGAACGGCCGCGCACGCGCCGTCGCCGATTACATCGCGGGCATGACCGACCGCTACGCGATCGTCGAGCACGAGCGGTTGTTCGATCCGGCGAAGCGAAGCTGAGATGAATCTGAAGAACGATTTGCTATTGCGGGCGCTGCTGCGGCAGCCGGTCGAGCGCACGCCCGTGTGGATGATGCGTCAGGCCGGGCGCTATCTGCCGGAATATCGCGCGACGCGCGAGCGCGCCGGCAGTTTTCTCAAGCTCTGCATGACGCCGGAGCTCGCGTGCGAGGTCACGTTGCAGCCGCTCGCGCGTTATCCGCTCGACGCGGCGATCCTGTTCTCCGACATTCTCACGATCCCACATGCGCTCGGGCTCGGACTGCAGTTCGAGACCGGCGAGGGCCCGCGCATCGAGCGGCCCGTGCGCTCGCGTGCCGATGTTGCGCGTCTTGGCGTGCCGGATCCGAACACCGAACTGCGCTACGTGATGGACGCCGTGCGTCTCATCCGCCGCGAGCTCGGCGGATGCGTGCCGCTGATCGGTTTCGCCGGCAGCCCGTGGACGGTCGCGACGTACATCGTCGAAGGCGGCAGCTCACGCGAGTTCTCGCGCATCAAGGCGATGATGTACGAGGAGCCCGGCACGCTGCACTCGCTGCTGAGCTTGCTCGTCGACTCGACGACGCAGTACTTGAACGCGCAGATTGCCGCCGGTGCGCAGGCGGTCATGTTGTTCGATACGTGGGGCGGTGTGCTGACGCCGCAGCTGTATCGCGAAGTTTCGCTGCAACCCATGGAGCGCATCGTTGCCGATCTGCGGCGCGAGCAGGACGGTCGCCGCGTCCCGGTCATTCTGTTCACGAAGGGCGGCGGCGCGTGGCTCGACACAATGGCACGCAGCGGCTGCGACGCGCTGGGCGTCGACTGGACGACCGATCTCGCCGATGCGCGCCGCGCCGTGCAGGATCGCGTCGCGCTGCAGGGCAATCTCGATCCGAATTGCCTCTATGCCCCGCCGCAGACGATCCGCACGGAAGTTGCTCGCGTGCTCGCGAGCTACGGACGCGGTCACGGACACGTATTCAATCTCGGTCACGGGATTCATCCGGCCGTCGATCCCGAGCACGCCGGTGCGATGATCGCCGCGGTGCACGAGCTGAGCCCGCCCTACCACGCCGTGTAGGCCGGCCCCCCTAGCCCGGCTGTTTCTTCAAGCTATCCCGCAGCTCCCGCCGCAAGATCTTCCCCACGTTCGTCTTAGGCAGCTCCGTCCTGAAATACACGTGCTTCGGCACCTTGTAGCCCGTCAGCTCGCCGCGGCAGTAGTCGATCAGCTGCTGCTCGGTCAGGTTCGGATCCTTGCGCACGACGAACAGCGCGACCGCTTCGCCGGAGCGCTCGTCGTCCTGCGCGACCGCGGCGACTTCGAGCACACCGGGATGCGCGGCGACGACGCTCTCGATCTCGTTCGGATACACGTTGAAGCCCGACACCAGGATCATGTCCTTCTTGCGATCCTCGATGAAGACGAAGCCGCTTTCGTCCATGCGTCCAATGTCGCCGGTGCGCAGCCAGTCGCCGATCATGACCTTCGCGGTCTCGTCCGGCCGGTTCCAGTAGCCGAGCATCACCTGCGGACCGCGCACGCAGATCTCGCCGACCTCGCCGAGGCCGAGCTCCTTGCCGTCGTCGTTGCGGATCGTGATCTCGGTCGAAGGGATCGGCAGGCCGATCGAGCCGTTGAACTCGTTGAGATCGAATGGGTTCACGCACGCCGCCGGCGAGGTTTCGGTGAGGCCCCACGCTTGCGTCAGCACGTTGCCGGTGACCCGCTGCCAGTGCTCGGCGACCGACCGTTGCACTGCCATGCCGCCGCCGAGAGTGATGCGCAGCGCGCTGAAGTCGAGCTCGGCGAATCCGGGCGTGTGCAGCAGCGCGTTGAACAAAGTGTTCACGCCGCTGATGAAGCTGAAGCGCACAGCGCGCAGCTCGTTGACGAATGCGGGGAAGTCGCGCGGGTTGGCGATGAGCACATTGCGCGCGCCGAACTTGACGAACACCAGCCAATTCCCGGTGAGCGCGAAGATGTGGTACAGCGGCAGCGGCGTGATCACCGTGTCGCGGCCGAGCTGCGCGCCGACGCCGAGCCACGCGCCGGCCTGCAGCACGTTCGCGATCATGTTGCGATGAGTGAGCATCGCTCCCTTCGCGACACCCGTCGTACCGCCCGTGTACTGCAGGAACGCGATGTCGTCGTGATTGGTCGTGACCGGCTCGAACGGCAGGAACGCACCCTGCTCGAGCACATCGTTGAAGCGCAGCGCACCCGGTAGCTCCCAGTGCGGCACCTGCTTGCGCACGTGACGCACGACCAGGTTCACGACGAGCGACTTCGGCCAGCCGAGCCGGTCGCCGACGCCGGTGACGATGACGTGCTTCACGTGCGTGCGCGCGATTACGGCATCGAGCGTGTGCGCGAAGTTTTCCAGGATCAGGATCGCCTTCGCGCCCGAATCGCTCAGCTGATGCTCGAGCTCGCGCGCGGTGTAGAGCGGGTTGGTGTTGACGATCGTCAACCCGGCGCGCAGCGCGCCGAACAGCGCGACCGGATACTGCAGGACGTTGGGCAACATGATCGCGATCCGGTCGCCGCGTTGCAGCTTCGCGCTCTGCTGCAGCCACGCTGCGAAGTCGCGCGCGTCGCGGTCGAACTCGGCATACGTCATCGTGCGCCCGAGGCTCGTGTACGCGTCGAGCTCCGCGAAGCGGCTGCAGCTGCTTTCGAGCAGCTGCGTCAGCGAGCCGTATTCGTTCGGATTGATCTCCGCCGGTACGCCGGTCGGATAGTGCTTCAGCCAGACCTTGTTCATTTTTTGAGTACTTGCTGCAGAGCCGGCCACAGATTGTCGAGCAATCGCGGCTGGGCTGCGGCCGTCGGGTGGATGCCGTCGGCCTGCATCAGCTTGTCGTCCAGCGCGACCCCGTCGAGAAAGAATCCGACCAGCGGCGTGCCGTACTGGCCCGCCAGCTCGCCATATAGTGCATGAAACGCGTCCGCGTAGCCGGCGCCGTAGTTCGGCGGCATGCGCATGCCGATCAGGACAACCTGGGCGCCCGCGGCCTTCGAGCGATCGATCAGGAACTGGAAGTTCTCACGCACCTGGCGCAACGGCAGGCCGCGCAGGCCGTCGTTGCCGCCCAGCTCCAGGATCACGACGACCGGTTTATGCAGCTCCAGCGCGCGCGGCAGGCGTGCACGCGCGCCGCCGGTGGTGTCGCCGCTGATGCTGGCATTCACTACGCGGTAACCGTAACCTTGAGCGGCGAGACGCTTCTGCAGCAGCGCCACCCAGGTGGAGTCGACCGCGACGCCGTAGCCGGCGCTCAAGCTGTCGCCGACGACCAGGACGACCGGCTCCCGCTCTACGGCGGCCGCGCGAACCGAAAGCGGCCACGCGAGTCCTATCCAGACCAGTACGACGACTCTCAGTACGAACACTGTGCAACCGGTCCTCAAAGCAGAAAGCGTCACGAAAAAGGTTAGCAGCCCGGAAGGAACGCTGACCATTCTGGCAGAAGTCGACCTGCAGATCGCCGCCGGAGAAACCGTCGCCATCGTCGGCGCGTCCGGCGCCGGTAAGTCCACCTTGCTGGCGCTGCTCGCCGGGCTCGACGAGCCGAGCGCCGGGCGGGTCTGGCTCAACGGCGCCGAGCTGACCGCGCTCAACGAGGACGGCCGTGCGGCCGTGCGCGCGCGGCATGTCGGCTTCGTCTTTCAGAGCTTTCACCTGGTCCCGTCGCTGACGGCGATCGAGAACGTGATGCTGCCGCTGGAGCTGGCGGGCCTGCCGAATGCCCGCAGCGCCGCGGCTGATGTCCTCCGGCAGGTCAATCTCACGCCGCGCCGCGAGCACTATCCGCGACAGCTGTCCGGCGGCGAGCAACAGCGCGTTGCCATCGCAAGAGCCTTCGTGACGCGGCCCGCCGTGCTGTTCGCGGACGAGCCGACCGGCAATCTCGACTCGGTGACCGGCGAGCGCATCATCGACCTGCTGTTCGAGCTGAACCGGGCTGCGCAGACGACGCTGGTAGTCGTGACTCACGACGAAGCGATTGCGAGACGCTGCAGCAGAATCATCAAGATCGAGGCGGGGAGACTGGTGACGTGAGTGACGGAGTGACGAGGTGACGAAGGCAATCCGGCTCGCACTGCTTGCGCTCTTGCGCGATGGCAAGTCGGGTGAGTTGCGGGTGCTGATGCTGGCGCTTCTCGTCGCCGTTTCTGCGCTCACCGCCGTCGGCTTCTTCACGAGTCGTGTCAGTCTTGCGGTCGACGCCCAAGCCGGTGAAGTGCTCGCCGCCGATCTTCGCTTGCAATCGCGCTCGCCGATCGAGCGCGAGTATTTCGATCTCGCTGCAGCTGCGGGTCTGCAGACCGCTGAGGTGTCGACGTTCCCGAGCGTCGTGCTCAAGGGCGACGACAGTGCCCTCACCGCGATTCGCGCTGTGTCTGCGCAGTACCCGCTGCGCGGGCGGCTGAAAGTTGCCGACGTGCCTTTCGGTCCGGCGCACGAAACCACGCAGTTGCCGGGCCCCGGCGAAGCGTGGCTCGAACCGCGCGTCTTCGGTCAGCTCGATGCACGCGTCGGCGATCGCATTCACGTCGGCCAGACCGAGCTCACGATCACGAAAGTGCTCGACTATCGACCGGACCAGGGCTCGCAGTTCGTCGACCTCGCGCCGACGCTGCTGATGCGGCTCGAAGACGTGCCGGCGACGAAGCTCACGACCGAAGGCAGCCGCATCGGGTACGCGGCGCTGTTCGCGGGCGAGAGCAAGGCGGTGGCGGCGTTCAAGCAGGAACTGACTGCACGCAAGAGACCCGGAGAGCGCCTGATCGACGTCGACGAAGCGAGTCCGCAAATCCGTTCGGCCGTCGATCGCGCCGGTCGATTTCTCAACCTGTCGGCGCTCGTCACGATCCTGCTCGCGGCAATTGCTGTTGCCATCGCGGCGCGACGCTACGTCGCGCGCCATCTCGATACCGTCGCGCTGATGAAGAGCATGGGCGCCGCGCAGCGCCTCGTGCTTGCGATCAGCGTGCTGGAGCTGCTCGCGATCGCGATCATCGCTGGCGTCTGCGGCGCGTTGATCGGCTACGCGGCACAAGAGGGAATCGCATATCTGCTGCGCGATCTGGTGCGCGGTGAGCTGCCGCGTCCCTCGCTCAGCGCCGGCTGGCTCGGCCTGATGACCTCGATCCTGATCCTGATCGGCTTCGCGCTGCCGCCGCTCCTGCAATTGCGCAAAGTGCCGCCGGCTCGCGTGCTCCGTCGCAACCTGGAACCGCCGCCGCTGCGCTACACAGTCGTGTATGGCGCTGCGCTCGGGGCCCTCGGCGTGCTGCTGTTCTGGCTCGTTCGCGACGGGAAGTTGCTGGCTTACGTTTCGGGCGCGACCGCCGCCATGTTCCTCGTGCTGATCGCCGCCGGTTGGGTGCTGGTCCGCAGCCTGAGCACCCTGCGCGGCAGCGTCGGTGTCTCGTGGCGCTATGGCATGGCGAACATCGCGCGTCGCGGCCGCGACAGCGTCATCCAGATCGTGGCGTTCGGTCTCGGGCTGATGGTGCTGTTGCTGCTCGCCGTCGTGCGCAACGACCTCATGCATCAGTGGCGCGCGAGCCTGCCGGAGAATGCGCCGAACCACTTCATGATCAACATCCGACCCGATCAGACCGCGGCGATCCGCGAGTTCTTCTCGCAGCGCGCGATCACGCCTCCCGAGCTGGTGCCGATGATTCGCGCGCGGCTCACGCAGATCAACGGCACGCCCGTGGCGCAGCTCGGCATGACGAACGAGCGGGCCAAGGATTTTATCGAGCGCGAAGCGAACCTGACGTGGGCGCAGACCATGCAGCGCGACAACAAGATCGTCGCGGGCGAGTGGTGGCAGCAAGGCGACGGCGGCGGCCCGCGCGTGTCCGTGGAAAACGAGCTGGCGAAGTCGCTCGGCCTGAAGATCGGCGACGCGCTCACCTATGACATCGCCGGCGAGATCGTCGACGCGAAGGTGACGAGCTTCCGCGAGGTGCAGTGGGACTCGTTCCGGCCGAACTTCTTCATGGTGTTCTCGCCCGGCACGCTCGACGACACCACCGGCACGTACATCACCAGCGTGCACATCGCGCCGGACCAGCGCCGCATGCTGTTGGATTTCTCGCGACAATTCCCCGAAGTGACGGCGATCGATCTGGACGCGATCCTGACGCAAGTGCGCGGCGTGATGGACAAGGCGTCGCTGGCCGTGCAGTACGTATTCGCTTTCACGCTGCTCGCAGGCATCACGGTGCTGCTCGCTGCGATTCAATCGACGCGCGATGAGCGGCGCTACGAAAGCGCGATGCTGCGCACGCTCGGCGCGAGTCGACGGGTCGTTCTGCAAGGCGTGGCCGCCGAGTTCACGACGCTTGGCATCCTGTCAGGCACGCTCGCGGCAATCGGCGCCACGGCCGCGGGCTACTTCCTCGCGACCCGGCTGTTCAACCTGGAATACACCTTCAGCTTTGCGGTGTGGGGCATCGGCCTGGCAGCCGGTGCGTTGCTCGTCGGCGTGAGTGGCACGCTCGCGACGCGCTCGGTCGTGAACCATCCACCGGTCGCGACGTTGAGAAACCAGTAGAGTCACTGCAATCCGATCATCAGCCAGCCGACGTTCTCCGTCTGCCCGCGCCAGTTGTAGCCGTCGATCCGGACCAGATATTCGCCGGGCCCAAACGCCGACGAGTTGAGGTTGAAGCGCAGCTCGCGATTCGAGTCGCGCGCCACCCGCCGCAGCTGCATGACGAGCCCGCCGTCGACCTTCTCGACCGTGATCATGAACTGGTTGTATTTGCCTTCCGACACGTCGACGTAAATGTCCATCCACTGCGGCGGATTCAGCCAGCCGACATCGAGCGTGGGCTTTCCCGGCTTGCCGTGAACCGGCTGCACGCGATAGACGCGCGTGCTCCCCGCCGCCTGCATCTGCGCCGCCTTCGCGGCGCGCTCCATCGTGCGCACTTGCTTGCTCAGCGAATTCGCCTGCACCGCATACGCGACCACGCCCGCGACTGCCGCGATGAGCGCGAACACGAGCCCGAGCATCACCGTGCGGTTGCCGCCGACGGCCGGCGCGCGCGACAACTCACGCTCTTCTTCCTCGGCATCGAAGCCTTCGTCCGATGCTTCGATCGCCGCATGCGTCGCGCTCGAAGGAATCGCCTTGAACACGCCGGTCTCGCTGTCCTGCGCCGGCCGCCGCGCCAGCCGCGCCTTGAGGCGCACCGGAATCGGCATCGCCTTGAGCGCTTCGGGATGATCGAGGCAGTACTGCTCGAACTCGCGGGCCTCGCGCACGGTGAGGTCGCCCGACAGATAGCGGTCGACGATGTGCTCGGCTTCGATGTACTTGCGATCCATGGGCGAAGCCTAGCCGCTTCCTTCCTTCTCGCACAGCTTGCACTTGGGCCAGTAGGGCTTCGCGATGTGATCGAGCGTCCAGCGGTTGCCTGCGGCGAAGAACTTCCGCATCGCCTGCGAAGCCGGCGAATCGTTGTAGCCGAGGCCGACGATGCGCACCTGCGTCATGTCGCCCGCGGGATTGAAATAGATCACCGTCCAGGTGCCTTCGATGGCGTCGCGATGGGGGAAACTCGCAGGCGCCTGCTTGATGCGGATCGCGAGCATGCGCTCCGGCTCGTACGCCAGGATCTCGTTGACGATGGTCTGCGCGTCGCCCAGCCGGCCCTTCGGGTCGTAGTGGCTGCGGATCTCGCCGCCCACTGCGAGCCGCACGTCGGCCTGCGCCGCGCCCGTGGCCAGGTACCCGTCGGAGGTCGTGAACAGGCGCCAGACCTCGGCCACCGGCGCGTTGACAAATCCCTCCGTGACCTGGGGTTCGGCGCCCCAGGCGGCGGTCGCAAACCAGCCCGCCGCCGCCGCAAATAAGTGCAATGCCCGCCGTCTCGTTCCGCCTGTCATGGTGCCTGCTCCGTCCGTCGCCGGGTGCCCTAAAGTCTGCCGGAAGTGGGCGATAGTACTCATTATTCTTGCGGTCGCCTGCCCGATACTGCGATGCTCCAAGTGTTTCCATAATCAGGCGGGAAAGGGCTTCCGTAGGCCGATTCCATGATCCTCACACTGGAAGTCATCGGCGAGCAGGCAGAGGACCTCGGTGCGGGCAGCCGCAAGGTCTTCAACGCCGTGGGCGGCACCATCGGCCGCTTGCCGGACAACGACTGGGTGTTCCCGGATCCGTACGTATCGGGCCGGCACGCCCTCATCCGCTATTTGAACGGCAAGTACTTCGTCGAGGACACCAGCACCAACGGCGTCTTCGTCAACTCGCCGGACCATCGCCTGTCCCGCAGCGACTCCCACCAGCTGCGCGACGGCGACGTCCTGTTCATCGACGCCTACCAGATCAAAGTTTCGCTCGCGAAGGATCCGGAGGCCGAGCACCACAACGATCCGTTCGCGTTGCTCCAGGCGCGCCACAACAAGTCTCGCGGCGCGACGCGGGAGATCCCCCCGCCGCGGCCGCCGCCGGTGCCCGAAGAGGATCGCACCGCGAGTCTCGTGAAGAAGCGCGGAGCAGCGTCCAACGAAGAGCATCCGACGGGCACGCAGTGGTTCGGCATGAGCGAAATGGAGTCGGCCCCGAAGCCGGCGCTGCCTGACGAGCGCGTCAGGGCCGAGCCGCCGCCGCGACCGGCGCCCGCTTCGAACGCGCGCGCGGCGTCGCGTCGCGTTCCTCCTTCGGTGCCTGAACGGTCGGTGCGTACGCCGCCTCCGCCGCGCGCCTCAGACTCCTCCGGTGATGATGATGCACAGCTGCGAGCGCTGATCGCAGCCGCCGGTATCGAAGGGCTCGAGCCTTCGAGCGAGGCGGCGCAGGTTCTCGGCGCAATGCTGCGCGCTGCCGTCGGCGGACTGATGGAAGTCCTGCGTGCGCGCGAGCGCATGAAGGACGAGCTGCGCGTGCGCGGCACGACGTTCAAAGTCGCGAACAACAATCCGCTCAAGTTCTCCGCGAACGCCGACGACGCGTTCCACAACCTGCTGGTCAAGCACAACCCGGCGTACCTCGATCCGCAGACGGCGTTCGAGGATGCGTTCCGCGACGTGCGCGATCACCAGGCCGCGTTCCTCTCGGCGATGCGGCTCGCCTTCGAGTCGATGCTCTCGCAGCTCGATCCGAACCGCCTGCAGGAAGACTTCGACCGGCAGATCAAGAAGGGCTCGATCCTCGGCGTGCCGGCCAAGCTGCGGTACTGGGACCTGTACCGCGACAAGTACTCCGACCTCGCGAAGGATGCGCAGGGCGCGTTCCGCACTCTGTTCGGCGACGCCTTCGCCAAGGCGTACGAGGAACAGCTGGAGCGGCTGCAGGGCTTGGCGCGCGGTCGCGATAAGTGACGCTGCCACGCGGGGACACCTTGGGACTCGAAGACACACTGGTCGAGGAAGACATTCATCCGGTGTATGTCGCCGCAGGCGCGACCGACACCGGCCGCGTGCGCACGGCAAACCAGGATGCGTTCGCGCTCCTCGGCACGCATGGCGTCTGGGCCGTTGCTGACGGGATGGGCGGTTATCGCGACGGCGACGTCGCAAGCCGCATGGTCTGCGAAGGCCTGCAGAGCATGGACAGCACCTCGTCGCTCGAAGCGACGATCGATGCGATCCGCCAGCGCATGACCGAGGTCAACCAGCGCCTGCATGAGGCTTCGATCCGCGAGCACGATCCCGTGGTCAGCGGCAGCACGGTCGCTGTCTTCATCGTCCAGCGCACCGCGTGCGCGGTCGTGTGGGCGGGAGACAGCCGCGTCTATCGCTTTCGCCACGGGCGTCTGACGCAGCTCACGACCGATCACACCTGGGCCGCGGAGCTCAACCTCCAGCAACCGAATGAAGAAGCCGATCACGCGATCACGCGCGCCGTCGGCGGTGAGGACACGCTGCTGCTCGATGTGAGACGCGATCGCGTGCGACTCGGCGATCGTTACCTGCTGTGTTCCGACGGCCTGACGCGTGAGCTGACGGATGAGCGCATCGCGGAGTTGATGGCGGGCGAAGACGTACAGCAATGCGCGAAGGCGCTGATCGACGCGACGTTGCAGGCTGGCGCGCGCGACAACGTCACGGTCGTCGTGGTCGAAGCGCAATGAGCAAAGAGGAAAAGACCGAGCACATGCCGCACAAGGCGACGCTCGTTCGTCCCTCGCCTGCCGCCGCGCCAGCTCCCGCTGCTCCGGCGCAGGATGCAGAGAAGACGGTGATGCGCGCGCCGACGGAAGTGATGCCACCTCCGGTCGATCCGGACGCGACGATCCGCACGACACGCGAGCAAGTCGCCGATACCGCGGCGCGCACGCTGCAAGCAGCACCTCCGACTTCGCAAAGCGCATACGCGCCGACGTTGCAATCACCAGGGCCGGCCGCGTACGCCCCGACGCTGCAGGCGCCGCCGCTCACCGGTCCGGATGGCACCAAGGTGATGGCGAATCGCCTCGTCGGCTCGCTCGAAGACGCCGGCGAAGGTCATCACGGTCCGCTCGAGCCGGGCTCGGTCATCAAGAAGCGCTTCGTGCTCGAGACCCTGCTCGGCAAAGGCGGCATGGGCATCGTGTTCGGCGCGATCGATCGCCGCAAGGAAGAAGCGCGCGACCCGAATCCGCGCGTCGCGCTGAAAGTGCTGAACGCGGACTTCCAGCGTCATCCGCAGGCGTTCATGGCCCTGCAGCGCGAGGCGCGCAAGGCGCAGACGCTCGCACATCCGAACGTCGTGACCGTGTTCGACTTCGACCGCGACGGCGAAGCGGTCTACATGACGATGGAGCTGCTCACCGGGCGCTCACTCGACTCGATGACGCGCGAGGGCCGCGGCAAGGGCGTCAAGCGCGAGATCGCGCTGCCGATCATTCGCGGCATCGCCGAAGGCCTGGCGTACGCGCATCGCAAAGGCATCGTGCATTCGGACCTGAAGCCCGGCAACGTCTTCGTCGCCGAAGACGGCACGCCCAAGATCCTCGACTTCGGCATCGCGCGCGCAGTGCCGAGCATGAATACCGAAGCGAGCCGCGACGTGTTCGACGCGGGCAGCCTCGGCGCTTATACCGAAGCGTACGCTACGGACGAAATGATCGATGGCGTCGATCCGCATCCGGCGGATGACATGTACGCGCTCGGCATCATCGCCTACGAGCTGCTCACTGGTTTTCACCCGTATCAGCGCCACAGCGCGCCGGGTGCACGCAAGCTCGGCCTCAAGCCGCCGCAGCTGAAGGGCCTCAAGCGCAAGGAGATGCGCGCGATCGAGCGTTGTCTTTCGCTCGAGCGCAAGAAGCGTCCGCAGAACGCGGCTGAATTCCTCAAGCTGTTCCGCGGCGTCACCACGCTGCAGAAGGCGACGCTTGCGGCTACGGCGGTGCTGGCGCTCGTGGCGGGCTATCAGTACTACCAGTACTACGTGGAGACCAGCCCCGCGATTCCGTTCAACGAGCTGCCGAGCGAAGCGCAGAAAGTGTTTCGTGAGAAGATGGCGGAAGGGGATGAGTTCTGGGGTTTCTACGAGCGCGAGCACCAGACCGATGCCGCGATCAACGCGGTTGATCTGTACGGTCAGGCGTATGCGGTTCATCCGCGCAATCGCGAAGCTGTCGCTGCGCTGAAGAAGTCGGCGGATGCGCTGCTTGCGATTCCGAACCTCGACGAGAAAACGCGCCAGGCGCTCGCGAAGGATCTGCAAACCAAGAGCGCGTATTACGAGAAGTACGCGCCTGTCGTCGATGCTGTGAGGGAATGAAGAAGTCAGGCTAAAGCGGCGGCGCAGGGATGCGCTGGAGCGCCCCGACCCACGTGCGCCGGGCCGAGCTCCCGGCCCGGCGCCGGTTCTGTCACCTCGCGCGGTGCAGTCCGTGCTCGTGCCACCACTTCTGGACGGCGTCCTCCCGAAGCATCGCCCACAGGCCAAGCCCGGTCACCAGCACGCCGACGACCACAGCGTTCGCGGCAGGCGTCGTCTTGTCGGCAAAGCCGAGTGCCCATGGTGATGCGATGAGACAGATGCCGAGGATGATGTTGAGCGCTTCCTCCCAGGCCTTGTGCAGGTAGACCGCACTGCCTGCGAAAACGATGATCGCCGCGCCGAGGAACCAGGCGCTCCGCGCCGCCGGCTGTTCCGTCGTCACGAACCCGAGGACCCACGGCGAGATCACCATCCATGCGCCCAGGATCACATTGATCCAGTCTTGCCATCGCTTCAGTGCCATAACACCTCCCGGGCTGCTGCCCAAGTGAAGGGACCGCGCGATTATCGCGCGCTGTCGGTCTTCGCGAAACGAAGCGAGGGGTCGCGACGCAGCATCGGCGCTTGCGAAGGATTTACAGACCCAGAGTGCCGTTCTGCGAGCAGTACGCACCCGTCGTTGACGCAGCAAGAGAGGGATCGATGCCGTAGGTCGGGCTTCAGCCCGACTTCTCTGGGTCAGGCTTTTCAGCCTGACTCAGGAGCTTTAGCAGTGGTTCGCCTTGCCGTAGCATTCACTGCTGCTACTCATCGAGATTGGCGGCAAATCCGATGGGCCGCTTCTTGGGTATCGGCGGGTGCATGAGCTTGATCCGCTCCAAATTCGCTTCCAGCTGCTTCAGTCGTCCATTCCCGTTCTCGCATGGCAGGACGAAGATCAGGTCCAGCAGATGCTGGAGCGCCGACTGATACAGCAGCGGCTCGATGTGCGAACGCTGTAGATGCTCACGTTACCGCCCCGGAAGAATCGAGGCGAGATCGCCCTCGACATCAAGACCGTGCGCAGCGGCAAGTGCCGCGATGTGAACTCCAAAAACACCCCGAAGTTCGCCGATCGCCCCGTTGAAAATCCAGCTCGCGCAGTGGTTGTGATGTGCGCCGAACTGAATGATGCGTCGACCGTCGGCCTCGACAGTCGCCAAGCACTTCCGGCACGCAGCGCGCATGGCGCGAAGCGATTGCGCAAGAGGCTGATCTGAATGAAGTCCACCCAACTCCTGCGTCAAGAGCTCACGAATGCGCAGGATCGATTGCACGCAGTGATCGGGCGACTCCATCTCGGAGGGTACAAATAGAACTCGGCGATCTTCCAGGAAGGCGATGATGCGTCGTGCGACGGCGCGCTCCAACTCAGGAGGGTTCCACTGAACCCCAAAAACAGGAGTGCTGAATCCTGTAAGGCGCGAAATGATCTCCTGAAACTTCATGGTCCATGCTCCTACTCGACTGGCGCGAGCCACGGTGCTTCGTTCTGGTCGCCCTTGCTAGCCGATGATCTTCACGAGGACTTCTCGTAATGTCTGAGCATCGCGTTGAGAGAGCTTGCCGAGTATCTTGGTGACGAGCGTCTGTTCGAGCGTGGCGAGCACCGGCTTGATGGCGGAGGGCTTCAGCAATTTGGCCGCCAGCCAGTCCTGGACCATGATCTCGCCGTAGGTGCCGCTGCCGCGCACTTGGCTGGTGATGGCCATCAGGATCAGATCGCGGCGCACGCGGTTATAGGCGGCGCTTGAGACTACGACGCCGGGGCGCTGCTTGGTCGTGGACTGGTCGGTGAACGGAAAGGGCACCAGGACAACGTCGCCGAACTGATAAGTCATAGCGGATCTCGTTCCGTGGAAGATCTAGGCATCACAGCAGATCTGGCGGTGGGCTGTTTTATCGGTGCGGAGCGGGGCGCGCTGGACCAGCTGAGACGGCTAAGGCGAGCGCTGAGATCGTGACCGCGACCGGATCGGTCATGGCGGAGCGTTGCTTACAGCCGGTCGTAGTCTGCGTCGTCGGGGTTGTCCCAGACCGACTTGAAGGCGGACTCGGAGGCCTGTGCGACGGCGTGCGTAAGACCTCGCTCGTCCTCACGGCTCTTCAGGAAATCGACGAAGTCCTCGACCTCCGCACGCCGTTGCGGCGGCAGGCTCTTCAGCTTCTCGATCAGTAGTTGATCATCACGTGCACCCATGGTCGCAACCCTCCGAATATCTATCGGGAGCTTATCAGTCGTTCGCATGGGCGGCATCTCAAATCCTTCCGCGCACGTTACGCGCACGCGGGGAAGGATAGGGCAGAGGCGTTCCCTCAGTTCACGTGCAAAACCAGCGATTCTTCGACCTTGTTGGCAGGTGCGAGCGCATCGAGCAGCGGTGAAATACGCACCGAATCCAGTTCCTCCGCACTCGAGTTGATGAGGTTGCGAGCGACGTAGGTTGCCTGCGCGTACGACACCGCAGACTCGCCTTCTGCGTGCAGCAGCACCTCGTACAAGCAGGTGAGTACACCATGTGCTTGCAGGATCTGGTTGCGCTGTTCTTGGATTGTCTTCTCCAACCGATTGAGAGCCTTCAACGTATCATCCGTGGTCGCTTCTCGACTGAGAGCGGTCAGATCGTATAACGCCAACCAGAGTTGTATATCCTCACAGGTTGGGTGTTTCCGCAGAAACGAGCGTGACCTTCACGGCTCCTGAATGTGCCGAATCCGCTCTAGATTCGCGTCCAGCTGCTTGAGCCTTCCATTCCCGGCCTCGCACAACAACACAAAGATCAAATCCAGCAAATGCTGGAGCGCCGACTGATACAGCAGCGGCTCGATATGCGCTCTCTCGTCATGCGCTGAGACGAGCAACGACGCGTCAGCGTGTGCGCGAAGCGGATTCGCGGTGTGACGCGTCACTGAAATGACTCTCCCGCGCCGCTCCCTGAACTGCCGACAGATCTGATACAGCGTCGGCTGCTTGCCGTGCTCCGAGAACACCAGCAACACATCCTTCGCCGCGACCGTCGAAATCCCCGAGCTCATCAGCACCGGATCCGCGTGAAACACCGCGACGAATCCCAGCAGCGACAACTTCGCAGCAAACGCCTGCGCTGAAACGCTGTCCTCGCCCAGTCCAATCAAAAACACCTTGCCCGCCGCGCCGATCAACTCCGCGATCTCATCGATCTTGTCCGGCGCGTTGATCAACCGCGTCTCTTCCTCTGCCTTCGCCTTGGCGCGCCACAAGCCCTCAGCCAGCTCCGCATGTGCGTCCGGCTTCACAGCCGCCGCAGCCTTGCCGCCGTTGTTGCCCTTCTCGCGCGCAATTTCCTCACCGACCGAGAATTTGAGATCCGGATACCCCTTGAACCCGAGCTTCTGGCTGAACTTCACGACGCTCGACTGACTGATCCTCAGCGCATCCGCCAGCTGCTGCGACGAGTAGTCGCGCAGCAAATGCGCGTTCTCGAGCAAAAAGTCCGCGATGCGGCGTTCGATGGCGCTCATCTGATCCCGCTCCGAGCGAATTTTGAGCAGCGAGCTCATGGCGTCACGCAGCGGCCAGCGCTTCCATGCCGCGGATCTCGCGAATCCCCAGGCCGGGCGCCTGCGTCACCGAGATCTCGGACTCGTTGAAGGTCACGCCGCCGACGACGGGGTTGAACTGACACAACGACGGGCCGTCGAGGTCCACCTTCGTGATCACGTTCGACTTCGCGACCGCCAGGTGCACCGCGGCCGAAACGCTGACGCTGGTCTCCACCATGCAACCGATCATGCATTCCATCTCGTACATGCCGCAGATGTCGGCGATCTGAATCGCGTTCGACAGGCCGCCGGTCTTCATGAGCTTGATGTTGATGATGTCGGCCGCGCGCATGCGGATCAGCTCGATCACCTCGGTCGGGCCGAACACGCTTTCGTCCGCCATGATCGGCGTGTGCACGCGCTCGGTAACGTACTTCAGGCCTTCCAGGTCCTGCGCCTTGACTGGCTGCTCGACCAGCTCCAGTCGCACGCCGGCATCTTCCAGCGTCTGCAGCGCGAACACGGCTTGCTTCGCGGTCCAGCCCTGATTCGCATCGAGTCGCAGCAGTGCGCGGCCTTCGACGGCGGCATAGATCGCCTTGACACGCTCGATGTCGACGCCGATGTCCTTGCCGACCTTGATCTTCAGCGACTCGAAGCCGCGGTCCACGGCGGCGACCGAGTCCGCGACCATCTTGTCGATGTAGTCGACGCTGATCGTAATATCCGTCGTGATCACCGGATCGCCGCCGCCGAGCATCTTGTAGAGCGGCGCCTTGTAGAGCTGCCCGAACAGGTCGTAGACCGCGATCTCGACCGCGGCCTTGGCGCTGGAGTTCTTCTCGAGCGCGGTCTGGATCAGGTGCGTGATGCGATTCAGGTTCGCTATGTCCTCGCCGATCAGCCGCGGCGAGATGTACTTGCGGATGGCCTCGATGATCGAGCCGTGCGTGTCGCCGGTGATCACGGCGGTCGCCGGCGCTTCGCCGTAACCGATGTGGCCGGAGTCGGTGTGCACGGTCACGATGATGTCTTCGATCGTGTCGACGGTGCGCAGCGCTGTCTTGAACGGCGTCTTCAGCGGGACGCGCAGCATGCCGAAGCGGATATCCGTGATTTTCATTTCAGTGGCTCATTTGCGGATGCGTTGGATGCTGTAGATGCGATCGACCCGCGATCTCTCTTTGCCATCGAGCAGCGGTAAGAGCGGCGTGACGGACACGCCGTTCAAATGCACGCGGGTCAACACACCTTCGGCGTCGCGGTAGGTGATGCCCGTGGTGTCGTGAATGACGTACGGGCCGCCGCCGTCCTGCCCGATCACCATCATCACGTGGCCCGGGATGTAGACCAGGTCGCCGACCTGCAGCTGGCGCAGTACGGCGAGCCGCTTCTCGTGATCGTCGTCGGCGGTGAAAGCGATGCGATTCAATGCGGGGCTCACTCCCTGATCGCGCGTGTTCCGCGGCAGCTGCACGCCGAAACTGCGATAGACCTCGGACACGAAGCCGCTGCAGTCGCGCGAATTGTACGAGTGGCCCCAGCCGTAGCGCTCGCCGAGGAATTTGAAGCTCTGGCGGATCAGGTTCGCGCGCGTCAGCGGCAGATAGTCCGCAGCGACGTCGTTGGCTTTCTGCAGGAGCGCCGGCGTGAAGTGCAGTGAGCCGTCGTCGGCGCGCATCGGAAGCTCGATGACGTACGATGTGTACGGATGCTGGCCATTCACTGGCTTGTCGGCGGGCCAATCATTCAGGAGCGGCAGACGCTGGCCCATCTCGAGCTGCAGCTCGGAAACTTCCGGCCGCTCCGGCGTGAACACCGTGCGCGCCCGCGCGCCGGTCACGACCACATACGGTTCTTTGTGCGTGTACGCGAACACTTCATCCGCCGTGCCCTGAGCAACGTCGCGTTTGGGGATCCACGCCGCGTACAGCGGACTCACGATAAAGAGCCACTCGCCGTCGCGGCTCTCGTGAACGACCGCGACCGGCGTGCCCGCGAACAACGCGTCTTCCTGGAAGCGATCGATATCCGTGCCGTCGTTCGGCTCGTTGAAGACTCGCAGGCTCGTCGGGAACGTGCGCAGGCTGGAGCGGCGCACGACCATGCCGAAGCGTGTCTGCTGCGTGGCCGGAATCGCCGCGGCATTCACATTCGCCATGAGCCCATCGATGACACTCGCATCGACGGCGCGGCCGTGCTCGTCGTAGAGCGTGTCGTCGGGCCGCTCCGACATCTTCTCGACCCACGCGCGCACGTCGTTTGCGGTCAGCGTGCGCGGCAACGCTTCGACATCGTGCACCGAACGATCGAGCTGCTTCAGCTTGGAATTTTGCGCCTGGATGGCGGTCTCGTCGAGCACCACACGCTGCGCGCCAGCGCCGTGACGAATCCAGAAGTCCGGATCGAGCTGCGCGTCAGTCATGCCGATGACGCCGCTCGCGGGAATCTGCGGCTGGCGCGGCGAGCTGGCGCACGCTGCGAGCGTCGAAACTGCGATGGCGATCAGGATCGAGTGTTTCATGGAGCCAGTGCCTGCAGCACGTTCGCCATGAACAGGCCGATCCCGGTACCCAGAATCAGCCCGAGCATCGCGAGCAGCACTGCAACGGGAACGAGAACTGGCGTGTACGTCGCTGCGAGCACCGGCGCCGACGCGACGCCGCCGATTCCCGCGAGCGATGAAATGCCGCACAAGTAGAGATCGAAGCGAAACACGCGCGCGGCGAGCGCCAGCAGCGCAATGTGAATCGCCAGCGTGAGCAGGCCGCACAGAACGAACAGCGGCGCGGCCGCCATGCCCTGAAAATTGCTTTGCGATCCGAGCGCCGCGACCAGCATCGCAAGCAACGCGCTCGCGAGCGGGGCGGGGCCCGGCATTCTCGCGAACGGCGTCCGCGCAACGATGAGACCGGCGACCGTCGCGATCAGGGCGACCCATGAGGTCGGAGTCAGCATCCCTTTCTCCGGCAACGACGGCGCGATGGCCCGCACGCCGAGCGCGACGAACAGCGCGAGTCCGAGCCACAGCAGAATGCCGCCCGGGTCCGCAGGCTGCGTCGTCGGCGCTTGCAACTCCGGATACGCGCGACCATCTGCGCCCGTCCAGCGATTGAATCGCGTCGCGAACGAGCCCGTCGACAACAGCGCCAGCACCCACAACGAATAGCAGAGCGCATCGGCGAGCAACACCGGCGGCAGCAAGTTTTGCGGCATATCAGTCGCCTGCACCACGGCGACGAGATTCGCCGAGCCGCCGGTCCACGTCGCGCTGAGCGCGGCCAGCATCTTCCATCCGTCCTGCGGCAGCACGCCGCGAAACAGCGTGTACACGAGGATGATCGACAACAGGATGCTGACCATCGCGCACGTAAAGACAGCCAGCACTCGCGGGCCGACTCTCAGAATTGCGCGCAGATCGCACGTGACCATGAACAGGAACAGCAGCATCGGAAGGAGGTGATCAGTCAGCGCCTTTTGTGCGACGCGCACTTCGCCGGTCGAGGACCACACGCCGCCCACGGCCAGCGCCGTCACGAGCAGATAAGTGAGCACGATCGGCGGGAGCACAGAGAAGAAGCGCCACTGATAGCGCCTCTCCAGCGACGGAAATAGCCCTGCGGCGAGCAGCATGATCGCCAGGTAGGGCCACATCGTCTCGATCATCCATCCCCCCGGCGCGGCGCGCGGTGCAGATGCCTGTGCTCTCGAAAGGCCGGTGAATATTCGCTTCTTGTTCTCGATCTGGCAAGAATAAATTATTGACGACCCCTCACCGCCATGTTACACAGCGCTCACCTGGCCGCGCGTGAGAACCGACGTGCACACCTCGTTTGGAGCGCCGTTCCGTCGCTTGTTGCTGGCGCCGCTGCTGTTCAGCGTGGCGTGCTCGGCCGGCGACGCTGCGCCAACGGGAGGACATAACGTCCTGCTGAACGACGTCATCGCGCATGTCGACCACGGCGAATTCAAAGCCGCCCGCGCCTCCGTCGATAAGGTCCTCGCCGGCAGCACGCTGACCCCTGACGAGCGCGCCGCGCTCGAATTCGAAGCCGAGCGCATGCATCGCATCGAGCTCGACTTTTCCCTGAGCGAACAGGAAGCCCGCGACCGCGTCCGCTCGCAGATCCCGGACCTGCGACCGGAGGAATTTGCGAGTTGGGACGCGGCCGGCTTGCTCGAGCATCGCGTGATCGATGGCAGCAGGCGCTACTTCAATCGCGCGCCGTCGAATCTCTTCCGCCTCAGCGAGCAGGCCCGCGCGCGCCGCGCCAAGCAGACGCCTTTCAACGATGGGCCGCTCGAAAAAGCCCATCCTCATCACCGGGAGATTCGCGATGCGGTGCTCGCGAGCCACAAGAGCAGCGTCGCGCCGCGGCGCGTTCGTGTCACGCAATCGCTCACGGTCAACGCGGATGCGGTGCCGGCGGGTGAGACGGTTCGCGCATGGGTGCCATACCCGCGTGCGCTGCCGGGTCAGCAGGAAAACATCCGCTATGTCGCCAGCGAGCCGCCGCGACACACGATCGCGCCCGAGTCGACGCTGCAGCGGACCATTTATTTCGAGCGCGCCGCGCACGCCGGCCAGCCGACGACGTTCTCCGTCACCTACGAGCTGACCATCTTCGGCCAGTACCACCCCATCGATCCCGCGAAGGTCACGCCCGCTGAATCCTCGCGCGAGCTCGCGCCGTACCTCGGCGAGCGGCCGCCGCACATCGTCTTCACCGACGACTTGCGCAAGTTCTCGCGCGAGGTCGTCGGCGACGAGCGCAATCCCTATCGCATAGCGCAGAAACTGTTCCTCGCCGTCGATCGCATTCCGTGGGCCGGCGCGCTCGAATACTCGACGCTGCGAAACATCAGCGACTACGCACTGCACGCGGGTCACGCGGACTGCGGCCAGCAGACGCTCTTGTTGATGACGCTGCTGCGGCTCAACGGCATTCCCGCGCGCTGGCAGTCCGGAATGATTTTCTCGGACGGCAGCTACGACAACCTGCACGACTGGGGCTGGCTGTATCTCGCGCCCTACGGCTGGGTGCCGATGGACGTGACGTTCGGCAAGCTCGACGCCGGCGATCCGCAGCTCGACCTGTTCTATCTCGGCGGGCTCGACGCGTACCGCATCGCCTTCAACGACGACTACAGCCAGCCGTTCATGCCGGCGAAGCAGCACTTCCGTTCGGAGACCGTCGACCTGCAGCGCGGCGAAGCCGAGTGGCGCGGCGGCAATCTGTACTTCGACAAGTGGGACTACACATTCAAGGCGCAGGTTCTATGACATCTACAACTGGGGGGCCGGGAGGTCGCATGAACAACAGAGTTCTGAAAGCCGCGATGTACGTCGCGATGGGGATGTCGCTGGCCGCTGCGCTGCCG
>DASYRK010000027.1:0-3122 GCA_036004505.1 Steroidobacteraceae bacterium
GGCAACGACGCCTCCCGGACCGGTGGCCCGTTTTAACGCTTACTTCACTCCGCCCATCAATCCGGGCAACCCCACGTTCCTGGCCGTGTTGCAGGGAAATGCCAATACCGGGAATCCGACGACCGACAATGTGGCTAAATATCTCGTGGCCGCACTGCTCAACGCCGGCCCGCCGGCGCTCTCGCCAGTCTTGCTGGCTCCGGCCGTAAAGGACATCTGGAGCGAGTTCGCCACGACGGGATCGTTCTCTCCGTCCTCCGGCGCGCACTGGAACGCGAGCGAGATCATCGAGTATGTGTTGACGACGATGCAGTAGCCGCTCTGGCGCGCTGGGTCGTCAGCCCTCCTCTGCCTCGCGGCACAGCCATGTCGGCCCCTTCCGCGCTCCGTTGGCGTTGCATGCCTCATGACGCGATCGTCTGGCGCGAGTGGAACGGTGAATTCGTCGTGCGCAATGAGTGCAGCGGCAGCACCCATCTGCTTGCGCCACTGGCCGGAAGCGTTCTCCAAGTCCTCCTGGAAGCCGATGGCGCTCTGATCGTCGCCGATATAGCGGCGCGGCTCGACGACCCCGCTGCAGCGGCCGGGCCTGAGGGATACGCCGCGATCGATGCGGTCCTGTCCGAATTCAATCGGCTTGGCCTCGCCCAGCCGGAACAACAATGATCGTTGCCGACCTGTCACATCAGGAGTTGGTACGTCGCTTGGCCGGTGCAGGTCTGCGCCTTCGCACGGGACCGATTGTGAACAGGATTCAGTCTCGATTGGCCAAGGTCATTCATGGCGTGGCACTCCACTACGCCGCCTGTCCAATCGAGAATTCGGAAGGCTTTGCCGACTTCCATGTACGCGTCGCGCAACCGCGTAGCCTGCGGCGGTGGCTAGCCCCGCAGGTCCGGTTCCAGTTCGACGGCACAGGCCCTTTCCTGCCCCTTCCGGCCAATCAGGCATTCGCGATGCTGGAATGGGGACTCAACTGGTGTGTCAGCAGCCACTGCCACCAATACCTGATCGTGCACGCAGCGAGCGTCGAGAGATCGGGTTGTGCGCTACTGCTCCCGGGGGATCCCGGATCCGGCAAAAGCACCTTGTGTGCAGGGCTCGTCAACCGCGGCTGGCGGCTGCTGTCCGACGAGCTCACCTTGCTCGACCTCGCTGCGGGCCACGTCGTGCCCCTGCCGCGGCCGGTCAGCCTGAAAAACGCTTCGATCGACGCCATCCGGCGCTTCTCGCCGGACGCCGTGCTCGGCCCACCGGTCCACGACACCGTGAAAGGTTCGGTCGCGCATATGAAGGCGCCGACGGATAGCGTGCGCCGCGCGACGGAGGCGGCGCGTCCGCGCTGGATCGTGCTGCCCCATTACGAAAGCGGTGCCGCGGCGCGCCTGGCGCCGTTGTCCAAAGCACGCGCGTTCATGCACCTGGCTGATCACGCTTTCAATTACGACGTGCACGGCCGCCGCGGCTTCGAGCTCCTAGGCCAAGTCATCACGAACAGCGACTGCTTCGAATTCCAGTACGGCGCGCTGGAAGATGCGATCGCCGTGTTCGACGACGCTGGACGCCGCGCATGAACCCCGAGCGCGCAGACCCTGTCGTTCTCGCGCTGCGCGATCCGGCGGCCTTGCCGGGGCTGAGCCTTCCGCAGTGGGAAACGCTTATCCGCCAGGGGCGCCGCACCAACCTCCTCCCGCGTATGGCCCTGGCCCTCGACGAGCTCGGGCTGCTACCCCAGGTGCCGTCGGCACCGCGCGCCCATCTCGAGGCGGCGCGGACGCTCGCGCAGGCGCAGGCCGACGCGGTGCGGCGCGAAGTCGCGTACATCGACCGCGCGCTCGCGGCCGTCGGCGTTCCGATCGTCCTGCTCAAGGGGGCTGCCTACCTGATTGCCGGCCTCGCGGCCGCGCGCGGCCGGGTGTTTTCCGACATCGACATCCTGGTCCCGTACGGCGCCCTCGGGAAGGTCGAGGCAACGCTGATGCTCCATGGCTGGCACACGAGCAAGACGACTGCGTACGATCAGCGCTATTACCGCCGATGGATGCACGAGCTGCCGCCGCTCAGGCACATCGGCCGGCAAACGGTGCTCGACGTGCACCATGCGATCCTGCCGATCACCGCGCGCCTGAAACCCGACTCGGCCAAGCTCTTTGCGGCTTCGCGGCGGATCGCGGGCGAGCCGCGACTGCGCGTTCTCGCGCCGGTCGACATGGTCCTGCACAGCGCCACGCATCTGTTCTGCAACGAGGACGTCGGCAACAGTCTGCGCGATCTCGTGGACCTGGACAGCCTGCTGCGCGAATTCGCGAGCGAAGACAGCTTCTGGCCGAGGCTGACCGTGCGCGCCGGCGAGCTGGATCTGACGCGGCCGCTCTACTACGCGCTGCGCTACGCGGTGCGTATTTTCGATACACCCGTACCTGAGCGCGTGCTCGGCGCCGCCGAGATCGGCCGGCCGCCGACTTTGCTGCGCGGTTTGATGGACGCGCTTTTTCTGCGAACGCTGCA
Organism: Steroidobacteraceae bacterium; assembly: GCA_036004505.1. GTDB lineage: Bacteria > Pseudomonadota > Gammaproteobacteria > Steroidobacterales > Steroidobacteraceae > Steroidobacter. The sequence goes on from DASYRK010000027.1 coordinate 2,509, forward strand.
GCCGAACCCCGCAAGCGATGGTCTGAGCTCGTTGGCGCGCGGATCGCTGTACGTGCGCGCGCATTGGCTGCGCATGCCGCCGCTGCTGCTCGCCCAGCACCTCGCGGTCAAGGCGTTGCGCCGGGAAGAACAAAAGGCGGGTTGACCGTGAATCAAACATTCGTCGATCGAGGTACCGCAATTCGGACCATGTCCGCGGATGACTCCGGCAGTCCGCGTATCGCGCCGACGTCCTGTTCCCAGCAAGCCCTGTGGGTGCTGGGCCAGGTATTGCCCCAAGAGTCGGTGTACAACGAGTCGGACGTTTTCCGGCTGAAGGGGGCACTGGATATCGAAGCGCTGAAAGATGCAGTGAACGAGATCGTCCGCCGGCATGAGGTGCTGAGGACGCGCTTTGCGGTAGAAGATGGTGAACCGGTGCAGGTGATCGCTCCGGAGCTGAAGATGTCGCTGGAAGTGACGGATCTGAGTGTGCTGCCCGATGGCGAACGCGAAGCAGAGGCGCAGCGACACACCCGGGACGACGCGCGAGCGGGATTCGATCTGGAACATGGTCCATTGATTCGCGTGCGGCTGCTCCGCTTGGAGAGGGACGAGCACTGGTTGCTCCAAAC
>DASYRK010000028.1:0-8812 GCA_036004505.1 Steroidobacteraceae bacterium
GGCGTTCTTCGACCGTTTCACGCGGGTCGTGGGCTTGCCACCGATGGAATATGTTCTCGCGTGGCGCATGGCGCTCGCGAAGGATCTGCTTCGTCGCGGCGACAGCATTGGCCTCGCCGAGGTTGCCGAACGCGTCGGCTACGGATCAGCAAGCACGTTCAGCACTGCGTTCAGCCGGCACGTCGGCCAGGCGCCGAGCCGATACGCACGTGCTGCTACGATCTGAGGCACGCAACCATGCCAACGTCGAAGAAACTCAAACCGCGCAAAGCACAGCCGCTGTTGCTCACCGGCGGCAACCCACAAATCGCGAAGGGCTATGGCGATGCGCCGGTGAAGCGGTACATCGCGGCGATGCCGGGCTGGAAGCGCGCCATCGGACGCCGCCTCGATGCGCTCATCGTGCGCACCGTCCCCGGCGTGCACAAGGCAGTGAAGTACAACGGGCCGCTCTATGGCATCGAAGGGCAGGGCTGGTTCGTCAGCCTCTATTGCTTCACGAATTACGTCAAAGTGACTTTCTTCCGCGGCGCCTCGCTCCGTCCCGTTCCTCCCGGCGAATCGAAGCAAAAGGAAGTCCGCTACTTCCACATCTACGAGCACGACGCGCTCGACGAACGGCAGCTCGCCGACTGGATCGAACAGGCGAGCCGGCTGCCCGGCGAAAAGCTGTGAAGGGTGCTGCTCTGCTAGACTCCGCGACCATGGCCACCGAACATCAGCCCTATCACGCTCACATCTATTTCGAGCCCCGCGAGCGCGCTACCGCGGATCGACTTCGCCAGCGGCTGTCGGACTCCCAGGGCGTCGGAGAAATTGCGAGTGTTCTGTTCGTCGGGGAGCTGCGCGACCAGCCCGTCGGCCCGCATCCGAAGGCGCAGTTCGAGATTCACTTCCGCGAAGATGCGCTGCCGCAAGTCGTCTCGCTGATCGAGGCAACCGGCCTCACCGCGCTCGTGCATCCGCTGACTGACGACGATCTCGCCGATCACACATCGCTCGGACAGTGGCTCGGCGAGCCGCTCCCGCTCGATCTCTCGGTGCTCGATCCGCCGGGGATGAATAAAGGCGTGGCGCGGTTCGGTAAATCGGACTTCTAGTCCGCCAGAGTTCTCTGCCGGCGGGGTACGGTTGACAGCCTGCGCGTGCAGTAGCAACGTACCGTGCAAATACGACGAGCATGGAGATGCACATGCCTGAGAGAACAGCGACTGGCGCCTTCTACGTCGCGCTCGGGTGGTTCTCGCTCCTGCTGGTTGCGGTCACGGCGAACGCCGACCCCTGGATCGAGGCCAGCAGCGATCACTTCGTCATCTACAGCGACCAGAACGAGGTCGCAGTCAGAGGCTTCACCGAGCGGCTCGAGCGCTTTCACGGCGCGATGGCGCACGTGTACGGGAAGAAGCAGGCCAAGCCCGGTCCGTCGAATCGCGTCACCGTTTTCGTCCTCTCGAGCCAGGGAGAGGTGCGCGAAGTTACCGGCACCAAGAATCGCTTCATGGCGGGCATCTACATGCCGCGTGCGGGGGCGTCCATCGCGCTGATCCCGAGAGTGCGAGGCCCGTCGCGATACGAAATGTCGGGCGAGACGATCCTCTATCACGAGTACGCGCACCATTTCATGTACGGGCTGACGGTCCGGGCCTATCCGCGCTGGTTCAGCGAAGGATTCGCGGAGTTCTTCGCCGGTGCGAAGTTCAGGGACGACGGCAGTGTCGTGCTCGGCGCGCCGGCGACTCATCGCACCGCTGAGCTCGTCTATGCGCGCGAAGTCCCGATCCGGAAATTTCTCGACTTCGACGGCGGCGCCGGCGAGCAGAAGTTCAGCTACGACTCGTTCTACGGGCAGAGCTGGATCCTGTTCCACTATCTGCAGATGGCGCCCGAGCGCGCGGGGCAGTTCGGCAACTATCGACTGCAGCTGGCGAACGGTCACACGGCGCTCGAAGCCGCGCAGACCGCCTTCGGGGACCTCGACAAGCTCGACAAAGACGTCGAGCACTACATGCAGCGCCACCGCCTCAGCGCCATGGTCGTCGATGCGCCTTATCTCAACTTCGGCCCGATCACTGTGCGGGAGCTGCGTCCGGGCGAGGCGGCCATGATGCCGATCATGATCGAGTCGAAAGCCGGCGTTTCCCGCGAAGAGGCGCTGCAGCTGGTGCCGGATGCCCGCAAAGTCGCCGCGAAATATCCGGTTGACGCTGCGGTGCTCGCGGCCCTGTCAGAGGCCGAGTTCGATGCGGGCAATGACGATGCGGCGATCGCCGCCGCGGACCGCGCGGTCGCGCTCGATCCCAAGCTGATCAATGCTCAGATCCAGAAGGGCTACGCGCTCGCGCACAAAGTGGAGAGCGGCACTCTGCCGAAAGAGTCCTGGAAGGACGTGCGCGCTCAGTTCATCAAGGCGAATGGCATCGAGAACGACAATCCGATTCCACTCGTGCAGTTCTATCTCACGTTCGTGAAGGAGGGCGAGCAGCCGTCGAAGAACGCGATCGCCGGCCTCGAATGGGCGATGGAGCTCGCGCCGTTCGACGCCTCGCTGCGCTGGCTCGTTGCACAGCAGATGATTTCCGACGATCGTCTGCAGGAAGCGGCGCAGACGCTGGTTCCGCTCGCCTACAGTCCGCACCCCGGCGAGCACACGGATAAGGCGCGGAAGCTTCTGCACGACGTCGAAGCGCGACTGGCGACGTCACGCTAGTTCGTCCACCAGGCGACGAATTCCTTGAACCCGATGTAGCCGTCGCCCTCGGTGTCGGCGGCCTCGAAATTCAGCTGAACCTCCGCGCTGGAGAGGTCGCCGTCGAGCTGCTCCAGCAGCACGCGGAATTCGGCTGTGTCGATGAAGCCGTCGCCGTTGAAGTCGTAGGCCTCGAAGACCTGGCGCGGCGAAGAAATATCGATCTCGGTGAGTGTTTCCATGATCGCTCCTTGCCTGGGAAAGCAGTCTGGGGGCGGCTCGCTTAAGCCCGCCTGAATCGGCCTATTTGACAGATTCCGGGCTGGGTTACGCTACGCACGTGAAGGCGCCCGTCGAACCAATGCTCGCCAAGCTCGCGGAAGAGCTGCCGGCGGGGGACTATTTATATGAGCCGAAATGGGACGGCTTCCGTGCGCTCGTGTTTCGCGGCAAGGACGACGTGTACCTGCAGAGCCGCGATTCGCGGCCGCTCGATCGTTACTTTCCGGACCTGCACGAAGTGCTTCTCGAGCGTCTGCCGCAGGAGTGCGTGGTCGATGGCGAGATCGTGATTGCGACTGATCACGGCCTCGACTTCGATGCCTTGCAGCTGCGGCTGCACCCGGCGGCATCGCGCGTCGAGAAGCTGGCGCAAGAGACGCCGGCTTCGTTTGTGGCTTTCGATCTGCTCGCGGTCGGCGAAAAAAATCTCATGAGCGAGCCGCAGAGCGTGCGCCGCGCTGCTCTGGAAAAGCTGCTCGGAAAAGCAGAGCCGCCGGTGTACCTCACACCCGTCACGCGCGATCGTGCGGTTGCGCAAGACTGGCTGATGCGCTTCGAAGGAGCCGGTCTCGACGGCGTGGTTGCGAAGCCGGAGTCGGGCAGCTACTTGCCGGGGAAGCGCGCGATGATCAAGGTCAAGCACGCACGCACGGCGGAATGCGTCGTTGCCGGATTTCGCTGGCACAAGAGCGGCAAGGACGCGGTGGGCTCGCTGCTGCTCGGTCTGTATGACGACGACGAAACGCTCCAGCACGTCGGCGTCACCTCATCCTTCACGATGACGATGCGCAAACAGCTCGCGCAGGAGCTCGAACCGCTTCGCAGGAACGCGATGGGCGAACATCCCTGGCGCGACTGGGCGGGCGCCGCCGCCGAATCGAGCCGCATGCCGGGCGGGCAAAGCCGCTGGAGCGCGGGCAAGGATCTGTCGTGGGAGTCGTTGCGGATCGAGCGCGTGTGCGAAGTGAAGTACGACCACATGCAGGGCGATCGTTTTCGCCACGCGGCGATCTTCCAGCGCTGGCGCCCGGACAAACAGCCGCAGGATTGTCGTTACGATCAGCTCGAAGTCACGAAGCCTTACGAGCTCGAACGGATCTTCTCGTCCGGATCGAGCGGCTCCTGAGCAGGACGCAGATCTTCCGGCACGTGCTGGAGATTGACGCGGATCCGCGTCCAGGTGCTGGAGCGTCCGCGCATTGAATCCACCAACACGTCAGCGGGCTGCAGGTGCGTCACGACTTCGGGATGTCGTACTTTCCAGCGTTCGAGTCCTGCCAATGCGTCTTCTTTATGGCGGGCCCGTCCGATCTCGACCAGCGGCTTGGAGGGTTTGCGCTTGGATGGCTGCACGCGAGGCGGCTCCGACGCTTGCCTCCTGTAGTGCGGCGGCCACGGCGCATCACCGAGACCCTGTCGCTCGAAGAGTTCGAGCAATCCCTCGATCGAGCCTGCGTGCTGATCGATACCGGCGTGCAGATCGCCGAGCTTCGCGAAGCGCGCGGGCATGGACGCCAACGTGAAGTCCGCTGGATTGCAGTCGGCGACTTCGTCCCACGCGAGCGGCGCCGAGACGCGCGCGTCGGGCGTCGGGCGCACGGAGTATGCGGACGCAACAGTGCGGTCCTTGGCGTTCTGGTTGTAGTCGACGAACACTCCGTGGCGCTCTTCCTTCCACCATTTGCTGGTGGCGAGCGTCGGTGCGCGGTTCTCGACTTCGCGTGCGACTGCGAGCGCGGCCCGGCGCACTTCATCGAACTCCCAGCGTTGCTGGATACGCACGACGATGTGCATGCCGCGCGAGCCCGATGTCTTGGGCCATCCAACCAGGTTGAAGTCAGTCAGAACGGCGCGCGAAACCGCGGTGACTTCCTGCACCTGCCGCCACGTCACTCCCGGCACGGGATCGAGATCGATGCGCAACTCGTCGGGATGTTCGAGGTCTTCGGCGCGCACGGGATGCGGATGCAGTTCGAGACAAGCGAGATTCGCAAGCCACGCGAGTGCCGCTGCGTCGCGCGGCACGACTTCCTCAGCGCCGCGGCCTGACGGGAAGCGCAGCTCGACCACTTCGATCCACGGCGGACGACTCTTGGGTGCGCGCTTCTGATAGAAGTGCTCGCCTTCGACGCCGTCGGGAAAGCGCACGAGCATGTTCGGCCGACCGCCGGCGCCGCGCAGCGCTCCCTCTGCCACAGCGACGTAGTAGCGCGCGAGATCGAGCTTGGTGAGCTTTGCCTTCGGGAACAGGACTTTGTCGGGGTGCGAGATCGCGACCTCGCGCCCGCCGAGCATGAGAACCTCTGATTGCTCAGTGTCGCTTGGCATCCGACTTCGCGCGCACTGCGTGAAATTCAGAGTCGGTTCGCCACTGCGGCCAGCGCGTGGAGCTCGCGAGGACCTTGCCGATGGAGTAGAAGAGCTCGACGTCCTGCGCGGCGCCACGGAAATCCAGGTTCGCATTCCAATCGTCGCACGGCTGGTGATAGCAGCGCATGTAGCCTTCGAGCCAGCGATTGCCGGCTTCGCGGCCGCCCTCGCGCAGATCCGCCGGGCCGCTGATGCCCATCAGCAGAAGCACGGGCACGCCGGTGCGCGCGAGCGGGAAGTGATCGGCGCGATAGAAGAGTCCGCGTTCGGGCAGCGATTCCGGTGTGACGACGCGATTCTGCGCAGCTGCCGCACGAGTGAGATCGTCTTCGAGATCGCTCTGTCCCGGACCCACGAGCAGCACGTCCTTCGCGGGGCCTGCGGTCTGCAGGATGTCCAGAGTCAGGTTCGCGACAGTCCTCTCCAGCGAGTAGAGCGGTTTCGCGGCGTAAGTCAGCGACCCGAGAAGTCCACGCTCCTCTGCGGTCCACGCAGCGAAGACCAGCGTGCGCTCGGGTTGCGGTCCCGCTTTGAACGCACGCGCAAGTTCCAGCACACCCGCGACGCCGAGCGCATCGTCATTCGCACCCGGCCGGATCTTGCGACCCTGTGCATCGGGCGGACCGATGCCATACGCATCCCAATGCGCCGCGAACATGATCGTTTCGTCGGGACGCTTGTTGCCCGGGATCTTCGCGAGGATGTTGCGGCTCTCCGCGAGCGTCGACGTCACGGGCAGATCTGCATTGAAGCGGACGTTCTTCAGTTCGACCGGCTTGAAATCGGCGCGCCGTGCCTGCTCGCTCAATGCGGCGAGATCCAGGCCGGCAGACTTGAACACTTCGCTCGCAGATGCACTTGCGAGCCAGCCCTGCAGGAGCAACCGCTCATTGGGGTTGTCGCGCACGATGTCGTAGTTTTCGCCGGCGGGCGCCACGACTGTCGGCCAACCGTAGCCGGCGCCTTCAGTGTCGTGAACGATGAGCGCTGCGAGGGCGCCGCGCCGCGCGGCTTCTTCGTACTTGTACATCCAGCGGCCGTAGTAGGTCATGCGCCGGTTGCCGAAGCGGCCCGCGACCGGCTCGCCGGGCTTCGCATAGAAGTCGGGGTCGTTGACCAGGTACACAGCGACCTTGCCGTGCAGGTCGACCTGCTTGTAGTCGTCCCACTGCCGCTCCGGCGCGGTGACGCCGTAGCCCACGAACACTATCGGCGCTCCCTTGATGGACACGCGGTCGACTTTGCGGACGGTGTTGACGTAGATGTCCGTGCTCTGCGTGAACGCGCGTTCCTTCCCTTCGATCGTCATGCTCATCGTCGCGGGCGCACCGATCTGCGTGCGCACGAGCGGAACAGCTTGCGTCCAACCGCCGCGCTCGCCGGCAGGTTCGAGACCGAGCTCGCGGAATCGCTGCGTGATCCATTCGACGGTCTTCGTTTCGCCCGGCGTCCCGGGCGCGCGGCCTTCGAACTCGTCCGCGGCCAGGACTTTCACCGTCTGCGAGATGCGCTCCGGGTCGATCGGGCCGGAAATCTCGGCGGCGAAGGCAGGGGAAACGCCGAGTAGGGCGATGAGGGACAGGAGGCTCCGTGATGTCATTCGTGGGCTCGATGAGTTCGTTGTGCGACAGTTTGCCTCGTACTGGACAAAGAACGAAAGATCGGCTTTTCTCAGGCGGTGAGGACCAGAGCTTTCCGCCAACTCTGCCGCGCCCGCGACCTGCTTGCGGACGTCCGGTCCGCGCACGTCTCGATCAGCGATGCAGCGCGCGAGGCGAGCCTGTCGTCGTTTCACTTCATCCGCCGGTTCGAGGCCGTGTTCGGTGAAACGCCGCACCAGTTCCGAACCCGGGAGCGATTGACCACTGCGCAAAGACTCCTCGCGCGGGGTCACTCGGTGACCGACGTGTGCCTGGACGTCGGCTTCAACAGCCTGGGATCGTTCAGCGCGTTGTTCACGCGAAAGCTCGGCCTCTCGCCCGCGGCTTACCAACGGGGCCTGCGCCGCTCGATCTACATTGCGGATTGGACGCCGCATCCACCGATGTGCCTGCTGTGGATGGGCGGGCCCGACGCAATCGCAATTTTCGAGAAGACATTGCGCAGGCCGTGAGCAATGCTCGGCGCCTGGCAAATCGGCGAGGACGTGTCTCAATGAGGATCAAGCTGAACAGCATCTTTGTGAACGATCAGGAGAAAGCGCTGCGGTTCTACACCGACGTGCTCGGCTTCAGGAAGAAGCAGGACTTTCCCGTCGGCGGCGCGCGCTGGATCAGCGTCGTATCGCCCGAGGGTCCGGACGATCTGGAGCTCGTGCTGGAGCCGAACGGACATCCGGCCGCGAGCGCGTATCAATCTGCGCTCATGCAGGACGGCATTCCGTGCACTGCGCTGGAGAGCGCCGACATCCGCAGTGAAGTGCAGCGGCTGAAGGAGAAGGGCGTGGTTTTCACGATCGAGCCGACGCATGCCGGCGCCGTCATCCTCGCAATCTTCGCCGATACGTGCGGGAACCTTATCCAGGTCTATCAGCAGAAGACTTGAATCAATTCGTAGCGGGACGCTTCGCGGCGCGCAGCACCTCCTCGCAATGCGCCCACGGACCGGCGATGTACAGCGCCGGGAAGCCTTGCTCGGTCCCCTTGTCCAGCTGCCGCGCCGCCGCCGCCAGCGCTTCCTTCATGCGTCGCTCATCGCCCATCCCTGCAGCTACGTGCGCACTCTCGCGTAGCGTGTCGCGGAAGCAGTCCGCTAAAGGCTTCCCGCAGCTGCGCACCAAGCCATCGTAGGCGCGTTGTTGCAACTCGCGGTTCGTGCTGTAAGTCGCTTCATACGACATGGAACTGATGTACGACCCCAAGCCGTCGTCGAGCACCCATTGTGGGTCCTTCTTCTCACCGGCGCGTTCGGCGTTGAAATAGCGGTCCTTGCCCGTCAGGTAGCGAGTCTTCAGCGCTTCTTCGATGGCGCCCGTCCGATACAAGGCGATCACCGGTGCCGTCCCCTCTCCCTGCGCGGCGATGGCCATCGCAGTCGGGTCATTCTTGTCGACGCCCGTGAGCCAGCCAGCGGCCTTACGCACTGACGCGGGCACATACGGCATTCCATCCCTTGCGAGTTCGCGCGCTCGCTCGCGATCGCCCGCGCGCAGATAGAAATCGCTGGCTGCGGCGTACCAATTGGCTGCGGCCTCGCCGTCGGTGGCTTGCGCACGACGCATGCACTCCGCTCCGAGCATGCGGAGCTCTTCGCGGGCGCCGCTACGTTCGAGCGCAGAACGTTCGTGCTCGTCACGAGAGTTGAAGCGGGCGTCATGATCGATGAGGTCGTCGAGGATTACACGCATGAGTACGTGCGCCGACTCAGCGTCATACCCTCTTGCGAGACGTGCGGCGGCAATTCCACCGCGCACGCCGGGCATGTCGTAGCCTTCCACATCGTCGCCTATGCCTGCCATCAGCGCCGCGGCCTGGT
>DASYRK010000029.1:0-55111 GCA_036004505.1 Steroidobacteraceae bacterium
CCACTCGGTCGCCGTGTTCGCGATCTTCGCAACCGGCTTCTTCGGCTCGGCGAACATGCGCAAGTCGCAGGCGGAGGCGCTCGCACTCGCTGAAGCGGTGCGCTCGCGCGCCGAAACGCAGGGATTGCGCGAGGCGCTGGAGCGCGCCGAAGCCGCCGAGGCCGAGAACCGCCGCATGGTCGAGCGCATCCGCATGGCGAACGACGCCGGCGGCCTGTCGGTGTGGGAGTGGGACATCAAGCAAGACATCACGCGCATCGACGCGAACAGCCCGTTCATCGAGCGCCTCGGCGCGCCGCGCGAATTCCGCGGCACCGAGTACACCGACAAGTACGTGCACCCCGACGATCGCGCAGGCTGGGTCGCGCATTTCACCAAGGTGCTGACCAGCAAGGACGAGCTGTTCTCGTACCGCTACCGCGCGCTGTTCAAGGACGGCACGGTCGGTCACATCCAGTGCCATGCGCGCGTGATGCGCGACAAGAATGGCCATCCGGTGCGCGTGCTCGGCATCGACTGGGACGCCTCCGACCAGGAGCTGGCGAAGCAGGAAATCGCGCGGCAGTCCGCCGACCTGCGCGAGGCGCAGGAGCGCTTCCAGCGCGCCGTGTCCGGTACGCAGGACGCGTTGTTCGAATTCAACCTGCGCACCGGCGAGACCTGGTACTCGCCGCGCTTCCGCCAGATGCTCGGCTACAGCGCCAACGACAACGACGCCGACGGCAAGATCGAGACGTTCATCCATCCGGAGGACGGCCAGATCGTCGGCAAAGCGATGGGCGATCACCTCACGTTCGGCCTGCCCTACGACGTCGAGTATCGCTTGCGCATGCGCAACGGCGAGTGGCTGTGGGTGCGCTCGCGCGCTTCCGCCGAGCGCGACACCGAGGACCGGCCGCTGTGGCTGGCCGGCTCGATCCGCGACATCACCGACGAGCGCGCGGGCCGCGAAGCGATGGTCATGGCGAAGCAGGAAGCCGAAGAGGCGAGCCGCGCCAAGAGCACGTTCCTCGCGACCATGAGCCACGAGATCCGCACGCCGATGAACGGCATCATCGGCATGACCGGCCTGCTGCTCGAGACCGGCCTCGACCGCGCGCAGCGCGACTACGCCGAGACGATCCGCGCCAGCGCCGACTCGCTGCTGACGATCCTCAACGACATTCTCGACTTCTCGAAGATCGAAGCGAACAAGCTCGACATCGAGAACCTGGAGCTCGACCTGCGCTCGAACGTCGACGACGTCGGCTCGATCATGGCGTTCCAGGCCGCCGCCAAGAGCCTGGAGCTGGTCGTCAACGTGCGCCCGGAAGTGCCGCAGCGCGTGTTCGGCGATCCGCAGCGCATCCGCCAGTGCCTGCTGAACCTGGTCGGCAACGCGATCAAGTTCACGCCGAGCGGCGAAGTCGTGCTGGAAGTGTGCTGCGTCGGCCGCCAGGACGGCCGCGCGCTGGTGCACTTCGAAGTACGCGACACGGGCATCGGCATTCCGCAGGAATCGCTCGACGGCCTGTTCCAACCGTTCACCCAGGCGGACTCCTCCACGACGCGCCGCTTTGGCGGCACGGGCCTCGGTCTTTCGATCGTGCGCAAGCTGGTCGAAATGATGGGCGGCCAGGTCGGCGCGCACAGCCAGCTGCACAAGGGCTCGACGTTCTGGTTCACGCTGCCGCTCGAATCCGTCGTCGGCAGCGATAGCGAGCCGCGCGTCGACAGCAATGCAGAAGGCCGCCGCGTGCTGCTGGTCGACGACAGCGCAACCAATCGCCAGGTGCTCGCGAGTCAGCTCAAGCATGCCGGCTACGAAGTCGAGACGGCCTCGAGCGCGATGCGCGCGCTGGCGATTCTGCGCGACCCGGGCCCGAAACCGTTCGACGCCGTCGTGCTCGACTTCCAGATGCCGGACATGGACGGCGCGATGCTCGGCGAGCAGATCGTGAAGGCGCCCGACATTCCGGCGACGCGCCTGATACTGCTGACTTCGCTCGACCGCTCCGGCGACATGCAGCGCTTCGCCGAGATCGGCTTCTCGGCCTACCTGACGAAGCCCGTGCGCACGCGCGAGCTGCTGGATTGCCTGAATCGCGCGCTCTCGCACGCCGCCGAGGACTGGCACATGCACAGCCAGCCGATCATCACGCGCGGCACGCTCGTCGCGAGCGAGGTCAAGCGCCAGTACTCGGGACAGGTGCTGCTGGTCGAGGACAATGCGATCAATCAGCGCGTCGCGCGCCGCTTCCTCGAGCGGCTCGGCTGCGAAGTGCACGTCGTCGGCGACGGCCGGCAGGCGGTCGATGCGTTCGGGCGCGACCGCTATTCATTCATCCTGATGGACATGCAGATGCCGGTCATGGACGGACTGGAAGCGACGCGGCGCATCCGCGAGCTGGAAACCGCTGCGACGCGGCGCACGCCGATCGTCGCGCTCACGGCCAACGCGATGATGGGCACGCTCGAACGGTGCCTGGAGGCTGGAATGGACGACTATCTGACCAAGCCGCTCGACATCTCGCGGCTGCAAGACGTACTGGATCGCTTCATGGGTCGCGCGGACGGCGAGGCGCCTCCCGCAGGCGCGCCCACGACCGCAGCGGCAGCAGCCGTCGACAGCGGCGACAAGGCGATTCGCGCGCGCCTCGCTGACGTCGCGGGAGACGACGAGGCATTCATCGTCGAGCTCGTCAATGCGTTCCTGTCCGGCGGCGAGGAGACGCTGCAGGAGCTGCGCGCTGCCGTCGAGCTCGGCGACGCGGCGGCGATCGGCCGCGCGGCACACAAGCTGAAAGGCGCAGCGGCCAACCTGCACGTCAACAATCTTGCGACGCTGTCGTTCGACCTGGAAACGCGGGCGAAGTCCGGCCAGCAGGGCGACTGGCGCGCGGAGCTGGAGAAAGTCGCGGCGGAGTTCGCGCGCGTGTGCGAGGGGTTGCGGACGGAGTTCGGGCTGGAGGAGCCGGCCAGGAAGACCGGATGAGAGTCAGGCCGCTCCAGCGCATCCTGCGCCCGCGCCATTCGCGCATCCCTGCGCAGCAGCTTTAGCCTGACTGCTTGTCCGGATCCACGAATTCCTTCGGCTTCTGCGAGCCGCCGCCGAAGAAGAACTTCTCCATCTCCTCGACCAGGAACTTGCGCGCCTTCGGGTCGATCGGCGTCAGGCGGTACTCGTTCAGCAGCATCGTCTGGTGCTTGAGCCAGCGCTGCCAGCCTTCCTTCGAGACGTTCTCGTAGATGCGCTGCCCGAGCTCGCCGGGATAAGGCGCGTAGTCCAGGCCTTCCGCCTCGACGCCGAGCACCACGCATTTCACTGTTCTGGCCATGCCGTCATTCAACCCTTGCGCCACACGATGCGCAAGCGGGCAGTTGCCGTCGCGACCAGCAGGCCGTCCTCGTCGCGCAGCTCGCCGGCGGTTTCCGCGTTGCGCTCGTCGCGCGATACCAGCCGGCTGGTCGCCGTGAACAGGCCGAGCTTCGCCGGCTTCAGGAACGACACGTTGAGATTCGCGGTGAGTGCCGTCGAGTCCGCCGGCAGCACGGCGTAAAGCGCCAGCGCGGTCGACGAGTCGAGCATCGCGCACAGCAGGCCGCCCTGCACCGTGCCATGTCGATTGAGGAACTCCGGCTGCGCGCGAAAGCGCAGCACCGCGCCGCCTTTCACCTGGTCGATCTCGACGACTTCGCGCCCGAGCATCTGCGCGGCCGGCGGCACGTAGGCCAGGATCTCGTCCTTGGTCATCGCGCCACCGCCTTGCGCTGGCGCAGCCACCACTCCACTGCGAGCCAGTTCGGCACCCACGAGCTCCACGCAACTGTCGTGTAGGCGATCTGGAACGACAGGCCGCCGATGATCATCAGCGGCAGCTGGATCCGCAGCGTCGCGGCCGCGAAAGTCAGCGCGTAGTTGCGCAGCATCCATCGCCGATGCGTCTGCACGTCGCCACGACGGATCGCGAGGTACGCCTGCGCGCCGCTGTAGAGCCAGAAGATCGCGAGCGTGGCGAACCCGATATTGCCGAACACACCCGCATCGCCGTTCGGTGCGAAGTACAGTCCGCCCAACGCGCCCGAGAGCACCGCGAGCAGATAGGTGCGCCCCATCCATACGTGCACGCGCGGCCAGGTCTTCCGGATCTTCGTGATCAGCTGAAACGGTCCGATCAGCACCGCGACCGCGCCGCCCATCGTGTGCGCCCAGCCTGCGAGCGCGGTGCCGAAGAAGCGGCTCTTGATGCTCGGACTGCCAAGCTCCGGCACGAGCATGAACATCACGGCATTGCCGGCGGCGAACAGCGCGCCGAGCAGCAGCAGGACCCAGCCAAGTCGCTTCCAGTTGCTCGCAGCAGGTGCGGTGAGTGCAGTGACGTTCATAGCGCGCGGATCAGATCGACCGTGGGCTTGGTGAGACCGATTCTCGCCGGTTGTGCGGGGTCATACCAGCGATACCGGTCGTCGTCGGCGAGCGCAGGTGTCGGCATCGCACGGACGAGCAGCGGATGGAGCGTGAGATCGAAATGCGTGAAGGAGTGAAAGTACGGTGGCAACGAGACAGCGCCCGGAATCGATTGGCGCTCGTCGAATTGCGGCAGCGTCCACAGTCCGCCCCAGATTCCCGCGGGCGGACGGCGCTCGAGCAACACTGCACCGTCCTCGCGAACCATGAGCACGACGTACGCGGTTCGCTGTGGACGGATCTTCTTGGGACGCGGCGCAGGCAACACCGATTGCCGGCCCTGGATGCGCGCGACGCAGTGCTCCGCGAGCGGACACGCTGCGCACAGCGGGCGCGAGCGCACGCACAACGTCGCGCCGAGATCCATGATCGCCTGCGTGTAGTCGGCGACGCGCTCGGCAGGCGTGCATTCATCGGCGAGCGACCAGAGCGTCTTCTCCACCGCGCGCTCGCCCGGGAATCCTTCGATCGCGAAGTAACGCGCGAGCACGCGCTTGACGTTGCCGTCGAGAATGGGATGTCGCTGCGCGCGCGCGAGCGCGAGAATCGCGCCCGCAGTCGAGCGACCGATTCCGGGCAGCGCCTGCACTGCCTCGATCGTCTCCGGAAATTCGCCGCCATGCTCGGCGACGATCAGCTGCGCGGCGCGCTGGAGATTGCGAGCGCGCGCGTAATAACCAAGACCGGTCCACAGGTGCAGCACTTCATCGACGGGCGCGGCAGCGAGCGCGCGAACATCGGGAAACCGCTGCATGAAGCGCTCGTAATAGCCGAGCACCGTCGCGACCTGCGTCTGCTGCAGCATGATCTCGGACACCCACACGCGGTACGGCGTCCGATCCTGTTGCCACGGCAGATGCTTGCGTCCCGCGCGATCGAACCACGCGAGCAGCGGTGCCGCTACAGACATTACTGGCGACACACGTGTACGCGCGTCTGGCTGAAGTCGTTCACGAACGACGGCGCGAGCTCGACCATGCGCCGCGCAGTGCGCGTGAGATGCGCCTGATCGTAGAAGCCGGTGCGTTGCGCGATCTCGGCGATCGTGCTGCGTCCATCGACGAGCTCGAGCGCGACCATCAGCCGCCGCCACAGGACGTACTCTCGGATGCGCACGCCGAGCTGGGCCTTGAAGCGCCGCATGAGCGTGTAGCCGGAAAGTCCGACCCGCCGGCCGAGCTCGTCGGGCGTCGGCGCGTCGGTCACCGCGTCACGCAAGATTTGCAACACTTCCTCGATGCGCGCGTCGAGCTCGTGAAGCGGCGCGTCGAGGCCGCCGAACGCCTGCAGAATCGTCTGCGCGGCGCGCTGCGCTTCGCCGCAATCGCACGTTCCTTCGAACAGCGCCTGCCACGGGATCGAGCGGCCGTCGAGCACCGCGAAGTCGAGCTTCACGATCGGCTCGCCGCTCAGCAGCGGCTTGAGGTAACGAAACCAGGGATGATCGGCGCCGAGCAGCAAGGTCACCGTGCACGCGTTGCGCGCATCGATGCGATGCCACGCATTCGGCGCGACGACCGAGGCCTGGGACACGATCGGCTCCGCATCGCGCGACATAAGCGTGACCGGCGCGTCCGGTGCGATCGTGACGATCGCGCCGAAGTGGCGATGGCTCGAGTTCTCGCGGCCCGGCCCGGCGGAAATCACCAGGCGATCGCATGCATAGATTTGTATCGGCGCCAGTTTCATACAAGCAAGGGCGACAGCGGATTGCGCACAATCGTCGCGCTTCGCACCACGTGCGCCCGCTCGTCGCGGTGTTCACCGGCACCGGCTCAGGTAATCCCCTAGGGCAATACTTAGGCGATCCTTAGCTGATCCCCAGCCAGTGCAACCCTTGGACTAGCATTGGCGTCGTAGTGCAAAGGACTAGTTTACGGTCTTTCCACGCTTTCCACTCTGGGGAGTTGAGTATGCGTTCGGTTCAGTGCATGGCAGCCGCGGTCGCAGCAGTGCTGTGGGCGACTTCTGCCGGAGCGACCGCTCCGATCGATCACGTCGACAACTTCGCCCTGCTCGACCAGGCAGGCAAGTATCACGACCTCTACTACCTCTCGGACGCCAAGGCCGTCGTGCTGATGACGCACGACGACGAATGCGCCGCCGTGAGTGCTGCGCTGCCGGCGCTGGAGCAGGCCAAGGCCAGCTACTCCGGCCGCGGCGTCGAGTTCCTGATGATCAACACGCAGGACGACCGCGATGCAGTCGCCGCGAAGCTCAAGGGCGCGACCATCCCGGTGCTCATCGACGACACGCACCTGGTCAGCGAGTCGCTGCAGCTCGCGCACGCCGGCGAAGTGCTGGTGATCGATCCGAAGGGCTGGAAGATCGCGTATCGCGGTCCGCTCGACAAGGCCAAGTCGGGGAACGCGCTGCTGACCTCCGCGCTCGACTCCGTGCTGGCCGGCCAGCCCGTGAAGAAGGCGCAGGTTGCCGCGCGCGGCTGCTCGGTGAAGCTCGCGAATGCTTCCAGGGACGGCGCGAAGATCTCGTACGCCGAGCAGATCGCGCCGATGCTGATCGACAACTGCGTCACCTGCCACCGCACCGGCGGCATCGGCCCGTGGCAGATGGCGAACTACGACACGATCAAGGGCTTCGCCCCGATGATCCGCGAAGTGGTGCGCACCAAGCGCATGCCGCCGTGGCATGCGGACCCGCACGTCGGCACGTGGGATGGCGACCGCTCGCTGACGACCGCGGAGAAGGAAACGCTGGTGCACTGGATCGAAGCCGGCGCGCCGCGCGGCAAGGGTCCGGATCCGCTCGCCGACCTGCACAAGACGTGGAGCGAGTGGGCGTTCGGTAAGCCCGACGTGGTGATCGAAGTGCCGCCGTACGACGTGCCCGCCAGCGGCATCGTCGACTACCAGCGCTACGTGGTCCCGAACACCCTGGGCCGCGACGTGTGGGTGCGCGCGACCGACGTGATCCCCGGCGAGCGCACGGTCGTCCATCACGTCATCGTCGGCGTGTACGACCCGAAGATCGCCGACGAGCGGATGCGCATGATCAAGGCGTCCAGCCCGTCGCTCGGCGCGTACGTGCCCGGCAACGGCCCGACGATGTATCCGCAGGACACGGGCGTGCTGGTGCGCAAGGACCACGCGTTCGCGTTCCAGGTGCACTACACGACTTCGGGCAAGCCCGCGCACGACGTGACGCGCTTCGGCCTGTACTTCCGCGATTCGGCGCCGACGTACGAGTTCAAGACCGTGGCGCTGGCGAATCCGAACCTGAAGATTCCGCCGAACACCAAGGAGCACGCCGAGACGATCACGCAGCAGTTCCCGCGCGACATGATCATCTATCGGCTCACGCCGCACGCGCACTATCGCGGCCGCGCTTCCGAGTTCGTCGCGATCTATCCGGACGGCAAGCAGGAGACGCTGCTGTCGGTGCCGAAGTACGACTTCAACTGGCAGACGACGTACACGCTGAAGACGCCGAAGCAGGTGCCGGCCGGCACGAAGATCGTGCACACGACGGTCTACGACAACTCGTCGCAGAACCCGGCGAACCCGGATCCGAACCGCACCGTGCCGTGGGGCGAGCAGTCGTTCGACGAGATGCTGTACGGCGTCGTGCAGTTCCGCGAGCTGACGCCGATCGGCTCGGACCCGGTGAAGGTCTCCTCGAACGGCAAGTAACTGCGCTGTAGGCCGGGCCTGCAGCCCGACTCTTCGAGCAATCCCCCAGCGGCCAGCAGCCTCTAGTTGCTGGCCGCTTTTTGTTCCGCTTCCTTTTTCGCGCGCATCTCGACGTTCATGAAGAGGTCGCCCGTGGCGTCCTCGAGAGTGCGCAGCATCCAGCGGCGGCCGACCACGGAAGGAATCCAGAACCCGGGCTGGATGCTGGTTCGATAGTGGACCAGCGTGCCGCCGTCCGCGCCCGGCGCAAGCTGCGTGCTGGTTTCGCCGAACTTCACGTCGCTGCGGCTCGGATCCGTCGTGGCGGCCAGCGCGTGCTCCGACTCCCGGACGCGCTCGACGCGGGTGACGTTGCGGCAGAACCAGACGAAGCACACGCGCACCGTCGTTTCCAGCACCACCACGTTCGGTTCGGGACGCTCGATCACGCGCGCCTGCAGGATGCGCGTATCGAGGGACGGATAGCGCTCGTAGTCGCGCAGCACGGCCTCGACCTGGTCGGGCGGCGCATCGAGCTTGACGCTCAGCTCGCACTGATAACGGCGATCCGCGTAGCGCGTCTCGCTCTTCTCGATCTCGAATGCGCCCGCCGCGGCGGACCAGAGCGAGACGGCGGCGAGCAGGGCGGCGGCGGGAACTGAACGGCTCATGAACAAATGCGGGCACGCGATGCGAGGTATTTCTGCCTGTACGTGCCTAAACAGACGCCCGGCGTTCACCCCGGTTCCCTGTTCTGCGCAGGTCGGGCCGAGAGCCCGACTCCTCACTGCTTCTTCTTGAAAATATCCTTCAATTTGTCGCCGAGCTTGTCCTTGAGCTTCTCCTCGACCTTCTTCTTCACCTCACCCTTGAGGTAGTTCTCCAGGTCAGGCCGCACCTTGGGATCGCTCAGCGAGCCGCTGACCTTGACCGGGATCTGCGCGTCCACCATGTCCTGCATCTGCGTCGCGTCCGCGCCCTCGCGCGGGATCTTCAGCACGTTCGCGACCAGCCGATAGTCCAGCGAGCTGCGCGGCAGGTCGACGGCGCCCTGCCCCGTCACCTTCAGGTACTGCATGGCGACGTTCAGGTCGTTGTTCTTCAGCACGCCGTCGTTCATCGTGCCCGTGCCGGTCAGCGCGCTGAACGGCGTGCGCGGCGGACCGGCGTCGCGCGCCGGAATTGCCTGCTGCTTCAGCACGGCCCGCGCGCGCCGGATCTCGTACCACAGGTCCGCACCCTCCAGCGCGCCGTCGGCGACGTTGAAGTCGAGAGTGCCGTCCAGCGTCTTCATCAGGTCGTCGCTGTTCTTGCCCTCACCGGCCAGCTTGATGTTCGCGTTGCCCTTGCCGGAGAAGCGCTGCGTCTCGAACAGATCCTTGAACAGCGGCGCGAAGTTCACGCCGCTGACGTGCTCGTCGAGCGTCACGCGCGCGAGCTTGCCGGTCGCGTCGATACCGATGTCGCCGCGGTACTGGCCGCCGTACATCGCGGCTTCAGACGGATACAAGCGCACCTTGCCGTCGCGCGCATTCACGCCGAGCCGCAGCCGGGTGAAGGTCACGCCGGCAAATTTCGCCTCGCCGACGGTCATCTGGCCGCGCGCGTTCAGCGTGCGCAGCATGTCCACGGGAATTTCGGTCGGCGGCTCCTGCGCGCCCTTCTTCGGCTGGTCGCTCGCGGGCGGCAGATAGCGATCGGCGTTGATGCGATCGATGTTCACATCGAAGCGCAGCGCCTTCGCGGTGAAATCCGCCACGCCGAGCATGCCGCGCAAGGTCGTGTCGTCGAGCTTCAGCACGATGTCGCCGACTTCTGCCGATGACTTCGTGAGCCGCACGTTGCCCGCGAAGCTCAGCTGCTTCAGCACGTTCGGGTCCGCCGTCTTCGGCGCGTGGATGCCGAGCTTCGGCAGCCACTCGCGCAGCGAGATCGGCTCGAGCTTGAGCGAGCCCTTCAATGCCGGCGCATCGAGAATCTCCGCGCCGGTGAGATTGCCCGTGACGCGCGCACCGGCCGCGTCCGCTTCGAGCCCCGCGAGCTCGAGCGTCTGCGACGCGAGGTTCACGTTGCAATCCTTCGCGTTGAACGCCACGGGTACGCCAGCGGCCGGCAAGCCGTCGCTCTTCCAGGTGGTCTTGAGACCTAAGCCGTCGAGCCGGTACAGCTTCTGACCGACATCCGCTGCCAGCGATTTCGCGCGCACCTGCACTGGCACGCCGTCCGCGGGATACCCCTGGCCGGAAACCGTGAGGTCGATCTTGGGCTCGCCGAGACGATGCGCGTTGCGCTCGAGGTCTGCGGTGACGTCGGCGGCGAGCTTCACTTTGACGACCAGCGAGCGGTTCTGGTCGAGCACGAATTCGAGCGTGAGCGGGAACGTCTCGCCGGAGGCGAGCCGGCCGGTCTTCAGATGGAAGTCGCGCACCTCGCGCCGGCTCTTCTCCTTGCGGTTCTCCATCACGACCGCCGCGTCCGAGATCTCGAGCCCGGCGATCGTCGGAATTTCCGTCGGACCGCTTGCCGCCTGCGGCGGCGGCGGCGCCTCGCTCTTGCCGAGATCCGCCCAGTTCTCGCGGCCGCTCTGGTCGGTGATCAGCCGGATGCGCGCGCCGTCGAGCTTGACGTTGCCGACTTCGATCTTGCCGCGCAGGAGCGGCAGCAGCCGCACGCCGACGCGCGCTTCCTTGATCGAGACGAACGGCTCCGGGCCGAAGCCGGGCGCATCGCCGAGCGAGGCCGGGCCGGTCTCGAGCGCGATCCACGGGAACACCGAGAGCTTCAGATCGCCGCCGAGCGTCAGCTCGCGCCCGGTCTTCTGCTCGACCATCTTCTCGATGTCATCGCGGTAGTCGTTCGGATCGACGAACACGACGACGAGCACCAGGGCGATGACGATCAGGCCGATCAGGCCGGCCGCGACGTAGGCGGCGATTCGCAGGGGTCGCATCGGGAGTCCTCGAAGCTCGGGCTAGTCCATCGGCCGGGCGGTGACGCAATTGCGGCCCGCGGCCTTGCTCGCGTACACGCCTTCGTCGCAGCGCGCGACCAGCGCATCGAACGTCGAGCCCTGCGGCACGTTGTTCTGCCAGCCCGCCACGCCGAAGCTCGCCGTCACCGCGAGTCCGCCGGCCACACCGGGGAACGGCGTCGCGGCGACCTGCGCGCGCAAATGCTCGGCAGCTATCGCTGCGTTGGCGACGTTAGTCTCCACCAGCACGATCAGAAATTCCTCGCCGCCGTAGCGCGCCACCCAGTCGCTGCCGCGCACGCCGTGCCGCAGCTGCCCGACGAACCACTTCAGGGCCTCGTCGCCGACCAGGTGGCCCTGCGTGTCGTTGATGCGCTTGAAATGATCGACGTCGCACATCACCGTCGCCAGCTGGCGCCCGTAGCGCGCGGCGCGATCGATCTCCCGCGGCAGCTGCTCGGTGAGATAGCGGCGGTTGTAGGCGCCGGTCAGCGGATCGGTGATCGAGAGCCGGCGGTTTTCCTCGTTGGCCGTGCGCAGCGAGCGCTCCAGCGTCACGATGCGCTTGCCGGTGCTGAGCCGCGCGATCAGCTCAGGCTCGATCACGGGCTTGGTGAGATAGTCGTCGGCGCCCGATTGCAGGCCGGTCACGACGTGCTCGATCGCGTCGCGCGCGGTGAGCAGGATCGTGTAGATGTAACCTTTGCCCGGTGTCGCGCGCAGCTCCCGGCACAGCGCGATGCCGTCCATTTCAGGCATTTCCCAGTCGGTGATCATCAGCTGGAAGTCGCCGGCGTCGATCTTGCCGAGCGCTTCCTTGCCGTTGCCGGCAATTTCGACGCTGTAACCCGCGCGCTTGAGCAGCCGCGCCATGATCAGCCGCTGCGTAGGCTCATCGTCCACGAGCAGGATGCGCCAGGCTTCCTGCGTCGTTGCGCTCGGTGAAACTACGGGCTGGGTCATGCGGCATGGATCGTACCCGCAGGCCCGGCGCCCCGCCAATAGCGCCATTCAGCGGTTGCAGATCTCGACGGTGCCGTTCAGCGCCTTGATCCGCACGCGGCCGTCGCCGTTGCCTTCCTTGAAGCGCAGCGCATTGCCCGGACCGTATTCGCTCGTCCTGTGCGGCTTCGGGCCGAAGCAGTTGTCGATGTCGCCGTTGAAGGTCGAGATGTCGAATTCGGCGTCCAGCGTGCGCGGGAAGCGGAAGCGCAGGTCGCCATTGATTCCTTCGGCGTCGACGCGCAGGTCGTCGGTCACCTTCGCCGCACGCAGCTCGAGGTTGCCATTCGTCGTCCGGATCCGCGCCTTCGAAAGCTCAGCCACGCGCACTGTCATGTCGCCGGTTACCGTGTTCAGCTCCATTTCGGACCCAATGTCTTCCAGACGCAGGCCGCCGCTCACGCTCGTGGCGCGCAGCGTGCCCTTGCCGCTGTGCCCGCGCACGTAGACTTCGCCGCTCACGTTCTTGACCTCGATGTCCTCGTTCCACAGCTCCGTCTGAATCGTGCCGCTCACGGCCTGCAGGCGCTGCATGCCGCGCACGTCCTTGATCGTCTGGTCGGCGCTCACGGTAGTCATCGTCAGCGAGCTGTTGCGCGGCACCTGCACGACCAGGTCGGTCGAGCCCCGGTAGCTATGGCCCCTTGGCAGCACCACTTCGATGGTCGTACGCGCGCCGCTGGTCCTGAACTCCAGCCGCTGCTCGTCATCCGACAAGTCGGCCCTGACGTGCACTTCGTTGCGGTCCCAGCCAGTCACCTGCACCTCGCCGGCGACGTTGCTGATGACGACTTCGCCGCGGGGATCGGCTTGCGCGCTCTTGTCGACTTCATCTGCGCGCGCCGCGTGCCCCAGCAGGAGCGCAGCGGCCACCGTAACAACCACTCTCATAGATCGGTCCTCATCGAGCCCGCAGTTGGCAGCTCGCTTACGTTGGCGAGCAACTGCAGCTCGCTCTGATAGGTGGACATCAACAGATCCTGCAGCAGCGGATCCGACGGATGCTGGGCGAGTGTCGCGGAGATCTCGTCCGCCGCGTGGCGGATGTCCGCAAGGTTCTTCTCGACTTTCGCGCGATCGGCCGTCGGCAAGGCGGCGAGGCGCTCGTGAAAGCGCTTGTCGAGCTCGGCGCGCGCATTCCTGTAGCCAGCGCCCAGGCGCTCCGATCCGAAGCTGAAGCTCGCGGGCTGCGGGCTCACTTGCGGGGTCGGCAGGGACTCGGGCGTGGTCCGCGCGATCGGCTGCGGCATCGACTGGCGCGTGAGGTAGTACGTGACGAACGAAGTGACGACCACGAGCAGGACTGCGGCTGCGAGCCGAAACCACGTCGACTGCACCGGGCTCGCCGTCGCCGGCGCCACGATCGGCGTTTTGGCGATCTCCGCGCGGATCCGCGGCCACAGGTCGCGCTGCGGCGTCACGTCCTCGGGCAGCGAGGCCAGCGCCTCGTCCAGCGGGTCGCGCCCGGACTGGGTGGACTCATTCATCGTTCATCTCCGGCAAACCCATCCGCTCGCGCAACAGGCGGCGGCCGCGGTGCAATTGCGCCTTGCACGTGCCGACCGCGATGCCGAGCATCTCGGCAACTTCTTCGTGGCTGTAGCCGTAAACCGTCTGTAGTACGACGACGTGGCGCGAGCCCGGCGGCAGCGTCGCGAGCGCGCGCTCCACGTCCATCACTGCGCCAGCATCGAATTCGCGCTGCGACTCCAGCGGCGCAGCGTGCGCGTCCTCGACGGCCTCGCCGTCGGACTCCGCTCGCGTGCCGTGGTTGCGCTCGTGCGTGAGCACTTCGTTGACGGCGATGCGGTGCAGCCACGTGCCGAAGGCGCTACGGCCCTCGAAGGCCGCGAGACTCCGCCACGCACGTATGAAAGTCTGTTGCACGCAATCCTCCGCCACGTCGCGCCTGCGGGTCATGCGCAGGCACAGGCCCATGACCTTGCCGCTATGAAGGCGATACAGGCGCTCGAAAGCCTTCATGTCGCCCTTGCGGGCTGCAGCCACCAACGCGGTGTCGGAAAGCGGCGAGCGCTCACCAGTCAGTGCCGAACTATGGGTTGCGGCCCCGGTCGTCAAAATCGCCTCTCTCCTCTCGCGTTTGTCTTTTGGATGCCGTGCGGCAGGGGCAGGTTTAAGGCAAGAAGGGGCCGTTTGTCACGGATTTGAGGGTAAAGGGGGTTTGCGGAGGGGAGGAAGAGCCGGAATGACTCTCGCCACGATCGCCAAGATCTCCAAGACCGGAAAAGCGAGGAGCAGAGCTTAAAAATCCGCAAGAAGGAATTCTTTGTCTTCTTGGCGATCTTGGCGAGAGATATTCCGTTCCTCTCCCGTCTTTTCCGCAGATCACCCTTGCTTCGCGTTCCACTCCCGCACTGCACGTTCCAGCGCGTCGCCGGGCATCGGGCGTCCGATGTAATAGCCTTGCGCGCGGTCGCATTCCACCGAGTCGAGGAAGTCCAGGATCTCTTGCGATTCGACGCCTTCCGCGCAGCACGTCAGGCGCAGCTTGTGCGCCAGCAGCACCATCGTTTCGACCATCGTGCGCGCGTCCTCGTGCGCGAAGATGTCGCGCACGAACGAGGTGTCGATCTTCAGCTCGCTGAACGGCATCAGGTACAGCTGCTTCAGCGAGGAATAGCCGGTGCCGAAGTCGTCGATCGACAGGCCGAAGTTCTTCACGCGCATGCGCGTGAGCACGTCCATGGTCGTGCCCGGATCGAACATCGCGGCGCTCTCGGTGACCTCGAAGATGATCCGGCGCGGGTCGGCGCCGACCTGCGCGGCCATGCGCGCGACCTGGTCCGGGAACGCGAGATCGTTGAGCAGCTGCGGCGACAGGTTGACCGCCACCGACAGCTGCAGGCCGGCCGCGTCCCAGATCCGGCACTGCGCCAGCGACATTTCCAGCACCTGCTCCGTGAGGCGGCGGATCTGGCCGTTCTTCTCCGCGAGCGGAATGAAGCGCGCCGGCGAGATGAAACCGAGCGAGGGGTGATGCCAGCGCGCGAGCGCTTCCACGCCTTCGACGATCCAGCGATTCGGGCCGACGCGCGTCGCCTTCGGCTGGTAGTGAACCTGGATCTCCTGCGCATCGAGCGCCGCCGTGAGCACCGCCGGATTGATCGGCGAGTCCGCGCGCAGGCACTGACGCAGCATGACTTCGAGATCGGCGAGCAGGATCGGCTTCTGCAGCGCGCCGAGCATCGTCAGGCCCTGCGCTTTGCCGATCTGCTGCGCGGTGGCGAGGACGCGCTGGTCCATGCCGCTCGCGACCAGCACCTGGGCTTTACTGCCGCGCTCGCCGAGATAGCGCAGCAACTCGATGCCGTCCGCACCCGGCATCTGCAGGTCCAGCACTACCACAGTCGGTTGGAAATCCTGCACGGCGCGGCGAAACGCGTCGGGCTCGGTGACCGCGAGGGACTCGAAGCCGAGGCCGGTCGCAGCTTCGGAAATGAATTCGCACAGATCCGGCTGATCGTCGATGACGAGCAGCTTGTTCCCTGGCTCAGGCAACGCGCGCCTCCCTGTCCAGCACCGTGCGGATGCGCATGGCGAGGTCCTCGTTGCGATAAGGCTTCGTGATCACGTCCGCGGCCGTCAGCCCGGACGTGCCGGCCAGCGCACTGGCGTCCGCATAGCCAGTCGTGAACAGCACCTGGATCTCCGGCCTCATCTCGCGCGCGCGCTTGGCAAGCGCCGGGCCGAGCATGCCGCCGGGCATCATGATGTCCGTAAACAGCAGGTCGACGTGCTCGCTGCCCGACAGGATGCGCAGCGCCGCGTTGGCGTTCGCGGCCGACAGCGCTTGATAACCGAGCTGCGACAATGCGGTGACAACCGTCTCGCGCAGATCGGCATCGTCCTCGACCACCAGGATCGTCTCGTTGCCGCCCGGCGAAAGCTTGGTGGTGACGATCGTGTCCTCGCGCGCGCTCTGCTCTTCCATGCAGCGCGGCAGCAGGATCGTGACCGTCGTGCCCTCGCCGACCGTGCTCTCGATCGTCGCGACGCCGCCGGCCTGTTCCGCGAAGCTGTCGACCATCGCGAGCCCGAGGCCGCTGCCGCGTCCGGACTCCTTGGTCGTGAAGAACGGCTCGAACACGCGCTTGAGCACGTCGGGCTCGATGCCGGCGCCGGTGTCGCTGACGCTGATCGACACGAACTCGCCCGGCTCGATCTCCGGGTGGTCGCTGCAGAAAATCGAGTCGAGATAGATGTTGCGCGTGCGCACCGTGAGGCGGCCGCCTTCCGGCATCGCATCGCGCGCGTTGATCGCGAGATTCAGGATCGCGTTCTCGAACTGGCCCGCGTCCACGCGCGTGTGCCAGAGGTCGTGCGCCTGCACCATGTGCACTTCGACCGACTCGCCGAGCGTGCGCTGCATGAGCTCGGTGAGGCCCGAGAGCTGGCGGTTCGCATCGACCACGACCGGGTCGAGAATCTGCCGGCGTGCGAACGCCAGCAGACGACGCGTCAGATCCGCGCCGCGCACTGCCGCGCGCATCGCTGTGTGGACCTTGCGCGCCAGCGTGGGCGTCTCGGAAACGCTGCGCTCGAGCAGCTGCAGGTTGCCGATAACGACGCCGAGCAGGTTGTTGAAGTCGTGCGCGATACCGCCGGTGAGCTGGCCGATCGCTTCCATTTTCTGCGCCTGCAGCAGCCGCGCTTCGAGGCGCCGCTGCTCGGTGAGGTCGTAGATGATCGAGAAGAAGCCGAGCACCGCGCCGTTCGCGTCGACCTGCGGCACGTAGTGGTTCTGCCACTCGCGCATGATGCCGTGACGCATGCCGGTGTGGCGCGAGTGCACGCGCTCGCCGAGCATCACCTTGTCGACGTACGGCATCACCGTCGCGAACATGTCGGTCGGCAATAGCTCGCGCAGGCTCTTGCCGATGAGCTTCGTCGCCGACAGGCCCACCCATTCCTCGAACGCGCGATTCACGTACGTCATGACGAAGTCGCGGTTGAAATAGTTGATCGGCGTCGGCACCGCGTTCAGCGTCTGCTCGAAGAAGTCGCGCGTCTCGCGCAGCTGGCGCTCGGCGACGACGCGATCGGTCACGTCCTGCAACGTGCCGTGCAAGCGGACGATCTTGCCGTTGCGCCGCTCCGCTTTGATGATCATGCGCACCCACAGGTGCCGGCCGCGCGCGCTGGTCAGGCGCAGGTGCAGATCGCTGCTGGCGCCGGTGTCGGTCGCCTGTTGCGAGGCTTCGATCAGCTTCTTGCGATCCTCGGGATGGAACATCTCGCGGCTGGCCTCGATCTCGATCGGCTGGCCGAACGGCAGGTCGTGGATCGAGTACAGCGCTTCGGTCCAGTGCACCTTCTTGGTCTCGACGTCGTATTCCCAGCCGCCGATGCGCGCCGTCGTCTGCATGTCCTTCAGCAGGTTGTCGAGCCGCACGCGCTCGCCGACGTCGTGGAACACGAGCACGGTGCCGACGGTCGCGCCCTGCTCGGTGACCGGCACGATGCGATATTCGACCGGCCGGAACTGGCCGTTCTTCCGCCGCAGCAGCGCGCCGACCCCGCGCATGATGTCGGTCGTGTACCGCACGCGGCGCACCGGATCGGTCCGGTTGTCGTCGTCGCTCTGCGTGTTGATCAGGACGCGATAGTCGAGCCCGGGCAGCTCTTCGATTTCGTAGCCGAGGAGCTTCGCGGCCGCAGGATTCGCGTAGCGCACCTGCCCGACGTTATCGAGCTCGAGCACGCCCTCGCCCGCGCCTTCGACGATCGCGGTGTTGCGCCGATGAGTCGCGGCGAGATCTTTCCCGCGCGACGGCCCGCTCTTTGTCTGGCGCGCGCGCAGCAACAGCCAGGCGAGCGGCACGCCCGCAAGCAACAATCCGATGACGAGCCCGACGATCCCGGCTTGGTTCAAGGCTTTTGTCCGGGCTCCCGGCCCGCGTACCAATTGACCGCGTACTGCATCAGCTGCGCGGAGGTGCGCAGCGAAAGCTTGCGCTTGATGCGCTGGCGGTGCGATTCGACTGTCTTGACGCTGAGGTTGAGCGCCTCGGCCGTCTGCCGCGTCGACAGACCCTTGCCGATCATGTGCAGCACCTGCAGCTCACGGTTCGTCAGGCTGTCGACAGGATTCGAGGAAATGTACGCGCCACCGGACGCGAACTTCTCGATCATGCTGTTGCCGACGGCTTCGCTCACGTAGATGCCGCCGTCGAGCACGCGACGCAGCGCGACCAGAAACTGATCGGACGCTGCCTGCTTCATGATGTAGCCGTTAGCGCCGGCCGAGAGCATGCGCTCGGCGTAGATCGCTTCGTCATGCATCGACAGGACGAGCAGCGGCAGCGACGGATAGTGCGCGCGCGCGTCTTTCACCAGCTCGAGGCCGTCGCCCTGCTTGAGCGACACGTCGACGATCACCGCGTCCGGCTCGAGCTCGCGGATCAGCGATTTCGCCTCGCGCGCGGTCTCGGCTTCGCCGCACACCTCCAGATCGGCCTCGGCCTCGATCAGGCGGCGCAGGCCCTGGCGGACGATCGGATGGTCGTCGACGATCAGCACGCGTCGCTTGCGGTCCTTCGCCACGCCGCCGCCGGGGGGGCGGTGCGCGGTCTTGAACAGAGAGGGGCCAACGGTCATTGCATCACTCCTCGCAATTGTTCCTTGTAGTGTCTTCCGGCGGCGTCAGCTTGCCGCCGTGGTGAGCCGGCCGCTGCGGCGGGTGCGCCGCGCACGGACCGGCCGCGCCAGGGGTTCCAGCGGACATTCGCACACGATGCGTGTGCCTTGCGGCTCGACCCGCTCGAAGCGGACTTCGCCGCCGAGCATGCGCGCCCGATACTGCATGATCTTGAGTCCCATGCCGGCGGCGTCCACTGCGTCGACCGCCATACCCGTGCCGTCGTCAGTGACGGTCAGCCGCACCTTAGCGCGGGCGCCGTGCAAGTGCAGTCGTATAGTCCGCGCGCGGCCATGCCGAACCGCATTGCGTACGGCTTCCTGAGCGATGCGATAGAGGTGATTCGCAAGCTCGGCGCCGAGCGGCCGGATCGTCTTGACCCGATGCGTGCACACGATCTGCACGCCGTACAGCTCTGCCGCATGCATGGCCAGGCCTTCCAGCGCGTCCTGCAGACCGCCGCGCTCGAGGTTGACCGGCGACAGGCCGCGCGCCAGCGCGCGCGTGCTTTCGATCGCGTTGTTCACGAGCCGCGTGATGCCTTCGATCTCGGGCAGGATCGGCGCGTACTCGTTGGCAAGCCGCCCCGCGACGCCGCGCAGCATCAACGCGATGCCAGTCAGCTCCTGGCCGAGACCGTCGTGAAGATCGTTACCGATGCGGTACTGCTCGCGGTTCACCGCTTGTAGGATTGCGCGCTCCAGCTGTTTGCGCTCGCTCACGTCCTGCAGCACCACGAGGCAATGGCTGCGACCGGCGACGTCGAAGCGCGAGAGCAGACCGGCCGCGGCGAAGTGGCTGCCGTCGCCGCGCAAGCCGTCGAACTCCACGCGCATCGAGCCCTGCCCGTGGCGGTCGCCCGCGAGCTGCCGCCAGCGCTCGGGCTGCTCGAACGGCCAGCCGGCGAGCGTCGTCATCGCGCGGCCGATCAGCTCGCCGCGGCGGTAGCCGAACATCGTGTCGAAAGCCGGGTTCGTGATCTCGATGATCGCCTCGTCGCTGACGACCGCGACGCCTTCGAGCATCGACTCGATCATGCGCGCCTGCGTGGCGATGGCGCGCTCGGCGCGCACCTGCTCGGTGGTCTCCGAAGCGATCAGCGTGATCGCGACGATCTGCTGCTGCGAGCGGATCGGGCTGATGCGGATATCGAAGTGACGCGCGTCGCCGTCGTCGAGCATCGCCGAGTAACCGTCGACCTGGCCGGTCGCGAGCACGCGATGCATCGCTGCGAGCGCCTGCGGGTGCAGGTCGCGCGGGAAAAATTCGGTGACGGCGAGGCCTTCGAGCTCCTTGGCGCTACGGCGGCCGACGCCGCGGTTCGCGAGCAGCACGCGCAACCGCCGGTCGAGCACCAGCACGTAGTCGGGAACGGAGGCGATGAGCTCGCGCAGGGGCTCGCTCGCCCAGGCAGCCGGCGACGACAGGTCGGTGGGCACGGGCGCGGGGGCGGTGTTTACCGCCGTTTTTTTCGTCGCAACGCTCAAGGCCTAGGCACCGGGCAGGGGTCGGAAGGACACGCCGCATGGTGTTGGAGGCCCCGTGTAGGGGATATCAGCTATTCCCTTAATGTCGCACGCGACCGGCCAGTCATCGTGCAAACCTGCGAACGGGTTCGCTCGCCGAATCCTTCAGGCGGAACAACGCGTTGCCGGCTTTCGCCCCGATCGATCGAAACGGGGCCCTCAGGCCGAGCCGTGGCTCAGGCCCGGCCCGCCACCGCGGTCGGAGACCCACTGGGTGGCGTAACGGATCAGCTCGCTGGTCGAGCGCAGGTTGAGCTTCTCGCGCATGTGGCGCCGGTGCGCATCGACGGTCTTCATCGACAGGTCCAGGCGCTGCGAGATCTCGCGCGTGCTGATGCCCTCGCCGATCAGGCGGAACACCTCCAGCTCGCGGTCGGTCAGCGCGGAGACGGGATCTTCGTCGGCGCCGGGAGCGCGGCCGCGCGCGACCTGTGTCAGCAATCTTTCGCCCATGGCAGCGCTGACGTGGCGCTGCCCGCGGGCGACCTTTCGCAGTGCACCAAGGAAGTCCGTGCCCGCGACGTTCTTCATGACATAACCGCTCACGCCCAGTCGCAGGAGCCTTTCGGCGTACAGCGCTTCGTCCTGCATCGACAGCACCAGGACGCGCACGCTCGGGTGCGAGCTGCGGATCCAGCGCACCAGATCCACGCCGTCGTCCGCACCGAGCGCGAGATCGACCACGGCCACGTCGGGATTCTGCGAGGCAATTGCGGTGCGCGCGTCCGCGATGGACGACGCTTCGCCGGCCAGCAGGAACTCGTTCTGCCCCGCCAGCAGCTGTTTCAGCCCTTCGCGGACGAACGGGTGATCATCGACGATTACGATCCGGGTCTGTTCGGCCATATCTCATCCTCTGAAGACATGCTCAGGCGAGTCTTGCGGTGCGCTCCGTGGGGGGCAATCCTCATTTTCCACGAGCGCTGCACAGTGATAGCGTTGCTCCCGGTCACGGACGGAAGGCTCGACGGCATCTTATGAAGAAAGGTACGACCGCAGCGTTGCGTTTCGTGCTGCTGGAGGACGATCCGAACGACGCCGAGCTGATCCAGTTGCAGCTGGCGAAGGACGGGATCGCCGTGGACTGGCGGCACGTCGTCGCGGAGCGCGATTTCCGCGAGGCGCTCGTCGGCGCGCCCCCGGACCTGGTGCTCGCGGATTACACGCTGCCCGGTTTCGACGGTCTCGCTGCGCTGAAAATCCTGCTGCAGCACTCCCCCGACATTCCTTTCATCTTCGTTTCCGGCTCGCTCGGCGAGGAGCGCGCCATCGAGGCGCTGAAGAGCGGCGCCACCGACTACGTGCTGAAGGACCGGCTGCAGCGTCTGCCGGCCGTCGTGATGCGCGCACTGCTGGAGGCGCGCGAGCGTCGCGAGCGGCGCCAGGCCGAGGCGGCTCTCGAAGAGCAGCGCGTGCTGCTCAGCACGCTGATCGACAGCCTGCCCGAGATGATTTACGCGGTCGACACCGAGAATCGCGTGAAGGTCGTGAACCGGGCGCTGCTCGACACGCTCAACCGGCGGCGCGACCAGGTGCTCGGCCGCACGCTCGCGGACATCTCCAGCGACGAGAATCTCGCCGACATCGAAGCGCAGGCCGCGACGACGATGCGCACGGGCCGGCCGCTCACCGACCAGGAGCGCGCGTGGATCGCGGCGGACGGCTCGATCCGCTGGTTCAATTTCACGCACGTGCCCCTGCGCGATCACGGCACCGTCTCGGGGCTCGTGTGCACCGTGCAGGAAGTCACGACGCGGCGCGAGCTGGAGCAGGAGATCCTCGAGATCTCCAATCGCGAGCAGCGCCGGCTCGGCAGCGACCTGCACGACGGCCTCGGCCAGGAGCTCACCGGTCTGTCGCTGCTGCTGAAAGGTCTGGAGGTGCAGCTGTCGCGCGAGGCGCCGCAGTACACGTCGCAGATCACGAAGATCACCGACCTGCTCGCACACGCGATTCAGAGCACGCGCTCGCTCGCGCGCGGCCTCGCTCCGGTGAATCTGGAGCGCGGCGGCTTGCCCGAAGCGCTGAAGCATCTGGCGGCGCGCTGCACGGACATGTACAGCCTGCAGTGCACGTTCGGTAACGGCAGCCCGAAGCTGCCGGATCTGGAAGAAGGCGCGGCGACGCACCTGTATCGGATCGCGCAGGAAGCGACGACGAATGCGGCGCGCTACGCGCGCGCGAAAACGATTGCGATCGATCTGCGTTCGACGGGGCGCAAGCTCCAGCTCTCGATTGCCGACGACGGCATCGGGCTCTCGGCCGGCCTCGCGCAGCGCTCGCCCGGCATGGGTCTGAAGATCATGGAGTACCGCGCGCGCATGCTGGGCGGCACGATCAATTTCGAAGAGCCGAACCCGGGCACGCGCATCGTGCTGTCGGCGCCGCTGCACCTGCTGCGGCAATCGAAGGACAAGCTGCGACGCGCGGTCTGATTATTTCCGCATCACCGGGACGAGCGTGTGATCCGCGCCGTTCCACACCTGGATGAAGTTCTCGATCTCCGCCGCCGGCATCGCCGAGGCGATGAAGTCGCCCTGCATGGCGTCGCACGCGCTCTGATCGAGGAACTCGAAAATGTCGGGCTTCTCGATGCCTTCGGCGCAAACGGTCAGCGACAGGTTGTGCGCGAGGTCGATGATCGCGCGCACGATCGTCGCCGCCGCCTTCGTGGTGGCGATCTCCGAGATCACCGAGCCGTCGATCTTCACTTCGCTGAACGGCATCTTGTAGAGCTGCGTCAGCGACGAGGTGCCGGTGCCGAAGTCGTCGAGCGACAGCCCGACGCCTTTCACGCGCAGGCGCGTGAAGATGTCCATCACCAGCTCGGGGTCGTCGAGCGACGCGGCTTCCGTTACTTCGAGCGTCAACTGCTCGGGCGCGACGTCGAATTCGCGGAAGATGCGCGTCAGCCGGTCCGGGAACTCCAGGTCCTGCACCAGGCGCGGCGAGAGATTGACCGCGGCCGCGAGATCGAGCCCGCGCTGCCGCCAGTGACCGATCTGCCGGATCGCGTCGGTGAGCACGAAGTCCGTGACGCCGACGATCAGTCCCGACTGCTCGGCCAGCGGCAGGAACTCGCCGGGGAACAACAGGCCGAGCCGCGGATGGCGCCAGCGCACCAACGCTTCGGCGCTGCGCACCTGCCAGTCGCCGCCGGCGCGCAGCACCTTCGGCTGGTAGTGAACGAGCAGCTCGTGCTCTTCGATGGCCTGACGCAATTCGTCGACGGAAATGCGCGCGCCGGGTTCCAGGTGTTTTGCGAGCAAAGTTTCGATCTCCTCGAGCATCGCCGGCTTCTGCAGAGTGCCGAGCATCTTCAATCCGAGCGAGTCGCCGAGCTGGCGCGCGCTCGCGAGCACGCGCTGGTCCATGCCGCTGGCGAGCAGGATGCCGGACGTGACCCCCTGGCGGCCCATGTAGCGCAGCGCTTCGATCCCATCCATGCCCGGCATCTGCAGGTCGAGCAGGATCAGGGACGGCTGGCGGCGCGCCAGCTGCTCGCGAAAACTCGCGGCAGTATCGGCAGTGATCACGTCGCAGCCGATCCCGACGCCGATCTGCTCGATCAGCTCCAGGAAATCGGTCTCGTCGTCGACCGCCAGTAACAGATTCCTCTCACGCCGGAACACGCTCATCCTCCTGTTTGCGGGTCGACAGCGTACTCGCCCGCCGGCCGCCCGTCTCCCTGCGTCGCCACACGAAGTGACGGAAATCACAGAGAGTTTTTCGTCTCCTGACGTCTTTCAGGGAATGCCTTATTCGGAAAACGCTAGCGCGCGAGCCAGCCGCCATCGACAGGAATGATCGTGCCGTGCACGTAGTCGGAGGCCGCGGATGCGAGGAACACCGCGGCGCCGCCGAGATCGGACGGCTTGCCCCAGCGACCCGCCGGAATGCGACCGACGATGTCGCGGTTACGCTGCTCGTCCGTGCGCAGCGCCGTGGTGTTGTTGGTCTCGAAGTAGCCGGGCGCGAGCGCGTTCACGTTGATGCCGCGCGAAGCCCACTCGTTCGCGAGCAGTCGCGTGATGCCCGCGAGGCCGCTCTTGCTTGCGGTGTAGGACGCAGTGCGGATGCCGCCCTGGAACGACAGCATCGATGCGATGTTGATGATCTTGCCGCCGCGGCCGGCCTGCACCAGCGCGCGCGCGACCGCCTGCGCCAGGAAAAACGGCACCTTGAGATTGAGATTCAGCGCGACGTCCCAGTCCTCTTCGCTGAACGTGAGCGCGTCGTCGCGGCGGATGGTGCCGGCGTTGTTGACCAGGATGTCGACGCGCCCCGCGACCTTGATCGCTTGTGCGACGACGTGCGCCGGCTCGTGCCGCCGCTCGAGGTCGGCGTGCAGCGCGTGGAACTTGCGTCCCGCTGCAGTGACGCCGCGCTCGGCATCAGCGGTGCTGGAGCGCGCGACGCCGACGATGTCCGCGCCCGCTTGCGCGAGTGCGATCGCGATGCCCTGCCCAAGCCCGGTGCTGGCGCCGGTCACGAGCGCCACCTTCCCTTGCAGCGAGAACGGATTCGAGGCCGGGTTCGAAGGTACGGTCATGGTGGGCGTCACTTGAGCTGGCAGATGTCGAGCACGTTCATGTCGGTGTAATCGAGGTTCTCGCCGCCCATCGCCCAGATGAAACTGTAGCTGCGGGTGCCGGCGCCCATGTGAATCGACCACGGCGGCGAGATCACAGCCTCGTCGTTACGCAGCACGAGGCTGCGCGTTTCGTCGGGCTCGCCCATGAAGTGCAGCACCCGCTGCTCGGACTTGTCGCCCGGCGGGCTTTCCAGGTCGAAGTAGAAATACACCTCGGAGCGGCGGTCGTGCAGATGCGGCGGCATCGTGTTCCAGACGCTGCCGGGCTTGAGCATCGTCAGGCCGAGCAGCAGCTGCGCGGAGCGGCACGTCGCCGGCACGATGTACTGGTAGATCGTGCGCTCGTTCGAGGTCTCCAGCGCACCTCGCTGCAGCGGCACTGCCTTGTCGATCGAAATCTGCGCGGGCTCGAACCGCGCGTGCGCTGGCGTCGAAATCAGGTAGAACTTCGCGGGCGCACCCGTCGCGACCGCCGCGAACGTGACGTCCTTCGTACCCATCGGCACGTACAGCCCATCGCGCGGCGCGAGGTCGAACGATTTGCCGTCGAGCGTCACGCGGCCGGTCGTTTTGCCGATGTTCACGACACCGAGCTCGCGCCGCTCGAGAAACGGCTTGCCGGCTGCCGATGCGGGCTCGGTCTGATCCGGCAGACGCAGCGCGCGCGTCGCGGCCATCACGCCGCCGATCACGAAGCGCTCGTAGTGCGCGTAATTCAGCGTGATTGCATCCGGCGCGAACAGGCCATCGACCAGATAGCGGTCGCGCAGCTGTTGATTGCTGGCGCCGGCCATCATGTCGGGGTGCGTTGCGTGATAAGTCTTCTTGAACACGGGCGGATCCTGATGACTAGAGTTTGTACGCTTGTTTGGGCAGACGATACGCAAGATCGACCGCGATCTCAGCCGCCTCGTCTTCTTCGAGCCGATGCTCCGCCACGAGCCGGCCGAGGAAGCTGCAATCCACGCGCCGCGCGAGATCGTGCCGCGCCGGGATCGAGAGAAACGCCCGCGTGTCGTCGTTGAAACCCACGGTGTTGTAGAAGCCCGCAGTCTCGGTCGTTTGCTCGCGGAAGCGTCGCATGCCCTCGGGGCTGTCGTGGAACCACCAGGCCGGGCCGAGCCGGAGAATCGGATAATGCCCGGCCAGCGGCGCGAGCTCGCGGCTGTACGAGGTCTCGTCGAGCGTGAACAGGATCAGCGTCAGCGACTGTTCGTTGCCGAAGCGATCGAGCAGCGGCCGCAGCGCGTGCACGTAGTCCGTTGGTTGCGGTACGTCGGCGCCCTTGTCGCGTCCGTAGTGCGTGAACAACCAGCGGTTGTGGTTGCGGAACGCGCCAGGATGCAGCTGCATCACGAGGCCGTCGTCGAGACTCATGCGCGCCATCTCAACGAGCATCGCCGCGCGGAACAGCTCGGCTTCGGCGCTCGAGAAATTCCCCGACGTGATGCGCGCGAACAATCGCTCCGCTTCGCGGCTCGACAGGTCCGCAGTCGCGGCGGTCGGATGACCGTGATCCGTCGAAGTTGCGCCCGCCTTCGCGAACGCGGCGCGCCGCTCGCGATGCGCTTGCAGATAGCCGCGCCACGAAAGCACGTCCTCGTTCGTCAGCTCGCCGAACCGCTCGAGTGAGGCCGTGAACGCCTCGTGCTCGGCATCGATCACAGCGTCGGGGCGATAGGCCGTGATGACGCGCCCGCGCCAGCCGCTGCCCGCGATCGCGCGATGCGCATCGAGCGTGTCGACGGGCGACTCCGTCGTCGCGAGCACTTCGATGTTGAAGCGCTCGAACAGGCGCCGCGGACGAAACGTCTCCTGCGTGAGCTTGTCGCCGATGATGTTGAAGTAGTCGTCGGCGGTGTCGGCTTCGAGACGCACTTTCAGCTCGAACACCTTCGCGAACACGTAGTTCAACCACAGCGCCGACGGCGTGCCGCGAAACAGATGGAAGCGCTGCGCGAACGAGCGCCACGCGGCGCGCGGATCGACTGGCGAAGGTCCGTTGCGCGCGCCGACGCCCAGCGCATCGAGATCGACGCCCTGGCTGTAGAGCATCCGGTACAGGTAGTGGTCAGGTGCGAGCAGCAGCTCGGTCGCGTTCGTGAAGGGCTCGTTACCCGCGAACCACTGCGGGTCGGTGTGACCGTGCGGACTGAGGATCGGCAGGTCCGCCACTTCGCGATACAGGCGCTGCGCAACGCCGCGCGCTGCCGGCTCCGCCGGAAACAGCCTGTCCTCGTGAAGTTGAAGGGGCTTGGTCACTGTGCTCAGGGTGCCGATGTTGCAGTGCATCGCGCCCGGCGTTGGCCGCCGGTTGTCCCGGCGATGGTAACCGGTGTCATGACTGAGGGAAAGGGAACCCGGGCTTACTTGCCGGGCGGGCCGGAGGACTCGCGCGCCACGAGGTGCGGCAGGACGGTCGTGGCCGCGATGGCCGGTCCGTCGGCGATCCCGGCGACCTTGGCGACCAGTTTTTCCGCAGCCATGCGGCCCATGTCGCGGATCGGCTGACGCATGGTCGTGAGCGAGGGGCACAGCCGCGACGCCAGCGGGCTGTCGTCGAAGCCGATCACGGTGAGGTCGTCCGGAATCTTCACGCCGCGCAGGTACGCCGTTCGATACACGCCGGCCGCGGTTTCGTCATTGCCTGCGAAGATCGCCGTCGGCCGCGGCGAGCGCGCCAGCAGCGCATCGGCGCACGCGGCGCCGGACTCGAATGTGTAGGCGCCTTCGGCAATGAACTCGGGCGGCAACGACAGCCCGCGATCCGCGAGCGCGTTCGAGAAACCTTCGAGACGCTCGATCGCCGAACGGAACGTGCGCGGGCCCATGATCATCGCGATGCGCCGGTGACCGAGCTTCGCCAGGTGCTCGGCGACCTCGGCGGCGGACTGCCGATCCATCGACATGATCAGGTTCCGCGGATCGTCGAGCGCCGCGGAAATCACGCGGATATACGGGCAATCGAGCTTGCGCAGCATGTCCGCGAGCACGGGATTCTCCGAGACCGGCGGCAGCATCATCACGCCGTCCAGCTTCTGTCGCGTGATGAAGCGGCGGATGTCGCTCAGGAATTCTTCGCTGTGCCGATCGCACGGATGCACCACGAGCTCGTAGCCCGCGCGGCGCAACGCGCCGAGGGCCCCTTCCTGGAAGTTGATGACGTACGGCGCATTCGGGTTGTCGTAGATCAGCCCGATCAGGAACGAGCGCCGGAAAGCGAGCGCACGCGCCTGCGGGTCCGGCGTGAAGCCGACGCGCTTGATGATCTCGGTGATGCGCTTGCGCGTTTCCTCGCGCACGAACGGCGATTCGTTGATGACGCGCGAGACGGTTTTCTTCGAGACGTTTGCGAGGCGCGCGATGTCGTTGATGGTGTGCTTGCGCTCGGCGCTGACGACGGCGGTCTGTTCGGCCGCACGGGACTCGGGACGCGCTTTCGCCGGCAGACGGACGACTCGGGTGGCGGACTTCCTGGGCATGCTGGGCTGGATTCTACGCGACCAAGTGGGGCGGAAGGCGGCGAACTGACACCGGTTTCCTCAGAGCGGTAAGATGCCCTACTCCCATGGACAGCGCTACCCCCTCCCTGCCGCCCTGCTGTCGCATCACTGCGCGCGATGACGTGGCCGTCGCGCTGCGCGACCTCGCGGCCGGCGAGCAAGTCGGGATAGAAGCTGCGGCGATCACGCTGGCCGATGCCGTCCCGCGCGGCCACAAGCTGGCGCTGCGGTCCATCGAAGCCGGCGAGCCGATCCGCAAGTACGGTCAGGTCATCGGCCGCGCCACGGCCCGGATCGCACGCGGCGCGCACGTCCACACGCACAACCTGGCGACGCTGCTCGCCGGTGTGGACGAATATCGATTCGCGCCGCATGCGTCCACGACGACGCAGGCAACTGCCGACGCGCTGACCTTCCTGGGCTACCGACGCGCGGACGGACGCGTCGGCACGCGCAACGAGATCTGGATCCTGTGCACCGTCGGCTGCGTCGGTCGCACCGCTGAGCGCATCGCGCGACTGGCGACGGAGCGCTGCAAAGAGCGCGTCGACGGCGTGTATGCGTTCCCGCATCAGTTCGGCTGCTCGCAACTCGGCGGCGATCTCGAGCGCACGCGCAAACTCATCGCTGCGCTCGCGCGTCATCCCAACGCCGGTGGCGTGCTGATCCTCGGGCTCGGCTGCGAATCGAACCAACTCGCGCCGCTGCTGCAGGAAATTCCGCAGTCGCAGCGCGAGCACATCCGCACCTTCGCCGCGCAGGCAACGACAGACGAAGTCGAAGAGGGTCTGCGCCTCGTCGAGGAGCTTGCAGACATCGCAGCGCGCGCTCGTCGCGAGCGCTGTCCGATCGGTGCGCTCGCGGTCGGCCTGAAGTGCGGCGGCTCCGATGGCTTGAGCGGCATCACGGCGAACCCGCTGCTCGGACGCGTCGCGGATCGCGTCACCCGCGCCGGCGGCGTCGCGATCCTGACGGAGATCCCGGAGATCTTCGGCGCGGAGCGCCTGCTGCTGGAGCGTGCTGCCGACGAACGAGTCTTCGCCGCAATCGCGCAGCTCGTGAACGACTTCAAGCGCTACTTCCTCGAGAACGACCAACCGGTGCACGAGAATCCTTCGCCCGGCAACATCGCCGGCGGCATCACGACGCTCGAAGAAAAATCGCTCGGCGCGGTGCAGAAAGGCGGCCACGCAACGCTGACGCAGGTCGTCCGCTATGGCGAGCTCGTCGAGCGTCCCGGCCTCGCACTGCTCGAGGCGCCCGGCAACGACGGCATTTCGTCGACGGCGCTGGTCGCGGCCGGTGCGACAATCGTGCTGTTCACGACCGGCCGCGGTACGCCGCTCGGGTTCCCCGCGCCGACGCTGAAAATCAGCTCGAATTCGCCGCTCGCGCAGACCAAGCCGCACTGGATCGACTTCGACGCGGGCCGCATGCTCACCGGCGATCCCGATGCGCTGGCCGAGGACTTCATGCGCCTGATCGTCGACGTGGCTTCCGGCCGCGCCGCGCGCAACGAGCTCAACGAGGAGCGCGAGATCGCCATCTGGAAAGATGGCGTCACGCTGTGACGGCGCTTCGGCAAGCGGAGCTGCGCGCGCTGGCCGCACGCGGCGTACAGGTTCCCGCATACGATCGCGATCGCGTCGGCATGGGCGTAGTGCACTTTGGCCCGGGCGCGTTCCATCGCGCTCACCAGGCTTGCTATCTCGACGATGCGCTCGCTGCCGATCGACGCTGGGGCATCGCTGCAATTTCTCTGCACAGTGCCCGCGTCCGCGACGCACTCGATTCGCAGGATCTTCTCTACACGCTGGCTGTGCTCGACGAGACCCCGTCCATGCGTGTCATCGGTGCCATCAAGGAGCTGCTCGTCGCGCCCGAATCGCCTTCGAGAGTCACGGAGCGTCTTGCAGATCCAGCGGTGAAGCTCATCACCGCGACCGTGACGGAGAAGGGTTACTGCCTCGCAGCGGACGGCAGCCTCGATTTCTCGCACGCCGAGATCGGGCATGACCTGGCGCACCCCCACGCACCGCGCAGCCTCATCGGTCATCTCTGCGCGGGCCTCGCGCGTCGCCGGACACGAGGCGCTGCGGCGCCGAACATCGTGAGCTGCGATAACCTCACCGACAACGGACCGCGGTTGCGACGAGCCGTCGTCGAGTTCGCCCGCACGCGCGACGTCGAGCTGGCACGCTGGATCGAGGACGAAGTTCCTTTCCCGCGCACGATGGTCGACAGCATCACGCCAGCAACTGATGCCGCGCTGCGTGACCTGGTCGCGCAGCGACTCGGCGCGGTCGATCGCTGGCCCGTGCAGCGAGAAACATTCACGCAATGGGTGATCGAGGATTGCATGCGCGGCGAGCAGCCCGACTGGGCGACGCTCGGCGTCACGATCAGCAGCGATGTCGCCGGCTTCGAGCGCGCGAAGCTGCGCCTGTTGAACGGCGCGCACTCGTCAATGGCGTATCTCGGCTCGCTTGCGGGCTATGAAACGATGGCGGAGGCGATGCGGGATCCGCAGCTCGCGCTGTTCGTGCGGCAGCTCATGACGCAGGACATTGCACCCGGCGTCCTCGCGCCGCGCGGACTGGATCTGTCGCACTACATCGAAACGGTGTTACAGCGCTTCCGCAATCCGGCGCTGCGTCACCTGCTGTCGCAGATCGCATGGGACGGCTCGCAGAAACTGCCGTTCCGCCTGTTCGGCACTGTGCTCGACGCTATCGAAGCGCGGCGGCCACTCGGCCGGCTGTGTTTGCCGATCGCCGCGTGGTTTCACTTCATCCGGCGCAAGGCGCTGCGAGGCGAGCGCGCAATCGATCCGCTCGCGGAACAGCTGTTGGCGACTGGCGCAGCCTGCAGCGGTGACGCCGCGCACGACGTTCGAATGTTTCTCGCTCTCGACCGCGTGTTTCCAGCGGCGCTCGCCGGGCACGCCGGATTCGTGCAAGCGCTGACGAATGCGTATGCGCAGCTACTTCAGCAGAGCCGGCAGCCATAGCGACAGCTGCGGCACGTACGCGACGATCAGCAGCACGATGAACGACGCAATGTAGAACGGCCAGATCGAGCGCAGCGTGTCGGTCACGCTGATGTTGCCGATCGCCGTACCGACGAACAGCACCGAGCCGACCGGCGGACTGATCAGCCCGATGCCGCCCTTCAGGATCAGGATGATGCCGAAGTGCACCGGGTCGATGCCGAACGCCTTCGCGACCGGCAGGAAGATCGGCGTGCAGATGATGATCATCGGCGCGAGATCCATGAACGTGCCGATCACGAGCAGCACGACGATCATCACGAGCAACGCGCTGTACTTGTTGTCGGCTACCGTAGTGAGCACATCCACCGCGGCCGCCGGCACCTGCAGATACGCGAGCAGCCAGCCGAACGATGCCGCCGAGCCGATCACGAACAGGATCAGACCTGTCGTGCGCACTGCACCGGCGCACGTTTCGAGAAACACTGCACGCGACAATCCGCGGTAGACGACGCCGGTCACCAGGATCGCGTACAGCACCGCGATCGCGGCGCTCTCGACCGCGGTGAACACGCCGGCGCGAATGCCGATAAAGATGAGCGCGACCAAGAGCAGGCCCGGCAGCGCCGCGACGAGCCGCACCATGACTGCGCGCCAGCCGGGGAACGCCTCGACCGCGTAGCCGCGGCGGCGCGCAATCCACCAGCCAGTGACCATGAGCACGACGGTGAGCAGCAGCGCGGGCACGATACCGGCCGCGAACAAGTCCGCGATCGAGATCGAGCCGCCCGCGGACGCCGAATAGAGGATCAGGTTGTGCGAAGGCGGCACCAGCAGCGCGACGAGCGCCGCGGTGATCGACACGTTCACTGCGAAATCGCGATCGAAGCCGCGCTTGACCATCTGCGGAATCATCGTGCCGCCGATCGCAGAGACGTCGGCGATCGCGGAGCCGGAAACGCCGCCGAAGAACAGCGACGCGAGCACGTTGACCTGCCCGAGACCGCCGCGCAGGTGCCCGACGAGCGAGGACGCGAACGAGATCAGCCGCTCGGAAATCCCGCCGCGCATCATCAGCTCGCCGGCGAAGATGAAGAGTGGGATTGCAATCAGCGAAGCGGTGTTCGCACCCGCCGCGGTCTGCTGCACGACGACGATCGCCGGAATATCGAGATACGCCACGGTCGCGAGCGACGCCGCGAGCAGCGCAAAGCCCACCGGCACGCCGATGAACAGCAGCAGGATCAGGACGCCGAAGAGGATTGCGATTGCCATACGCGTATCAGCTGCTCGATCGAGAAGAGTGCGATCAGAACCCCGCCGAGACACAACGGCAGGAACACGATCCCCTGCGGCAACGGCGCGCCGGCGACACGATAGTCCCACGCGTCGATCATCATCTCGCCGCCCCACAGCGCGAACAGGATGCCGACGATGGCCGCGATGCCGCGCGCGACGAACTGCATGCAGCGCTTCACACGCGGTCGCGCGTGCTCGACGACGATGAAGAAGCCGAAGTGCCGGCCGGAATGCACGCCGGCCGCGGCGCCGAACATCATCGTCGTGCTCATGCAGAGCAGCGCCAGCGGCTCGGTCCAGCTCGGTGCGTCGTTGAGCACGTAGCGCGCGAACACCTGCCACGCCTGGATCCCGGCCATCGCGACGAGCGCTACACCTGCGATGCCGATTGCAAGGCGCGCCAGTGCTTTCACGCGAGACTCCGCATGCTGTCGAAGAGCTCGCGCAACGGTCGGTCCGCGAGGTAGCGCGCGTGAATCGGCGCCGCAGCCTTGCGGAACGCAGGCAGGTC
The DNA here is from genome assembly GCA_036004505.1 of Steroidobacteraceae bacterium. Lineage (GTDB taxonomy): Bacteria > Pseudomonadota > Gammaproteobacteria > Steroidobacterales > Steroidobacteraceae > Steroidobacter. The sequence continues at coordinate 33,130 of DASYRK010000029.1, forward strand.
CACCTCGTTCGCCTTCACGCCGGCAGCGAGCACAGCGGCCTGCGACTCGGCTTCCATCTTGTCCCACAGCGTGCGCATGTACGGCACGCTCTCGCGAGCTGCCTCCATCACGATCTCGCGGTCGGGTGGCGAGAGCGCATCGTAGGCGCGCCGCGAAAGCAGCAATGCTTCGGGCGAATACGAGTGATCGGTCTGGGACCAGTAGCGCGCGACTTCGAACTGCCGGCTGGTGTGGAACGTGCGCCAGTTGTTCTCCGCGCCCTCGATCAGGTGCGTCTGCATCGCCGAGTAGACTTCGCCGAACGGCAGCGGCGTCGGATTGCCGCCGAGCGCCGCGATCGCGGCGATGAAGATGTCCGACGGCGGCACGCGAATCTTCAGGCCGTGCAGGTCGCGAGGCTCGTGCACCGGACGGCGCACGTTGTAGAACGAGCGCGAGCCGGCGTCGTAGATCGCGAGCCCCAGCAGCTCGCGCCGCTGGAATTCCGCGAGCACCGCCGCACCGGGCCTGCCGTCCACGGCGCGCCGCATGTGCGCGACGGATTCGAAGACGTACGGCAGCGAGAACACTCGGGTCGAGGGAAACGCGTTGTTCAGCGGCGCAAAGTTCACGCGCGTGATGTCGAGCGCGCCGAAGCGCGCGAGATCCACGGTGTCCGATTCGCGCCCGAGCTGGCCGGCGAAATAGACTCGGATGCGCAAGCGGCCATCGGTCTGCGCAGCGATGCGCTCGCTCATCCAGCGCACCGCCTGCACGGTCGGATAGCCGTCGACGTGCACATCGGCGGCAGTCATCAAGCCGTCGGCGGCGAGCGCCGCGGCAGCGCGCGAGTGAGTGGCGCACAGAGCGCCGAGGCCGATGACCACTTCGCGCCTGTTCACTTTCATGCGCGCTTCGCGTGGATGCTCGGATGCCGCGTGGCGTGCACCGCGCGACAGCCGACTTCGCCCAGGCCTTGAAATACATGCAGCGAGCGCTGGCCAGGACGGATGTCGTGCACACCGGTGATCATGCCCGTGGTGATCACTGCGCCGGCGCGCAACGGACGGCCGCGGCGCGCGCATTTCGCGAGTGTGAACGCAAGCGCTCCGAGCGGACCGTGCTGCAGCGAGGTGACACCGCGCCCGGCGAATTCGTCGTCGATGAATGTCTGCGCCGTGACCTCGTACAGATTGCGCCAGTCCGTCACTGCCGTGCCGACCACGACGCCCCAGTTGTTGCCGAAATCCGCGATGACCGCGCCCGGACCGAGATCGTTCAGCGTCGCGAGCGGGCTGCTCGCAATCTCGATGCCGATGCACAGCTCGCCGACATAGTCGGCGGCTGCATCGAGCGTCCACTCGACTTTGTCCGGCGGCGCGTCGCGGCCGACGCAAATCACGATCTCCGCTTCGACTGCAGCGAAGCCGCCGTCGAAGACCGGACAATCGATGGTGCGCCCGCTCGCCCCGACCCGAATGTTGGGCGCGAGGACCGGGCCGATCAGGCGCTCCTCGCTGTAGCGAGCCTGTTGCGCCTCGGGAATCCGCGCGACCTTCCAGCCGCCGACCGTTTCCGGCCAGCGCGCGAGCGCGAGGTCCTGGCAGCGATATGCTGTTTCGAGATCCGGCGGCACGACGCCCGGGAACTCGGGCAGCGCGCGTGCGCTCAGCCGCGCACGCACGAATTGCTCCGCGATGGCGTCGGCGTTGCTCGATGTCGATTGCAGATGCACGGCCTGCTCGCAACGATTTATTCAGGTATCGTATAGAGGAAACCGGTGTCATTTACAATCCACCGGCCAGGGCTTCAGGGGGTTCTCGATGCGCTTGCGTATTGCTCTGCTCGCAATCCTGCTGGTGACGGCAGCGCTGCCAGCTGCACGGGCCGCGGACGATCTGCTCGCCTTTCCGGAGGCGCAAGGCGCGGCCGCGCACACGCCGGGCGGGCGCGGCGGCAAGATCCTGCGCGTGACGACGCTCGCGCCGAGTGGACCGGGCTCGCTGCTGGCGGCGCTCGAAGCGGACGGTCCGCGCATCGTGGTGTTCGAAGTCGGCGGCGTGATCGATCTCGCGCGACAAGAGATCAGGATCACCAAGCCCTATCTCACGGTCGCGGGTCAGACTGCGCCGAAGCCGGGCATCACACTCATCCGCACCGGCATCGACGTCGCCACGCACGACGTAGTGTTGCAGCACATCCGCGTGCGCACCGGCTCCGCCGAGGCGCCGAAGCGCGGCGGCTGGGAGCCCGATGCGTTCTCGACGATCAGCGGGCACGACGTCATCGTCGATCACTGCTCGATGAGCTGGGCGATCGACGAGAACCTGTCGGCCTCCGGCCCGCGCTTCACCGGCAGGACGCCGGAAGACTGGCGCCGCGGCACCTCGTATCGCGTCACGTTCAGCAACAACATCATCGCCGAGGGTCTGAAGTACTCGACGCATTCGAAGGGCGAACACTCGAAGGGCTCGCTGATCCACGACAACGCCTCCGACATCCTCATCGTCGGCAACCTGTACGCGCACAACTACGAGCGCAATCCGCTGTTCAAGGGTGGCGTGCGCGGCGTCGTGATCAACAATCTGATCTACAACCCCGGGCCGCGCGCCGTGCACTACAACCTGATCGCGGAAGAATGGCGCGGCCAGCCGTACCAGGTCGGGCAGATGGCGCTCATCGGCAACGTGCTGCGCGGCGGCCCGAACACGCCGCCCGGACTGGCGTTATTCATGCTCGGCGGCTCGGGCGACATCGAGCTGTACGAGGACGACAACATCGCGGTCGACTGGGTCGGACGGCCGCTCGAAAAATTCGGCCGCTACACGACCTCCAGCGCGCGCATCGTGCCGATGGCGCGACCGTCGCTGCCATTCAACGTGCAGTTGCTGAAGGCGGCGGACGTGCAGGATGCGGTGATCGGCGATGTCGGCGCGCGGCCGTGGGATCGCGATCCGATCGACGCCCGCATCGTCGCCGACACCATCGAAGGCCGCGGCGAAATCATCGACGATCAGTCGCAGGTCGGCGGCTATCCGCAGTACCGGGAGACGCGCGCGCCGTTCAAGGAAAGCGAGTGGGACCTGCGATACATGACGAAGCAGAAGTGACGGATCACTTCTGCGCCGGCGGATATGCGACGATCACGACCAGCTCTGCGTCGCCCTGCTGCCAGATCCCGACGTCCGCGCCTTCGTGCATGAGCACCGCGGCGTTCGGGCCGACTTCGACCTGACGATCGTCGACGCGCAAGCGGCCGCGGCCGCTCACGACGTAGTAGACCTCGTCGTGCGTGAGCACGTGCATGCCGATCGCGGAGCCCTTGTGCAGGGCGCGCTTGCGGAAGATCACGCGCGCGTCGGGAACGTCATCGAAGTAGCGATACGCAGTCGAGTCGCCGCCACCACCGTGCGGCGCGGGCTCGACCTTCGCGACCGACGCATCCTCGCGCACCCAGAAGCGATTGCGGACGTGCCGCGGGGCTTCCGCAGCCATAGCCGCCAGCACCGCCAGCGTGCACGAAGCCGCAATGACCCGCCTCAACGGAACGGACCTGCGAACAGCGGCACGAGCAGCGGCGTGGTCCACGCTGGCAACAGCTCGAAATTCAGCGTCGGCACCCAGCCGGCGTCGAAGCCGAGGTCGGGCTCGTTGCTGGCGTTCCAGGCCGCGATGACGTCGACCGGATTGCGCACGCGCGGCCCGATCACGAGCGTGCCCGAGGCCGACAGCGTCGTGCCGTTGAAGCGATCGATGATCTGATCGAGGGTGAAGCTGCGCTCGGCGATGAAGAAGTTCTCCTCGGCGAAGATCGCCGACTCGACGCCGACGCCCCAGCTGTAGACGTAGTGCGGCGTCGCGCGCAGGTCGTAGAGATTGTCGTAGAGATGGACCTGGCCGAAGCGCACGCGCGGCGCACGCTGGCCGATGCGGTCGAACAGGTTGTGATGCAGAGTCACGCGCAGCTTGCCGCGATCCGCGGCCGCGGTGTCGGAGGAGCCGATCAGCATCGTCTTGTCGTGATTGCGGAAGCGGTTCCACGACACCGTGACGAGATCGGATGCGTTGGTGATGTCGACCAGGCCGTCGTGCACCTGGAAGATCACGCCGAAGTACAGCGGCAGCGTCTCGTCGGCCGTGTCGCGATCCTCGAACGTGTTGTGATCGATCCACACGTTGTTGCTGTCGCGCAGGGAGATCGAGTCGTATTGCGAGTTCCACGAGCCGAGCGCGCCATCGGTCGGCGCCCACGCCGGAAAGCAGTCGAATGTGTCGCGGAACGTCAGGTTGCGCACGATGATGTTCGTGCGGCTGTTCGCGACTCCGGCGGTGCCGCGGATGTCGAACCACGCGCCGCGGATCGTGGCGTCGCGGCCGAGGCCAACGATCGTAGTGTTCGAGCCGATGCGGATGCGCACGCGCGCCTGCTGCGCCTGTTGCGAGGCGACGCGCGCGGCCTCGACCGGACCGGTCGGCGCCACCCGGCCCCACACGGCCGGATCGTAGGTCGCGAGGAATTGTTCGATCGTGAAGCCGTTGCGATAGTAGTCGGTGCAGGCGAACGGCTGATTCGCATCGTCGACGTTCGCTTCGATCGTGCCCTGCACGTAGATGATCTTCGGCTCATTGGAAGGATTCGCGGGCGACGTCGCAGAAGACACGCCGTTGTTCAGCGCGGCGATCAGCTCCGCACGATTCGTCACCACGTACACCTGCGCATCGACCGCAGCCGAGCCGCCCGTGACACCGCTGCCGCTCGCGGCCCAGCCGTTGTCGGAGCGCAAGGTGTCGCGGCCGAGATCGATTTGCCCGTGAGCTTGGACCGCGGCGCCGGCGAGCAGCCACACCGCACCCAGGAAAATGGTTGGAGTCCGCACGATCAATCCCTCGATGAAAAGGCGGCGCCAGGTCCGCGAAGACCCGGCGCCAGCCAAGTGGGGTGGGCTAGAACTTGAAGCGGGCGCCGAGCAGGTACTGGCGTCCCTGGTGGTGGTAGTACGAGAGCCGGTCAGCCTGCGAGCCCACGTACTGATCCTGGAACTCGTCGGTCAGGTTGAGCGCCTCGAGCGTGACGGCGACCGCCGGCGTCACCGTCCAGGTCGCCGAGAAGTCGACGTTCAGCGTTTCGATGGTGCCTTCCACGTCGTTGTTGTTGCGACCCGGAACCGTCGTCAGGTAGTCGTCGCGGTAGGCAGCTGCGACGCGCGCGCTGAAGCCTTCGTTCTCCCAGTACACCGTCGCGTTGTAAGCCGACTTCGACAGACCGGTGAGATCGTTCTTCACCGTGACCTGCGGTTGCGGCACGCCGGCGATGGTGACGGGCGGCGTGAGGTACTCGATCTCCGACTCGACGCCGGTGTAGTTCAGGATCAGGCCGAAGTGGCTGAAGAAGCCCGGCAGGAAACTGAAGGGCTGCTGATAGCTGATCTCGAAGCCCTTCACGTCGCCGCCGTCGGTGTTGGTCGGCAGACTGAACTGCCAGCCGTCGAGGCACGCATCGGCGGGAACCGTCGCGCCACATGCGTTGAGCGCGACGCTGTCGGGCAGCCCGAGCGTATTGTTCGAGAAGTTGTCGCTCGAACGGATGATCTGTACGAAGCTGTCGATGTCCTTCCAGAACAGCGCGACCGACAGCAGCGAGTCCTTGGCGAAGTACCACTCGAAGCCCAGGTCGTAGGCTTGCGCGCGATACGGTTCGAGGTCGGGATTGCCGGCCGTCACGGTCTTGTTCGCGCCGCTGATGCCGACCGCTGCGCCCGGCGCAAGGATGCCGAGACCGGTCGTCTGGCCGCCGCCGTTGGGCCGCGCCATGACCTTCGCTGCAGCAGCGCGGATCAGGAACGAATCCGTGACTTCCATGACGAGATTGAGCGCGGGCAGCGTGTCGCTGTACGTGCGGTCGACCGTCGTCAGCACGGGAGAGCCTGAAGTGAACGTGTAGCCCGACGAGGTCTGGTCGGTCTGGACGTAGCGCACGCCGAAGTTGCCGCGCAGCGGCCGACCGAACATCTGCGTCGTGAAATCGGCCTGCACGTAGCCGCCGAGATCTTCTTCCTCGACGAAATAGTTGTTGCTCAGCGCCAGCTCGGGGCCGAGCGGGAACAGCGACTGATCGTAGAGGCCGAACAGGTCCGTCGCGCGCTGCAGGTCCGGAATCAGCCAGCGCCGCGTGCCGCCGGCCGGCACATCGAGATTGCTGCTGATCGAGACCAGCCGGCTGTAGTCGGCGAGGGACGTCGCCGCAACGTTCGCCGGAATGACGGCTTCCTGACTCGACTGCGAACCGTTCGAGCGCTGCAGCGATTGGGTCTCGAACTCGAACTTCTTGTACTGCGGGCCGGCCTTCAGCGTGATGGCGTCGGACAGGTCCCAGGCGAGATCGACGGACGCCGTCCTGAACTCGTTCACCGAGCTCTGCGGACGCAGGCGGATCTGCGACAGACGCCAGGTCGCGGGATTGGTCACGTCGGCGTTGCCATAAGTGATCACCGGCAATCGGCTGTTGCCGCGATAGTCGAAGCTGTAGCCGTCGACGTCCGCGGCGTCGAACAGCAACGTCGTCTGGATCGGATTGTCGTGATCGGCCTTGGAATAGCCGACCAGCGCGTTCATCCGCACCTTCTCGGAGAAGTCGTGATTGCCGGTCAGCGTGATGTGCGTGAAGTCCGTGCGCAGCTCGTCGAAGCGCGCCTCGGAGCGGATGTCGACGTCGTCGAACACGCCGTACACGAGCGTGTTGGTGTCATCGATGAACGCATCGCGCGGATTCACGTTGTTCATGTTGGCCGCGCCGTTCGCGCTGAACACCGGCGCTTCGAGGAAGATCTCGCTGCGCTCGGCATCGAATCGCGCGAACAACGCATCGAGGGTGAGAAGTGTCGAGTCCGCGACCTGCCACTGCAGCGAGCCGGTGAGGCCGAGCCGCTCCTGGTCGTGCTGATAGATGTCGTAACGCGGGATGCGCGGACGGAACGCGTTGTTCAGCTGCGCGAGCGTCGGCGCAGTCGTTGGATACGTCGGGTCGAGCGGCCCGAACTCCGCGCCTGCGTTGCGCGAGCCGTCGGTATTCAGCGAGTCCTGCCAGCGCACGGTGCTGGCGCCTTCGTCGAGCAGTTTGCGCTTCGTGTAGGCGGCGGATAGCAGTGCGCCGAATTTGCCGTCGGCGAAGGTGTTGCTGATCAACAGCGCGCCGCGTGGATCGACATCGTCGTTGATGTCGTTGTAGCTCCCCTGCACGCTCGTAACGACCGTGAAGCGGTCGTAGTCGAACGGCCGCGCCGAGCGTAGATCGACGGTCGCACCGAGCGAGCCTTCCTCGATCTCGGATGCGGACGACTTGCGGATCGTCACGGAGTTGAACAGCTCCGAGGCGAAGGTGTTGAAGTCGAACGAGCGGTCGCGATTGGTGCCGCCGGCCGCGTCTGTGCCGCCGTTGGCGCTCATCGCTTCCATGCCGTTGATGCGCACCCGGGTGAACTGCGGACCGAGGCCGCGCACGCTGACCTGCCGGCCCTCGCCGCCGTCGCGTGCAATCGAGACGCCCGGCACGCGCTGGATGGACTCGGCCAGGTTCAGATCGGGGAAGTCGGCGATGTCCTCGGCGACGATCGCATCGATCGCGCCGATCGCTGCGCGCTTCTGATCGAGCGCGACGCTGAGACTCTGACGGAAGCCGGTGACCACCACCTCTTCCAGCGATTCCTGCGCCGGCTGGGTCGCCTGGGCCGCTGCGCCCGCGGCCGCCGAGCACGAAACCACGCCAAGGATTGCCTGCACCGTGGCACGGAGCGGACTGCGATTGCGATCTGACAGCATGTGAATGACTCCCCCAAATCGCCTGAAACCTGTTCTGTTCTGACACCGGTAGCATCGAGCAGCTGCGGCATGACACCGGTGACAATCGAAGGCTAGCAGAGCACGATAGCCGGCGGCAAGACGCCGGATTGCGCCGGCGCCCCCAGGGATGTGGCGCCGGATCGACCGGGTGTCGCTTTGCAACACAAGGTATCGTCGAGACCATGAGCGCAACTGTGCTTTGCTTCGGGGAAATTCTGCTGCGGCTGTCCTCGCCCAATAAGGAGCTGCTGCTGCAGTCGGCCCGCTTCGACGTGCACGTCGGCGGCGCCGAAGCCAATGTTGCTGTGTCGTTGAGCAAGTTCGGCCACGCGGCGGCCATCGTCAGCACCCTGCCGGATTCGCCGCTCGGACACGCCTGCGCGGGCGAGCTCCGCCGCCATGACGTGCGCACGGACACGCTGCGCTTCACCGACGGGCGCATGGGCCTGTATTTCCTGACACACGGCGCGGGCCAGCGGCCGGCGGAAGTGTTGTACGACCGCGCCGGCTCGGCGTTCGCCGCGGCATCCGCAAGCTCGTACGACTGGAGCAAGCTGCTCGAAGGCTGCAATTGGCTGCATGTTTCCGGGATCACACCCGCGGTCAGCGATGCGGCGGGCGAAGCTGCGGCGCGCGCGATGGCGGCGGCGCGCCAGCGCGGCACGAAGATTTCTTTCGATTGCAATTTCCGCGCGCGCGTGTGGGGAGCGCGCTCGGTGAATGCTCCAGCTGTGTTGCGCGGCCTGTGCGAGCAAGCCGACCTCATCTTCGGCGACGAGCGCGACTTCGCGTTCATGCTCGGCGGCACCGCCGACGCGGCGTTCGAGAGCTTCAGGAATCTGCAGTGGATCGCGTGCACGAACCGCGAGCGGCAGAGCATGGACGTGCAGCAGATCGCAGGCCGGCTGCGCAGCCGGCGGGATACCTACACGACCCGCCCCTACCCGCTGTACGGCATCGTCGATCGCATCGGCGCGGGCGACGCATTCGCGGCCGGCGTGCTGCACGGGCTGATCGCCGGTTTCGATCCGCAGAAGACGATCGATTTCGCCACCGCCGCGGCAGTGCTCAAGCACTCGATTCCTGGGGATTTCCAGCTCGGCAGCGTGGCGGACGTCGAGCGGGTGCTGTCGGAACAGCAGACCGACGTGCGCCGCTGAAGTATCATTCCCCCTCCCCGAATTTCCCGGTTTTTTTGCGGGTCGCAGCCATTCCGTGCTGCGGACTGTCTTGCGGAGGATCCCCATGTACGACTTCAGAAAGTTCTTCATCGACGGCGCCTGGGTGACCCCCGCGGGACGCCGCGAGCTCGACGTCATCAATCCCGCGACGGAGCAGCCGATCGGCAAGATCCTGCTCGGCACGGCGGAGGACGTCGACGCCGCGGTGAAGGCTGCGCGCGCAGCGTTCGAGACGTTCTCGCAGACCACGCGCGAGGAGCGCGTCGCACTGCTCGAGAAGATCGTCGCGGTCTACAAGGCGCGCATGAAGGACGTCGCAGTCGCGATCTCCGACGAGATGGGTGCGCCGATGCAGCTGGCGCTGAACGCACAGGCCGCGAGCGGCCTCGGCCACCTGCTGACGACGCTGAAGGTGCTGAAGAGCTTCGAGTTCGAAGAGCAGATCGGCACGACGCAGATCCGCCGCGAGCCGGTCGGCGTGTGCGGACTGATCACGCCGTGGAACTGGCCGATCAACCAGATCAGCTGCAAGGTCGCGCCGGCGCTCGCGGCCGGTTGCACCGTCGTGCTGAAGCCGAGCGAGATCGCGCCGCTCAGCGCGCATCTGTTCGCGGAAATTCTCGCCGAGGCCGGCGTGCCGCAGGGCGTGTTCAATCTCGTCGATGGCGACGGCCCGACGGTCGGCGCAGCGATCTCGCGCCATCCGGACATCGACATGGTGTCGTTCACGGGCTCGACGCGCGCCGGCGTGGCGGTCGCGAAGGCAGCCGCGGATACGGTCAAGCGCGTCTCGCAGGAGCTCGGCGGCAAGTCCGCCAACATCATTCTCGAGGACGCCGATCTCAACGCCGCGGTGAAGACCGGCGTGCTGTCGATGATGTCGAACACCGGTCAGTCATGTAACGCGCCGTCGCGCATGCTGATTCCGGCGAAGCTGTACGACGAAGCAGTGAAGATCGCGAAGACCGTCGCGGAGAAGCCGGTCGTCGGCGATCCGAAAGCGGACGGCATCACGATGGGCCCGGTCTCGAACAAGACGCAGTTCGAGAAAATCCAGCGCCTGCTGCAGAAGGGCGTCGAAGAAGGCGCGACCGTCGTCATCGGCGGCCCCGGCCGGCCGAGCGGCCTGGACAAAGGCTACTTCATCAGGCCGACGGTGTTCGCGAACGTCAACAACACCATGACGATCGCGCGCGAGGAGATCTTCGGGCCGGTGCTCGTCATGATCCCGTATCGCGACGAAGAGGAAGCGATCCGCATCGCCAACGACACGGTGTACGGCCTGTCGGGCTACGTGTACTCGGGCAACATCGAGAACGCGCGCCGCGTCGCGCGCCGGCTGCGCACCGGCATGGTCCACCTCAACGGTGCCTCGGTAGACAACAACGCGCCGTTCGGCGGCTACAAACAGTCGGGCAACGGTCGCGAGTGGGGTCGCGAGGGATTGAAAGAGTTCCTCGAGACGAAGGCCGTGATGGGTTATTCGAGCGCCGCCTGACTTCCCTCAGAGGGGGTCCGTCAGCGGGGCGCTCAGCGACTCGGGCCCGCCGCCGGATCCGCCGGCGGCGGCGGCTGCGTCGAGCGGTCGAACACGCGATGGATCTTCATGCCGCGCAGCTCGCTGTCGCCGGACCACTTCATCTGATATTCGAGCTGACCGGTCTTCGGCAGCAGCCGGAATTTCTCGACGACGTGCGGACCGCTGCGCACGTCGCGATCGATCACGAACCACTCGCCGTCCCAGCCCACCTTCGAATCCGCCAGCTCGCCTTCGGGCATCGACACCTGCGTGCGCGAGCCCGCGACCACGCGACGTGACTCGACCGCCGAGACCAGATCGACTGTCGAGCCGTCCTGCCGGATCGTCAGCGTGTCCGAGATGGCGAGCATCTTGTAAAGATTCTCCTGGATGCGCTTCATCGAAGCGCGTTGCGAAGGGTTGGGCTCGTTCCGGCGTGCAGGGCCGGAGGCGTCGATGTCGATCGGTGGCGGCGCGTCGGGCGGATACATCCTTTCCCGCTGCTTGCGCCACTTCAGGTATTGCTCGCGCTCCTCGCGCTGCCGCTCCGCCAGCAGATGCTGGGCGTCATCGCTGAGCGCGGCGTTCAGGGTCCAGTTGCCGCTGAGATCGACGGGGCGCTCGGGAACGGCGTCGAGCGCCGAGGCGCTGAGCGCGACGCAGGTCAACAGCCCGAATGCAAGGAGGCGGACGCGGATGGACACGCCTGCACTTTAGCGTGACGGGCGAAGCGCTTCTAGCGCGTGGGCGCCGGAATGACGAACGGCCCGCAATCGGCGCTCCAATCGAGCTTCGGCGCCAGGCGGCGCCCCGGCCAGGTCTGTGACAGTGGCCTCGCTCAGCGCACGGTGAACAGGATGCGGTCGACCAGCCGGCCGTTCGCATCCTGCAATTCCAGGCGATGCGCGCCAGGCTGCGGCGTCCACAACACCGACTTGCCTGCGGACGCGAGCTTCTCGCCATTCAGCGTCAGCTGCATCTGCGCGGTCGCACCCTCGGCGGTGATCAGCACCTTCTGATGCGAAGGCGGAATATCGGGATCGGACGCGATCACCATTCCATTCGCCGGAGTGACGATGCGCGCGATCTGCGCCGCGCGCGTGATCGTCACACCGTCTTGCTGTTGCCGTTCGGCGAGGAACCACTCCCGCCGATGCGGTTCAACTGCCGGCTCGAACTTCGTCGCAGCAGCCACGATGCCCGCGGGCGGCTGCGGCGCGACCGATGCGAGGTTCTGATGCAGGGCGCTCATGATCTCGCGCCAGACCGGCGCCGCGCCGGTCACGCCGCTGACGTCGTGCATGGCATCGCCTTCAAAGTTACCGACCCATACGGCGACGGTGTAGCGCGACGTGAAGCCGATGCACCAGTTGTCGCGCATGTCCTTGCTCGTACCGGTCTTCGCAGCGCTCCAGAACGGTGTGTTGAGGTGATTATCGATACCGAACGTCAGCGCACGCGCGGCCGGATCGCTGAGGATGTCGCTGACGATGAACGTCGCATCCGCCGGCAACAGACTCGTCTCTGGCTTCGCCGGTGCATCGGCGCGCACACGCAACGGCGACCACCTCCCACCCGCGGCCAGCGCGCGATAGGCCTGCGCCTGCTGCCACAAGGTCACTTCGGCCGAGCCCAGCGCCAGCGAGTAACCGTAGAAGTCGCCGTCCTCCTTGATCTCTTCGTAGCCGAGCTCGTGCAGGCGATCGCGGAACGGCTCGACGCCGACTAGCACGAGCACGCGCACCGCCGGAATGTTCAGCGAGCTCCCGAGCGCGGTGCGCACGCTGACGAGACCTTTGAAATCCTTGTCGTAGTCCTGCGGGATGTACGCGCCGGTCGCGGTGTCGAGGTGCACAGGCGAATCCTTGAGCAGCGAAGCCGCCGTGAGATAGCCGCGCTCCATTGCGAGCTCGTACAGGAACGGTTTGAGCGTCGAGCCCGCCTGGCGCAGCGCGCGCACGCCATCGACCTCGCGCGATCGCGAGCTCGGTCCAGCCGAGCCGACGTAAGCGAGCACATCGCCCGTGGCGTTGTCCGCGACCAGCACGGCTCCATCACGCACGTTACTTGCGGCCAGCGATGACAGCTGCCGAGTCAACGTGTCGCGGGCGAGCCGCTGAATGCTGGCATCGAGCGTCGTCTGCACGCGCTCGCCCGCGGTTCTGAGCAATGCATTCGCGAGCTGCGGCGCCATCTTCGGACGCGGCGGGGAATCGACACCGTGCGTGAGCAGCAACGTCGCCGTGGCAGTGAGCTCATCGCAACCCGCAACCATCTTTGCAGCGAGAGCACGGCTGCATGCACGAGCGGCAATCCGATCCGGCGATGCATTCGGCTCCGGCAGGAGCGCCGCGATGACGAGACTCTCCGGCAATGACAGGCCGGAGGGAACCTTGCCGGCGAGCAGATGCGCAGTCGCGCCGATGCCCTGCAGCTCGCCGCGGAAAGACACGAGGTTCAAATACGCTTCGAGGATCTGCTCCTTGGTCCAGCGGCTCTCGATCGCAAGAGCCAGCCGCGCCTGGTTGCGCTTGTGCCACCACGCCCGCAGTCCCTCGCGCGAGTGGGGTTGCGACTGCAGGAGCGACGCGACCTGCATCGTGATCGTGCTCGCACCGCGATGACGCCCACGCAGAAAGCGATCGCGTGCGGAGCCGATGACGCTGCGCCAATCGATCCCGCTGTGCTCCCAGAAGCGCGCATCCTCGCCACGCACGACCGCTGCGCCGAGCGCCGGCGAGATCGACTCGAGCGGTTGCCAGTCGAAGCGTCGCACGTCGAAATCGATGCGTGTCGTGTCGAGCACGGCGCCATCGCGATCGAGCATGAAAGCATCGGAAGGCGTGAAGCCCGCGCGCACTTCGGCGAAGTCCGGCGCCTGCGCAGGCCACGCGATCACGATCGCCGCCGCTGCGAGCAGCGCGAACAACGCGAGCAGGATGCGGACGCGCCGGCTCACTCTTTCGCCTCCACCACGATCGCAGCGTTCGGCGACTCGCCGAACATCTCCGGTGCGTACATCGCTTCGACGCGCGTCGCAGGCAGCAGGAACTGGCCCGGATTGTTGAGACGCACGGTGTATTCGACGACCCAGCGTCCCTTCGGCACGTAGCGGTAGTACGCGCGGAACGAATCGAAGCGCCGCTCTTCGAATGCGAGCCACGCGTAACCGTCGCGACGCTCTTCGCGCGTCAGCAGCGCCGATTGTCCGCCCAGACCGCTGCCCATGATGGTCGCGCCGCCCGGGATCGGATCTTCGACCGCGACCCACGCCATGTCGGACTGTGCTTCGAGCTCCAGTTTCACGCGGGCGACATCGCCGCGCGTCCAGCGGCCCGCGACCTGCTGATCGACCGGCGTAGCGCTGCGCGTGATCTTGTAGCCCGACGACAAGGGCCTTTCCAGCGGCAGCGCCGCAGTCGCGCGGATCATCACCCAAGGGCGTCCGTCGCCTTCGTGGGTCACGTCGAGCGACGCGCGTCCGTCCTGCCACGGCAGGTCGACCTGCTCGCTGTTGCTCTTGAGCGGCCACGCGATCTTCCGGGCCTGCGATCCGTAGCGAATGCCGGACGCGCCCGTGACCGGCGTCGACTCGAACGCCGCCGAGAATTTCTCCATCGCCAGCACGCCGAGCGCATTGGCGACCGTCGTGTTCCAGTGCCCGCTGCGCTGCCGGCCGAGCGTGCCGCGCACCAGGCGCGGTACGTCTTCACGCCACAGCGGCTCGTCGAGCACGGCCATCAGCATGCGGTTGGCATTGGAGTCGCCTGAAATCATCAGCCACCACAGCGCATCGCTGCGCTCGGTCGAGAATCCCGTCGTGGTTCCCTGGAAGTTCATCCGCGTGCGCAGAATCTGCAGCGCAGCGGCGCGACGTTGCTCGGCGCGCGCGACTTTGGGGACGCGCTTGACGATGTCGAGCCAGTCGAGCACCGCCGACGTCGGCCAGAGCTCGGGCTGGATCTGGATGCTGTCGAGCATCTGCGGCTGCGCCGCGTCGTAGCGCGCGAGCGCAGCGATGGCCGCGAGCTTGCGAATCGCCAGGTCCGCCGTCGGCAACGCCGAGCGGCGCGTGAGCTTGCCCGACACGAACCGTGTGAGCGCATCGATCATGCGGCGCTGCTCGACTTCGCCGAGCTCCCAGCCCGCTTCGTGAGCGAGCACGAGCACGTAAGCTGTGAGCGCGTCGTCGCCTTCGAGCCGATCCGTCGGGAAGTACTTCAGCAATCCGTCGCGATCCATGTACGCCGGCAGCCGCTCAGTCCACGTCTGCCACATCCCTTCGTCGCGCAACGCGACTGCGCGTGAGAGTTGCTGCTCCAAGCATGTGAAGCGATACCAGCTCATGTACTCGCGCACGCCGTCGAGTCCGTCGCCGAGCTTTGCGCGCATCGTCACTTCGAGTCCGCCGCGTCCTTGCACGGCGCCTGCCGGACGCTCAGCCGGAAACGAGAGCGGCGCCGTCAGTTGCGCGATCGTCGCCTGATACGTGCGTACCGGATAGGCGGGAATGACGGACTGCGAGAGCTTGATCTTGTCGCCCGCCGCGCCATTCACTTCGTGCGCCGACACTTCCCACTGCAATTGCGCAACTCCGACCGGGGCCGTCACGCGCCACACGATGTCGCGTGCATGGCCCGCTGGAATTTCCACGCGCTGCGCAGCCAGCGAAGGCGCGCGATCGATTGCGAGCCGCGCCTGCGCGTCGACACTCAGCGGCCGATCGGTCGTGTTGCGCAGCGTGAACGTCGCGGCATACCGATCCCCTTCGCGCACGAGTGGCGCGAGGCCGGACACGAGGATCAGATCCTGCGTCGTGTTGATCGTCGCGGAGCCAGTGCCGAACAAGTGCGCCGCACCGTTCGCCACGGCGACGATCCGGAACGACGTGAGCGAATCGTTCAGCGGAACCGTGAACGTCGCGTGGCCCTGGGCGTCGAGCTTCACGCGTCCCTTCCACAACAACAGGCTGTCGAACTGCTCGCGAGCGCGATCGCGCTCGCGTCCACCGCCGCCACCGTGCGGCGCCGCCTTGCGTCCATAGTGCCGTTTGCCGACGACCTGCATCTGCGCAGTGGACGTCCAGACTTCGACGCCGCGCTCGCCCATCATCGCCGCGAGCAGGTCCCACGAGTGGTTCGGCGCCAGGTCGAGCAACGCCTCATCCACTGCGGCAATTGCGATCTCGCTGTCTGCGGGCAGAGCTCCGCCGTCGTCGCGCTCGACGCGAACGCTCACCAGCGCCTGCTCGGCGACCTTGAACACTTTCTTCGCGGGCGACACGGTCACGTTGAGCCGATGCGGCTTCCAGCCGACGTTGATCTTCGCGACCCCGAGGCGATAGGCAGGCTTGTTCAGATCGACGAGCGCCGTGACCGCTTCGCCTTGCGACTTGGCGCCGGAGAGCAGGCCGACGCGCCCACGCACCGCCAGCACCGAGACGAACACGTTCGGCGCGTAGGAGTCGGCGATCGGCACTTCGATCACGGGCATCTGACCCTTCAGCTTCGTGACGAAGCTGGACAGCACGCCTTCGCGTTCCACAGTCACGAGCGCTGTGGCCTGCCGGAACGGCATGCGCACCTGGAAGCGCGCGGTTTCGCCGGCCGCGTATTCCTTCTTCTCCGGCAACACGTCCATGCGATCGCCCTGCGTGCCGCCGAACCACCAGTCGTCCTTGCCGGCCACCCAGAACGACGACGTCGCGCCCGCGACGTTCTGTTCGGGATCGAGCGCTTCGGCGCGTGCGACCACTTCACCGCTGATGCCCGGCGCAACGTCGCAGATCACCAGGCCTTGCTCGTTCGTCACACCCTCGCAGGTCGCGGGAAGCTTGCGGGTCTCGCGTGTCGTCTCATACGCGTAGAAGCCGCCGATGAGCCGCTTGCGATACGAGTACGCGTTCGACCGATACAGCGCGACCTTCACCTGTTGCCGAGCGCGGGGCTTGCCATCGAGGTCCAGCACCACGACGCGGAAGCGCAACTGATCGGCGCTCGCAACCCAGCCTTCGGGACGAATGCCGACACTGAGACTCGCGGGCACGAGTCGCACGCGTCCGGTGGCAGTGAGCAATTCGCCGTTGGCATCCGGATATTCCAGTTCCGCGGTGAGCTGCGCCGCGCTCGGAAGCTGCGGCAGATCGGCGATCGTGACGCGAGCCGAGCCTTCGCCATCGAGCGTGATCGGCAGCACCTGCACCTTGCCCGGCTGCACCGGTTCTTCGTCGGAGTCGTCGCCCGTCGTGATCCCTTCGCGAACCGCGTCGCCGCCGAATCGATAGTCTTCGTAGCCTGCGTACGCAAGCGGCAGCGGCTCGACGACGGAGCGCAGCTTCGCTGCCAGTCCCGATGCGCCGCCGCCGGACATGTAAGCGACGTGGAGATCGAGCACTGCCGACTTCTGTCGCACCAGCGGCCGCGGAGATCCGGTCACGCTCGCGCGCATCGACGGCAGGCGAAACTGTTCGACCTTGAAGCTCGCGCTCTGCCGCTCATACTCATCGACGATCGATACCGAGTAGTCGCCGAGCTTTGCCTCGGCCGGAATCGTCCATTCGCTCTCGGCACTGCCGTCGGCGCCGAAGCGCGCATCGAGCTCGTACTTCTGGCCGCTGCCCGCATGGGCGATCACCACCTTGCGCGTGACAGGCAGCGACTGCGGCAGCACGATGCCCGGCGCTGCGTGGCGGCGCAGGAAATGTTTCATCGACACCTTCTCGCCCGCGCGGAACAGCGCGCGATCGAGCACGGTGTGATAGATGCCGGCGTCCCACTCCCCGCCCGTGTTCAGGCCGAAGCGGTCCGGCGTGATGCCCTGGTTCCACGACGACACCGTGAAGCTGAAGTCGGCTTCACGCTGCGCGAACACGAGCAGCGGCGTCATTCGCTCCGACCAGCAGCCTTGGCCGTTGTGTGGCTCGCCGAAGGATTCGCCGATCGCGGCGATGCCGTCGACGCCGGTCTTGCCCTGCCACAGCACTGCGCCGCCGCAGTAGTCGACGACCGTGATCGCCGCGCCCGACACCGGCTGGGCATCGTCCAGCCGCGTCACCCACACACTCGAGCTCTCGCGGCCCCAGTTGAAATGCACCGTCAGGTTCGTGACCAGCGCCGAGGTCGAGACGTAGCGCAGTTGGTCGCGGCCGAGCAGCGACTGACCGAGCGCGCGGCTGCCGATCTCGACGACGTAGAAGCCGGAATCGCGCAGCGGGATGCCGAGCACTTCGGCCGGCTTGCCGCCCGAGGGCTTCTTCAACGTGAAAGCAGTCGGCGTTTCTGCGGCAGCAAATACGGAAGTCGTCCCCGTCGTCTCCTTCCATACGCTGCCCGGCGCGTTTGCGTCCGCGTTCTCGGCCGGCTCCGCGGCGACCCATTCGCCGCTGCCGGCGTTCGCCTTCTCGACTCGCTTCAGCCAGTCGGCAATCGCAGCGGGGCTCGCGTCGACGCGCAGCATCCTCGCGGGCAGATCCGGCTGCTGGCCACCGAACTGAGCCTCGACGTTGCGCAGCGTCACCGGCAGTACGCCGCCCTGCTTCGCTTCGAGAATGCCGAAGTCCGCGGAGAACTTGGCGAGCGCGGGAAACGCGTCGATGCGCACGTCGAGCGGGAAGCGCGCCGCATTGGCGAGCGGCCGGCCGGAGTCGTCGACGATCCCGGCAGGCAGCGTTACGACGGCCGTCGACTCTTCGGGAAACGGCCCGTTGAACACGACGCGCTCGAGCGTCGGCACCGACTTCGATTCGGTGTCGGACGGAACGAGCAGCTCGCCGTCGCTGGTCTTGATCCTGACGCCGAGCGCGAGCTCACGCGGCACCGGCGATGCAAAGTTCACGACGACCGGTTGCGTCGGAGTGCAACCGGCGCGCGCATTCGCTCGCGTGCATTCGACCTGCGCGGTGAACGCCGGACGGACTTTGAATGCGAGCTGCTGGTCCTGCGTGGTCGCGATGCCGGAGAGCGTCGCAATGCCCGCGCTCCATTGCAGCCGGATTTGCGTCGCAGCGGGCAACGGCCGCTTGCAGCGGACCGCTGCGATCGTTTCTTCGGCCTGGTCGAGGTCCTCACCGCGCAGCCGCTCGTGCGTCACCGCGCCGTTTTTCCACAGCAGCTGGAAGTATTGATAGCCGAGCGAGCGACGTTCTTTGAGAACTGCTGCGCGCTCATCGCCCCGGAGCACGTCGACGCCGATGCGCTCCTCGATTCCTTCGACGACGCAATGCGCATGCGACTCGACGGACTCAGGCGTCGCCTGAGCGTCGAGCCGGAGCAGGAACACCTGCTGCTCGTCGATCGCTTCCCACCCCTCGCGCGGATACGAGGCCGCGATCGCGGGTCCGCCGGTGTTGAAAGAGAAGGCGCGAGCGCCAGACAGCGCACCCCCTGCGGCCGTTCGCAGCTGCGGGCGCAGCGTGAATGTGCACCGCAAACCTGCCGGCAGGTCTTCGTCGAAGTCGTAGACCCAGTTGCGCGGATCCGCCCAGCGTCCCTGGCCCGACGCCGGGCATTGCACGTCGAACGGATCCGGCAGGCGCGGATCGCCGAGCGTCACGATCGGCACCGTGAAGCGCGCCGTCACCTGACGAACCTGGCGCGCCGCGCCCTGCGGCGTGAACTGCTCGACCGACGCATCAGGACTGCGGGCTTCCTGCGCAAGCGCCGGCAGCGTAACGAGTTGCACCAGCAGACCGAGCCACAGCCCTGCGACGCGCATCATCCGCAAACCTCGGGTTCTTATTCGCAACGGCCCCAGCGTGCCCGCGCGGTGCGTCGTCGTCGTGACGCTTCCGGTCCTGCCGCTGACGGATCGTGGCAATTTGTGGAGGAAGTGGAGCGGGGTACGGGAATCGAACCCGTCGCTCATGCTTGGGAAGCATGGGTATTACCACTATACGAACCCCGCGTGAGCGCTAAGCTAGCAAGAACGAAAGCCTTCGAGCAAGTTCAGCGTAGACGGCGACAGACCGTTGGCAATACGACAAGGGAGCAGCGATGGCTCAGATTGCCGACAGGCGGGCTCAGCTCGCCAACAACGCCACGGCAGTATTCATAACATTGAGTGCAGGCGGTTTGGCTGCCGCGTTGACCTGGATGCAGTCGCTCCCACTAGAGCCAGATCAGCTCTCTTGCAACTCCGTTCTTCTGACACGCATGCCATGGGTGTGTGGTCTACTGCTTTGCGGCCTGCTTAGTGCTGCGGCGTCGCCTGCGCTGACGCTTGAGTTGGCAGCATTTCGGACGTCAGCAGATCTGGCGATCACCACAGGGCGAGAAGCGCGAGCTCCTACGGCGTTGCTGGTTGAACGCGAATGCTTCCGCGCTTCTTCCCCCAATCTGCAATACGAGTTTCGTTGTCTAGCAGTCTCAACGTTGAACCCAGGTTCTGATTGCGACGCGCACCAGCTATGGGCAAGTCACCGGCGTGCTGACATAGGGATGAGCTGTATCAGTCGCAAACAAGACATCTATCCAACCGCCGGGGGAGGTGAGAGTGCCGATATAGTACTTCCACCCTCGACCGGTCATGGTGACGTCATAGTAGCCAACCAGATTTGCGCACTGGATCCACGCTGTGTGTGGAGGAGTATACGAAGCGAATGTGAACATGGGCATCGTGATGGTATCGAGCAAGTAGGGAAGAAAGGCCACGTGGAGGTTTGCCTCCCAAGATCCCTTCGTAATCCAATTGTCGAGTCCTGGAGCCCATGAATAGAAGCAAGTCGCGTTCTGATAAGGTCGGCTCGGTGGTGGAACAAAGTTGATGTCGCAATCCACGGAAATTGAGTAAGCGTCAGCCCGTTCAGTGGTGAAAAACTGCGCTGCCATCAGCATTGCGATACCAAGAACCAACGTTTCATGCTCTTCTCCTTGCAACTGCGGATCCTTCGCACGTTTAGCGATCGCGATGCGGGCCGCAAATTCGCTATCGCGCGCTAACTACCTTTGTGTGCACCTAGAAGGGCACACCACCATCACGGCGGTGTCGGGCTGGCGCCGAGTTGACCAGTGCCAGTCGACTGCGTCGCGCCCCAGGAGTACGGTTCAGTCCTTTGTTGCTTGCTGACGCGTCTGGTTCTGGAGGTTGCTTCCCTTCAAGAAACATCTTGTAGGCACCAATCGTCTGTGCCTTGTAGAACTCCGGCGCAGCAGTTGCGACGATCATTGGATCTTCAATCGTGACTATCGGTCGTATTCTTGTGAAGGCAAACTCGTTCACAGTGGCTTGTCCGACTGACGAGAGTTTTGCGAGCACAGCACGGTAGCGCGCCTCAGCCGCGCCCTCCGAAGCGGTCGATGCGTCGTCATCGCTTGGGCAATTGACCTCGCATCCATCTCCTCAGCGAGGCTCGAGATCTCCAACCAAGTCTGCTGATTCTTTGCTGCGTCCTGCCGCAAGTCTTCCGGCAGTTTATCTGCGTAGTCACTAAGCACTCGCTCATCTTCCGCCGACAACTGCGGCTTGATTTCAGCCTGTAGCCAGCCTTTGTAGCGCAAGAAGAAATGCTCCATTCTGACGTGATATGGCACAAGCTCCGGCGTTTCCTTTCCATTGACGGTCCTGAAGTCGGATTGGACTAGCCTTCTGACCTCATCCGATGTCGTGGGCTCGGCAGCGACAGCGACAAAATTGACGAGACATGCGAGTACGATGAGATACAAGTGGAATGCGCGCATGGTCAGACTCCTTTCTGCGAGTATTGGGAGTGGGCCAACAGGTAGTAGTCCTGGCCCGTCCTAACGTCACACTCATATGCGAGACGGAGATTTGACTGGATTGGCTTGTCGCATCCCTTCGGAGAGTCACGACAATTGTCGGTGTGCACAATGAGGGTCAGACTTGGCATCCTCCTATACATTGCAGCCCGGCCTGCCATGGCAATCCTTTCGTTCGCACAAAAATCTAGTCCTTGATTTGGGCTCTCGTCAAGGCGGATCACGCGAAACAAGTAGCGACCCAAACAAGGTCAACCCAACCACGCAAAACCACAGCGACCCAATGGGAAATCAATCATGGAAGGATCAAGTTGGTGTCATTTGCGGAACGGGAAAAGGTCCTCGAAACAATCAGGATCAGATCGTCGATGAGATCTGGAAGGGTGCACTGAAGGCGGCGAAAGAAGTTGAACGTGAACTCGGCAAAGGTAACGTAGGCCAGTGGGACGATTTCGAATGGGGCATGATTAACGGAAAGCTATCTGCCATACGGTGGGTGCTCGGCGACGATTGAGACATGCTCGACACGTAAGCAGTTGGTGAAATGGCATGTCGACTATTGAGGACGCGAGATACCCTTAAATTCTGCTGTTTTTATCCCGCGGCGTTAGTCGGGAAGCTACAGTTCTACCATTGAACTACACCCGCTTTGCGGTCCGATTCTATGCAGCGGCCCGCCCAACCGGCAAGCTACGCCCATGAAGTTCGACCTGCGCGACCTGGAGCTGTTCGTCGCCGTCGCCGATGCCGGCAG
>DASYRK010000030.1:0-7628 GCA_036004505.1 Steroidobacteraceae bacterium
GGCCGCACCGACGAAGAAATCCAGATCGTGTTCGACCGCTACAAGTCCGCGCTCTATCGGCTCTACAACAAGGAGCTGCGTCGCGATCCGACGCTGCGCGGGCAGGTGATTCTCAAGCTCACGATCGAGCCGGACGGCACGGTCTCGCTGTGCGAGCTGAAATCCAGCGACATGAACGCACCGGACCTGACGGCGCAGGTGGTCGACCGCGTCAAGGGCTTCGACTTCGGCGCCAAGGCGGTGCCGGCGATCACGATCCTGTATCCGATCGACTTCCTGCCGGCGGCGTGACGCGCCGGCAACCGCAAGCACTCCAGCGAGGACGACTAGCGATTTTGACCCGGGCAAAACCACCGAAAGGTGGCGACGCAAAGTCTCCGGTCTACCGGGCGCGAGCCCTACGACAGCGGGACCGCCAGAATCATGAAAGCACTGCAAGCCAACAAGTCATTCGTCGTCCTGAGCGCATTGGTTTGCGCGCTGGTCGCTCTGCTTGCAACCCCGAGCGCGTCGGCGGCCGAGATCACTTACACATCACTGACCGGATCCTGGCATGACCCCGTGGACAACGTCCCCGGCAGTCAGCCGGCCGATCCCGTCATCACGAACGGCGTACCGACCTCGATCATCAGGTGGGGCGACGGTACGCCGCAGAGCGGCTACGACTTCAACGCAGCGGACCCGCTTCCGCCGCCGTTCCAGTTGCCCGGGCCCCTCCCGTTCTTTTCTCTTGGATCGTTCGTGCATCACAACTTCGAGGTCGGCGATCCTTCGCTGACTTCGGTTCAGCTCGATGTCGTCCTCGTGATCAGTGTCGATGGCGTCCCACGCCCTCCATTGACCTTCACCTATACGTTCAACCACGTCGAGACCCCGAACAACCTCAACCCTTGTCCCTTCGATCCGGTCCCGCCGCCAGACGGCTGCTCGGACCGTGTGTCGATCGTTGCGTCACCCACGCCCACGACGTTCAACGTCGATGGAGTGGACTACACGTTGGCGATGAACTTTCTCGACCCCAACGGCAATCCGGTATCCCAGTTCATTACGAGCGAAGGCGGCGTCACCAACACCACGGGCCTGGTCGGGGAATTCACGCCGCCGCCCGGCACGCCGGTGATCATGGTCGACAAGTCGGGCCCGGCGAAGCTGAAGCCTGCGGAGTGGGGCAACTTCGCCCTCGACCTGCACAACACAGGAAATATCGACGCGCACAACGTTACGCTCGTCGATCGTCTGCCTGACGGCCCGACCGGCGGGATGTGCACCACGCCGCCGCAAGTCCTGAGCGCCCGCGTTTTCGCGGCAGACGGCGTGACGCCGGTACCGGGCAAGGGTCCTCTGGTCCAGGGAACGGACTATTCGCTGGCCTACGATGGCGCGGCTTGTCAGCTCACGCTCAACACGCTATCCGCCGCTTCGGTGATCGGCGTAGACGAACGTCTGCTGATTTCATACCGCGCGCAAGTCGACGCCGATGCTCAGAACGGCACCCTGCTGACGAATGTGGCCGGCGCGACCCGATGGCTCAATCCGGGCAACGTCATCTTCACGCGCACACTGACCGACGGCACCCCGACGGTCGTGGACCACGAGGACGCGTACACCGTCACGGTGGATCTGCCGCAGCTCAAGTTCGACAAGACGGTGACGGACGTCACGAGCGGTCAGAATCCGGCCACGCATGCGACACCGGGCGACACGCTGCGCTATCGAATCCGCATCGAGAACCTGGCCACCGATCCGGTGTCGGACTTCTCGCTGCGCGACGAGCTTGGCCGGCTCAACACCGCAGCCGTTTACGCCCCGGGCACGCTGAACCTGGTGACGGTGCCGGCGGGCGCCGATGCGAGCAACACGAATCCGTCGGGCGGCGTGAACAGCGGCGGTCTCGTCGACATCCGCAACCTGAGCCTCGGCGGCCAGGGCACCTTCATCGTCATCGAATACGACGTGAAGCTCCTCGCCGTGCTGCCGAACCAGAGTTACGTGCAGAACCAGGCGCAGGCGTACGTCGATGGCGTCGAAGTCGCCCGCAGCGATGACCCGAACGTTGGTGCCACCGCGCCGGATCCGCTCGTGCTCGGGGATGAAGATCCGACGCGCGTGCAGATCACCTCGGCGCCGAAGTTCCGCGTGCTGAAGACCTCGACGTACCTCGGTGCGAGCACGACCGTGCTGCGCGCCGGCGACCGGATGCGGTACACGATCACGGTCAAGAACATCGGCACCGAGAACGCCACGGGTGTCGTGATTCGCGACCAGGTCCCGGCGAACACGACATACGTCGCGGGCAGCACGACGCTGAACGGTACGCAGCAGAACGACAACGCTCAGGGCATCACGCCGCTGGTCGACACCATCGCGATCTACGCGCCGGAGAATGCGACGGCGGGCGTAATGCGTGCGGACGCGACCAACACGACGACTAACGTCGCGACAATCACGTTCGATGTGACGGTCTATCCGGATCTGGCCGATGGCACGATCATCTCGAACCAGGCGTTCGTGAGCGCGCTCGATTTCGGCATCGTCGACTACCCGTCGGACGATCCGCGCACGCCGATCGTCAACGACCCGACGCGCGACGTGGTCGGCAACGTGCCGCTGCTGTTCGCCACGAAGCAGGCGGAGCTGCTGATCGACAACGGCTCGCCGGGCATCGTCGATCCGGGCGACACGCTGCGCTACACGATCACGATTTACAACAACGGCGCGATTCCGGCGACCAACGTGGTGTTGGCTGACAACGTTCCGCCGAACACCACGTACGTTGCGGACACGACGACGCTGAACGGGCTGCAGTACGGGCAGCCGGACAACGGCTCGTCGCCGCTCGCGGCCGGCATATATGTGAGCTCGACCGATCGCACGCCGCCGCTGCCGACAGCGGGCGAGGGCACGCTCTCGCCGCAGTCGAGCGCGGTCGTTCAGTTCAATCTGCGTGTGAATAACGGTGTCGCGTCCGGCACGATCATTCGCAACCAGGCAGTCGTGCGCACGGCGGAAGTGCCGAATGTGCTGACCGACGGCGACGGCAATCCGTCGACCGGTCCGGAGCCGACCGTCGTGGTCGTCGGCAACGGTCAGCAGCTGCAGATCGTGAAGGAAGTCGCCGTCGTCGGCGGCGGTCCGGCGTCGCAGGGCGCGACGCTCGAGTACACGGTGCGCGTCACCAACATCTCGCTGGTGCCGGCGCTCTACGTCGTGATCACGGACGACCTCAACATGCCGGTGCCGGGCTACATCACGCTGGTCCCGAACTCGGCGACGTTGAACGGCGTGGCGACCGGCATCACGGTCGCCAACCAGCTGATCACGGCCGATTACTCGACGAACTACGGCCCGCTGGCGCCGCAGCAGGTCGCGACGTTGCGCTTCCGTGCAGTCATCAACCCGGCTCTGCTGGACGGCACGAAGATCACGAACACCGGCACGGTGACCTGGAACAACCCGCCGCAGACGGCGAGTGCCAGCGTCACTGTCGACGTCGGCGCCATCCCCGGCCAGGGCATCCTGAACGGTAAAGCGTGGCACGACGCGAACTTCAACAGAACGCTGGAAGCCAACGAGCGCGTGCTCGAAGGCTGGACTGTCGAGCTGTATCGCAGCGACCGCCTGTTGCGCAGCGTGAAGACGGACGCGAACGGTGTGTATCGCATCAGCGGTATCCCGCCGAACTACATCACTGGCGAACAGTACGAACTGCGCTTCAGCGCGCCGGACGCGACGTCGAACACTGCCAAGCTCGGTGTGGCGTACTCGCCCGCGTTCACGAACGGCCTGCAGAGGATCAGCGACATCATCGTGCAATTCGCCAGCAACCTGCAGGATCTGGACCTGCCGATCTCGCCCAACGGCGTTGCCTACAACTCTGTGACGCGTGCTCCGGCCGCGGGCGTTACGTTGCGCCTGCTGAGTGCGGGCACTGGCACGACGCTGCCGGCGGCCTGCTTCGACGACCCGGCGCAGCAGAACCAGGTGACGCTCGTGAGCGGCTACTACCGCTTCGACCTGAATTTCACCGACCCGGCTTGCCCGAGCGGCGGAAACTACCTGATCGACGTGAGTCCGCCGCCGACCGGCTACATCGGCACGTACTCGCAGATCATTCCGCCGACCTCGGGCTCTTCTACTGCTGCGTTCTCCGTGCCCGCCTGCCCGGGCGGCGTGGACGACGCGCTGGCCGCGACTGCCGACTACTGCGAAGTCCAGACATCGGAGTTCGCACCCACGCTCGCGCAGCGCGCACGCAGCGCAGGCACGCGTTACCACGTGCACTTGAAGCTCGACAACAACCTGATCCCGGGCTCGAGCCAGATCTACAACAACCACATCCCGGTGGATCCGGACCTGCAGGGCGTGCTGCAGATCTCCAAGACGACGCCGCTCCTCAACGTGGTGCGCGGCCAGCTCGTCCCGTACGTCATCACGTACAAGAACGTGACCGACGTGCCGCTGTTCGACGTCAGCATCGTCGACCGCATTCCGGCGGGCTTCCGTTACGTCGCGGGCTCGGCTCGCATCGACCGCAAGCCGGTGGAGCCGGCGGTGGCTGGCCGCGAGCTGATCTGGAGCGACCTGGCGGTCGATCGCCAGGAGACGCACGAGATGCTGGTGATTCTCGCCGTCGGCGCGGGCGTCAGCGAAGGCGAGTTCGTGAACCGCGTGCAGGCAGTGCACATGCTGACCGGCTCGGCGCTCTCGAACGAAGCCTCTGCGACGGTGCGTGTCGTGCCGGATCCGACTTTCGATTGCACGGACGTCACCGGCAAGGTGTTCGACGACGCCAATCGCAACGGTCTCCAGGACCAGGGCGAAATGGGTCTCGCGGGCGTGCGCGTGGTGAGCGCGCGCGGGCTCAACGCAATCACGGACGCCTACGGCCGATTCCACATCACCTGCGCGGTCGTGCCGCGCGAAGGCCGCGGCAGCAACTTCGTCCTGAAGCTGGACGACCGCACGCTGCCGAGCGGCTTCCGCTCGTCGACCAACCAGGTCCGCGTCGAGCGCGCCACGCGCGGTAAAGCGCTGAAGTTCAACTTCGGCGCCTCGCTCCACCGCGTGATCGGGCTGGATCTTGCGGATGCCGCGTTCGAGCCCGGCACGGCCGAGATCCGCGCGCAGTGGCGTCCGCGCATGGAGCTGCTGATGAAGGAGCTGCAGAAGGGCCCGGCGATCCTGCGACTGTCCTACCTCGCGGACGTCGAGCACGAGCAGCTCGTCCAGCGCCGCATGGAGGCCATCAAGGCGGAGATCGGCACGCGCTGGCACGCGCTGAACGCGAGCTACGAGCTGTCGATCGAGCCGGAAGTGTTCTGGCGACTCGGCGCGCCGCCGCAGCAGGCCCAGCAAGCGGACTCGAGCAGGTGACCGCCATGTTCACTCATCGTTACCTCTTGCTGCTCAGTGCCGCGCTGCTCACGCTGAGCGCGCAGGCGCAGGATGTCGTCGAGTCGTCGCGCGGCGAGTCGACTGAGAAGCAGTTGCCGAGCGACGAGCCGTTGCGCTCGTGGGCCCACGATCCGAACCTGCTGCAGAAGGAATCGGGCGACCGCGTGGAAATGCGCCCGGTGCATGCCGAGCGGATGGCGACGGTGAAGCTCACCGACGTCGTGCCGCCGATCCGCTTCGACTCGGGCGTCGCGGACATTGCGCAGAGCTACATCGAGTCGCTGCGCAAGGTGCTCGACGATCTGCGCGACCGGCGCAACGTGCGGTTGCATCTCGTCGGTCATGCCGACGATCAGCCGCTGTCCGATGAGCTCGCGCGCATCTACGGCGACAACGCGGGCCTCTCGCGCGAGCGCGCCGGCGAAGTCGCGGAGTTCCTGCAGACGCGCCTGGCGCTGCCGGCCGAGGCGATCTCGTACGAGTGGGCGGGCACGACGCGGCCGGTCGCGAGCAACATGACGCCGGAAGGACGCGCCATGAACCGGCGCGTCGAAGTGCAGGTGTGGTACGACGAAATCCAGGCGGCGATATCCGAGGAAGAAGTGCTGGTCAAGGAGGACTTCAAGCGGGTCAAGGTCTGTCGCATGGAGACCGTCTGCAAAATGCGCTTCAAGGAAGGTCACGCGCGCCGCACCCGAATTCGCAACCTGGTGCAGCCGCTGCACTACGAAGACGCGCCGGAGGTCTCGGAAGCGTTCGTCGCCAACGTGCGGCGTGCGCTGGAGAACCTGCAGGACAAGCAGAACGTCGTGGTCAAGCTGATCGGCTACACGGACAACGTGCCGCTCACCGATCGCAATGCCCGTATCTACGGCAACCACCTCGCGATCTCGCGTGCGCGCGCCCATCGCACGGCGCTGGCGCTGCAGGAAGCGCTGAGCCTGCCGAACGAAGCGATCGTCACCGATGGTCGTGGTTCGAGCATGCCTGTCGCGACCAACGACACCGCGCAGGGCCGCGCGCTGAACCGCCGTATCGAAGTCGAGTTGTGGCACGACGATCCGCTGACGGAGCTGCCGGAAGAGCCGCGGTTGTGCCCGGGCGCGCCCGGCAGCGAAGTCGTCACGCGCGTCTACGATCCGCCGTGGGGTCCGATCGCGCCGCTGCAGCTCGAACAGGGCGGCCGCGCAGTGATCCCGGCGGACTACACGCAGCAACTGCGTCGTGCGATGACGGACATCGCCGACAAGTCGAACGTGCGCCTGCGCTTCATCGGTTACACGAAGAACGAGCGCCTGGATCGCCGCACGGCGATCGTCTACGGCGACGACATCGGGCTCGCCGCTGCGCGAGCCCGCCGCGCGATGGACACGATCGTCGAGGACATGAAGCTGACGCAGGAGCAGGCGGAGCATGAAGGCCGCGGCTACGTGCAGTCCGCCGACGTCGTCAACGAGGGCTTCACGCAGGAAGGCACTTCGCACATCGTCGTGCAGGTCGTGTACGACGAGCCCGCCGTGCTCGACGACTACGAAGGCGTCGACATCGAGCGCGTGACGCGCGAGCTGAGCCCGAAGAATCCGTTCGCGCTGAACCTGATGCGCATCACCGTCGACGGCGAGCCGATCGACGACCCGGGCCGCAGCTCCGCGGACATCCAGCGCTGCACCGACGTCGCGCTGGATCACGCCGATATCGCGTTCCAGTTCGACAACCTGCAATCGAGCCCGCGGCTCAGTGTGTCGGCGTGGCCGACGACGGTGCCGATGGCGGAGTTGAATGGGAAGATGAGTGACGCAGGTGACATAGGTGACACAGGTGACACGAGTGCGGAGCAGATGGTCGAGGAGCCGTTGCTGCCGATAGCGAGCAGCACGGAGGTGCAGGCGACGCAGGAGTCGGCGGAGCCGGAAGAGTTGCTGGAAGTGATTCCGGTGAGTCAGGCGCTGGCGCTCGTGGGAACACCGCCGGCGGAAGTAGTGCAGACGGCGCAGGGTGACGTGCCGGAGCTGCACGCGCCGCGGTTGTTCGGCGAGCCGGTACGCTTCCGCATGTATGCGAACTACTCGGCGTTCATCGATCGCTCCGAGGTGCGCATCTTCCAGGCCGACCAGTCGACGCAGGCCACGCCGCTGCAAGTGCTGCCGGTCGATCCCGCCGGCTTCGCGGAATGGGAGCCGACGGCTGAGCAGACCACTGCGCCGATGCGCGAGCTGAAATATGTGCTGCGCGCG
>DASYRK010000031.1:0-35239 GCA_036004505.1 Steroidobacteraceae bacterium
GGTGGTCCTGGCTCGAAAGCTGGCCCGTATCGCCTTCTCTATCGTCAAGCACAACGTCGACTTCCGCCCAGAATTGGTGAAGGTCGCTTGCGCTCAACCATAGAATCTTGGCGATCTTGGCGAGAGAATTTCTTCTCTTCATCTTCGCCGCAGACCACCTTTCAACGGCGTGGTGCCCAGTCCGTGACGCAGCAGCGGTCTTCCTCCTGTCTCATTCTTCTCCCCTCCCGCCGTTCTTGGCGGTCTTGGCGAGAGTCATTTCTTACTTCCCCTTCTTCTCCTGTTCGCGAGCGCCGGCCAATATTCCAGGCAGCGCGTAGTTGCCTTCGTGGCAAGCGTACTCGTAGATGTGGTCGTCGGTCTGGCGCAGCGGCACTTCGCCCTGCCACGGCTGCGTGTACGTCGAGCTGTCCTCGACGGTGAACTGGTAGAGGATTTCCTTCGCGCCGACGCGCGTGAAGCGCTCGGTCACTTTGCCCGTCGGCGGCAGATAGAAGCGCTGCTTGATGCCGTAGTGCGCTTTCTGGCCGGGGTTGAGGTTCGTGGTCTCGACCACCAGCGTGTCGCCTTCCCAGTGGCCGACGGAATCGCCCATCCACGGCGTGATGTGGCTCGGCAGGTGCTTGCCGCCGATCCGCACCACGCGCGCGTCGTGCACCATCTCGACCAGGATCATCACCGCGCCGGGCGTCTGCACGATCTGGTAGTTGTTGTTGTAAACGTCCGGCAGCATCGGCGGCCCGCTGGTGGAGCCGAAGCCGAGCAGGCAGCGCTCGCCGAGCGCGCGGCGCTCGGGCCCGTCCATGTTCAAGCCAGCGCGCGCAGCCTGGAACGCTTTCAGTCCGTCCGGCGTGTACGGCACCTTGCCGGTCGCCGGCTCGACGATGAACGAAGTACGGTGTTCGCCGCGCACTGTCGCCAGACGCGTGCCCGGATCGAGCCAGAACGCGTTGTAGCCGCCCGGATCGCTGCTCGCCTGCTGCTGCACGCTCGGATCCGCCGGCTTGGCGTCGTTCGCGGAGAATTGCGCAAACGCGTTCGTGCGCTCGAACTCCGCCGCCTCGGCGTCGCTCAGCGCGGGCTTGCCTTTGAACATATCGTCGCGCTCGAGTGAGGTGAGCGATGCGTTCGTCCACGTTCCCTGCAGATCCGGCGCGCCCCACGGCGTGCGCGACGCCTGCCACTGCGGATCCGCGGCGCAAGCAGCGCCCGCCACGGTTGCGAGAATTGCGATCGCGACGTACTCACGGCGGCGAAACATAACTGCGCTCCCGCTCCGAATCTGCGAACTGTGCCGTAGCTAGCCTACTGCGTCCCGGGCACATTACGCCGCACGCGCGCCCGCGCAAATGTAAAGAACTGCGATGCCGGCATGCAGACGCGCCGCAGTCCAGATTAGGGATGCACAGAATGTTTTCGATTCGCCGGCTCGCCTCGCTTGCAACGGTGTCCGTGTTCCTCGCAGCCTGCGGAGGCGGCGGTGGTAGCGGTGGCGGCAACAACAATCCTCCGGGCGGCGGCGGCAATCCACCCGGCGGCGGCAACAATCCTCCGGCCTACACAGTCAGCGTCGCGCCGGGATCGGTGCAGTTCTCCGCGCTCGCGCGCGGCACGTTGCCCGCGGCGCAGGATGTAACGGCGACGTTCACCGGCGAAGATCTGGTCGTCGGCACGCCGCCGGGCACGAGCCTGCCGAGCTGGCTCAATCTGAGCATCGTCGGCTCGCCGACTTCGAGCCCGGCGCAGGTGCGCTTCACCGTCACGACTACCGGAACCGCGGCGGACTCGCTCGCGACGACGATTCGCTTCGTCACCGCCAAGTCGGACGGCACGCTGCCGGTGACGAAGGACGTCACGGTCACGTACACGATCACCGATCCGCTCGACCTCGACACGACGAGTCTCGAGTTCGATGCGACTGCGGGCACGACCGCAGCACCGCGCACCGTGCAGGTGCTGGGCTCCGGCACGAACTGGACTGCTTCGAGCAATCAGCCGTGGCTCACACTGTCGCAGACCTCCGGCACCAACTCGGGATCGATCGAAGTCACCGCCAACGCAACGTCTCTGGCCGCCGGCACGCACACCGCGCAGGTGCGCGTGGAAGACACCTTGGCGAGCACGGTTCGCACGGTGCCGGTCACGTTCCACGTTTCGGCAAATCGCTGGAACGTCGCGCGCACCGGCGTCCAGCTGCTCGCCTTCACTGACAGCGCAGCTCGCCCGGCGCACGTCGTGGTGACGAATGATGGCGGCACCGCGGCGACGTGGACCGCGACGGCGAACGTTCAGTGGCTCGACGTCACCGCGTCCGGCGCGAACGGGGATACGCTGACGATCACGCCCGGCGCCACCGCCTCCAACCTCGGCGCCGACGCAATCTTCATCGCGACCGTCACGATCAGCGGCAACGGCATTCAGGACGACACGGTGCGTGTCGGGTACTTCCGCTCCTCGGCGGCTGAGCCGACTTCCGTGCAGGCGGCATTGGATCTCTCGACGTCGGTTCAACCGGCCGGGCTCGCCATCGATCCGATCCGGCCCTACGCGTACGTCGGCTTGTCGACGAACACCGTGCGGCGCGTGAACCTGCTGACCGGCGCGGTCTTCACGCTGTTCACCGCCGCCGCCGACGCCAAGATCGGTCGCGTCGTCGTGAGCGGCGACGGCCAGTATCTCTATGCGAGCAGCATCGGCTCGACCGGCGACGTGCTGCGTTTCAATCTCGACTTCGGCGTACCGACGGCGGCTCTGCCGAAAATGACGAACTGCTGCGCGCAGGAGCTCGCGTGGGTGCGCTCGCGCGGCGTGCCGCTGCTCGTGACCGGACATTTCGAGGTTTACAACGCGGACACCGGTGCGGCGCAGACAGCGGTGAACGTGCCCGTCGACGGCCTGACGAAGTTCGATTACCTCGCGGCCATGAGCGACGGCTCGGAAATCTGGGCGATCGACAACGTCAGCGCCACCGGCGACGCGTGCACGAGAGCGGCCAGCGTTCGCGTCGTGACACGGCCGGAGGACGGCACGGGCCATCTCGCACCGTTCCGCGACAGCGCGCCGCTGATCGGGCAATCGGCTTTCTGTCCGAGCATTTCGCAGCTGGCGAGCAGCGCTGACGGCGCGAACCTGGAAGTGATCGGTCAGAACGCCGGCGGCACCGTCGCGTTCTTCGAGGGCGCGCGCGGCGGCGCGCTGAGCGAGATCGCTTCGACGCGTCACTACGAGCATCTCGGCGTCGGCCTCGATGGGCTCAAGGCGCTCTCGTATCTCGGCTCGAACGGCGCCTTCTCCGACGGCATCGAAGTGCTCGACGCCAACAACGGGCTGGTCCACACGTTCGAGCAGCTGCAGTCGATGCAAGGCGTGCGTTTCTCGGCCGACGACCGCTTCCTGGTCGTGATCGGGAATTCGCAGTCCGCGGCGGGGGACCTGCAGGTGCTGAAGATTCCGTAGAGCTGCTATGCGCTGACGCGTCGTTGATTGCGTATGCGCGCGATCATGTTCCGGTCGCGGGACGGTCCGTGCGACTGGCGGAACATGAGCGCCGATTCGACGACGTGACCGGAGCGGTCGTAAGGCTCGCCGCGCAGCTGGCGCAGCAGCAATTCTGCAGCCTGGGCCGCCATCGCCGGAATCGGCTGGCGGATCGTGGTGAGCGCCGGCCACACCTGGCTGGCGAGCGGCACGTCATCGAAACCGACGACGGACAGATCCTCGGGAACCGCCAGTCCCAGTCCGTGCGCCACGGCGAGCACGCCCGCGGCCATCTCGTCGTTGCTGGCGAAGATCGCGGTCGGCCGCTTCGCCGCCGGCGCCTGCAGCAGCTTGCGCGCGCACTCGACGCCCGAGTCGTAGGAGTTGTAGCCCTGCATGACGAGCTTCCTGTCGAGCGCGAGTCCGCACTTGCGCAAGCCGTCGCGATAGCCCTGAAAGCGGTGCGCCACTGCGGCGTGATCCGGATTGCCGACGATGAAGCCGATGCGCGTGTGCCCGAGTCCGGCGAGCTGCTCGGTCATCTTCGCGCAGCTCTCGCGATCGTTGGTGTAAACGCTGCGCCGGTCGTCGGCGTGCTCCGCCGGCGCGATGCGCACGAACGGCACGTTCAGCTCTTCGAACAGCGCCTTCAGGCTCTTCATGTCGGAGAGCGGCGGCGTCACGATCACGCCGTCGGCGCGTGACTGCCGCAGGTTGCGCGTGACCTCCTCGGTCAGCGACGGCGTCGTGTAGTCGCACGGCTGCATCACGACCTGGTACTGCGCGTCGCGACAGGTTTCGAGTACGCCGCTGAGCACGCCGGTGGCGTAGTAAGCGCACGAGACGTCGTACAGCAGGCCGATCAGGTAGGAGCGGCTGCCGCTCAGCCCGCGCGCCGACGGGCTCGGGTGATAGTCGAGCTTGGCGATAACGCGCAGCACGCGCTCGCGCGTGTGCGGCTTGACGGTCTTGACGTTGTTGATGACGCGCGAAACGGTCTTTATCGATACCCGCGCCTGCGCAGCGACGTCGCGGATCGTGGCGATTGGCATGGCCGATAGTCTAATACCGCATCAATACCGCAGGCCGAAACCATACGGGAACAGCGGGTCGTAGCCCGAGTCGTCGCGATTCAGCGCGGTCTGCGCGGCGCTGCGCGGCCAGGAGAACGACAGCTTGCCCACAAAGTTGTAGTTCACTGTGCCGTTGGCCTTGCGGAACAGCACGTCGGCGATGCCGCCGCCCTCGGTGCCCGGCAGCCAGGCGACGACGAACGCATCGCACGCGGCCAGCTGCTGTTCGACCGCCAGCGGCCGTCCGGTGAGGAACACGCAGACAGTCGGCACGGACGCCTGCCTGAGTTGCTGCAGCAAAGCGAGCTCGGCGCCGCCGGCGCTGCGAAAGTCGATCGACCTGAGGTCGCCGAACCATTCGGCATAGGGGGTTTCGCCGAACACCACGACAGCGACGTCGGGCCGCGATTGCTGCAGTCCGTCGACGCTCGAGCTCACTTTGCCGCCGGCCTCGCCCACCGCGCGCGTGATGCCCTGCAGGATCGAGGTCGCGCCGGGGAAATCGGCGTTGGTATTGCCGGTGCCCTGCCAGCTCACGGTCCAGCCGCCGGTTTGTTGCGGAATGTTGTCGGCGCCGGCGCCGACGACCAGCACGCTCGCCTTGCGCTTCAGCGGCAGCAGGCCGCGCTCGTTCTTCAGCAGTACGAGCGATTCGCGAACGGCCTGTCGCGCGACCGCGCGATGCTCCGGCGCGCCGATCAGCGCGGCCTTGTTGGCAAGCGGCCGCGACGAAGGCCGGCCGCGCTCGAACAGCCCGGCGCGGATTTTCACGCGCAGGATCCGCGTCACCGCGTCGTCGATGCGCGCCATCGGAATTTTCTCCGCGCGCACCTGCTCGAGCGTGTTGGTGATGAAGTTCTTCCAGTCGTTCGGCACCATGATCATGTCGACGCCGGCGTTGATCGCCTGCGCGCACTTGTCCTTCGAGCAGCCCTGCACTTCGTCGACGCCGTCCCAGTCGCTGACGACGATGCCGTCGAACTTCATGCGCTGCTTCAGCAAGTCGGTGAGCAACTGGTGATGGCCATGCAGCTTCCAACCGTTCCAGCTGTTGTACGAGGCCATGATGGTCTGCACCCCCGCTTCGATCGCGACGACGTAGCCCTGACCGTGCAGCTGCAGCAACTCGGCTTCAGTGCCGCGGGTATCGCCGCGATCCTCGCCGTTGGTCGTGCCGCCGTCGCCGATGAAGTGCTTCGCGGTCGCGAGCACGTGCGACGAATCGAGAAACTCGCGTGTGCCCGGCGCGCCCTGCAGCCCGCGCACCATGCGGCCCGCGTACTCGCGCACGATCTGCGGATCCTCGGAATAGCCTTCGTAGGTGCGGCCCCAGCGATCGTCGCGCACGACCGCAACGGTCGGCGCGAACGTCCAGTCGAGCCCGGTCGCGGCCACTTCGCGCGCCGTCGCCGCGCCGATGCGCTCCACGAGCACGGGGTCGCGCGCGGCGCCGAGCCCGATGTTGTGCGGAAACAAGGTCGCGCCGATCACGTTGTTGTGGCCGTGCACGGCGTCCGTGCCCCACACGATCGGAATCGCGGGCGCGTTGCCGGCGGTATCCATCGAGGCCTCGTAGAAGGCATCGGCGAGCGCCACCCAGTCGGCGACGCTCGCGTGCCTGTTCGCGCCGGGCCAGGCGCCGCCGCCGTTCAGGACCGAGCCCAGCCGATACTTGCGCACGTCGTCGGGCGTGACGCTGCGGATCTCCGCCTGCACCATCTGCCCGACCTTCTGCTCGAGCGTCATGCGCGCGAGCAGCGCGGCGACTTGCGCCTCGACGTCGCTGCCCTGCTCCGCGGACGCCGCACTCCACAGCGCGCAGCCCGCAACACACAGCAGCAGCTTTCCGACCAGAGAGTGGCGCATCAGAAATTCACCCGCATCCGCAGCGATGCACGACATCTTAATTTGCTGGATGACAACGGTGGTACTTTTTTCGGTTAGTAGCACCCATTTCATGCGTTTCGCAGGCGATGAAAGCGCTTACATGACGCGTCGCAGGGGCAGGATCGCCAGCGAGCCGGCCAGCGCGATCGCGCCGGCGGTCAGGAAGACCCAGGTGTAATCGCCGCCGCTGAGCGCGAGAATCCCGGGCCCGAGCAGCGGCGCAAGCGACTGCGGCAAGGCATTCGTGATGTTGAGAATGCCGAGATCCTTGGCAGCGTCGCGCTCGCGGTCCGGCAGCACTTCGGTGATGAGCGCGAGGTCGACCGAGAAGTACAGGCCGTGCCCGATGCCGGTCGCGGCCATGCCGGCGAGAAACAGCGGATACGAGTCGGCGAGCGCGACGATCCACAGTCCGAGTGCGTACACGACTGCACCGCCGATCACGAACACCTTGCGCCGCTGCAGGGCATCGGACAACCGGCCGCCGATCACGCTGAGCGCGACGACCAGGCTCGACTGCACGAGCATCGAGTGGAACACCAGGTCCTCCACTTCGCTGTTCGGCAGCCCGAGCTTCGCCGTGAGATAGAACGGCTGATACGTCGTGAGAAACGCGGTGCCCAGCACGACCAGAAAGCGGCTGAGCCACGCCCAGGCAAAATCGGGATAGCGGCGCGGACTGACCCAGTACCAGCTGACCGTCTCGCGCACCGGCTGCGTGCGATCGAGATGACGATCGGTCAGCGTGAAGGCAAGCACGAGAATGGCGGCGGCGCCGACTACCGCCGGCACCATGAACTTCGCGATCAACGAGTCGGAAATGCTGTGCACGATGAATGTGCCGGCGAGCTGGCCGAGCGGCATGCACGTGCCGATCACGCCCGCGACGGTGCCGCGCTGCTCCGCAGGCACTTGATCCGGCAACACGGCGACCAAAGCGGCCAGCACCGCGTTGAACGACATCTGCGCCAGACACCAGCCGATCAGCACTGTCGCGACGGACTCCGCGCGCGCGACGATCAGCAACGCGACCGCGCCGCAAAGCACGCCGCCGATCAGCCACGGACGCCGCATGCCAAAGCGCGAGAGCGTGCGGTCGCTCAGCCGGCCGAAGAGCGGATTGCACACCAGCGCGAAGAACGCGCCGACGCTGAGCACCAGCGAATGAGTGGCGGCGGGCTCGCCCGGCGTGAGCTGGCGGATCTTGAGCGAGATCGTGATCAGGACCGGGGTCAGCAGCGCGATCCAGATCCCCGTGTACGCCAGCGCGTAGACAAGAACGAACCGCCAGCCGATGCGCCGCACAGTCAATGCTACTAGTTCATGCAACCGGTGCCCGAACAGGACTTACTCTGCTTCTCCAATTCCTCTCGGGCAGCTCTGTTCGCCCGTATGAGGTCACGCAGCTGCGCTTCGGTGCGGCACTCTTCCCTGGAGATGCGCGAGTTGTACTCGCGCACCTTCGTGCAGTAGACCAGCTCGCCGTTGACGCGCTTCGGTCGCCAGCCACCCGGGGGTTTGAATGGACGCTTCACTTCCGGCTCCGCCGTCGCTTGCTTGTTCTCGTCTGGAGCGGCCGGCTCAGCGGCCCAGCCGCTCGTCGCCGCCATCATCAGCGCAATCGCCAATGCAGCCCGCATGCTCATCCCCTTATTGTCGAAGTAGCTTCCTGGCGGTGGATTGCACCCATTCGCGCAACGCTTTGCAAGCGACGCCATGCAGGGTGGTATCGTTGGCGCCGCCCCTATGCCTCCCCTGCTCAAATCGAGATCCGTCTGGATTGCGTCGTTCGCCGCGTGGCTGGCGCTCGCGTTCTTCGTGCTGGCGCGCGACCTGGTCATGGTCGGACCGCAGGCGCCCGGCCTGCAGCGCGACGAGCTCTACGCGTTCCTGTGGACCATGGTGCTGTGGGGCGCGATCTCGCCCTTCATCATCGCGGTCTGCGACGGACTGCCGCTCGATCGCGCGCGGCGCTGGCGCAGCCTTGCGGTGCACACGGCTTGGGCGCTCGCGTTCTGTGTCGGCGATGTGTTGCTCGATCTCGTGTTCTACGCGGTCGTCCGCATCCCGCATAAGTCGCTGCTCGGCGAGATCTACGATCAGGCATTCATCAACGTGTTCAGCTATGCGGCCATCGCCGGCGCCGGCTATGCAGTCAGCTACGCGCGTGCGCTGGCAACCAATCGCATTCGCTCCGCCGAGCTCGAGCAGCGCCTCGCCGAAGCACGGCTCGAGGCGCTGACCCGCCGCTTGCAGCCGCATTTTCTGTTCAACTCGCTCAACTCCATCGCCGCGCTGATCCGGCTCGCGGATCCCGACAAGGCGCTCGCTGCACTCGTCGCGCTCGGCGACCTGCTGCGCGTCGTGCTCTCGACGGACGGCGACGCGCGCATTCCGCTGCAGCAGGAAGTCGCGTGGGCCGAGCATTACCTGAAGATCGAGCGCTTGCGCTTCGAGAACCGGCTGACGACCGAAGTGCACCTCGATCCCCAGCTCGGGCAAGCACTCGTTCCGGCGTTGGTGCTGCAACCGTTCGTCGAGAACGCAGTCCGGCACGGCGTCGAGCGCCACAGCGGGGCGACTTTGGTATCGATCGCGGCCAATCGCGAAGGCGAGTACCTGGCGCTTACCGTGAGCAACAGCGGCGGCGACCCTGCTCGCGAGCAAGCGCAGCGGCCCGGCTTCGGTCTCGGCCTGGAATCCACGCGTGCAAGGCTCGCGCATCTGTACGGCGCCGATCGCTTCGCGGTCGAGATCGCGACCTCGGCCGAAGCGACGACCGCGAGGATCCGCATCCCGCTGGCGGCGGCGGCCTGATGAACGCGCCGATCCGCACCGTCATTGCCGATGACGAGCCGCTGGCGCGGCGCATGTTGGGCGGCCTGCTGGCGAAGGATGCGCAGCTCACGGTCGTCGGCGAAGCGCGCGACGGCGTGGAAGCCGAGGAAATGGTGCGGCGGCTCGCCCCGGACCTGCTGCTCCTCGACGTCCAGATGCCGAACGCAGACGGATTCGCCGCTCTGAGCGACTTGCCGCAGCGCCCGGTCGTGATCTTCATCACCGCGCACGCGCAGCACGCGGTACGCGCCTTCGATGCCGATGCCGCCGACTATCTGCTCAAGCCATTCGACGACGAACGGTTCGAGCGTGCATTGGCGCGAGCAAAGGCCGCGATCCGCACGCGCAGCCTGGTACGCCTCGCACATGACATCGCGAGCGACGCGGCACCGCGCGAGCCGCAACGAACGGATCGCATCGCGCTCAACGAAGGCCGCCGGGTCGTGATGGTCGACGTCCGCGACATCGAGTGGATCGAAGCGGCCGACTACTACGCAAACGTGCACGTCCGCGGCGCCTGTCACCTCATTCGCGAATCACTGCAGGATCTCGCCGACCGGCTCGGCCCGCAGCAGTTCATGCGCATCCACCGCGGCGCGCTCGTGAACCTGCAGCGGGTACAGCGACTGGAGCGCGCCGCCGACGCGGAAGTGTTCGTAGTGCTCGACGAGGGCACGAAACTGCGCGTCAGCCGTTCGCGACGCCAGCAAGTCGCGCAGACGCTCAGCGCCCGCTGAGCGCTTCGCTGCACGAAAATTACCGTTCGCTGCACGGCGCACGCCGCTCACGGCGTGTGCATTGAAGTCGCTTTTCTTCGCACTGCATCCTGCCGTCCCCCGAACGCAACAGGATTGCAGCCATGAGAAGTTTCGCAGCCACTTTCGCCCTGATGATCTGCTGCGCACTCGCGCCGTACACGGCGAACGCGTCCCAGGATCCAGCCCGGAACACCGAATCCCTGCTGCGCGCCCACGACCGGTTCGCGCGCGCATTCGAGCTCGACGGTGCGATCGACGGCTTCGTGCCGAACCTGACCGACGACGTCGCCTACCTGTATCCGGATCAGGAAATCATCACCGGACGCGAGGCCACTCGCACGTTCCTGAAGACGATCTATGCGCAGCCGCGCACGGTGCGCACCCTGCTACACCGGGTTGCTGGCCAGGCTTCGGCCGACGGCTCGCTCGGCTACACGTTCGGCTGGCTGGAAGAGGTCACCGCGCCGAAGAACGCGCCGTCGCTGACGAAGTACGGGCGTTTCATCGCGATGTGGAAGCAGCGCGACGACGGCTGGCGCGTGCAGGCTTTCCTGCGTCTGGCGAGCAGCGCGCCGCTCGCTCCCGTTCCGGCCGATGCGCTGATCGTTGATGGCGCGGCGGCGGTCGTGCACCCCGGTCTCCCGGCGGCGCAGCGCCTGGAGATTGCGACCGCCGACTCGCGCTTTGCGGATCTGAGCATCGACCAGGGGTACACCGTCGCGTTCACCAGCTACGACATGCCGGAGTCGGTGATCGTCACGGGCGGCAGCTTCTTCTGGAATCACGCGGGCGTGGAGTTCGCGTGGAGCGGCTGGACGCCGGCCGAACAGCTGAGCTGGTATCCGCTGCGCACCGAGGCCGCGGGCAGCGGCGATCTCGGCTGGAGCATCGGCCACGGCACCTATACGTTCAACGGATCACCGTCGTATTCGAAGTACCTGACCGTATGGGTGCGCACCGAAGCGGGCTGGCGCTTCCTGATGGACGGCGGCAACGGGCGGCCGGCGCCCTGACTGGGGAAGTGAAAGGTCGGTGAAATGAAAACGGCGCGGCGCCGTGCAGGCGCCGCACCGTCAGAGTTTCGTCAGTTCCAGGCGCAACCGCCTGCGCTGGTGCAGGTCTTGGTCCGCTGTTCCATGTCGGTCCGCATCGATTCCCGGATCCGGATCAGCTCGCGCAGCTCCGCTTCGTTCCGGCAATCTTCCTTCGGGAAGCGCGAGCCGAGCACGACGAGCTTCGCACACCAGACCTGCTCGCCGTTGACGCGCTTCGGACGGTAGCCAGCGGGCGGGCGCAGCGACTTCTTGCCGTCATCTGCCGGTGCGACCGCCGCCGTGGTCGCTTCGCTCGTCGCAGCGGGCTGCTCGGCCGGCTTGGTCGGCGCCGCGGCTTCCGTCTTC
The DNA here is from genome assembly GCA_036004505.1 of Steroidobacteraceae bacterium. Taxonomy (GTDB): domain Bacteria; phylum Pseudomonadota; class Gammaproteobacteria; order Steroidobacterales; family Steroidobacteraceae; genus Steroidobacter. The sequence continues at coordinate 11,434 of DASYRK010000031.1, forward strand.
GTGTCCGGCGGAGCGCTCGGCTCGTCGGCCCAGGCCATCGCCGTCACCATCATCAACGCAGTCAGCAACGCGATACGCATAAGTATTCCCTCATCTGGTCCTCGACCAGTTTCTAACGCTGCTCCATCTCTGCCTTTCTCTTCTCGATTGCCCGCAACTGATCCTCAGTGCGGCATTGCTCCTTCCCGCTCAACCGCGCGCCGGTCACGGCGCCGTTGCTGGTGCAGTACATCTGTTTGCCGTTGACGCGCTTCGCGCGGTAACCCGCGGGCGCCTTGAACGGCTTGTCTTCGTCCTTCGTGGCTGCCGTTGCTGGCTGCTCCGCAGGAGCGGCCTCGGCGGCGGTCTGTTCCGTCGCAGCGGGCTTTTCTTCGCTTGCAGGAGCTTGCTCGGCGGGCGCGGTCGCCTGTGCCTCTGCGGCGGCCGGCGTCGGCTTCGCTTCAGCGGGGGTCGGCTCGTCCGCCCAGACAACAGTGGCTGCCATCATCAGTGCAGTCGTCAATGCAATTCGCATGATTCTCCCCGCGGTTGAAGTCGAGTCGGACAGGTCCCCGAGCGAGCGATTGCACACATTCGCAAAAGGCTTTGCAAGCTCTCCGCGCACGATCGGGCCGCCCCCGGCACATTCGTGGCGTTTGTGGAGAAACGTCAGGGCAGCCAAGCTGAACGGCGACCCTGCCCGCAGGTACTCACCCGCCGAATGTGACGGAATGCCGGGGTGGGGAGGAACGATGCAGGCGCTGGACCGCGAGGAATTGCCGTGGACGGACGTCGAGCCCTATTTCGATCGCGCGCTGCAGCTGGACGAGCATTCCTGCGCGACGTGGCTCGGCGAGCTGGATGAGCAACGGCCGCCGCTCGCAAAGGCAGTGCGAGCCCTGCTCGCGCAACGCGAGGCTTTGAACCGGGCGGGGTTTCTGGAGGGTTCCGCATTCGCGGGCGTCGAAAAGCTGGCGCCGGCGCTGCGCGACATCGTCGCCCGGCACGCCGCCCGCCTGACCGGCTCCGCCGCCGAGGGCGCCCGGACCCGCCAGGACTGGAGCGCCGGCGACGTCGTCGGCCCGTATCGCCTGATCCGCGAGGTCGGCGTCGGCGGCATGAGCAGCGTCTGGCTTGCGGAGCGCAGCGACGGCCAGCTGAAGCGCGAAGTCGCGCTCAAGCTGCCTCTGACCGGGCCCCGCATGCGGCTCGAGCGCTTCATGCGCGAGCGCGACATCCTCGCCGCGCTCACCCATCCCAACATCGCGCGCCTGTACGACGCGGGCATCAGCGACTCCGGCCAGCCGTATCTTGCGATGGAGTACGTCGCCGGCACACAACTGATTCACAGTTGCGACGAGCGCCTCCTCGACATCCGCGGGCGGCTGCGCTTGTTCATGCAGGCAATGGAAGCGGCGCAGTTCGCGCACGCCGAGCTGGTGATCCACCGCGATCTCAAGCCGTCCAACATGCTGGTGACTGCCGATGACCGCGTCGTGCTGCTCGACTTCGGCATCGGCAAGATGCTCACGCAGGACACGGCCGAGGAGACCGAGCTCACGCAGATGTCCGGCCGCATGTTCACGCCCGGCTACGCCTCACCGGAGCAGATCGCCGGTCAGCCGCTGACCACCGCCTCGGACATCTATTCGCTCGGCGTCGTGCTGTACGAGCTGCTGACGGGCGTGCGCCCTTATCGGCTGAAGTACGATTCGCGCGCGGCGCTGGAAGAAGCGATCCTCAAGGAAGATCTGCGGCGGCCGAGCCAGAACAGGTTTTCGTCGCAGGTCGCAGCGGCGCGCGGCACTTCGGAACGCGCGCTGGCCCGCACGCTCGCAGGCGACCTCGACACCATCGTGCTCAAGGCGCTCAAGCGCAATCCGCTGGAGCGTTACGCGTCGGTGAGCGCGCTCGCGCAGGACATTCACAACTATCTGCACAATCTCCCGGTGAGCGCGCGACCGGACAGCTTGTGGTATCGAGTTGGACGTTTCACTGCGCGCTACAAGGTGCCGGTTGCTGCGGCGGCCATCACGAGCGTCGCGCTGCTCGCTGGCTCTGCCGTCGCGATCTGGCAAGCGCGCTCGGCCGCTGCGGAGCGCGATCGAGCCGTCCTGTTCGCGTCGCGCAACGAAGCAGTGACCGAGTTCCTCGGCAGGATGATCACGGACGCGGCCGCGTCGCAGACGCCGATCACGGTGAACGAGCTGCTGACGCGCAGCGAAAAGCTGGCGCTGAACGACGCGAGCGGCAGCCCCGAGAATCGCGCAGCGGTGCTCGAGATGATCGCCGATCGTTACGTCGCGACGGACAACGCAGAGCGCGCGGAGCCGTTGCTCGCACGTGCGTTGCAGCTACTGGACACGTCGCGAGACGCCGCACTGCGCTCGCGCCTCATGTGCAAACACTCCGCCGCATCGGCCGAGCTCGGACATGCAGAGCCTGCGCTGCAAGCGATGTACGCCGAGATCGAGCGCCTCGACGCCGATCCGCAAACCGCGAGCGAGTGTCTGTTCAATACGACCTCGATTCATCTCGCCGAACAGCGACCGGCGCAGGCGCTGCGCGATGCGCAGCTCGGCCTCGAGAAGAGTCGCGCCGCCGGCAACAACGGCGCGATCGAGGCAGCGCTGCTGGGCGCAGCCGGGTACGCCTATCACCTGGACGCTCGCGACGTCGAAGCCGAGCGCTATTTCGATCAGGCGCTGCGCAAGTACCGCGAGCTCGGTCGTGAGCACAGCGACGGAGCACTCACGGTACTGAACGATTGGGGCGTGTCGATGCTCGCTGCAGGCGTGCCGCGGCGCGCGTTGGAGCTGCTCGAGGAAAGCATGCGCGTCGAACGCGAGCGCGGACCGGACATCGAGCTGACCGCCACAGTGGTCGGCAATCACGGGTTGGCGTTGCAGGCGCTCGGTCGCCTGGACCAGGCGCGTGCCGCGTTCGATCTCGAGTGCAGGCTGGCGATCGGCCACAGCGACGAGTTCAGCGAGATGCATTGCCTCGTCGGCGAGTCATCGCTTTCGATCCAGACCGCGCAGCTCGACGGCGCGCAGGAGTACCTGAATCGCCTCGCCGGCTTGATCGAGAAATCCTCACTGCCTGCCGACAGTCCACCCGCTCGTGTTCGATCGCTCCTGCAGGGCCGCCTGGATCTGGCGCGCGGCAAGCTCGCCGAAGCTCGCGCGGGCTTCGATCGCGCGCTCGTCCACGAAGGCAAGGATCCGACCAGCATGCACGCATACGTCGGTCGGTCGATGGCGGCACTGGCGGGGAATGATCCCGATGGCGCGGTCGAGGCTGCGCGTCGCGCGTTGCGCATCGCCAGAGCGTTGCAGGGTGATGTGCCCCACTCGAGTCAGACCGGACTCGCGTCGCTGTGGCTCGGCCGTTCCTTGCTGCGTGCAGGCGATCGTGTTGAAGGTCGCAACGCGCTCGTAGCGGCGATTACGCATCTCTCCAACACGATCGACCTGGATCATCCCTACCTCCTGCAAGCTCGCGCCGAGCTAACCGACGCGCTGCATGGCGCGTCGGCGAGCAATGGCCAGGAGCGCCAGTAAGCCGAGCGAGAGCGGCGCGAAGCTGCCACCGCCGCCGGAGCGCCCGCCGCCTTCGCGCTTTGCGACGCGAATGTTGGCCTTACCGGCGCGCACATCGGCTTCGAACTTCGTCAGCGCGACATCGAAGTTGTCGATCATCTGCGTGGTGGCGGTGGCGAAGCTTGCTGCGCTTGCCTCGCGCGCCGCGCGCGGTTGGTCGACCAGCGTCGAGTTGCGGGCGCGGCTGTCGGTACCGCCGGCGCGCAGGATCAGCGATTGCGTCACGGGATCGACGACCGCGAGGTCGACGAGCGTCGCGACGTCATGATGGCTGCCCTTGAGCACGTAAGCGCCGACGATCGTGATGTACCCGAGCGACCAGTCGTTCTCGTCCCGGTGCTCGACCTGGTCGTACGAGACCAGCGCCATGATGTCGACCGAGTACAGGCGCTGCACGCCCTGCAGTCCTTCGAAGCCCTTGCTGTTGCGCAGGTAGTAGTCCGGGATCGTGACGATCTCGGTCACGAACTTGCGGCTCGAAAAGCGCTGGCGGATCTGCTCCAGCAAGGCTTCGCGATCGGCGGCGGTCGGACCGGCGCCGTCGGGCGAGGGCAGGAACGCCAGGCCGACGCGCAGCGGCACCTTCAGCTCGGGAATCTGGTTCTCCGCCGGCGGCGCGCTGCCGTTCGGATATAGGAATTCGACGAGGCTCGACGAGTTGTGCGTTTGCCGGGCGCCGTTCGAGCCACCCATCAGCGCATCCAGCGCCGTGCATCCGGACAGCATGAGAGCGGCGACGCCCGTGAGCGCGAGAGTACGGCCGGCGCGAAGGACTCGGGGCTTCATTGCAGTCTCCTTCCCTTGATCGCGAGCGCATCGAATCGATGCGGGGCGGACTCTCCGCCCCGGTCGCGTGAGGTGCAACGAAAGCGACTTCGGTAGCGGCCGGAACGCCACAAAGTATCGTCCTGTGATACTTTGTCCGCAGTTTCAGGGGAGCGGCACCATGGCGCAGCGGACCCAGATCGTCGCCGAGCTGAAGCGCGCGCTGCGCGGGCGCGGCGTCACATATGCGCACGTCGCGAAGCACCTCACGCTGAGCGAAGCGAGCGTCAAACGCCTGTTCGCGGCGGGCGATTTCTCGCTCGAGCGGCTCGACCGCATCTGCGAGCTCGCCGGGCTGGAGCTGTCCGAGCTGGTCGAGCAGATGCACCAGCAGGCGACGCCGGTGAGTCAGCTGACGCTCGCGCAGGAGCAGGAAGTCGTCGCGGACTCGAAGCTGTTCCTGATGACGTGGCTGGTGCTGAACCGCTGGCAGCTCGACGACATCGTGCGCACGTACGACTTCACGCAGCGCGAGGCGCTGCGCTATCTCATCAAGCTCGACCGGCTGCGCATCATCGAGCTGCAGCCCGGCAATCGCACGCGAGTTCTCGTCAGCCGCCACTTCGCATGGCGGCCGGACGGTCCCGTGCAGAGCTACATTCACCAGAAGCTGATCAAGGAATTCCTCGCGACCCGCTTCCATGGCAAGCGCGACGAATTCATCTTCTACGGCGGCGTCGTGTCCGCCGGCGCATTCACGCAGATCAAGCGGGCGCTGCAGAACGCCGTGCGCGAATGCACGGAAATCATGGATCGCGATCGCGCCGTGCCGATCAGCGAGCGCGCCGGCGCGGCATTTCTGGTCGCGCTGCGGCCGTGGCAGTTCAGCGGCTTCAGTCAGTTCCTCAGAGGGTCGCAGCCGTCGTGACCAGCCACGGACCGCGCGATCGCTCGAGCACGGCGGCCCAGTACCACGCCGAGACATCCGTCCAACGCTGCCCTTCGAGATCCTGCAATTGCTCGCAAACCTCGTGCGCAGCGTCCTTGCGGGTCGCCGCGAAGCAGCGCCACCTGGCGCCGTCGTTGTCGGTGACGATACGCGGCGCGCCTACGTCATAGCCAAGTCCGCGATAGCAATCCTCGGCGGGATGCAGGCGCCGCGTCGGCTGCGTCACCCAGCGAATCACGATGTCGCGCTCGCCGTCGGTGAAGCGAGCAACGGCTCCCGGGAACCCGTCGAGGAAAGTTTTCTCGCGCGCGCTGAGCGGCAGTCCGGTCAGCATCCGTCCCTGAAAGTGAGTCGGCCATCGCGGTTGAACTTCGAGCGTGGCGCGCGCAGCGGATTCGTCGCGCGACAGCGCGGGAGCGAGTGCTGCGCAGACGCACGCTGCCACGAACGCATACAGAACAGTTGCTCGCCGTGCGTCACGCATGCGCCACCGGTTGCATCGACGGCCTCATTCTGCGCAGCGCGGATTCGATCAGCACGATCGACACGGCAGTCAGCGCGGATGTCGCGGCGCCCACGCCCGTGTGCAGCAGCTCCGGAACAGGTGCATCGCGCGTTTCGAGAACGAACAGCGCCGCGGCACGCAATACATTCGCGAATAGCGCGGCCACGCCTGACAGCAGCAGCAGAGTCATCAGGCTGCGCCAGCGCATCGAATCTCGATACAGCACCACGACACAGGCTAGCGCCGCGCCCGTCCATAGCATGCGAACGCCACTACACGGAGCATCGACCAGGACCGTGTGGCCTTGCCACAGCAGCGCTGTGCCCGAGCGCTCGACGTCGAAGCCCACAAGCTGCAGGGTGAGCGCCGATCCCGCCGTCGTGATCGCGCGCAGCGGATAGCCGAGAAAGAACTGCAGGGATGCGATCACCGGTAGCGATAGAGCAAACAGCACCATGACCGGCGCCAACTTGCTACGCAGACCCGCGATGCTGACCCAGCTGCACGCGAGCGCCGCCATGGCGAGTGCGGCGCGCACGAGCGGTGGAGCGAACGGCACGACCGCAGCGTATGCAAACGTCAGCAGCGCAGCGACCCAGAGCAACCGATCGTCCGTGCGCAACGCCCACCCATGACGCTTCGGCCAAGTGAGCAGCAGCGCTGCAACCAGCGCCGCAATTCCCCAGGGCTCATCCGATCCGTCCGTCAGCCGCGCCGCGTACCAACGCCACACCGGCCAGAAGCAAAACACGTGCACAGCCAGAACGAGCGCGGGAAACCGCCGCAACGATTCACTTCGCACGTGACTTAGCCTTGCGGCGACGGGCCCACGCAGCGACTGCCGCCGAGACGCCAACGAGGACCAGCAATTCGGGCTCCGGTGTAGTCGGAACCTCGCCACCGACTGCGAGATTGCTCACGCCTTGCGGCAACGGCAGCGGCTGCCGCACGGTCTGCGCATCCTCCGGCCGCGTGTTGCGCACGACCTCATCGACCGCGATGAACGAGGTGTACGCGGTGAGCAGGTGATAGTCGAGACCGAGTTGCGTGATCTCCTTCACGCGATCGGGATCGTTCGCGAGCCGCTGATAGTCGTCGAGGCGTGCGATGCGACCGCGCGCCCAGAGATAGCTCAGCGCGGCGTTGTTCGGGGCGGGCCGGACTTTGCTGAGGTCGAAGCTGCGCTCGAACGGTCCATCGCCCGCGAGCCCGCGCAATGTCAGCTGGCCAGTGCGCCGGCCGCGCCATTTACCGAAGACGATGACCGGCCGCTGCGCCAGCACGTCGGGAATGCCGGGCGGCTCCATGTCGTAGATCTCGAAGCCCGTCGCGCTCAGGCGCGCTTTCGTCAGCACGGGCGCTTCGATGTAGCGACGCAGCGCCTCGGCGCGCTCCGCGGCCTCGCCTTCGTTCGTGACGACGAACGGCTCGCCCTGCCCGACGCGCGCCATTCCTTCGATGAGGTAGCGATTGACGCCGGAGCCGATGCCGAAGGCGAACAGGTTGGCCTGGCCCAGGCTCTCGCGAATGACGTCGAAGGCTTCGGTCTCCACCGTCACGTACCCATCGGTCGCGACGACGATGCTGCGCGCACGATCGTCGCCGCCGGGCAGCGCGAGGGCGCGCCTCAGCGCCGGAAGCAGTTCCGTGCTCCCGCTGCCCGACTGCGAATCGATGAATGCGACGCCGCGACGCACGTTCTCCTCGGTCGCCGGCAGCGGCGCATCCGCAAGCACCAGCGAGCTGCCGGAGAACAGCATGACGTTGAACGTATCCGTCGGCCGCAGGCCCGTGAGCAGATTGCGCATCAGCTCCTTCGTAACGTCCAGCGGGAAGCCGTGCATCGAGCCCGAGACGTCGACGATGAAGACGTAGTCGCGCGCCGGGATCTGCGCCGCGGTCACGCGCTGCGGCGGCTCGATCATCGCGAGGAAATAGTTCTCGCGCGCGCCCTCGAACAACAGGATGCCGGACTCGATGGAGGCGCCGGCCAGCCGGTAGCGCAGGATGAAGTCACGATTTGCCGCGTTGCCGCCCTCGCGCGGCAAGTCGACGTGCGCCTGCTGGGCGCTGTCGTAGCGGACCTGCACGTCGTGGGACGGTGAGCCGACTTCTTTCAGCGCGATGCCGGAGTCGATCGTTGCCTCGAGGTGAAAGCCGCCGGGCGGCGGTTCGCCCTCGTGCAGATACGGGTTGCGCTGCCAGCGATCGAGCGGCGCCGCACCGGCTGCGCGGTCGGTCGTGTAGCGCGGCCCGACGACCGTCGGAAACACGAGCTCGTAGATCGAATCGGTCGGGACGATCAGCTCGGTGTAGCGCAGCTCCACCGCGATGTCGTCGCCGGGCAGGATGTTGGCGACGCTCATCTTGAAGACATTCGGGCGGTGCTGCTCGAGCAGCGCGGCGCTCTTGCCGGCGGACTTCGCCGCCTGGTACTCGGCGCGCGCCTGCTGTTTCTCGCGAATCTGCGCGACGACGCGCCGCTCGCCGATGGTCATCGTCAGGCCGTACACCGCCGCGCGCGTGGATCCGGGGAATACATATTCGGCTTCGATCGGCCGCGTGCCGTCGTTGCGATAGCGCTGCGTGACTTTGACGTCGGCGATGACGCCGGCGACGGCAATCTCGACCTGCGTGTCCTTGAGCGGCAGCTTGTCGACCTGGGGGTCGTCGCTGTGCACGAAGAAGTACGGCGACAGTGTTCGATCGGCTTTCGCGTCGTCGGCCGCCGGCACCGGCCGCGGCAACAGTGCCAGCATGCACAGCAATGCCAATATTCTTGTTCGATCCATGGCTCTCTCCGAGGTGTAGTGGCTGCCTCGGTCATGAGAAGCGATGGATCGGGCCGCCGACGCGCCCCGGTGTGGCATAGTGCTGGCGAACCGTGACGAAAAATGACAAGAGAACAACATCCATGCTGCACAAACTCGCGCTCGTCGCCGCCTGTCTCCTGATCGTCGCCGGCTGCTCGAAGGAGCCCGCGCCGGTTGCCGCCAAACCCGGAACGCTGGCGATCGTCAACGCCAGGATCTGGACGGGCGACGATGCGCAACCCTGGGCGCAGGCACTGGTGATCGATGGCGAGAGACTCACGCTGGTCGGAAGCGAGGAAGACTGTCACAAGGCGAACGCCGCACAGGTGATCGATGCCGGCGGCCGGCTGATCGTTCCGGGCTTCACCGATGCGCATACGCACTTCAGGGAAGGCGGCTTCGGCCTCGCCTCCGTGCAACTGCGCGACGCGCGCACGCGCGAGGAGTTCGTTGCACGAATCAAGGCGTTCGCAGCAACAGTGCCGGCAGGCACGTGGATCACCGGCGGCTCCTGGGATCACAGTCTGTGGGGCGGCGAGCTGCCGACGCGCGAATGGATCGACGCGGTCTCGCCGGATCACCCGGTGTGGATCAACCGGCTCGACGGTCACATGTCGCTCGCGAACAGCGTCGCGTTGAAACTCGCGGGTGTCACGCGCGCTACCAAGGACGTTGCTGGCGGCGCGATCGTGCGCGATCGCAAGGGCGAGCCGACCGGCGTGCTCAAGGACAACGCGTTGGCGCTGGTCGACGCTGCCGTGCCGGAGCCCTCCAACGAGATGAAGGATCGCGCGCTGCTCGCGGCGATGAAGTACGTCAACGAGCAAGGCGTGACGACAGTGCACAACATGGGCACCTGGGACGACCTCGACACATTCGCGCGTGCCGCGAAGGCGAAGACGCTGACGACGCGCATCTATGCAGTCACGCCGCTCAGCCAATGGGAGAAGCTGCGCGACGCTGTGGCGGCGAAAACGTACGGCGGCGCCGATGGCCGCGGCGATGAATGGCTGCGCGTCGGCGGCTTGAAAGGCTTCATGGACGGCTCGCTCGGCTCGCACACCGCGGCATTCGAAGAGCCGTTTGCCGACTCGCCGCAGGATCGCGGCCTGCTGGTGAATCCGCCGGAGAAAATGTACGAGTGGATCTCCGGCGCCGACAAAGCCGGCCTGCAGGTGATGGTGCATGCGATCGGCGACCGCGCGATCGGCATGCTGCTCGACATCTACGAACGCGTCGAGAAAGAAGACGGCGCGCGCGACCGCCGCTTCCGCGTCGAACACACGCAGCACCTGCGCGAGAGCGACATCCCGCGCTTCGCGCAGCTCGATGTCATCGCGAGCATGCAGCCCTATCACGCGATCGACGACGGCCGCTGGGCCGAGCAGGTCATCGGCAAGCGCATCGCCACGACCTACGCGTTCCACTCACTGCTCGACGCGAAGGCGCGGCTCGCTTTCGGCAGCGACTGGTTCGTCGCGCCCGCGACGCCGCTCGAGGGCATCTACGCGGCGGTCACGCGCCGCACGCTCGACGACCAGAATCCCGACGGCTGGGTGCCCGCGCAGAAGATCACGGTCGAGGAAGCGTTGCGCGCCTACACGACTGGCGGCGCGTACGCCTCGTTCGACGAATCGCGCAAAGGCTCGCTGACGGCGGGCAAGCTCGCCGATCTGGTGATGATCGATCGCAACCTGTTCGACATCCCGCCCGAGCAGATCCGCGAGGCCAAGGCGCTGGTGACCCTGGTCGGCGGCAAGATCGTCAGCGGCGGCTGGCCTGCGGCGGTCGTGCAGCGCGACTAGAATTCGCGGCGTCCATGTCGCCTTTTTCCCGCGATTTCCGCCTTACACAGTGCGGTGAGAATTTCGTGAGGAGAGAGTCGATGTCCCTGAAGTGCGCTTTCGTTGCGGCCCTGGCATTCGCGACCCCGGTCGCGGGCTTGGCGAAAACAATCACTCCGCCCGCGGTGCCGGGCATTCTGGCGCCCCCGGCAGGGAGCGAGCCGTACCTGATTGCGCACGCCGTCGGCACGCAGAACTACGTCTGCCTGCCTGACGGAGCAGCCGCGAAGTGGGTGCTGTTCGATCCCCAGGCCTCGCTGTTCGACGACGAGGGCCGGCTGATCGGCACGCACTTCCTCAGTCCGAATCCCGGCGAGAGTGGCACCCCGGCCCGCGCCACCTGGCAGCATTCGCTCGATGCCAGCGCCGCGTGGGCATTCAAGGTGCAGGAGTCGGACGATCCGCAGTTCGTGGCGCCGGGCGCGATCAAGTGGTTCCTGCTGCAGGTGGTCGGCACGCAGTTAGGTCCGAACGCGGGCGATCGACTGGCCAAGGCGAAGTTCATTCAACGCGTAAACACGTCCGCAGGCGTCGCGCCGACTACGAGCTGCACCACAGCAGGCGACGTTGGCAAGACGACTCTCGTTCCCTACACGGCCGACTACGTGTTCTACCAGTAATCATTTGCTTGGCGGGGTGCGTGCGTCGGCCTGCTGCGGCGGACCGCCCCGACGCCAGAACACCTGCGTCTCCACCGTGAGGTTGTAGCAGCAGTCGAGCTCCTTCCATGACTGCGCGATCTCGCCCTTGACTGCGTTCAGCCGGCGCTCGACCAGGTCTGCATCGTCGACGTCAGCGAGATACGAAACGCGCAGCACGGCGGGCGCCTTCTTCAGCTCGGTCAGCAGCAATGCCATGCGTGGCCGCCACTGCGCACGCATTTGTGTCGCGCCGGGCTCGAACACCTCGTCAGCGACATCGAGCCCGATCACCCGATGGACCGAGGCAGCGAAGTTGAAGCTCACCGCCTTGCCGCGCGTCGCACGCAGCACCTGGACGGGGGAGGTCGAGGAACGGAAGCCGCTCGGTAGCGTGCGGTCGTCGAGCTTGAGCACGAGGTTGCTGCCGCGGCCTTCGCGTGGCGTGACTGCGCACGTGATGTGATAGCGACCGTATGCGTCGGTGGTCGCCATCAGACCGCGCACCGTGGCGATGCGTACGCCGGCCAGGCCGCGCTCACCCGGATCCTGGAGTCCGTTGCGATTGGCGTCGTCGAACACCTTGCCGGTCACGTCGGTGCAGTCGAGGTCCGGATCGGGCACGATGCGCACTCTAGCGGACGCCTCGTTCGACAACGCATTGCCGGTCAGCTGGTAAACCGCCTGCGCGCGATTCACGAACTCGCCCTCGCTGACGCCCGCGCCGACTGCCAGCAGCAGCATCAAAGTATGGCGAGCTGACGCGTCGACCGACTGGTCCCGCCAGATCAGCTCGCGACCTACGACGGTCGGCTCGGCGGGCACGTCGTCGATGCGCGCCGAGCCCGCGACGTAGCGGAAGCCGGCCGGGAAGCGATCGACGATGCTCACGTCGAACAACGGCACCTGCGTGATGTTCGTGTACGTGATCACGTACGGCACGAGCTGGCCGCGTGACACGTTCATCAGCGGCGTCGTCTTGGTCATTGACAGCAGGCCCTGAGCATCCGGATCGAGCGGGATGTGATTGTTGTAGATCTGGCTCGAGCCCGGCACCTGGCTGTCATCGAACAGGAAGTGCACGTGATAGCGCGTCCCGTCGCTGCGCGGGCGCACCGTCACCGGCGGCGCGAACTCCGAGGTCTGAACTTCGCAGTGCTGCGCGGTGGCCGCGATGGCGTCGTCAACGCTCGCGGGGCAGCTGGGCACGGAGAACGCTGCAGTGGTCGCGCCGCTGGTCGGCGGAATGATCTGCGACTCGCCCGCAATGAAGCCAATCGCCGGCGCAGTGGTCTCTACCACATAGTCGCCGCCGCTCGGGCATGCCGGATCGGCGAAGTTGAGGTCGAATCGATAGTAACCGTCGGCGAGCGTCACCTGCCGCTGCTGCGCCTCATCGTAGAAGCAGGTTGCCGGCAGCGGCGCGCCGGCGCGCAGCATCGTGAGCGTCGCACCGGCAACCGGCGTGCGCACGATCGTGTTGTAGACGACGCCGTTCGGGCTGATCGGCAGATTGAGGTCCTGCAGATTGCTGCCTGACTGCACGACGATGTCGGCAATGCGCTGCAGATCGTTGGTGAAGATCGAGTGCGCGCGACCCAGCTTCGCAGTCGTCGCGCCCGCGCCCGGCGCCAGGAATCGCAGCTCGTAGCGATCAGCTGTCGCGTAGTTCGGCGCGATGTTCGCGATCCTGTAGTTGCCGCCCGCGTCTGTCACTGCCGTGCGCACGACCGTGTCGTTGCGATACAGCTGCACCGTCCAGCCCTCGAGCACGCGCTCATTGCTGTCGGAGATCGTGTTGAAGTTCGCGTCGTGCCACGCCTTGCCGTTCAGCACGCCGACGCCGACCATGCCGCCGACATCGATCGAGACGCTCGCGCGCGCCGTCTGCGGCGGATTATTCCACTTGACCTCGCCGGTGTTCGTGATGCGCGTGCCGATCGCCAGGGTCGGCGCGATCGTCGCGCGGAACCGCAGGACTGCAGTTGCGCCCGGCGCCAGCGGACCGTAGCTCGTGGAGTAGTCGGCGGTCAGGACCTGGCCCGCGATGCTGATGCCGATCGCCGAGCCGTTGAGCGACGCCGACTGATTCACGAATGTCAGATAGCCCGGCCCGTTCATGTCGAGGTCGTCCGTGATGACCACGTACAAGGCCGGTACCGTCGAGACATTCGTGACGCGCACGACGTACTCGAGTTGTCCGCCTGCGGTGGCGGGCCCGCCGCCGACGACCGCGACCTGCTTGGTGATCGTCAGCTGCTGGCCACTGCCGACGATCACGATCGTCGGCTCCGGACCGGTCGCGGGATTGCCATCGCCGTCGGTGAGCAACAGAGGCACCTCGACGCTGCGCACGGTCGCCTGGTTGCTGATGACAGTGCCAGCTGCCACCCCATCGTTGACGCGCAAGTCGAACTGCACGACTGCAGAAGTATTTGGCGCCAGCGTACCGACGCTGATGCTGCCGATCAGCGGTGAGACGCCGCCATCGGGTTGCGCGTACGGCGCGCCATTGAGCGTCGTGGAATCCGCGACGTAGGTCGTGTTCGCCGGCACCTGGTCGCGCAGCGAGACGTTCGTCGCCGCGACCGCGCCCGTGTTGTAGATCGTGATCGTGTAGCGCAGCGTGTCGCCCGGATCGACGATGCCCGGCGAGCCGTTGTCGATCTGCAGCGTCGCGCGCTTGTCCGAAAACAGCAGCGGCAGGAGGCCGACGATGTCGCGCGTCGGATCGTTCGCGATCGGCGTGTCCGGATCGTCGGAAGGAGAGTCGATGATCGCGTCGTTCACGGCGCTGACGAACGCCTGGTTCGAAATCACAGTCCCATCCGGAGTGGCGGGATCGACGCGCACGTCGAACACGATCGTGGCGACGTTGCTCGCCGTCGCCGACGCATCGGCGCGCAGGTGGCCGGGCGTCGGATCCTCCGGCGCGTGGATCGCAATGCCGGTGACCAGCGGCGACAGGCCGCCATTGTCGGCCACAGCGGCACCGTTGAGCCTGGTGCTGCCGGCTACGTAAGTCGTGTTGGTGGGAATCTGATCGCGGATCGAGGCGTCGGTCGCGTTGGCGTTGCCGATGTTCTTGACCGTGATCGTGTACCGCAGTGTGTCTCCCGCGCGCAGCACGTTCGTCTCGCCGGTCAGGTCTTGCGAGGTCTTGAGCACGCGGAACAGCGGCGCCGACTGGATCGTGATTGCGGTTGGATCCTGCGTGCCGCCGATAGCCGGATCGTCGCTGCGCATCAGCTCCGACGCCGCAACCAGCACCTGCGCCTGGTTCAATACGACTGTGCCATTGGCGATGATGGGCACGAGCTGCGCTGTGAACTCGACGATGAGCGTCTCGTTCGGCGAGCCCGCGACGCCGATGCTGAGATTGCGCAGATCGATCAGACCCGTGCCGCGGCTGCCGCCGGCCGGATTGCTGTTGTTGGTCGCGCCGCCGGGCAACGCGCTCACCAATGTGAGCGTGCCTGGGACGAACATCGCCGGATTGTTCAAGCGATCGAGATCATCGATCAGCGAGAAGCCGCTGAACGGCACGTTGCTGACGTTGGTGAGCTGCAGTCGATAGCGCACGACGTCGCCGGGGTTTGCCGTCGCGCCGGTCAGCACCGTCTTCGTGAAGGTGAGCGTCGGCGTGGCGATCAGCACGCGCGTCGGATCTTCGTCGCCGGCGACGGCGGGGTCGGCCTGGCCGTTGACGTTGGGATCGTCGCTCACCGCCGCGGTCGCGCCGTTGATCCGCAGCTGCGACTGGTTCGTGGCGATCGTGCCCGAGGCCACGCCGGCCGCGACTCTGACATCGAACTGGAGCAGCAGCTGGCTGCCGGCCGGCACGTTGAGATTGGCGATATCGATGACGCCGGTGCCCTTCGCACCGCCCGTTGCATTGCTGTTGTTGACTGCGCCTGGAGGCAGCGGGCTCACCAGCTGCAGTGTCCCGGGAACGAAGACCGCCTGCGCGTTCAGCGCATCGATCTCATCGCGAATCGCGAAACCGTTGAGCGCATCGGCGGTGGTCTGCACCCGCAGCGTGTAGCGCAACGTGTCGCCGAGCGACGCGACGGTGGCCGGGTTCTGGCCGGTGCGCAGGTTCATCACTGTCTTTTCGAAGAAGATGCCCGACAGCTGCACGGTCAGCGTGTGTGCGTCTTCGTGATCGAGCGTGCCGACGGTGCCGTTGGTCAGCGTGCGCGTGTAGGTCTGGCGATCGGTGTTGGTGCTCGCATCGTTCGACCACTGCGTGGCGCCCGCGACGTTGGTCAGCGCGACGCCGTTGTCGGTGTCGGCGTCGAGCTTGGTCCGATAGGTGACGATCAAATGCTCGTTCGGCCGGATCGGGCCCGCTGCATCCAGCAGCGTGAGCGTGAGCCGGCAGGTCGGCGGACCCGTGTAGGTGAGCGCGTAACCGGTTCCCTGCACCAGCGGCGCGCCGCCGAGCGTGACGCTGAGGATTTCCGGCGTCAGGTCGCACATGCCGCCCGTCGGTCCGTCCGGCAGCCGGTCTTCCAGGTGCACCGTCCACGCGTCGGTCAGACCGCTGTTCAGCACGTCGACGGTGAACTGCGCCCACTCGCCGAGGTTGATGAGCGTCCCGCCTAGCACCGTGGTGCCGGTCTTTTCAACGACGATGTTCGGCGACGCGATCGTCATCGGCGGGCTGATGCCCCACTCGCCCGGCAGCGGCTGATAGAACACGCCGTCGATGAACCGTCCGAACTCCCACTTGGCGGTATTGACGAACTGCGTTCCGGGCGCGTTTGCCGGCACGTCCTCGAGCACGACAGTGATGTCGATGAGCATCTGCCGTCCGGCCGTGACGAGGGGAAAGCCGCTGAACGTGAGGAGGCCGCCGGCGTTGGAGAACTGGTGCGGCACTGGCGTGCCGTCGTCCTCCCAGACAGCCGTGTGACTGACGTAGGTGAGTACCGCGCCGGTCGCGTTGAGATCGTCAGTGACGATGATGCTGTGCAGATCGTTGGGTGAGCCCTGGTCGTCGATGACGATCTCCCCGAGGGGATCGAACAGGATCGGAATCGTGAGCCGGTACGTGAACGGCACGCCGATGCTGGCAAATTGCCCGGGACTCTTCTTATCGATCTTCTCCACGGGGATGAACAAGTCCCGGCACTGCGGCTGGATGCCGCTCGACGAGCTGTTCACGAACCAGATCTTGTGCCCACCGGGATCGTTGCACGACATCTGCCCCGTATGGACGACGTTGTCGAAGATCACCAGATAGGGCGTCGGGTCGTTGTTATCGAAACTGAAGTTCGTGCTCATCCCTCCGGGATAGTTCCGGATCGTGCAGTTCGTATCGATCTTGACGTTGGCAGGCTCGGGCTGCACGACGTTGCCGTCGATCACGCCGGCGTAGTCGTCGCGGCAGCTCGCCTGCACAGGGCTCTGGGCGTGCGCGAGCGAGACATTGCCCAGCCACAGCGCCAGCAGCAGCAAGAGCAGAGTGCGTCGGGCCATTGCTGTCCTCAATTCCCCACCTGAAGGGCAGCACATCGCCTCGAGACAGCCCGCTCCCACACGGGGCTGGATTCCGGCGGTCCCGCTGTCATGGAGCCGTTGGCTCTTTAGACCGGTGACTTTGCGTCGCCACCTTTCGATGGCTTTGCCCTTGTCTGAAATCTCGCGAAAACTATTGCCGACGCTGCGGGTTCCCGCGTGTGATGCGTCTCTCAGTTCGCGTGAAGAATGTGACGCATGTCGCAGTTTTCCGGGGGGCGCATTCAGTCAAACACGAACGGCCCGGACACAAGGATCCCTATGCGTCGAATTTCGCTGCGGCTTGCTGGTTTGCTTCGGCACCGTGCGCTGGTCTACGTTACGTCCGGGCCCGGAGAACAACTCTGATGACAGCGCTGCCCGCACTGCCGTTCCATTGCCAGCACTTCGAGAGTGCGCTCGGCGAATGGGAATTCCTGATCGCGCCGCCGCCGCCGGATCTCGCCGGCATCGTCGAGTGCTTCTGGATCTCGCGCGGACGCGTCACGTTCCTGCACGAGAAGATCCTGCCGCAGAACAACGTCGAGCTGATGTTCAACCTGTGCAGGCCGTTTGGCGTGCCGAACCGCCCGCCGGCCGATCGCTTGTTCAAGCGCGCGTGGGTCGCGGGTATGCAACGCGAGTGGCTGACGGTCACGCCGCAGTACGATCCAAGCGAGCCTTCCTATCTATTGAGCGTGCGGATGCCGCCGCTCGGCGCGTATCGCCTGCTCGGCATTCCGCTCGGCTCGGTCGCGCAGAACGTCTTCGAGCTCGACAGCGTGCTCGGCGCAGCGATCGCGTCCGTGCATCAGCGGCTGGGCGATTGCGCAAGCGCGGCGGAGCAATTCGCGGTGCTCTGCGACTTCGCTCGCAGCCGCATGGCGCGCAGTCGCGTGAAGTTGCGTCCCGATGCGCAGATCGCCGTGGACGTACTGACCCGCACCGGCGGCGCCGAACGCATCGAGAGCATCTGCCGCTCGGTATCGATCAGCCGCAAGCACCTCAACGAGCTGTTCGCTACGCACATAGGGCTCACTCCCAAGACCTATGCGCGCATGTTCCGCTTCCGCCGCGTCGTGGATCTCGTGCAGCGCGGACACGGGCTGGACTGGACGCGGATCGCGATGAGCTGCGGCTACTACGACCAGGCGCACTTCAATCACGAGTTCCGCGAGTTCTCCGGCATGAGCCCGGGCGAGTACGCGGTCGCCGGCTCGCACGACGGGCTGACGGTCCTCGTCAGCTGAGGTAACTTTTTTACAAGGAGGCGCGCGGCGGCCTCGCTACCATCTGCCCATGCCGCAGATAAACATTTGGGCCGTATTCGCCGCCGGCCTGTCGAGCATGGTCCTCGGGGGTCTGTGGTATTCGCCGCTGCTGTTCGGCAAGGCGTGGAGCGCGGCCAGCGGTTTGACCGAAGCGCAGGCGAAGTCTGCGAACATGGCGAAGATCATGGGCACGGCGTTCGTGCTGGCGGTGATCGGTGCCGCGGTCTTCGCTGCGTTCCTCGGACCCAAGCCAGAGCTCATGTTCGCGACGGCAGCGGGGCTGTCAGCGGGGTTGTGCTGGGTCGCCGGATCGTTCGGCATCAACTATCTGTTCGAGCAGCGGCCGCTGCGGTTGTTCCTGATCAACGGCGGCTATCACACGCTGCAGTACACGCTGATCGGCCTCGTCCTCGGACTCTGGCATTGAAAGGGGCATACATATATATGAACAGGCGCAGGGTCCTCGGGTTGCTCGGCTCCCTCGCAGTCGTTGCGGCGACGCCCGCCGCGGATGCGCCGCTCGCGCCGCTGTCGCGGCTCGCCGGGCATTGCTGGAAAGGCGAATTCGCCGAGGGCGGCAGCTGGGACCGGCACTGCTTCGAATGGGCGTACGACGGCAAATTCCTGCACGACAAGCACGTCGTGACCGGCAAGCGCGCACCGTACGGCGGCGAAACCTTCTATCGCTACGACGCGAAAGCGCAGCGCATCCTCTATCACTACTTCAACAGCCAGGGCGGCTACAGCGAAGGCGACGTGCAGCCGGCGCAGCACGAGCTGCGCTTTCCCGAGGAGCGTTACGAGCAGGGCGGCAAGACGATGGTGCTGCGGACGATCTGGCGCTTCGAAGGCGATACGAAGATGCTCGCGGTGACCGAGCAGCAACGCGACGGTCAGTGGGTCGAGGCCTGGCGCATCGCGTTCTCGCGCGAGTAGCACGCATGCAATAATCGCGTGGCGCCCCACCGGGAGAACGCCATGCGACGTTCGAGCAAGTTCACGCTGCTTCTGGCCTCGACCCTGTCCCTGAGCTGGCTGGCCCTCGCTCAAACCGACCGCGTCGCCCGCTTCCCAGAAATGTCGCGCGCTGCAGAAAAGGCTGGCCTCGCCGAGGAGTTCAAAGGCATTACGACGAACGGCGAGCCGGTGCGCGGCCTGTTCCCGGTGCGCTCCACCGGCGTCTCCACCGAGCCGGTGCGCGTTGCGGCCGAGAAATTCCTGGCTGCACTGAGCGAGGAGCAGCGGCGCAAGACCACGTTCCCGGTCGACGACGTCGAATGGCGCAAGTGGATGAACCAGAGCTTCTACGTGCGGCAGGGCGTCGGCTTCAGCGAAATGAGCGCGGCGCAGCGCGAGGCTGCGTTCGGCCTGCTGGGCGCAGCGCTGAGCGCGAAGGGCCTGAAGCTGAGCCAGGACATCATGAAGCTCAACCACACGCTCGGGGAGCTCAACCACGACAACTTCGTGGAGTACGACGAGTGGCTCTACTGGATCACGGTGATGGGATCGCCTTCGAAGAGCGAGCCGTGGGGCTTCCAGCTCGACGGCCATCACCTGATCGTCAACTACTTCGTGCTGGGCGACCAGGTCGTAATGACGCCGGCATTCTTCGGCTCCGAGCCGACGTATGCAGCCGCGGGCAAGTATCGCGGTACGCGCGTTATGCAACCCGAGCAGGACGCGGGCCTCGAGTTCATGAAGTCGCTGACACCGGAGCAACGCAAGGCCGCGACGCTGCGCACGTCAAAGACCGGCAACGACAATCTCACCGAGGCGTTCAAGGACAACGTCGTGCTCGACTACGCCGGCGTTCCCGTGCGCACGCTCAGCGCGTCGCAGAAGCGCCAGCTGCTCGCACTGATCGGCCTCTACGTGCACAACATGCGTGACGACCAGGCGCGCGTGCGCATCGACGAAGTCAACGCGCGGATGGACGATACGTACTTCGCGTGGATCGGCGGCACCGAGCCCGACTCGGTGTTCTACTACCGCATCCACAGCCCGGTGATCCTGATCGAGTTCGATCATCAGAAGCCGGCGAACCTGCGGCACCTGTATCCGGACGCGCCGTATCGCGAGCACATCCACGCAGTGGTGCGCACGCCGAACGGCAACGACTACGGGAAGGATCTGCTAAGGCAGCACTACGCCGCGGAGCCGCACTGAGATCTACGCGACCTGGTTCCTGCCGGCGCGCTTGGCCCGATACAACTGAATATCCGCTGCCTGCAGCAGCTCCGGCACTTCCGCACTCCCATCCCACTGCGACAAGCCGATGCTGAGCGTGACGTTGAGATCCGGCTGCACGTGTCGCCATTCATGGCGCTCGACGCAGGCGCGCAGGCGCTCGCAGAACTCCAGCCCCCGCTCCTGCGACAGGCCGGGCAGGATCAACGCAAACTCCTCGCCGCCGATGCGTGCGACCAGATCGGTCGGGCGGCACTCGCCGCGCATCAACGCGGCAACTTCATTGAGCACCTTGTCGCCAACGGCATGACCGAGGCGGTCGTTGATGACCTTGAAGTGATCGAGGTCGCCCACGGCGATACTGAGCGGATGCCCCACCGCGAGCGCGACTTCCATCTCGGCCGCCAGACGCTGCGCGAAGTGGCGGCGATTCGCGAGACCCGTCAGCGGATCCTCCTGCGATTCGCGCTCGAGCTTCAGGCTGCGCTCGCGTAGCGCCGCGATGAGACGCTCCTTCTCCGCACTCGCCTTCTCCAGCTCGTGCGTCCGCTCGGTGACGCGCATCTCCAGGCGCATCCGATAGTCCTCGAGGTCTTCGAATGCACGCGCGTCGATGACTGCCGGCGCGACTTGCGTGGCGAGCTGTTGCATGAGATGCAGGTCCGCTTGCGAGTACACGCCCGCGGCCGTGTGCTGTACGCTGAGCAGGCCCGTCACCGTGCCGCTCTCGATCAAGGGCACGACGATGACCGAGCCCGTTTCCTTGCCGGTCGCCTCCGCGCGCTGGCGCAACTCCGCCGGCGCTCGCGACCAGTCCTCGATGAGCAGCGGCTCGCGACGCTCGACGGTCCAGCCGAACAAGCCTGCGTTCACGCTCTTGGTGCGCGCCGGCTGGCGGACGCCGCCGCGCTCGTGCACGCGGAAGTCGAGGATCTGCTGCCCGGGCTCGACCAGCACGAAGTAGAACTCGTCGAAGCGAAACAGCGTGCGCGTCTCCGTGAGGATGCGCTCGCCGAGCTCGTCGATGCGGCGCGCGCCGTGCAGCGCGCGGCTCGATTCGAACAATTTCGCCATCGGTCCGCGCCGCTCGGCCGCGGTGGCCGCGATGCCGATGCTGTTGAAGCTCAGCACGAACACCAGCATCACGAGCGCGAACAGCACGAATGCCGAAGGCCGGCCCGCGTTGTACAGCACTGCGGCCAACACGCCCGCTGGCACGAACACGAAATCCGACAGCACGTATGCAGGTTTGAGAACGCTGCGCACGTCGCGCCGATCGAACAGGAAGAACAGCGTCATCACGCCCGTGTTCACGACCTGCGCGACGATCGCCATCGCCGCGAGCGGCCAGAGATCTGCAAGACCGACGTTGGTGAGGGGATAGTGACCGCCCGCTGCGGTATACGCCGCGCCAGCGGCGAGCAACATGATGATGGTCATAGCCGCGTTGTGCAGGGCACGCAACGCCGCGAAGGTCGTCGAGCCCTGGCTATATGCGCGGTTGAACAGCGGCCAGATGAAGGAGGCGGTGGCGCAGATCGCCGCAGCGACGGCCGGACTGAACACCAGCAGCAGACCGATCTGCGGCACGCGCTCCATCGAGATCAGGCCGATCCGCATGGACAGCCCGAACTGGAAGACGAACAGGCAGGCGACGACGGCGAGCGCGACGATCCACACGGGCGGGAAAGCCGGGGTCGCCGTCAGCTCGAAGACCAGCCACGCGCCGGCGCCGGCAGCAAGCAGCGCCGAATAAGCAGCAAGCGCGCGATAGCGGGAGGCCATCGCGGCAGTGTACTCGTCTCAATGACGCTTGAAATATTGTACGGCGCGCTCGTGCTTCTGCGCCGCCGCGCGCGTGCTGAAGGTTCCGAGATTGCGGCGCCGGCCGGTCTTCGGATTCTTCTTACGCGAGTACAGGCGATAGCCGCCCGAGGCGAGTTTGCGGATCATGCCCGGACAACGCGCGTCCTACAGATCGAGATCCCAGGTCTCCGCCACCAGCTTTGCGCCGAAGCTTTCGTGCGCCTCCGAGGCGACTTTACGGAATCCATGTGCTTCGTACAGCTTGCGAGCGGCGCTGAGGATGCTTTGGGTCCACAACGTGACCTTGCGATAGCCCGCCTCGCGGGCGAAGGCGAGGCACGCCTCGACCAGCGCGTTGCCGACGCCCATGCCGCGCTGACTCGGATCCACCAGCAGCAGACGCAGCTTCGCGACCGTGCGCGAGTGCCGCACCAGCATGATGCAGCCGACCGGCATGCCTTCGCGCTCCGCGATCCAGCAGCGCTCGCCTTTGGGATCGAGCTCGCGCAGGAACTTCGCGCAGATCTCGGCGACCAGCGCCTCGAACTCGCCGTTCCAGCCGTACTCCTGCGCGTACAGCGCGCCGTGCTTCTGCACGATCCAGCCCATATCGCCGGGACGATGCTCGCGCAGCGTCAGCCCACGATTCGGCGCCGGCTGCGCGCCCAGCAGCAACTGTACGTTCTGCAGATGCCCCTGCAGCTGCAGCTGCTTCTCCGGTGGCAGCGGCGCGAGCATCGTGCTGATCTCGTCGCGCGCCCGCACGTCGAGCGACTGGAACGTCGCCCTGCCCTTCGCTGTCAGGTGCAGATGCGCTTTGCGCGCGTCGTCGCCGGAACGCTCGCGCTTCAGCCAGCCGCGCCGCGCGAACTTCGCGAGGATGCGGCTCAGGTAGCCGGCGTCGAGCGCGAGATCGCGGACCAGGTCGCTCGCCAGCGGCCGCTGCCGGTGCGCGATCTCGTACAGCACGCGCACTTCGGTCAGCGTGTAGTCGCTGTGCAGCAGCCCGCCGCGTAGGACGCCGATCTTCTGCGTGTAAAAGCGATTGAACTCGCGCACGGCGCTGACATGCGGGTCGGCGGGGCGGGAATTGCGCATGGCCGGACTATCGGCGAATTAGTTGACTGCGTCAAGTATCAGTCCGCCGGCGGCGCGCTGCGTTATCCTGCCGGCCGCGGGGGCAGAGCCGAGAGAATCCGCATGTCGAAATCGCAGGTGCAGATCCGCCGCTCGCTGCTGGACGATGCCGAATCGCTGTGCGACGCCATCAACGCGGTCGCGCGCGAGAAGTGGTGGCTCGCGACCGCGGACGGCTTCTCGCCCGAGCAGTCCCGCTCGTTCCTGAAATTCGTCATGGATCATTCGCTGTCGCAGGTGGTAGCGGTCGCGAACGGCTTGGTCGTCGGCTGGTGCGACGTGGTGCCGAAAGGCCCGCGCGGCTTCTCGCACGTCGGCGCGCTCGGCATGGGAGTGCGGCGCGAATGGCGCCGTCACGGCGTAGGACGGCGCCTGCTCGAAGAGTGTCTCGGGCTCGCGCGCGCCGCGAAGCTCGAGAAGATCGAGCTCGAAGTGTTCACCGACAACGAAGGCGCGATCCGCCTCTACGAGTCGCTCGGCTTCGTGCGCGAAGGCGTGAAGTCGCGCGCCCGCAAACTCGAAGGCCGCTACCAGGACGTCCTTTTGATGGCGCTCTGGCTGTAGCTCTACAACCGCTTGCTCGCCGCCATCACCTTCGACTGAATCCGCTGCCCCACCTCACCGCCCCACGCGGCACGCAGCGCCGCCAGCGTCTGCGGCGCAGCTTCCTGCGGCGTGCCGGAGCGAAATGGCGGTTGCGGCGAATACTCCAGCGCCAGTTGCGTCACGCGAGCGCGCTCGGGTCCGGCGATGTGCGCCAGCAGCGCGAGGCCGAAGTCGATGCCGGCCGTCACGCCGCCGCCAGTCG
>DASYRK010000032.1:0-41761 GCA_036004505.1 Steroidobacteraceae bacterium
CGGCGGCGATTCGCATCACTATCATCCTTGCCCAAAGTAATGAGCGGCTCGACGACGCGACGCAGCTCCTTCGCCTTCGGCACGGTCGTGCGGATCGTCTCGTGACGCAGCAGCGACGCCGCCATGTTGCGAAGCATGGCCCAGCGATGCGGGGCGTTGCGGCTCAGCTGCCGGCCGGAAAGTTGGTGACGCATTGTTCTTGGCTCTGGCTAATCCAAATCTCAGATCACGTCGCGATCGTCATCGCGCTTGAGGCTGACCGGCGGCCAGTTGTCCAGGCGCATGCCCAACGACAAACCGTGGCTCTCGAGCACTTCCTTGATCTCGGTGAGCGACTTCTTACCGAGGTTCGGCGTGCGCAGCAGCTCGACTTCGGTCCGCTGCACCAGGTCGCCGATGTAGTGGATGTTCTCGGCCTTGAGGCAGTTCGCGCTGCGCACCGTCAGCTCGAGCTCGTCGACCGGACGCAGCAGGATCGGATCGAACTGCTGCTCGGCGGCCTTCGAGGCGCCCTCGTCCTGGCCCTGCAGGTCGACGAACACCGAGAGCTGATCCTTGAGGATCGCGCCGGCGCGGCGGATCGCCTCTTCGGCGTCGATCGTGCCGTTGGTCTCGATGTCGAGGATCAGCTTGTCGAGGTTCGTGCGCTGTTCGACGCGCGCGCTCTCGACGGTGTACGTGACGCGACGGATCGGGCTGAACGACGCGTCGAGCTGCAGACGGCCGATCGGGCCGCTGGACTCTTCGAAGGTCGCGCGCTGCACTGCCGGGCGATAGCCGCGGCCGCGCTCGACCTTGAGCGTCATGTTGAGCTCGCCGGCCTTCGTCAGGTTCGCGATCACGAGGTCGCCGTTCAGCACTTCCACGTCGTGGTCGAGCTGAATGTCGCCGGCCGTGACCGGGCCCGGCCCCTTCTTGTGTAGACGCAGCTGCGTCTCTTCGCGCGCGTTCAGACGGATCGCAACCTGCTTGAGGTTCAGCAGAATGTCGACCACGTCTTCTTGCACGCCTTCGATGCTCGTGTACTCGTGCAGCACGCCATCGATCTCCGCCTCGGTAATGGCGCAGCCGGGCATGGACGAGAGGAGCACGCGCCGCAGCGCGTTACCCAGAGTGTGGCCAAAGCCACGCTCGAACGGCTCGATCACGACCTTCGCCTGCTTGGCGGTGGTCGGGGTTACTTTGACGACACGCGGCTTCAGGAATTCGCCAACGGATGCCTGCATGGAGGACTCACCTGCTTGTGTAGCGGTTAGGACTGCCGACGCCCGCCTCGTTACAGCGGTAACGCCTGCAGTGACTAAAAGAAGCGACTACTTCGAATACAGCTCGACGACGAGGTTCTCGTTGATGTCGGGCAGAATCTCTTCGCGGTCGGGCAGCTGCTTGAACGTGCCGGTGAATTTCTTCTCGTCGACCTCGACCCATGCCGGGAAGCCGACCTGGGCCTTGATCTGCAGCGCTGTCTGAATGCGCAGCTGCTTCTGCGCCTTCTCACGCACCGCAACCACATCGCCCGCCTTGCACTGGTACGAGCCGATGGTCACTTTGTCACCGTTCACCGTGATCGCATGGTGACTGACCAGCTGGCGCGCCTCGTTGCGCGTCGCTGCAAAGCCCATGCGGTACACCACGTTATCGAGCCGGGCTTCCAGGAGCTGCAGGAGCGTCGCGCCTGTCGCACCGGGCCGGCCCGAAGCCTTGATGTAGTAGTTCCGGAACTGTCTTTCAAGTACCCCGTACATGCGGCGCAGCTTCTGCTTCTCGCGCAGCTGCACGCCGTAGTCGGAAAGCCGACCCCGACGCTCGCCCTTGATGCCGCCCGGCGGCACTTCGAGCTTGCACTTCGACTCGAGCGGCTTGACGCCGCTCTTCAGGAACAGATCCGTTCCTTCGCGACGCGACAGCTTGCATTTCGGACCGAGATAACGAGCCATGAATCTTCCTCTACACCCGCCGCTTCTTCGGCGGGCGGCAGCCGTTGTGCGGGATCGGCGTGACGTCGGAAATGTTGGTGATCTTCAGACCGCAGGCGTTGAGCGCGCGCACGGCCGACTCGCGGCCCGGGCCGGGGCCCTTGACGCGCACTTCGACCATCTTCACGCCGTGCTCCTGCGCGATCATGCCGGCCTTCTCGGCGGCGACCTGCGCCGCGAACGGCGTGCTCTTGCGCGAGCCGCGGAAACCGCAGCCGCCCGACGTCGCCCAGGACAGCGTGTTGCCCTGGCGATCGGTGATCGTGACGATCGTGTTGTTGAAGGAAGCGTGCACGTGCGCGATCGCATCGGTGACGTGCTTCTTGACCTTCTTGCGGCCGGGCTTGACGGTGCCGCCGCCTGCCTGACCCTGCTGTTGCTTCTGCTCAGCCATAGTTCCTCTTGAGACCTGTTACGCCTTGCCGGCCGGGGCGTTCATCTTGATCGCCGCCTTGCGCGGGCCCTTGCGCGTGCGCGCGTTGGTGCGCGTGCGTTGACCGCGCAACGGCAGGCCGCGACGGTGACGGATGCCGCGATAGCAACCGAGATCCATCAGGCGCTTGATGTTCATCGAGACTTCGCGCCGCAGATCGCCTTCCACCGTGAGCTTGCCGATCTGCGAGCGCAGCGCTGCAACTTCGGATTCGGTCAGGTCCTTGACGATCGTGCTCGGCTTGATGCCGGCGCCCGCGCAAGCCTTGAGCGCCTGCGTGCGGCCGACGCCGAAGATGTGAGTCAGCCCGACCCACACGTGCTTGTTCATCGGGATGTTGATGCCGGCGATGCGAGCCATTTTCGAAGCTGCCTTGCGCGAAAGGAAAAGCGCGGAAATTTAAACTAAAACCCTTAACAACTCAATGCCTTAACGTCATCAGCGAAAAACTACCCTTGGCGCTGCTTGTGGCGGGCGTCGCTGGTGCAGATCACGTACACCACCCCGCGGCGGCGCACGATCTTGCAGTTCTTGCATATCTTCTTGACTGAGGCACGAACTTTCATGACAAAACAACTCCTTACGACTGCCCTGGACGGCCATAGCCGCGCAGGTTGGCCTTCTTCATCAGGCCTTCGTACTGGTGCGACATCAGGTGCGCCGCCACCTGCGCCTGGAAGTCCATGATCACGACGACCATGATCAGGAGCGAGGTGCCGCCGAAATAGAAGGGCACGCTGAAGCGGGACATCATCACTTCCGGCAGCAGGCAGACCACGGTGACGTACAGGGCGCCCCACACGGTCAGGCGGGTCAGGACCTTGTCTATGTACTCGCCCGTCTGCAGGCCCGGCCGGATGCCGGGAATGAAGGCGCCGGACTTCTTCAGGTTCTCCGCGGTCTCGCGCGAATTGAACACCAGCGCGGTGTAGAAGAAGCAGAAGAAGATGATCAGCGACCCGTACAGGACCATGTGCGCCGGCTGACCGGGGGTCATGGCGGCCGCGACGTTCTGCAGCCAGCTGAAGTTGCCCGAGCTGCCGGACCAGCTCGCGATCGTCGCCGGGAACAGCAGCAGGCTCGACGCGAAGATCGGCGGGATCACGCCCGACATGTTGAGCTTGAACGGCAAGTGCGTGCTCTGGCCGGCGTACATGCGGCGGCCCTGCTGGCGCTTCGCGTAGTTCACCTGGATGCGGCGCTGGCCGCGCTCGACGAACACCACGAACGCCGTCACGGCCACCACCATGCCCACGAGCACGAACGCGAACGCGACGTTCATTTCGCCGGTGCGCATGTTCTCGAGCGTGCCGCCGATTGCGGCCGGCAGGCCTGCGACGATGCCCGCCAGAATGAGCATCGAGATGCCGTTGCCCAGGCCGCGCTCGGTGATCTGCTCGCCGAGCCACATCAGGAACATCGTGCCGGCGACCAGAGTCACGGTCGCGACGAACACGAACTGCGGGCCCGGAGCGATCACGACGCCCTGGTTCTGGAACGCGATCGCCGCGGAAGCGCCCTGCACTGCTGCGAGCAGCACCGTGCCGTAGCGCGTGTACTGCGTCAGCTTGCGGCGCCCGGACTCGCCTTCCTTCTTGATAGAGGCGAGCTGCGGGACGACGACCGCCATCATCTGGATGATGATCGAGGCTGAGATGTACGGCATCACGCCGAGGGCGAAGATCGACAGGCGTTGCAGCGCGCCGCCCGAGAACATGTTGAAGATGTCGAGGATCGTGCCCTGCTGCTGCTGGAAGAAGCGCGCCAGCGCGACCGGGTCGATGCCCGGCGCAGGAATGAACGTTCCGATGCGGTACACGACCAGCGCGCCGAGCAGGAAGAACAGGCGCTGACGCAGCTCCGCGAAGCGGGTCATCTCGCCGAAAGCGGCGAGCGAGGCAGTGCTGGCTGTTTTGCTGCTGGTGGCCATTTCCTTACTCGATCTTGCCGCCGGCGCCCTCTATTGCGGAACGCGCACCCTTGGTGACGTGTACGCCTTTGACTGTCACGGCGCGGGCAACCGCGCCGGATGCGACGATACGCGCCCGCTCAGTCTGCGCCGGAACCAGGTTCGCGGCCTTCAGCGACGCTAGGTCGATGAGGTCGCCGGTGATTTTTGCAAGCTCGGACAGGCGCACTTCAGCAACCAGTGGCGCAATTTTCGAGCGGAAGCCCACTTTCGGCAGGCGGCGCTGCAGCGGCATCTGGCCGCCTTCGAAGCCCACCTTGTGGTAGCCGCCCTTGCGCGCGCGCTGGCCCTTGACGCCGCGACCGCAGGTCTTGCCCTGGCCGGCGGACGCGCCGCGGCCTACGCGCAGGCGTACTTTCTTGCTGCCCGCAGAGGGCGAAATGCCGTTCAATCGCATGTCAGGCTTCCTCGACCTTCAACAGGTGGCCGGAGGCGCGGATCATTCCGCGGACTTCCGGCGTGTCGGCGAGCGTCGCGGTGTCGCGAATGCGGCGCAGGCCGAGACCGCGAACCGTGGCGCGATGCGCCTTCAGCTGCCCGAAAACGCTCTTCACGAGCGTCACCTTGATTTGCTTCTTGGCCATAACGGTCAACCCAGGATCTCTTCGACGCGCTTGCCGCGCTTTGCGGCGATGTCGTCGGGCGAGGCGACGCTGGTGAGTGCGTTCATCGTCGCGCGCACGACGTTGATCGGGTTGCGCGAGCCGTAGCTCTTCGCGAGCACGTTGCGCACGCCGGCGCACTCGAACACGGCGCGCATGCCGCCGCCCGCGATCAGGCCCGTACCGTCGGCAGCGGGCTGCATGTACACGCGCGTAGTGCCGTGACGGCCGCGCACCGCGTAGTGCAGCGTCGCGTTCTTCAGCGACACGGTCGAAAGGTTCTTGCGCGCGGCCTGCATCGCCTTCTGGATCGCGACCGGCACTTCGCGCGCCTTGCCGTATCCGAAGCCGACCTTGCCGCGGCCGTCGCCGACGACGGTGAGTGCGGTGAAGCCGAACTGCCGGCCACCCTTCACGACCTTCGCCACGCGATTCACTGCGACGAGCTTTTCGATGTACTCGTCGCCCGCCTGGTTCTTTTCAACTCTGGCCATTGTTTAAAACTCCAGACCGTTTTCGCGCGCCGCATCGGCAAGCGCCTTGATGCGACCGTGATATTTGAAGCCCGAGCGGTCGAACGCGACCTGCTTGATGCCGGCAGCCTTCGCCTTCTCGGCGATCGCCTTGCCGACCGCAGCAGCGGCCGTGGCGTTGCCCGTGTTCTTCAGCCCTTCGCGCACTGCTTTCTGCAGCGTCGACGCGGACGCGAGCACCTTCGAATCGCGGTCGAAGATCTGCGCGTAGATGTGCTGCGGCGTGCGATGCACGGACAGGCGCGTCATTCGCAGCTCGCGAATCTTCGCGCGCGACTTGACGGCGCGGTGCCGACGTTGAGCGTTCTTGTTCATACGTAACTCCAGAAGCGACGCGCGGTCACTTCTTCTTCGCTTCCTTCAGCTCGATCTGCTCGCCCGCATAGCGCACGCCCTTGCCCTTGTAAGGCTCCGGCGGACGGAAGTTGCGGATGTCGGCAGCGACCTGGCCGACCTTCTGCACGTCCGAGCCCTTGACGATGATTTCCGTCTGGCTCGGCGTCTCGATCGTGATGCCCTCGGGCGCGGCGTAGACGATCGGGTGCGAGAAGCCGAGCGTCAGGTTCAGGTTCTTGCCCTGCGCCGCGGCGCGGTAGCCGACGCCCACGAGCTCGAGCTTGCGCTCGTAGCCCTTGCTGACGCCGACCACGATGTTCGCAAGGTGCGCGCGGATCGAGCCGGCGACCATGTCGGCCTCGCGGCCGTCGTTCGCCTTCTCGACTTTCAGCACGCCGCCGTCCTGCACGACTTTCGCGTGGCGCGCGTTGACGGCAAGGCTCAGCGTGCCCTTGCTGCCTTTGATGGTGACGTTGTCCGCACCGATCGTCGCGGTGACGCCTTGCGGCAGAGTCACGGGTTGTTTGGCTACGCGGGACATGGCAACTCCATCAAGACACGATGCACAGCACTTCGCCGCCGTGACCGGCAGCGCGCGCCTGGCGATCGCTCATCACACCCTGCGACGTCGAGACGATCGCAATGCCGAGACCGCCGAGAACAGCCGGCAGCTCGTCCTTGCCCTTGTAGACGCGCAGGCCGGGACGGCTGATGCGCTCCAGGCGGTCGATCACCGGCCGGCCCTGGAAGTACTTCAGCTGGACGGCCAGCGTCGGCTTGCCTTCCGGCGTGGTGGTCGAGGCGAAATCTTCGATATAGCCTTCGTCCTTCAGCACCTTGGCAATCGCCAGCTTCACCTTGGAAGCCGGGCAGTTGACTTCGGTTTTACCCGAAGACTGGCCGTTGCGGATGCGGGTCAGGAGGTCGGCGATCGGATCGGTCATGCTCATGTCGTGCTCCAGTGGTTCCAGCTGTTACCAGCTGGCCTTGCGGAGGCCCGGAACATCGCCGCGCATGGTCGCTTCGCGCAGCTTGGTACGGCCCAGACCGAACTTGCGGTAGTTCCCGCGTGAACGGCCAGTGATTGCGCAGCGATTGCGCTGGCGGCTCTTGCTCGAGTCGCGCGGCAGCGATTGCAGCGCGGCGACAGCCGCCTCGCGCTCCGCCGGCGTGCTCGTCGGCTTGCGGATGATTTCCTTCAGCTTCGCGCGCCGCGCCGCATAGCGCTTCACCAGCTTGGTGCGCTTCGTCTCGCGGTTGACCATCGATGTCTTGGCCATAGTTTTCTACTTGCGGAACGGGAAGTTGAAGGCTTCGAGCAGCGCGCGTCCCTGTTTATCGTCGCGCGCCGTCGTCGTGATCGTGATGTCCATGCCGCGGATCGCATCGATCTGGTCGTAGGCGATCTCCGGGAAAATGATCTGTTCCTTGACGCCGAAGTTGTAGTTGCCGCGGCCGTCGAACGAGCGCGCGCTCACGCCGCGGAAGTCGCGGATGCGCGGCATCGCGA
The DNA here is from genome assembly GCA_036004505.1 of Steroidobacteraceae bacterium. Lineage (GTDB taxonomy): Bacteria > Pseudomonadota > Gammaproteobacteria > Steroidobacterales > Steroidobacteraceae > Steroidobacter. The sequence goes on from DASYRK010000032.1 coordinate 7,360, forward strand.
TGCTCACCAGGCGATCGAGGAACTCGTACATGCGCGCACCGCGCAGCGTGACCATGCAGCCGATCGCCAGCCCGTCGCGCACCTTGAAGGTCGCAACCGACTTGCGCGCGCGCGTGACCTTCGGCTTCTGGCCGGTGATCTTGGTGAGGTCCGCGACTGCGTTGTCCATGATCTTCTTGTCCGCGACGGCCTCGCCGACGCCCATGTTGACCGTGATCTTGGAGATGCGCGGCACCTCCATCACGTTCTTGAGGGCGAGCGTCTGCTGCAGCTCCGCAACGACCTTGGACTTGTAGAGCACGGACAGGCGCGCCGGCTGCACGGGAGCCTGCGGCTCCTTCGGCTTCGCAACCTTCTCGGCCTTGTCCGCCTTCGCAGCCTTGTCGGCCTTCGCGGCCTTCTCGGCCTTGTCAGCCTTCGGCGCCTTCTCAGGCTTCGCGTGCTTGGTTTCTTCGGTATTCGCCATCTTCAGTTACCTCAAGCGTCCACAACTTCCTTGTTGGACTTGAAGAAGCGCACCTTGCGTCCGTCCGCGAGCGTGCGGAAGCCGACGCGATCGCCCTTCTTCGTCACCGGGTTCCACAGCATCACGTTCGAGAGGTCGACCGCGGCCTCCTTCTCGACGATGCCGCCCTGCACCTGGCGCTGCGGGTTCGGCTTCGTGTGCCGCTTGACCATGTTCACGCCCTCGACCACCACGTGGTCTTCGAGCACTTTGACGACGGTGCCGCGGCGGCCCTTGTCACGGCCGGCAATCACGAGCACTTCGTCACCCTTGCGAATCTTGTTCATCACAACACCTCGGGCGCGAGCGAGATGATCTTCATGAACTGCGCCGTGCGCAGCTCGCGCGTCACCGGTCCGAAAATGCGCGTGCCGATCGGCTCGAGCTTGTTCGTCAGCAGCACCGCGGCGTTGCCGTCGAAGCGGATCAGCGAGCCGTCCGGGCGGCGCACGCCGAACTTGGTGCGCACCACGACCGCGTCGTAGACCTCGCCCTTCTTCACCTTGCCGCGCGGGATCGCGTCGCGGATGCTCACCTTGATCACGTCGCCGACCGTCGCGTAGCGACGCTTCGAGCCGCCGAGGACCTTGATGCACATCAGGCTGCGCGCGCCGCTGTTGTCGGCGGCATTCAGCATCGTCCGCATCTGGATCATGGCGTCGCCTCCGCAACCTGGTCGACCTGCGAGCCGCGCTCCAGGACCTTCACCAGGCGCCAGCTCTTGTGGCGCGACAGCGGGCGGCACTCTTCGATCGCCACGAGATCGCCGGTGCGGCTCTCGTTGTTCTCGTCGTGCGCCAGCAGCTGCGTCGTGCGGCGCTGGTACTTGCCGTACGTGGGGTGCGGCACGTAGCGCTGGATCAGAACCGAGATCGTCTTCTGCATCTTGGTGCTGACGACCCGGCCCGTCAGGGTCTTGGCAGCCTTGTCTTTGGCCTGGGCTTTAGCCTGCGTGCTCATGACTTCTTACCTTTGCTCTGCTCGCCGAGCACCGTCTTCAGGCGCGCGATGTTCCGGCGCACCTTCGTGAACTGATCGGGCTTCACCGGGTCGCCGGTGACGCGCGCCATGCGCAGGTTGAACTGCTCGCGACGCAGATCCAGCAGCTCTTTCTGCAGGTCCGCCGCCGATTTCGTGCGCAACTCTTTCGCGGTACTCATTTATCTCACCTGGCGCGTGACGAACTGCGTGTCGACCGAAAGCTTCGAGGCGGCGAGCCGGAAGGCTTCGCGCGCGATCGCCTCGGTGACGCCTTCCATCTCGAACAGCACCTTGCCGGGCTTCACTTTCGCAACGTAGTACTCGACGTTGCCCTTGCCGCTGCCCATGCGGACTTCGAGCGGCTTCTTCGTGATCGGCACGTCCGGGAACACGCGCACCCAGATCTGGCCGCCGCGCTTCACGTAACGGGTCATGGCGCGCCGCGCCGCTTCGAGCTCGCGCGCCGTCATGCGCGCGCGCGTGGTCGCCTTCAGGCCGTAGTCGCCGAAAGCGACGTAGTTGCCGCTCTGCGCGAGGCCGGCATTCTTGCCCTTGAACTGCTTGCGATACTTGGTGCGCTTGGGTTGCAACATGTCGGGATCCTCAGACCGTCGCCTCGGCCGGCGCAGCCGCCGCAGCCTGGCCTTCCGCGCCTTCCGCCGGGGCCGCCGGCTCCGGCTGTGCGAACACTTCGCCCTTGAAGATCCACACCTTCACGCCGATCACGCCGTACGTGGTCCGGGCCTCGCTCAGGCCGTAGTCGATGTCCGCGCGGAAGGTGTGCAGCGGCACACGGCCTTCGCGATAAACCTCGGTGCGGGCGATTTCCGCACCGTTCAGGCGGCCCGACACTCGCACCTTGATGCCGAGTGCGCCGATGCGCATCGTGTTGGTGACCGCGCGCTTCATCGCGCGCCGAAACATGACGCGTCGCTCGAGCTGCTGCGCAATGCCATCCGCGACCAGCTGCGCATCGAGCTCGGGCTTGCGGATCTCGGCGATGTTGATGCGCACGTCGGTGATCGGCATCTTCATCATCTTCGAGACCTGGCCACGCAGCTTCTCGATGTCCTCGCCCTTCTTGCCGATCACGATGCCCGGCCGCGCCGTGTGAATCGTGATGTTCACCTTGCGCGCCGCGCGCTCGATCTGAATCCGGCTGATGGACGCTTCCACGAGCCGCTTCTTCAGGAACTCGCGCACCAGGTAATCGGTGTGCAGGAACGCCGGGAAGTTCTTGGTCGACGCGTACCACTTCGACGTCCAGTCGCGCGTGATGCCGAGACGAATTCCAACCGGATTGACTTTCTGACCCATGTGGTTACTCGCTCTTGCCGTCGCCCACGGTCACGATGATGTGGCTGTTGCGCTTGACGATGCGGTTGCCGCGCCCCTTGGCGCGCGCATGGAAGCGCTTCAGCAGCGGCGCCGCATCGACCGTGATCGACTGCACCGTCAGCTCGTCGACGTCCGCGCTCAGGTTGTTCTCGGCGTTGGCGATCGCCGACTCGAGCACCTTGCGCACCAGCTCCGCGCCCTTCTTCGGCGTGAAGCGCAGCGTGTTGAGCGCCAGCCCGACCGGCTTGCCGCGCACCAGGTCGGCGACCAGGCGGCACTTCTGCGGCGAGATGCGCGCGTATTTCAGTTTGGCTGCGACTTGCATGATCAGGTCGCCTCCGTCGTGGTCGTCTTCTTGTCGCCCGAGTGCGCCTTGAACGTGCGCGTCGGCGCGAACTCGCCGAGCTTGTGCCCGACCATGTTCTCGGAGACCAGCACCGGGATGTGCTGGCGGCCGTTGTGCACGGCGAGCGTCAGACCCACCATGTCCGGCAGGATCATCGAGCGGCGCGACCACGTCTTGATCGGACGGCGGTCGTTCTTGTCGGCGGCCACGCGCACCTTCTTCGCAAGGTGCAGGTCGACGAACGGACCCTTTTTGACTGAACGAGGCACTGTCGGCTCCTAAATCAGTTCCGGCGGCGGATGATCATTCCCGCCGTGCGCTTGTTGCGCCGTGTCTTCTTGCCCTTCGTGTTCCAGCCCCACGGGCTGACCGGGTGCGGATTGCCCTGCCCGGATTTGCCTTCGCCGCCGCCGTGCGGGTGATCGACGGGGTTCATGACCACGCCGCGCACCGTCGGACGGATGCCGCGCCAGCGGATGGCGCCGGCCTTGCCGTAGCTGCGCAGGTTGTGCTCGTCGTTGCTGACTTCGCCGATCGTGGCGCGGCAGTCGACGTGCACTTTGCGCGTCTCGGTCGAGCGCAGGCGGATCGTCGCGTACAGGCCTTCGCGCGCCGCGAGCTGTGCGGAGCCACCGGCGCTGCGCGCCAGCTGGCCGCCCTTGCCGGGCTTCAGCTCGACGTTGTGAATCGTCGTGCCGATCGGGATGTGGCGCAGCTGCATGCTGTTGCCGGACTTGATCGGCGCTTCCGGACCGGAGATCACCGTGTCGCCGGCAGTGATGCCCTTCGGCGCGATGATGTAGCGACGCTCGCCGTCCTTGTACAGCACGAGCGCGAGATGCGCGGTGCGATTCGGATCGTATTCGATGCGCTCGATCTTGCCGGGCACGCCGTCCTTGTCGCGCAGGAAGTCGACCAGGCGGTACTTCTGCTTGTGACCGCCGCCCTGGTGACGCACGGTCTGACGGCCGAAGTGGTTGCGCGCGCCGGTCGAGTTCTTGTGAACGACCAGTGACTCCTCCGGCCCGCCCTTGTGCAGGTGGTCGCGGGAAATCTTGACCTGGAAACGACGTCCCGGCGAAGTCGGTCTTGCTTTGATCAATGCCATGACTCGTTCCTTACGCTTCGCTGCCGGTCAGCTGGTCGATCTTCTGGCCCGGCGCGAGGCGCACGTACGCCTTCTTGAAATCCTGGCGCCGGCCGAGACGCTGGCCGAACCGCTTCTGCTTGCCGGCGACGTTCACCACGTTCACGTCGGCGACTTTCACTTCGAACATCAGCTCGACCGCGGCCTTGATGTCCGGCTTGGTCGCATCGCGACGCACGCGGAACACGAAGGCGTTGTCGCGCTCGGAGATGCGCGCCTGCTTCTCGGACACGTATGGCCCGATCAGCACGGACATCAGACGTTCCTTACTCATGCTCATGCCAGTCTCTCCTCCAGCAGGCGGACCGCGCCGGCCGTGGCCAGCACCTGGTCATGACGCGCGAGGCTCAGCGGATCGATCGCGCTCACCGGCATCACGTCGACGTACGGCAGGTTGCGCGACGCGAGCTCGAGCTTCTCGTCGTGCGCCTCGATGAGGATCAGCACGTTGCAGCCGAGCTTGAGCTCGGCGAGCTTCTGCACCAGCTGCTTGGTCTTCGGCGCTTCCAGCTCGATGCCGTTGACGACCAGCAGGCGCTCCTGGCGCGCCAGCTCCGACAACATCGCCTGCATCGCGCCGCGATACATCTTGCGATTGACCTTCTGCGAGAAATCGCGCGGCTTCGCGGCGAACGCACGGCCGCCGCCGACCCAGATCGGGCTGCGGATCGAGCCGGCACGCGCCTGGCCGGTGCCCTTCTGGCGCCACGGCTTGATGCCGCCGCCGCGCACTTCGGCCTTGGTCTTCTGCGCCTTGGTGCCGGCACGGCCGGCCGCCATGTACGCGACCACGACCTGGTGCACGAGCGATTCGTTGTACTCGCGCGCAAACGTCGCATCGGACACCTGGATGTCTTGCGCCTGCGCGCCCTTGCTGACCAGCTTCAATTTCATGGTCGGTCCGCCTTACTTCTTGACCGGCGCAGTCTTCTTGCGCGCTGCACGCGCCGCGGCTTTCACCGACGGACGCACGATCACCTGGCCGCCCGGGGCGCCGGGCACTGCGCCGCTGACCAGCAGCAGATTGCGCTCGGCGTCGACGCGAACGACGCGGAGGTTCTCGATCGTGCGGCGCGCATTGCCCATGCGGCCGGCCATGCGCTTGCCGGGGAACACGCGGCCCGGCGTCTGGCGCTGACCGATGGAGCCCGGTGAGCGGTGCGAGACGGAGACGCCGTGCGAGGCCGGCAGACCGCCGAAGTTGTGCCGCTTCATGACGCCCGCGTAGCCCTTGCCCGTGGTCGTGCCTGTGACGTCCACGATCTGGCCGGCGGTGAACAGGTCGACCTTGAGCTCGGCGCCGGGCTGCAGGTCCTTGCCTTCCTCGCCATGCAGGCGGAACTCGACCAGCGACTGGCCGGGCGCGACCTTGACCTTGGCGTAGTGCCCGGTCTGCGGCTTGCTCAAATGGGAAGGCTTGCGGTCGCCGAATGCGACCTGCAACGCGCGATAGCCGTCATTCTCCACCGTACGCACCTGGGTGATGCGGTTCGGCAGTGCTTCGATGACGGTCACCGGGACGGTCTCGCCCGCGTCGTTGAAGACGCGCGTCATTCCCGCCTTGCGACCGACCAGACCCAAGGTCTTGGCAGCGCTCATCGTATGTCCTCTTGTTCCTTACCTGCTGCAGGCTGCGATTGGCCCGAAGCACGAAAAAACCGGCGCCTGCGCCAGGCAAATCAGGATCTGGGCCAGTATTGATGAAGAGTCCGAAGGAGAGGCCGACGGGCCATCAAGGCCGGTCACGCCGCTCGAGCGGTACCCCGTCAGGGCCAGACCTCGGCGCAAAAGAGGCGCGAATTATAGAGATACAGGCTTGCTTTGCAAGCCTGTATCTCGTGTAGGCCGGGCTTTAGCCCGACCTCGTCAGTTCAGCTTGATCTGCACGTCCACGCCGGCCGGCAGCTCCAGCTTCATCAGCGCGTCGACCGTCTTGTCGGTCGGGTTCAGGATGTCCATCAGGCGCTTGTGGGTGCGGATCTCGTACTGATCCCGCGCGTCCTTGTCGGCGTGCGGGGAGATCAGCACCGTGAAGCGCTCCATCTTCGTCGGCAGCGGCACCGGGCCACGCACGGTGGCGCCCGTCCGCTTCGCCGTCTCGACGATCTCCCGTGCGGAGTTGTCGATCAGGCGATGATCGAACGCCTTCAGCCGGATACGGATGTTCTGGTTCGTGGCCATGTGTGTCTCTTACTTCAGAACCTTCGCCACCACGCCCGAGCCGACGGTCTTGCCGCCTTCGCGGATGGCGAAGCGCAGACCCTGCTCCATCGCGATCGGCGCGATCAGCTCGACGACCATCTTGATGTTGTCGCCGGGCATGACCATCTCGACGCCGGCCGGCAGCTCCACCGCGCCCGTCACGTCGGTCGTGCGGAAGTAGAACTGCGGGCGATAGCCCTTGAAGAACGGCGTATGACGGCCGCCCTCTTCCTTCGTCAAGACGTACACCTCGGCCTCGAACTGCGTGTGCGGCTTGATGCTGCCGGGCTTGCACAGCACCTGGCCACGCTCCACGTCCTCGCGCTTCGTACCGCGCAACAGCACGCCGACGTTGTCGCCCGCCTGCCCCTGGTCCAGGAGCTTGCGGAACATCTCGACGCCGGTGCAGATCGTCTTGGTCGTCTCGCGGATGCCGACGATTTCGACTTCGTCGTTCACCTTGACGATGCCGCGCTCGATGCGGCCGGTCACGACCGTGCCGCGGCCCGAGATCGAGAACACGTCTTCCACCGGCATCAGGAACGCGCCGTCGATCGCGCGCTCCGGCACCGGGATGTACTTGTCCATCTCATCGACCAGCTTGATCAAAGCGGGAACGCCGAGCGGGCCGGTGTCACCCTCGAGCGCCTTCAGCGCCGAGCCCGTGATGATCGGGGTCTTGTCGCCGGGGAAGTCGTACTTGGTCAGCAGCTCACGCACTTCCATCTCGACCAGCTCGAGCAACTCCGCGTCATCGACCATGTCCGCCTTGTTGAGGAACACGATGATGTACGGCACGCCGACCTGGCGCGCCAGCAGGATGTGCTCGCGCGTCTGCGGCATCGGGCCGTCAGCAGCGCTCACCACCAGGATCGCGCCGTCCATCTGCGCCGCGCCGGTGATCATGTTCTTCACGTAGTCGGCGTGTCCGGGGCAATCGACGTGCGCGTAGTGGCGCTTCGGCGACTGGTACTCGACGTGCGCCGTCGCGATCGTGATGCCGCGCGCGCGCTCCTCGGGAGCCTTGTCGATCTGGTCGTACGCCTTGAACTCACCGCCGTGCTTTTCGGCCATGACCTTGGTCAACGCTGCCGTCAGCGTCGTCTTGCCATGATCGACGTGTCCGATCGTGCCCACGTTCACATGCGGCTTGGTGCGTTCAAATTTCTCTTTGGCCACAGCGGCTTCCTCTCAAAAGACTTCAGGTTTTCTTGGTAATGGCAGCAGCAACGTTCGACGGCACTTCCATGTACTTCGCGAACTCCATCGTGTACGTCGCGCGACCCTGGCTCATCGAGCGCATGGACGTCGAGTACTGGAACATCTCGGCCAGCGGCACTTCCGCGGTCACGACCTTGCCGGACACGGAATCTTCCATGCCGACGATCTGGCCGCGACGACGATTCAGGTCGCCGACGATGTCGCCGTAATAATCCTCCGGCGTCACCACTTCGACCTTCATGATCGGCTCGAGGATGACCGGCTTGGCCGCGCGCATCGCGTCTTTGAAAGCCATCGAGCCGGCGATCTTGAACGCCATTTCGTTCGAGTCGACGTCGTGGTACGAGCCGTCGAACAGCGTGATCTTCACGTCCACGACCGGATAGCCGGCCAGCACGCCGTTCGAAGTCGCTTCCTTGATGCCCTTGTCGACCGCCGGGATGTACTCCTTGGGGATCGTGCCGCCGACGATGCCGTTGACGAACTCGTAACCCTTGCCCGGCTCGGACGGCTCGAGCGTGATCCAGACGTGACCGTACTGGCCGCGACCGCCCGACTGGCGCACGAACTTGCCTTCCTGATCGACCTTGCTGCGGATCGTCTCGCGGTAAGCGACCTGCGGCTTGCCGACGTTCGCCTCGACCTTGAACTCGCGCTTCATGCGGTCGACGATGATTTCCAGGTGCAGCTCGCCCATGCCGGCGATGATCGTCTGACCCGACTCCTGGTCGGTCGACATGCGGAACGAAGGGTCTTCCTTCGCCAGACGCTGCAGCGCCAGGCCCATCTTCTCCTGGTCGGCCTTGGTCTTCGGCTCGACCGCGACGGAGATGACCGGCTCGGGGAACAGCATCTTCTCGAGCTGAATCACGTGCTCCGGGTCGCACAGCGTGTCGCCGGTGATCACGTCCTTCAAGCCGACGGCGGCGGCGATGTCGCCGGCGCGCACTTCCTTGATCTCGCTGCGCTCGTTCGCATGCATCTGCAGCAAGCGACCGATGCGCTCCTTGCGGCTCTTGCCCGGGTTCATGACGGTGTCGCCCGAGTTCAGCACGCCGGAATAGACGCGGAAGAACGTCAGGTTGCCGACGAACGGGTCGTTCAGGATCTTGAACGCGAGCGCGGAGAACTTCTCGTCGTCGCTCGCGCGGCGCGTGCCTTCCGAGCCGTCATCGAGCAGGCCCTTGACCGGCGGCATTTCGATCGGCGAGGGCATGAACTCGATGATCGCATCGAGCATCGCCTGCACGCCCTTGTTCTTGAACGCCGAGCCGCACATGCAGATGCAGATCTCGTTGCGGATCGAGCGCGCGCGCAGGCCCTTCTTGATCTCTTCGACGGACAGGTCGCCCTCTTCGAGATACTTGTTGAGCAGCTCCTCGTCGCCCTCAGCGGCCGCCTCGACCATCTTGGCGCGCCACTCCTCGCACTCCTTGAGCATGTCGGCCGGAATCTCGCGGTACTCGAACTTCGTGCCCTGGGTCGAGTCGTCCCACCAGATCTCCTTCATGCGAATGAGATCGACGACGCCGACGAACTTGTCTTCGGCACCGATCGGCAGCTGGATCGGCACGGCCACGCCGCGCAGGCGCGTCTTGATCTGCTCGACGCAGCGCAGGAAGTTGGCGCCGGCGCGGTCCATCTTGTTGACGAACGCGAGGCGCGGCACCTTGTAGCGGTTCATCTGACGCCACACCGTCTCGGACTGCGGCTGCACGCCGGCGACCGCGCAGAACACTGCTACGGCGCTGTCGAGCACGCGCAGGCTCCGCTCCACTTCGATCGTGAAGTCGACGTGGCCCGGGGTGTCGATGATGTTGATGCGATGCTCGGGGAAGTTGTTCTCCATCCCCTTCCAGAAGCATGTGGTCGCCGCGGCGGTGATCGTGATGCCGCGCTCCTGCTCCTGCTCCATGTAATCCATGACCGCAGCGCCATCGTGCACCTCGCCGATCTTGTGCGAGACGCCGGTGTAGAAAAGGATGCGCTCGGTCGTGGTCGTCTTCCCCGCGTCGATGTGCGCGGAGATGCCGATGTTCCGATATCGCTCGATGGGCGTAGTACGTGGCACGGTAATGGTCTCTTCGGGGCGGTCGCCTTACTTTGGGGCGGCGGCGGCCGCTATCAATCTTTACCAGCGGTAGTGGGCGAACGCCTTGTTCGCTTCGGCCATGCGGTGCGTGTCCTCACGCTTGCGCACGGCGGCACCGCGGTTCTCGGAAGCGTCCAGCAGCTCGGCAGCGAGACGCTGCGCCATGGACTTCTCGCTGCGCGCCTGCGCGGCCTCGATGACCCAGCGCATCGCCAGCGTCTGGCGGCGCGCCGAGCGGACTTCGACCGGCACCTGGTAGGTGGCGCCGCCGACGCGACGGCTCTTCACTTCGACCGTCGGCTTGACGTTGTCGAGCGCCATCGACAGCACCTCGATCGACTGCTCGCCGGCCTTGCCGGTCTTCTCCGCGATGCGGTCGACCGCACCGTAGACGATCATCTCCGCGACCGACTTCTTGCCGCGCTCCATCACCATGTTCACGAACTTCGCCAGCAGCAGGCTGTTGAAGCGCGGATCCGGCAGGATCGTGCGGATCGGGGCTGAAGATCTACGGGACATATATGACTACCTTTGACTTCACTTCTTGGGGCGCTTGGCGCCGTACTTCGAGCGGCCCTGGCGGCGCTCGGTGACGCCGGCGCAGTCCAGCGTGCCGCGCACCGTGTGATAGCGCACGCCCGGCAGGTCCTTCACGCGGCCGCCGCGGATCAGCACCACCGAGTGCTCCTGCAGGTTGTGGCCTTCGCCGCCGATGTAGCTGATGACTTCGAAGCCGTTCGTCAGGCGCACTTTCGCGACTTTGCGCAGTGCGGAGTTCGGCTTCTTCGGCGTCGTGGTGTAGACGCGCGTGCACACGCCGCGCTTCTGCGGGCACGCAGCCAGCGCCGGAACCTTGGTCTTGTAGTTCGCCGAGGTCCGCGGTTTGCGTACGAGCTGACTGATGCTTGCCATACCGTCTTGCTTCCTAAACGTTGATTCCGCTGACGAAAACGCTAATCAAAACACTAGGCCGCCCCGTCTGTTGCCCGGTGGCGGCCTGAGTGAGTTGTGGTGATTGGGCGGCGTAGCTTACGGGCGCCGGCCAATCAAAGGCGCGCGATTGTAGGAACGAGGCCCAAGAGTGTCAACAGCTTAGGCCCTCCTCTCTGACCCTACTCGGCCGAGGCGCCGGCCTCGTCGGACACCGATTCCTCGCTGTCCGAACCGCCGCTGCCCACGTCCATGAACCCGCGCCCGATGCCGATGTCCCGGCGCCGGCGCCGTGCGTGGTAGAACGAGCCCGTTCCGGCCGGGATCAGCCGGCCGACGATCACGTTCTCCTTGAGGCCGCGCAGGTCGTCCTTCAGACCGCGCACCGCCGCTTCCGTGAGCACCCGGGTCGTCTCCTGGAACGAAGCCGCCGAAATGAACGACTCCGTCGCCAGCGACGCCTTGGTGATGCCCAGCAGCACCGGCTCCAGCCGCGCGGGGATCTTGCCCTGCTGTTCCACTCGCTCGTTCACATCCGTGACGCGCGCGCGGTCGAGCTGTTCGCCCCGCAGCAAGGCCGTGTCGCCGCTGTGCGCGATCTCGATCTTGCGCAGCATCTGGCGAATGATCACCTCGATGTGCTTGTCGTTGATCTTCACGCCCTGCAGGCGGTAGACGTCCTGGATCTCGCGCACCAGGTAGTTCGCCAGCGACTCCACGCCCTGCAGGCGCAGGATGTCGTGCGGGTTCGGCTCGCCGTCCGCGATCACCTCGCCGCGCTCGACGTTTTCACCTTCGAAAACGTTGAGGTGGCGCCACTTCGGAATCAGCTCCTCGTGCTTCTCGCCCTGCTCGTCGGTGATGATCAGGCGGCGCTTGCCCTTGGTCTCCTTACCGAACGACACCGTGCCGGTGTACTCGGCGAGGATCGCCGAGTCCTTCGGCTTGCGGGCCTCGAACAGATCCGCGACGCGCGGCAGACCGCCGGTGATGTCGCGGGTCTTCGACGACTCCTGCGGAATACGCGCGATGACGTCGCCGACCGAGACCTTCGCCCCGTCCTCGAGGCTGACGATCGCGCCCGGCGGCAGTGCGTACACGGCCGGAATGTCGGTGTTCGCGAACGTGACCTCCTTGCCCTTGGCGTTGACCAGGCGCACGACCGGACGCAGATCCTTGCCGCTGCTCGAGCGCTGCTTCGGATCCATCACGACCGTGCTCGACAGGCCCGTGACCTCGTCGACCTGGCTCTGCACAGTCAAGCCTTCGAGGAAGTCCTGGAACTTGATGAAGCCCGCCACCTCGGTCACGACCGGGTGCGTGTGCGGGTCCCAGGTCGCCACGATCTGGCCCGGGGTGATCGCATCGCCGTCGCTGACGGTGATGACCGCGCCGTACGGAATCTTGTAGCGCTCGCGCTCGCGACCGAATTCGTCGATCACGCCGAGCTCGCCGGAGCGCGAGGTCGCGACCCAGTGGCCCTTCTCGTGATGCACCGTCTTCAGGTTGTGCAGGCGCGCCGCGCCCTTGCCCTTCGCTTCGACCGAGTTGGCCGCTGCAGCTCGCGACGCCGCGCCACCGATGTGGAACGTACGCATCGTCAGCTGCGTGCCCGGCTCGCCGATCGACTGGGCTGCGATCACGCCGACCGCCTCGCCATGGTTGATGCGATGACCGCGCGCGAGATCGCGCCCGTAGCACTGCGCGCACACGCCGTAGCGCGTCCGGCAGGTGATCGGCGAACGCACCTTCACCTGGTCGACGCCTTCCTGCTCGAGCAGCTTCACCAGCTTCTCGTCGATGAGCGTGCTGGCCGAAACGACGACTGACTCGCCCGACGGCTTGAGGATGTCCTCGGCCGCCACGCGACCGAGCACGCGCTCGCCGAGGCCTTCGACCACGTCGCCGCCTTCGACGATCGGATTCATCGTCAGGCCGTTGGTGGTGCCGCAGTCCTGCTCCGTGACCACCAGGTCCTGGGCGACGTCGACCAGACGGCGCGTCAGGTAACCGGAGTTCGCGGTCTTCAACGCCGTGTCGGCCAGACCCTTGCGGGCGCCGTGCGTGGAGATGAAGTACTGCATCGCGTTCAGGCCTTCGCGGAAGTTCGCCGTAATCGGCGTCTCGATGATCGAGCCGTCCGGCTTCGCCATCAGGCCGCGCATGCCGGCCAGCTGGCGGATCTGCGCCGCGCTACCGCGCGCGCCCGAGTCGGCCATCATGTAGATCGAGTTGAACGACTTCTGCTGGACCGCCTGGCCCTTCGAGTTCGTGACGTCCTCGACGCCGAGCTTGTCCATCATGGCCTTCGCGACCTGGTCGTTGGTGCGCGACCAGATATCGACGACCTTGTTGTAGCGCTCGCCGTTCGTGACCAGACCCGAAGCGTACTGCTCCTGGATCTCCTTCACTTCGCGCTCGGCCGAGCCGAGGATCTTGGTCTTCTGCAGCGGCACGACCATGTCGTCGACGCCGATCGAAACGCCGGCGCGCGTCGCGTAGTGGAAGCCCGTGTACATGAGCTGGTCCGCGAACACGACGGTCTCCTTCAGACCGACGGTGCGGTAGCACATGTTGATGACGCCGGAGATCGCCTTCTTCGTCATGTCGCGGTTGACCGCGTCGAACGACAGGCCCTTCGGCAGAATCTCCGACAGCAGCGCACGGCCGACTGTCGTGTCGATGACGCGGGTGATCTGCTTGAAGCCGCCGCCCTCTTCCAGGCGCACGTGCTCGGACAGACGCACTTTGCACTTCGCCTGCAGATCCGCAGCGCGGCTCTCGTAGGCGCGATGCACTTCCTGCACGTCCGTGAACACCATGCCCTCGCCCTTCGCGTTCACGCGCTCGCGGGTCATGTAGTACAGGCCGAGCACGACGTCCTGCGACGGCACGATGATCGGATCGCCGTTGGCCGGCGACAGGATGTTGTTCGACGACATCATCAGCGCGCGCGCTTCGAGCTGAGCTTCCAGCGACAGCGGCACGTGCACCGCCATCTGGTCGCCGTCGAAGTCCGCGTTGAACGCCGTGCAGACCAGCGGATGCAGCTGGATCGCCTTGCCTTCAATCAGCACCGGCTCGAACGCCTGGATGCCCAGGCGATGCAGTGTCGGCGCGCGGTTCAGAAGAACGGGGTGCTCGCGGATGACCTCCTCGAGGATGTCCCACACTTCCGGACCTTCACGCTCGACCATGCGCTTGGCAGCCTTGATGGTCGAGGCTTCGCCGCGCAGCTGCAGCTTGGAGAAGATGAACGGCTTGAACAGCTCGAGCGCCATCTTCTTCGGCAGACCGCACTGGTGCAGGCGCAGCGTCGGACCGACCACGATGACCGAGCGGCCCGAGTAGTCGACGCGCTTGCCGAGCAGGTTCTGACGGAAGCGGCCCTGCTTGCCCTTGATCATGTCGGCGAGCGACTTGAGCGGGCGCTTGTTGGTGCCGGTGATGGCGCGGCCGCGGCGGCCGTTGTCCAGCAGCGCATCGACCGCTTCCTGCAGCATGCGCTTTTCGTTGCGCACGATGATGTCCGGCGCATTCAGCTCGAGCAGCCGGCGCAGGCGGTTGTTGCGGTTGATGACGCGGCGATACAGGTCGTTCAGGTCGGAGGTCGCGAAGCGGCCGCCGTCCAGCGGCACGAGCGGACGCAGGTCCGGCGGCAGCACCGGCAGGACCGTCATGACCATCCACTCGGGCTTGTTGCCCGACTCGATGAACGACTCGAGCAGCTTCAGGCGCTTCGTCAGGCGCTTGATCTTGGTCTCCGAGTTCGTGCCGAGGATCTCCTCGCGCACCTTCAGCACTTCGGAGTTCAGGTCGAGCGACTTCAGCAGCTCGTGCACCGCCTCCGCGCCCATGCGCGCGTCGAACTCGTCGCCGTGCTGCTCGATCGCCTCGAGGTACATCTCGTCGGTGAGCAGCTGGCCGCGCTGCAGCTGGGTCATGCCCGGCTCGATCACGACGAACGCTTCGAAGTACAGCACGCGCTCGATCTCGCGCAGCGTCATGTCGAGCATCAGGCCGATGCGCGACGGCAGCGACTTCAGGAACCAGATGTGCGCGGTCGGGCTGGCCAGCTCGATGTGGCCCATGCGCTCGCGACGCACTTTGCTCTGCGTCACTTCGACGCCGCACTTCTCGCAGACGACGCCGCGGTGCTTGAGGCGCTTGTACTTGCCGCACAGGCACTCGTAGTCCTTCACCGGCCCGAAGATCTTGGCGCAGAACAACCCGTCCCGCTCCGGCTTGAACGTGCGGTAGTTGATCGTCTCCGGCTTCTTCACTTCGCCGAACGACCACGAGCGGATCATTTCCGGCGAGGCGAGCCCGATCCGGATCGAGTCGAAGTTCTCGACCGGCGTGTGCTGCTTGAAAAGCTTCAGAAGGTCTTTCATGGGTTCACCTTACTTGTCGCTCTCTTGCTCGAGTTCCATGTTGATGCCAAGAGAGCGAATCTCCTTGACGAGCACGTTGAAGGATTCCGGCATGCCGGCCTTCATCTCGTGGTTGCCGTCGACGATCGCCTTGTACATCTGCGTGCGGCCGTTCACGTCGTCCGACTTGACGGTCAGCATTTCCTGCAGCGTGTACGCCGCGCCGTAGGCCTCCAGCGCCCACACTTCCATTTCGCCGAAGCGCTGGCCGCCGAATTGCGCCTTGCCGCCGAGCGGCTGCTGCGTGACGAGCGAGTACGGTCCGGTCGAGCGCGCGTGCATCTTGTCGTCGACCAGGTGGTTCAGCTTCAGCATGTACATGTAGCCGACCGTCACCGGGCGCTCGAATTTCTCGCCGGTGCGCCCGTCGATCAGCATCGTCTGGCCGCTGAGCGGCAGGTCGGCGAGCGCGAGCATGTGCTTGATCTCCTCCTCGGCCGCGCCGTCGAACACCGGCGTCGCCATCGGCACACCGTGCCGCAGGTTCCCGGCCAGCGCGACGACCTCGCCGTCGGTCAGCGAGGCGATGTCCGCCTTCTGTCCGCCGGTCTTGTTGTAGACCTCGTCGAGGAACTCGCGCACCTGGCCGGCGCTGCGCCCGGCTTCCATGCCGTCGAGCATGCGGCCGATCTTCAGGCCGATGCCCTTCGCCGCCCAGCCAAGGTGCGTCTCGAGGATCTGCCCGATGTTCATGCGCGACGGCACGCCCAGCGGATTCAGCACGATGTCGACCGGCGTACCGTCTTCGAGGTACGGCATGTCCTCGACCGGGATGATCGTCGACACGACGCCCTTGTTGCCGTGGCGGCCGGCCATCTTGTCGCCGGGCTGCACGCGGCGCTTCACCGCGAGGTACACCTTCACCATCTTCAGCACGCCCGGAGCGAGATCGTCGCCCGCGGTGATCTTGGCGCGCTTCTCCTCGAAGCGCTTCTCGAACTCCTTGCGCTGCAGCTTCAGGCGCTCGGCAGCACGCTCGACGGCAGCGTTGCCGTCCTCATCCTGCAGGCGGATTTCCAGCCACTGCTCGCGCGGCAGGTCCGACAGATACGCCTCGTCGATCTGCGTGCCCGGCTTGATCTTCTTCGGGCCCGCTTCGGCAGCCTTGCCGAGCATCGCGGAGCGCACGCGCTGGAACAGGTCCTCTTCGAGGATGCGGCGCTGGTCTTCCAGGTCCTTGCGAACCTTCTCCAGCTCCGACTTCTCGATCGCGAGCGCACGCGTGTCCTTCTCGACGCCGTCGCGCGTGAACACGCGCACGTCGATGACCGTGCCGTCCATGCCGGGCGGCACACGCAGCGAGGTGTCCTTCACGTCGGACGCCTTCTCGCCGAAGATCGCGCGCAGCAGCTTCTCTTCCGGCGTCAGCTGGGTTTCGCCCTTCGGCGTCACTTTGCCGACCAGGATGTCGCCCGCCTTCACTTCGGCGCCGATGAACGCGATGCCCGCCTCGTCCAGCTTGGCGAGCGCCACGTCGCCGACGTTGGGGATGTCAGCGGTGATTTCCTCGGGGCCGAGCTTGGTGTCGCGAGCGACGCAGGTCAGCTCCTCGATGTGGATCGTCGTGAAGCGGTCGTCGTGCACGACGCGCTCGGAGATCAGGATCGAGTCCTCGAAGTTGTAGCCGTTCCACGGCATGAACGCGACCAGCAGGTTCTGGCCGAGCGCGAGCTCGCCCAGGTGCGTCGACGGGCCGTCGGCCAGCACGTCGCCGCGCGCGATCACGTCACCGGCCTTCACCAGCGGACGCTGGTTGATACAGGTGTTCTGGTTCGAGCGCGTGTACTTGGTCATCGAGTAGATGTCGACGCCCGCTTCGGCGGCCGACGTCTCCTCGTCATGCACGCGCACGACGATACGCGAGGCGTCGACCGAGTCGATCACGCCGCCACGGCGCGCAACGACGGTCACGCCCGAGTCGATCGCCACTGCGCGCTCCATGCCCGTGCCCACCAGCGGCGTCTCCGCACGCAGGGTCGGAACGGCCTGGCGCTGCATGTTCGAACCCATCAACGCGCGGTTCGCGTCGTCGTGCTCGAGGAACGGAATCAGCGACGCGGCCACCGACACGATCTGTTTCGGCGACACGTCCATGTACTGGATCTTCTCCGGCGTCGACAGCATGAACTCGTTCTGATGCCGGCTCGAGACCAGGTCATCGGTGAACTGACCCTTGTCGTTCAGGGTCGCGTTCGCCTGCGCGATCACGTACTGGCTCTCTTCGATCGCCGACAGGTAGTCGATCTCCCTGCTCACCTTGCCGTCGATCACCTTCAGGTACGGCGTCTCGAGGAAACCGTACTCGTTGGTGCGCGCGTACACGGACAGCGAGTTGATCAGACCGATGTTCGGGCCTTCCGGCGTCTCGATCGGGCACACGCGGCCGTAGTGCGTCGGATGCACGTCGCGCACCTCGAAGCCCGCACGCTCGCGCGTCAGGCCGCCGGGGCCGAGCGCCGACACGCGGCGCTTGTGCGTCACTTCCGACAGCGGGTTGTTCTGGTCCATGAACTGCGACAGCTGCGAGGAGCCGAAGAACTCCTTCACCGCGGCCGCGACCGGCTTGGCGTTGATCATTTCCTGCGGCATCAGGCCTTCGGACTCCGCCAGCGTCAGGCGCTCCTTGACGGCGCGCTCGACGCGCACCAGGCCGATGCGGAAGGCGTTCTCCGCCATCTCGCCGACCGAGCGCACGCGGCGGTTGCCGAGGTGGTCGATGTCGTCCACCTGGCCGTTGCCGTTGCGGATGTCGCACAGCTCCTTGATGACGGAGATGATGTCCGAGCTCTCCGCCTGCGCTTCCACCAGCTTCTTCGAGAACTCATCGCCGCGCTTCGCGAAATGCGCGAAGTCGTACAGGATGCCCGGGCCGGTGATCGTGTCGCGGTGCACGCGACGGTTGAACTTCATGCGGCCGACGGCCGACAGGTCGTAGCGCTCCGGATTGAAGAACAGGTTCTGGAACAGGTTCTCCGCCGCGTCCTTCGTGGGCGGCTCGCCCGGACGCATCATGCGGTAGATCTCGACCAGCGCCTCCAGGCGCGTGCGCGTCGGGTCGATGCGCAGCGTGTCGGAGATGTACGGGCCGCGATCCAGGTCGTTCACGTACAGCGCGCGAACCTGCTGGATGCCGGCCTCGATCAGCTTGTCGACCACGGCGATCGTCAGGCTCTCGTTCGCCTTCGCGAGGATCTCGCCGGTATCGGTGTTGAACACGTCGTGCGCGAGGATCTTGCCGATCAGGTATTCCTTCGGCACTTCCAGGCGCGTGACGTTCTTCTGCTCGAGGGTGCGCACGTGCCGCGCCGTGACGCGCCGGCCTTCCTCGACCACGACCTCATCGCCGATCTTGATCGTGAACGAGGCGGTCTCGCCGCGCAGGCGCGCCGGGATCAGCTCGAACTCGATCTTGGTCTTCGACAGGTGGTAGGTGCTCTTGTCGAAGAACATGTCGAGCATCTGCTCCTCGGTGTAGCCGAGGGCGCGCAGGATGATCGTGACCGGGAGCTTGCGGCGCCGGTCGATGCGCGCGAACACGCAGTCCTTCGGATCGAACTCGAAATCGAGCCACGAGCCGCGGTACGGGATGATGCGCGCGGAGAACAGCAGCTTGCCCGAGCTGTGCGTCTTGCCGCGGTCGTGATCGAAGAACACGCCCGGCGAGCGGTGCAGCTGGGAAACGATGACGCGCTCGGTGC
Organism: Steroidobacteraceae bacterium; assembly: GCA_036004505.1. Lineage (GTDB taxonomy): Bacteria > Pseudomonadota > Gammaproteobacteria > Steroidobacterales > Steroidobacteraceae > Steroidobacter. The sequence goes on from DASYRK010000032.1 coordinate 26,253, forward strand.
CGTTGACCACGAACGTGCCGTTGTCCGTCATGAGCGGCATCTCGCCCAGGTAGACCTCCTGCTCGCGGATGTCCTTGACGGTCTTCTTGGTCGGGGTCGAGGTTTCCTTGTCGTACACGACCAGGCGCACCTTGACGCGCAGCGGCGCCGCGTACGTCAGGCCGCGCAGCTGGCACTCCTTGACGTCGAACACCGGATCGCCGAGGCGATAGGCGACGTACTCGAGAATCGCGTTGCCGGAATAGCTCGTGATCGGAAACACGCTCTTGAACGCAGCGTGCAGCCCGGCGGCGTCGCGACGCTCCTCGGCCGTGTCGGCCTGCAGGAACTTGCGATACGAATCGAGCTGGATCGCCAGCAGGTAGGGCACCTCGAGGATGCTCTGCCGCTTGCCGAAGTCCTTGCGGATACGCTTCTTCTCGGTGAAGGAATAGGCCATCTGGATCACCCTCTCAGACCAGCTGAACGCTCGAAACAAATAGAAAACGCGGCCGGCGGGGTCACCCCCACCTGCCGTGCTGCGTCCCTGCACTCGGACACGAACCAGCCGGACCGCCCCGTGATGGGGGCGGCCCGCCCGGATTCGGTCACTTGATCTCCGCTGCGGCGCCGGCGTCTTCCAGCTTCTTCTTGATCGCGTCGGCATCCGCCTTCGACACGCCTTCCTTGACCGCCGACGGCACGCCTTCCACGAGGTCCTTCGCTTCCTTCAGACCCAGACCGGTGATCTCGCGGATGACCTTGATCACGCCCACTTTGTTGGCGCCGAAGCTGGTCATCGTCACGTTGAACTCGGTCTTCTCTTCGGCGGCCGGTGCCGCAGCTGCGGCAGCGCCGCCCGCGGCGACCATCGCGACCGGGGCCGCGGCCGTCACGCCGAACTTCTCTTCCATCATCTTCACGAGATCGACGATTTCCATCACGGTCATGTTGGAAATCGCGTTCAGGATGTCTTCTTTGCTAGCAGCCATTGTCGTCACTCCGAGATATGTCTTTCCGAATCGGTTTCAAGCTGTAAGTCGGGCTTTAGCCCGACGCAGCCTGCTTTTGGTCTTTCACCGCGGCGAGGGTCCGCACCAGCTTCGCGTGGGGTTCGGCCAGCGTGCGCACGAACTTGGAGATCGGCGCCTGGATTACACCCACCAGCTGGCTGAGCGCCTGCTGTTTCGTCGGCAGGCTCGCGACCTTGTCCAGGTCCTTCGCCGTCAACGCCGAACCGCCAAGCGACAGCACTGTCGGTTTGAGCTTGTCGTGATCTTTCGCGAACGTCTTGACCAGGCGCGCCGCCGCGCCGGGGTCGTCCTGCGAGAACGCGAGAATCAGCGGACCCTTCAGGCTTTTGCCAACGCACTCGAAGGCAGTGCCGGCGATCGCCTTACGGGCCAGCGTATTCTTCACGACCCGCAGGTAGACGCCGGATTTACGGGCCTTCGCCCGCAGATCGGTCATCTGCGTAACCGTCAGGCCGCGGTATTCCGCTGCGACCACGGATTGCGCTTTCGCGGCAACCGCAGCCACCTCGGCGACCATCGCCTTCTTGTCATCGAGTCTGAGCGCCATGTTTCCTCCTGGCGTTGAAGAGCACTATCACTACGGGCGCGCATCCGCTTCGCGCCCACCCTTCGACGGTGCCCCTCCGATTCGGGTCACACCATCTGCGCGGGCGATCATTAAGGGATCCAGGTGTTGCGACCCGATCCCGCCTGCGGTCTTTGATGAAAACTAAACCGGCAGCGTGGACTGCTCCACCGCGACTCCCGGCCCCATCGTCGAGGACACGGAGACCCTCTTCAGATAGATGCCCTTGGAGGCCGCGGGCTTGTGCTTCTGCAGGTCCTGCAGCAATGCGTGCAGGTTGTCCTTCAGCTTCCCCGCTTCGAAATCGGCCTTGCCGATCGTGCAGTGGACGACGCCGGCCTTGTCGGAGCGATAGCGCACCTGACCGGCCTTGGCGTTCTTCACCGCCTCGGCGACGTTCGGCGTGACCGTGCCGACTTTCGGGTTCGGCATCAGGCCGCGCGGGCCGAGGATCTGGCCGAGCTGACCGACGATGCGCATCGCATCCGGGCTGGCGACGACGACGTCGAAGTTCATCTCGCCCGCTTTCACTTTCTCGGCGAGATCTTCCAGGCCGACGATGTCCGCGCCGGCGGCGCGAGCGGCATCCTGGTTCTTGCCGCCGGTGAACACGGCGACGCGCACCGCCTTGCCGATGCCGTGCGGCATCACGGTCGAGCCGCGCACCTGCTGATCGGACTTCGACGCGTCGATGCCCAGATTGATCGCGACGTCGACCGATTCCTTGAACTTCGCCTTGGCGAATTCCTTGACGAGCGCGAGCGCTTCATCGATCGGGTACTGCTTGCCGGGCTGGAGCTTGCTGGTCCAGGCCTTCACCCGCTTGGCTGCGAACGGCATGTCAGAGGCCCTCCACGTCGACGCCCATGCTGCGCGCGCTGCCCGCGATCGTGCGGACGGCGGCTTCCAGGTCGGCAGCGGTCAGATCCGGCTGCTTGACCTTCGCGATCGCCTCGAGCTGCGTGCGGTTGATGCGTCCCACCTTGTTGGTGTTCGGCGTGCCGCTGCCCTTCTCGATCCCGATGGCCTTGCGGATCAGCACCGAGGCCGGCGGCGTCTTCAGAATGAAGGTGAAGCTGCGATCGCTGTACACGGTGATCACCACCGGCGTCGGCAACCCCTTCTCCAGGCTCTGCGTCTGCGCGTTGAACGCCTTGCAGAACTCCATGATGTTCACGCCCTGCTGACCGAGCGCCGGACCGACCGGCGGGCTCGGATTCGCCTGGCCTGCAGGAATCTGCAGCTTGATGTAGCCAGTAACTTTCTTGGCCATGTGTCTCTCCGGGTGCAAGCGCTGCGGGTCACGCAGCTCCCCATCGGTTTAAAGATGTCGGGCTGCAGCCCGACCTACGCTTTCTCTACCTGACTGAAATCCAGTTCGACCGGGGTCGAGCGTCCGAGAATCTGCACCGCCACCTGCAGGCGGTTCTTTTCGTAGTTCACCGACTCCACGACGCCGTTGAAGTCGTTGAACGGTCCCTCGATGACGCGCACCACCTCGCCGGGCTCGAACAGCACTTTCGGCTTCGGCTTGTCGACGCCTTCCTCGACCCGCCGCAGGATGCCCATCGCTTCCTTGTCGGTGATCGGCGCGGGCTTCTCCGGCGTGCCGCCGATGAAGCCGAGCACCTTCGGCACTTCCTTCACGAGGTGCCAGGTGGCCTCGTCCATTTCCATCTGCACCAGCACGTAGCCGGGGAAGAACTTGCGATCGCTCTTGCGCTTCTGTCCGTCGCGCATCTCCACGACCTCTTCGGTCGGCACGAGGATGTCGCCGAACTTCTCCTGCAGGCCCTGCAGCTTGATGCGGTCCTTCAGAGCATCCGCGACGCGGTGCTCGAAGTTCGAATACGCATGCACGACGTACCAGCGCAACGACATCTCAACCTCCGCCGGTCGCGAGCCAGCGCGTAACGAATCCGAGCAACGAATCCAGCGCCCAGAAGAACAGCGCCAGCACGATCAACATCACGAACACGACCATCGTGACCTGCCGCGTCTCCTGCGCCGTCGGCCAGACGACCTTGCGCAACTCGGTGCGCGAGGCTTGCACGAAGCCCCAGAACGTCTTGCCCGGCGCCGACTGCAGCCCGACGAGCGTGCCGAGCACGAGCGCCGCGAGCACGATGAGCCAGCGCAGCCAGATCGGCAGATCCGGCAGCAGATAGAAAGCAGCGATACCGCCGGCGAGGATCGCCGCACCTGCGACGAGCTTCGCCGTATCCAGCACCGATACGCTTTGTTGCGCCTGTTCAGTCATGCTTGCACTTCAACCCCGGGCAAACAGTGGCAGGCCAGGAGGGAATCGAACCCCCAACCTGCGGTTTTGGAGACCGCCGCTCTGCCAATTGAGCTACTGGCCTGCAGTTGCTATTTCAGAATCTTCGCCACGACGCCCGCGCCGACGGTCTTGCCGCCTTCGCGGATCGCAAAGCGGAGCCCCTGCTCCATCGCGATCGGGCTGATCAACTCGACGACCATCTTGATGTTGTCGCCGGGCATGACCATCTCGACACCCTCCGGCAGTTCCACCGCGCCCGTCACGTCGGTCGTGCGGAAGTAGAACTGCGGGCGATAACCCTTGAAGAACGGCGTATGACGGCCGCCCTCTTCCTTCGTCAGAACGTAGACCTCGGCATCGAACTTGGTGTGCGGCGTAATCGAGCCCGGCTTCGCCAGCACCTGACCGCGCTCCACGTCCTCGCGCTTCGTACCGCGCAACAGCACGCCGACGTTGTCGCCCGCCTGCCCCTGGTCCAGGAGCTTGCGGAACATCTCGACGCCCGTGCACGTGGTCTTCGTGGTGGGGCGGATACCGACGATTTCAACTTCGTCGTTCACCTTGACGATGCCGCGCTCGATACGGCCGGTCACGACCGTGCCGCGGCCCGAGATCGAGAACACGTCTTCCACCGGCATCAGGAACGCGCCGTCGATCAAGCGCTCCGGCACCGGGATGTACTTGTCCATCTCCTCGACCAGCTTCACGACCGAAGGGACGCCGATTTCGCTCTGGTCGCCCTCGAGCGCCTTCAGCGCCGAGCCCGTGATGATCGGAGTCGTGTCGCCGGGGAAGTCGTACTTCGACAGCAGCTCACGCACTTCCATCTCGACCAGCTCGAGCAGCTCGGCGTCGTCGACCATGTCGGCCTTGTTCAGGTACACGAGGATGTAGGGCACGCCAACCTGGCGCGCCAGCAGGATGTGCTCGCGCGTCTGCGGCATCGGGCCGTCAGCAGCGCTCACCACCAGAATCGCGCCGTCCATCTGCGCGGCGCCGGTGATCATGTTCTTCACGTAGTCGGCGTGTCCCGGGCAATCGACGTGCGCGTAGTGACGCGCCTTCGATTGGTACTCGACGTGCGCCGTCGCGATGGTGATGCCGCGCGCGCGCTCTTCGGGAGCCTTGTCGATCTGGTCGTATGCCTTGAACTCACCGCCGTTCAGCTCCGCCATGACCTTGGTCAGCGCCGCAGTAAGCGTCGTCTTGCCATGGTCGACGTGACCGATCGTGCCGACGTTCACGTGCGGCTTGGTGCGTTCGAACTTCTCTTTGGCCACAGCAGCGGTCCTCTAAATAAATCACTTCTCTGTCATGGAGCCCACGACCGGGATTGAACCGGTGACCTCGTCCTTACCAAGGACGTGCTCTACCGACTGAGCTACGTGGGCACCCTTCAAAACCGTTCGTCTCTCTCTCAACGTCCGCGCAATGGAGCGGGTGATGGGAATCGAACCCACACCATCAGCTTGGAAGGCTGAGGTTCTACCATTGAACTACACCCGCAGAGGTGGTGGTGGAGGGGGTAGGATTCGAACCTACGAAGGCATAAGCCAGCAGATTTACAGTCTGCCCCCGTTGGCCGCTTGGGTACCCCTCCGCGGATACAAAGAGCCGGGTATTCTCTTTACCAAGGTATTGAGTGTCAACAGCAAGTTGACGATCGGGACCCGACTTTCCGACCCTCCCCCGCTCAAGTCCGGGCCGCGGCCGCCGATAACCGGCCGAAATGCTGTCGCCAGACTTCGAAAACCGGCTGAAAGCCCAGGTCGACTTCCCCAGTCCGTCGCGGGTCGCCACGGAAATCATCGCGCTCGCCCGCGATCCGGACATCGAAATGGCGAAAGTGGCCCAGGCGGTCGGCCGCGACCCGGCGATGACGGCCAAGATCCTCAGGATCGCGAATTCGGCGTTCTATGCGCAGCGCCGGCCGAGCCAGAACCTGCGCCAGGCGCTCGTGATCATCGGCCTGAACGCCGCGTTGACCCTGGCGCTGAGCTTTTCGCTGGTTTCCTCCATGCGCGCGCTGCGCCCGGTCGGCATCGACTACCCCCGGTTTTGGCGCCGGGCGCTGCTCGCCGCGACCGCGGCGCGGGCTTTTGGCGAATCCGCCAAGGTCGGACACGCCGAAGACATCTTCCTGGCCGCCCTGCTCCAGGACATGGCAGTGCTGGCGCTGGACCGTGCGTCGCGCGACTTCTACGGGAAGCTCCCGCAGCCCTCCTCGCATGCGGACTGGATCGGCTACGAACTCGCACAACTCGGGCGCGATCACGCGAGCTTCTCGGAGATGCTGCTCAAGGCCTGGAACCTGCCCGAGCGCATCTGCAAAACCGTCGGCGCGAGCCACGAGCCGCAGTTGCTGTCGGCAACCTCGGACGAAGGCCGCTTCGCCCGGTGCGTTGCGCTGGGCAGCGATCTCGCCGAGGCGGTGGTGGTGAAGGATCGCGCGCGCCTCGTCGCGGATCTCGCCAAGCGCGCCGACACATTGCTCGGGATGAACAATGAGACCTTCACCGAAGTCGTCACCCGCATTCTCGCGCTGATCCCGGAAACCGAGGCGCTGTACGAGACCAGCATCCTCGACTCCGACGACGCCGAGAACCTGATGGCCGAAGCGCGCGAGCTGCTGGCAGTGCGCAACCTGCACGCACTGCAGGAAGTCAGCGCGCTGCAAGCGTCCAACAGCGTATTGCTCAACCGCACCGAGGAAGCCGAAGACTCGAGCCGCCGCGACGCGCTCACCGGCGTGCTGAATCGCACATGGCTGGATCGCACGCTCGACCGCGAGTTCACGCAGGCGGTGGTGTTCGGCCGCGACCTCAGCATCGCGCACGTAGACATCGATCACTTCCGCGGCATTAACGAGCGTCACGGCACGCCGGTCGGCGATCGCGTCCTGCGCAGCTGCGCTCACGCGTTGCAGTCGTGCGTCCGCGGCAGCGACATGGTCGCGAGATACAGCGGCGAAGAATTCGTCGTCGTGTTGCCCGGCGCGGATCCGCAGATCGCGCGCCAGGTTGCGGAGCGCATGCTGAATGCGCTCGCTACTGCCGATCACGACCCCCAGACCGGCAGCGTGCGCGTCACCGCCTCGATCGGTGTCGCGACCTATACGACCAAGCATCGCTTCGCGAGCACGCTCGCATTGCTCGAAGCGGCCGATCACGCGCTCTACGCAGCGAAGCTGTGTGGACGCAATCGTGTGGAGTGCTTCGAAGAGCTGCCGACGGCGCGGCGCGCGCCGATCGCTTCCTAACTGATCAGTTTCGCGAACGTCGCTTCGTCGATATTCGCGCCGCAAACGATTGCGGCAACCCGCTTGCCACGCACACGCTCGCGCACCGGCCCGAGCAACGCCGCGGTCGCAGCCGCACCCGACGGCTCGACTGCCAGCTTCGCGTTCCGGAGCAGAAAGCGCATCGCTGCGCGCAGCTCGTCATCGGTGACGCGCACCAGCTCGTCGACGTTGCGGCGACATAATTCGAACGAGAACGGCAACGCGTAGGGCGCGCCGAGGCTGTCTGCGATGGTCGCGACGCGCTCGATCGAGCGCGGCTCGCCCGCGGCGAAGCTGCGATGCATGCTGTCCGCGCCGAACGGTTCGACACCGATGACCTCGCAGCCCGGTACAAGCAACTTCACTGCCGACGCGACACCCGCGCACAACCCGCCTCCGCCTATCGGAACGATCACGGCCTCTAGCCCGGGCACCTGCTCGCACAGCTCCAGCCCGAGCGTCGCGGTCCCGAGCGCCGTCGTCCGTCCTTCGAACGGATGGACGAACGTGCGGCCTTCCTCCGCCGCAATACGTTCAACCGCGGCGAAGCCCGCGTGCGCATCCGGCGCGAACACGATCTCCGCGCCGTAGGAGCGGCACAGGGCAACACGCAACGGATTGGCAGTGGCGATCATCACGACCTTGGCGCTGACGCCGGCCGCAGCCGCAGCAAAAGCGACTGCAATCGCATGATTCCCCGCGCTGATAGCAGTGACGCCGCGGCTGTGCGCCTCAGCCGACAGCCCGAGGACATTCAGTAATGCGCCCCGCGCCTTGAACGTCCCGGTCAGCTGCAACAACTCGAGCTTCAGGTGCAACTCGGTGCCGCCGCCCAGCGCTTCATCGACCTCCGCGCCCTGCAGCCGATGAACCGGGGTACGGACCACGCGCCCGGCGAGCTTCGCCGCGGCCTCATGTATCTCTTGCAGCGTCAGGGAGGAAATCATGTTCGAATGTTACGACATAACGCCGCCACGGCGGGCTTCGCACGCGTCGGCGGTCGCGGCATAATGGCTGCGAGTGGACAACAACTACTACATTGAGAACTGAATCATGGAGCGACGTCTCCATACGCGCCATCGCGCACGCACCGCCGTCTACGTTTCGGTTCCCGGTCGTCCCGGCAAACTCTGCCGCGCGCGCAATCTCAGCGCGAACGGCGTGTTCATCGAAACTGAAAATCTCGGCCTGAAGAAAGGCGCGACGGTGCATCTCGCATTCGCGATCAATCTCGGCGTCGTCACCAAGATTCATCGGCGCACTGCAATCGTCGCGCACGTCTCGAAAGGCGGCACCGGTTTGATGATGGAGAGCCTCACCGGAACGCGGTGATCAGGTCTTCTGCAGGTCGGGCTTCAGCCCGACTTCCGTAATCCCCTCGCGCCGTCTCATATCCTTCGCAACCGTCGTCGCGGCTCCGAATAGCGCACCCGCACACAGCAAGACCAGCAACGGCATCACGTACATCGCTTTGTGCAATCCGGACGCGAGGAACGGCATCGCCATCTCGGTCGCGCCGGCGGCAACCATGGCCTCATGAGCGTAGTTGTCGCTCAATCGGCCCATGATCATCGGACCGATGCTCGCGCCCAGCACATAGAACGCGAAGAAGTAGACCGACACCGCCATGCCTCGCAGGTGGGGCGCTACCACGTCCTGGATCGCGGCATAGACCGTCGCGTAATAGATGAACGTGCACGCGCTCGATGCGCCCATCAGGATCGCGAACACGGCGACGCTGCCCTTCGGCTGTTCCAGCGCGGTGTAGATGCAAGGCGCGGCGCACAGCATCCCGATCGCCGCGAGCACTAGCCGACCGTTCGCAAACTTCGTGCGCAGGCGATCGCCGAGACTGCCGCCGACGAGCAAGCCGACCGCACCCGCCAGGCCGAGTGAGAACGCCGAAAGCCTGCTCGCGTCCGCGAGCCCGAGTCCGTGGAAACGCTGCAGGAACGCGCTCTGGAACATGTTGACAGCGTACGCATGGAAGTTGAACACGATGCCCGAGAGAATGATCCACCACAGTGTGGGGATGCGCAGCACGGCGATCACCGCGCTGAGGAAGCTGCCGGACTGGGCCGCTGTGCCGCCCGCTTCCGACGCCCCGCGCGCGGGCTCGCGAATCCGCCACGCGAGCGTGGCAAGAATGAGTCCGGGGATGCAGGCAACGAAGAACGCGGCGCGCCATCCCCAGGCTGCGGCGATGCTGCCGCTCAGCAGGTAGGAGGCGAACAGGCCAAGCGGCAGGCCCATCATGAAGATGCCCATCGCGCGCGCGCGGCGCTCGGGCGCATACAGGTCGCCGATCAGCGCCTGGCCCGCGGGTGCGCAGCTGGACTCGCCGATGCCGACGCCCATGCGCGTGAGCAGGTAGGTCCAATAGCCGATCGCCAGGCCCGACGTCGCGGTCAGCACGCTCCAGAAGGTCACGCCGATCGCGATCAGCCGGGTCCGTTTCCACGTGTCGCTGAGCCGCCCGAGCGGCACGCCGACGAACGCGTAGATCAGCGTGAAAGCAGTGTTGACCGCGGCCGACGCCGTGTCTGACATGCCGAACTCGATCCGGATCGGCTCGAGCAGCGCGCCGGCGATCTGCCGGTCGAAGAAATTCATGAGGTTGATGCCGAACAGCACCGCGAGCGCATACCGCGCGTTTCTCTGCTCGTCCGTCACGGAAAACCCCCGAATGAGAATTGTGGTTATGGCGGCCGCGGCACGCTAGCATGTGGTCGCCGGAGCTCGCCAGCCCCTCCGGTCCGTCGGCGAAAAGAATTGTCGGTCTGCACCATGAACCGATCGAGCCGCACTGAACGATTCGCTTGCACCGCACTGGTCTGCGCGCTGCTCGCCACCGCTACAGTCGTGTTTGCGGAAGAAGAAGACGAAGTCGCCTCGGAATCGGGCGAGACCATCGACGCGATCTGGCACATCGAGCGCATCGACTTCGCATATCACAGCAGCACGGTCCGTTACGAATGCGGCGCCCTGCAGCGGCGCATCGCCGAGATCCTGCACACCGTTGGTGCGCACGCTCGAATCGGCGTGGAACTGACGTGCGTGAGCGGCGACATGGTGCGACATGCCGGCGCGCATCTCACGCTCGCGGTCCCAGTGGAAGCGACCGCGGAGAATGTCGCGGCTGCGACCGACTACGACACGCGCGATCAGCTCATCGCGCGCCTGCGGCAAGAGCAGCTGCCGAGCGCCAACGACATCGCACGTTTTCCCGCGAGCTGGCGCACGGTCTCGCTGACACGCAATCCGCCGCTCTCGCTCGGCCCGACCGACTGCGACTTGCTGCGCGTCATGCGCGATCAGGTATTTCCGCGCTTGCGCGTGCGCGTCGTGTCGAGCGGCCTGAATTGCGGGGGCGGCTCCGATACGCGCATCCAGCCCCGGATCCACGTGAACGCGCTGATGCCGTCGCGAACTTGAGCCCGTCCACTGCGTTGTAATCGGGTCGCCGCCCGCGAGGAGACCCCGCCATGCCCCACCCGAACTCCGATCCGACACTTGCCGCCGAGTACCTCACGCGCCTCGACGCCTACTGGCGCGCCGCGAACTACCTCTCGGTGGGCCAGATCTATCTGCTCGACAATCCGCTGCTGCTGGAGCCGCTGGCAATCGAGCACATCAAGCCGCGCCTGCTCGGCCACTGGGGCACGACGCCCGGGCTGAACTTCATCTACGCGCACCTGAACCGCATCATCAACAAGCACGACCTCGACATGATCTATGTCGCCGGACCGGGACACGGCGGTCCCGCGCTCGTGGCGAACGCCTATCTCGAGGGCACGTACAGCGAGTACTACCCGAACGTGTCGGAAGACGTCCACGGGGTGCGCCGGCTTTTCAAGCAGTTCTCGTTTCCGGGCGGCATCCCGAGTCACGTCGCGCCCGAGACGCCCGGCTCGATTCACGAAGGCGGCGAGCTCGGCTACTCGCTATCGCACGCGCACGGCGCAGCATTCGACAATCCCGACCTGATCGTCGCGTGCGTGATCGGCGACGGCGAAGCGGAGACCGGACCGCTCGCGACCAGCTGGCACTCGAACAAGTTTCTCAATCCCGTGCGCGACGGCGCGGTGCTGCCGATCCTGCATCTCAACGGCTACAAGATCGCCGGACCGACAGTGCTCGCGCGCATCCCGCGCGAAGAGCTGACGCAACTGCTGAGCGGTTGCGGCTACGAGCCGTTCTACGTCGACAATGAATCGAGCCACGCAGCGACGCACCTTGCGATGGCGCAGACGCTCGACCGCATCGTTGCCCGTATTCGCGAGATCCAGCAGGACGCACGCAGCAACGGCTTTCGCACGCGACCGCGGTGGCCGGCGCTCGTGCTGCACACACCGAAGGGCTGGACCGGTCCGCGCGAAGTCGACGGCGTGCAGGTCGAAGGCACGTGGCGCGCGCATCAGGTGCCGCTCGCCGAGCTCGCGCAGAAGCGCGGGCATCTGCGCATGCTCGAGGAATGGATGCGCAGCTATCGTCCCGAAGAATTGTTCACGAGCGAAGGCAAGTTGCAACCCGAGCTGCGCGCGCTCGCGCCGCAGGGTAAGCGACGCATGGGCGACAACCCGCACGCGAACGGCGGCATCCTGCTGCGCAATCTGCGCTTGCCGGATTTCCGCGAGTACGCCGTCGCAGTGAAACGGCCCGGAGGCGTGATCGCCGAAGCGACGCGCGTGCAGGGCGCCTACATCCGCGACGTCATGAAGCTCAACCTGTCGACCGGTAACTTCCGCGTGTTCAGCCCGGACGAGCTGACGTCCAATCGCTGGAATGACGTGCTCGACGTGACCGCGCGCATGTCCGCCGCCGAGATCCGTCCGGACGACACGCACGTCGCGAACGACGGGCGCGTGCTGGAAATGCTGAGCGAGCACCAGTGCCAGGGCTGGCTCGAAGGGTATCTGTTGACCGGCCGGCACGGCTTTTTCAGCTGCTACGAGGCGTTCGTGCACATCGTCGACTCGATGTTCAACCAGCACGCCAAGTGGCTCAAGACCTGCAACCACATCCCGTGGCGCCGGCCGATCGCCTCGCTCAACTACCTGCTGAGCTCGCACGTCTGGCGCCAGGATCACAACGGCTTCAGCCACCAGGATCCCGGTTTCATCGACCTCGTCGTCAACAAGAAGCCGGAGATCATCCGCATCTACCTGCCGCCGGATGCGAACACGCTGCTATCGGTGACCGATCACTGCCTGCGCAGCCGCAACTTCATCAACGTGATCGTGGCCGGCAAGCAGCCGGAGCATCAGTGGCTGCCGATGGATGCGGCCATCAAGCACTGCAGCTCCGGCATCGGAATCTGGTCGTGGGCGAGCAACGACCAGGACGCAGAGCCGGACGTCGTGCTGGCCTGCGCCGGCGACGTGCCGACGCTCGAAACGCTCGCGGCGGTGACTCTGCTGCGCGAGTGGCTACCGGACCTGAAGATCCGCGTGGTCAACGTCGTCGACCTGATGACGCTGCAGCCGCCGAGCGAGCATCCGCACGGACTGCCCGACTCCGAATTCGACTCCATGTTCACGACCGACAAGCCGATCCTGTTCGCATTTCACGGCTACCCGTGGCTGATCCACCGGCTCACCTATCGCCGGCATGGCCACGATAATCTGCACGTGCGCGGGTACAAGGAAGAAGGCACTACGACGACGCCGTTCGACATGACGGTGCTGAACGAGCTCGATCGCTTCCACCTCGTCGACAGCGTGATCGATCGCGTGCCGGGACTCGCCACTCAGTCGGCGCACCTGCGCCAACGCGTGCGCGACAAGCTCGTCGAGCACCGCGAGTACGTGACCCGTCACGGCGAGGACATGCCGGAGATCAGGGACTGGAAGTGGCACTAGTCCAAAACGATCTGTCAGAGCAGCGCCGCCGCCTCGATCGCCATCGCCAGTTCTTCGTCGGCGCGCACGACGAGCAGGCGGGTGCGCGAGCCGGTCCGCGATATCTCGCAACACCCTGTTGCTGAGTCAGGGCGCGCGTCGCGATTTCTGCCGCCGTCGAGCTCGGCGCCGAGAAACTCCAATCGCTCCAGGCAGGCGCGGCGAATGGCGGCGCTGTTCTCCCCTACTCCGCCAGTGAACGCGATCGCGTCTGCCCCGCCCATGACCGCGGCGTACGCGCCGATGTACTTGCGCACGCGGTGCGCATAGATCGCAATCGCCACGCGGCATTCCTCATCGCCTGCCGCCGCGCGACGCTCGATCTCGCGCATGTCGTGAGTTCCGGTCAATCCCTGCATGCCCGATTTCTTGTTGAGCACGGCATCGAGCGCTTTGGCGTCGATTGCCTTCGAATGCAACAGGTGCAGCAGCACGCCGGGATCCAGATCGCCGGCGCGCGTGCCCATCACGAGTCCTTCGAGCGGCGTCATGCCCATGCTCGTGTCGGCGCTGCGGCCGTGCTCGATCGCGGCTGCGCTCGCACCGTTACCGAGGTGACACGAGATGATCCGCAACTTCCCGGCATCGACGCCGAGATGCGTGGCCACACTCTGCATCACGTGCGCGTGGCTGATGCCATGGAATCCGTAGCGTCGAATGCCAAATCGCTGTCGCAGATCCTGCGGAAGTGCGTATTCGCGCGCGTGCAGCGGCAACGTCGCATGAAACGCAGTGTCGAAGATTGCAATGTGCGGCGTTCGCGGATACGCCTCACGCGCCTGGCGCACGGCCGCGAGCGCCGGTGGATTGTGGAGCGACGCGAGGTCGCTCAGCTGTTCGATTTCTTCGAGGACCGTGTCGTCGATCCGCGTTGGGTGCACGAAGCGATCGCCACCGTGCACGATGCGGTGTGCGAAGGCGTCCGGCTGCCCATGCTCGGCGCTGCGCGAGCGCAGTTCCTGTAGAACTTGCGCAACGGCCTCGCTGAAACCGGACGCGTCTGCATTCTCTACATGGGTTTCGAAGAGGCGCCGGCGATGCGCGCTGTCGACGATAGCGCTCTTGATCGACGAACTGCCGCAATTGAGGGCGAAGATGGGCATGCGCGAGAGCCTGGGGCCGGCGCTATATTATAAGGAGTGTCTGCTTCGCACATGACTCTCGCGGAATCGCTCGCCGAAGAGCTCATCGCCCTCGGAATCAGCGGCGACGGCGTCCTCGTCGTCCACACTGCGTTCTCCAGCTTCGGCAGGCGCGCAGGTTCGCCTGCGGACCTGATCGCGGCGCTGCGCATGGCGGCCGGCGCCCGCGGCACGCTCGTCATGCCCAGCATGAGCGACGACGACGAACAGCCGTTCGATGCGCGACGCACGCCGTGCATGAGCATGGGAATCGTCGCCGACACGTTCTGGCGCATGCCGGGCGTGATCCGCAGCGACAGTCCGCATTCCTTCGCTGCGATCGGCCCGCACGCCGAGGAGATCACGGCGCCGCACCCTGTCGATGTGCCTCACGGGCCCGACAGCCCGATCGGGCGCGCGCACGAGCTGGACGCCGAAATCCTGCTCCTCGGCGTGGGACATGACGCGAACACGATGGTGCACCTAGCGGAGACTGTCGCGCACGTTCCCTACAAGCTGCCGAAGTACGCGACCGTCATGCGCGACGGGCAGCCCGTCCGACATCACTACGACGAGATCGATCACTGCTGTTCCAACTTCGCGCTGCTCGACTCGTGGCTGGAAGCGCGCGGACATCAGCAGCGCGGGTTCGTTTCCGGCGCGTCGGCGCGGCGCGTCGGCGCACGCGACGTCGTCGCCACGGCTCTCGATCATCTGCGTGAGAATGAAACCGTCTTCCTGCATCCTCGCGGTGTGTGCAGGGAGTGCGACGAAGCACGCGCGAGCGGCTCCCCGACACGGACCGCACGTGGGTGGCGATCGGGGCGCGCTGGCAACCTTCGCCGTCGCTGCTGATGGATTTCGGCTACGCGCACCTGTTCAGCGACACCGTGCCGCTGAATCAGGATGCAGGCAATGCCGCGGCGTCCGCGCTGCTCGTCTACCGATTCTGACTAGGGATTGTCGCGATCGGCGGCGCCGGCATCGACCCACACGCCGTAGCGGCAGCGCAGCACCTGGCCGCCGCTGTTGACGTAGCGCCCGTTCGCGAACGAACGGCCGTTGAAGTAGCACACCGGCTCGCCGGGCACCTGCTGCCGCAGCGTGTCGATGTCCTCGTCGAGCTCCTGTGCGATCGGCGAATTCCTGAGCTCCGGATCCAACGCACCCACTTCGGGCAATCTCGGATGACCCATCATGGCGGTCCTCCTAGAAGGTTTTGCCAAGCCGCAGATACCAGAAGCGCCCTTTCAGGTCGCCCTGCGAAGTATCGTACCCCTGAATGCCGTTCACTTCCGCAAAGTGCGGCTCCTGATTGAGCGCGTTGATTGCGCCCCCGGTGAACTTCA
>DASYRK010000033.1:0-142398 GCA_036004505.1 Steroidobacteraceae bacterium
GGCCCTGCACGTGGCGCGACAGCAGCCCGCGGCGCACGAGCTTGATCGCCACCTGTTGCTGGAATTGCTCGTCGGCGCGCTCGGCGAGAAAGACTTCGCCCATGCCGCCGCGGCCGAGGCTGCGCACGATGCGATACGGGCCGACGCGCTCGCCGGCGAGATCGACGGCAGTTTCCTCGCTGGTCTGCGGCGCTACCGCGCCGTCCTCGCCGAACCACTGCTGGCGCGATTCGAGCTCGTGCATCGCGCTGGCGTACAGATCGCTGTCCGTGGCGCACGCCTCGCGGATGTAACGCAGCCGCTCGTCGGGCGGCAGGGTCTGCGCCTCGTCGAGAATCTGCTGCAGGGTCTTGGAGGGCACTTTCGTCATCCCGGTGCGCCCATCTTAGAAGAGCGCCGGGCGGCCTGTCCTTCTGTCGGCTTGAATCGGCAGGCGCCTATGGGGCACCCTTGGGGCCCGCCGCACCATTGGAGCTCGCCATGCGCCGATCCCAAGCCAAACTGCTTCCCGTTCGCAAGGGGCTGTTCGGTGGCGGCGGCATCAATCGACCGATCAAGGTCTGATCGCGCTCAGTGATACCCGCTGTCCGCGGCGACCTTGCCGCGGAACACCGAATACGACCACCACGTGTAACCGAGCACCGCCGGCAGCATGATCAGCGTGCCGGCGAGCACGAAACCCTGACTCTCCGGCGGCGCTGCCGCTTTCCAGATCGTGAGATCCGGCGGCAGCAGGTTCGGCCAGATTCCCAGCACCAGCCCGGCGAAGCCGAGCGCGAAGAACGTGAGCGCCAGGATGAAGGGCATGTAGTCCGCGCGCCGGACGACTGCCTGCCAGAGCCACACCGCATTCGCGAGCGCGAGCAGCGGCACCGGCGAGAGCCGCAGGAAATTGCCGCCTTCGAACCAGCGCGCCATCACCTGGCTGCTGAGGAACGGCAGCCACGTGCTGACCAGCCCCATGAACGCGACCACGACCACGACCAGCGGCCGGGTCAGCGCGAACGCGACATTCTGCAGCGCGCCGTCCGTCTTCATGATCAGCCAGGTGCTTCCCAGCAACGCGTAACCGAACACCACCGCGACCGCCGTCAGCATCGAGAACGGGCTGAACCAGGCGAACGCGCCGCCGAGATATTTCCCGCCCTGCAGCGGCATGCCTTCGACGATCGCGCCGAGCATCAGGCCCTGCGCGAACGCCGCGGCGATCGAGCCCGCTGCGAAGCACACGCCCCAGATGTGCTTCGAGGTCGCCGCCTTGAAGCGGAACTCGAACGACACGCCGCGCAGCACGAGCGCGACGAGCATCAGCAGCACCGGCAGGTAAAGCGCCGACAGCATCACGGCATAAGCCTTCGGGAATGCAGCGAGCAGTCCGGCGCCGCCGAGCACCAGCCAGGTTTCGTTGCCGTCCCAGATCGGCGCTGCCGTGCTCATCATGCGATCGAGCTGCGCGTCGTCCTCGGCGAACAGCGACAGGATGCCGATGCCGAGCACGAAGCCGTCCATCAGCACGTACATCAATACGCCGAAGCCGATGATGCCGAACCACACGACCGGCAGGACTGTGTGACCTTCCATCAGCCGCTGCCCTCGATCAGCTCTTCGGGCACCGACAGCGGACGCTGCGCGGTCTTGTCTGGATGCAGCAGCGCCTGCTCGACAGGTTGCGGGCCGCGCCGCAGGAGTTTGAGCAGGTAGTACGTGCCTGCGATGAAGACGAACAGGTACACGGTCGCGAAGACGATCAGCGAAGTGAGCACACTGCCCGCGTCGATCGCGGTCGCGGCTTGCGACGTTCGCAGCAGGCCATACACGACATACGGCTGCCGGCCGATCTCGGTCGTGTACCAGCCGGCGAGCACGGCGACGAAGCCCGCGGGCGTCATCAGCATCCACGCGCGCAGCGTCCATTTCGAATCGAACAGGCGCTTGCGGCGCCACTGCAGCGCGGACCACGCGACGAGCGCGAGCATCAGCAGGCCGATGCCGACCATCACGCGGAATCCGAAGAACACCGGCGCGACCGGCGGCCGCAGCTCGGGCGCGACTTCCTTGAGCCCCTCGACCTTGCCGTCGATCTCGTGCGTGAGGATCAGGCTGCCGAGCTTCGGCACGCTCACTTCGTAACGATTCGTCTCGCGCGCTGCGTCGGGCCACGCGAACAGGATCAACGGTACGCCGTGCCCGGTTTCCCAGTGTCCCTCGATCGCCGCGAGCTTCATCGGCTGATGATCGCGGACCTTCAGGCCATGCATGTCGCCGACCAGGACCTGCGTTGGCACGGCGAGCGCCGCGAAGCAGATCGAGAGCTTCAGCATCAACTGCGCGGCTTCGCGATGCCGCTGCCGCAGCAGGTACAGCGCGCTGATGCCGCCGATCACGAAGCACGTCGTGATGAACGCCGCGAGCGTCATGTGCGCGAGCCGCAGCGCGAACGACGGATTGAACACGATGTCCCACCAGTTCTCCGGCTGGAACACGCCGTCGACGATGCGATATCCAGCCGGTGTCTGCATCCAGCTGTTCGCCGCGATGATCCAGAACGTGGAGATGAGCGTCCCGAGCGCCACCATGCAGGTCGCGAAGAAATGCAGCCGCGGCTGCACGCGCCGCCAGCCGAACAGCATCACGCCGAGGAACGTCGCTTCGAGGAAGAAAGCGGTGAGCACTTCGTACGCGAGCAGCGGCCCGAGGATGTTGCCGGCGCGTATCGACAGCTCGGCCCAGTTGGTGCCGAACTGAAAGCTCATCACGATGCCGGAGACGACGCCGAGCGCGAACGACACGGCGAAGATCTTCAGCCAGAACACGTACAGTTCGCGCCATAGCGCGCGGCGCGTTTTCAGGTACGCACCGGCCAGGAACGCCAGCCAGCTCGCCAGGCCGATCGTGAACGCGGGGAAGATGATGTGAAAGCTCATCACGAAGCCGAACTGGATCCGCGACAGCAGGATTACAGTGGGGTCCGTCATGGCGGCGCGATTGTCGGCGCGCGCCGGAGCCGCAGCAACTGCGGAAACGCACGACCGCGCTCCCGGCGAAGGCTGCCTTCGTGAAAGTGAAAGGCGGAGGCCGCGGGGGTACACTGGCGCGCCTTCCGGCCCGAGAACAGGCGCTCAAGAACATCTTTCAAGGGAGTTCCTTTATGCGGTCCACCAGCCCTTGCGTTTCCCCCATCCTTCTGCTGTCCGGTATTGCCCTGGCGATTGCGGCTTGCGGCAAGAAGGAAGCGCCGCCGCCCGCTGCGACAGAACAGCCGGCAGCCTCCACGGCCCTCGAAGGACAAGTCGACATCGTCGCGTGGCCGGGCTACATCGAGCGCGGCGACACGGATGCGAAATACGACTGGGTGAAGCCGTTCGAGGCCGGGACCGGCTGCAAGGTCAACGTCAAGACCGCCGGCACGTCGGACGAGATGGTCTCGCTGATGAACCAGGGCGGCTACGATCTCGTGACAGCGTCCGGCGACGCGTCGCTGCGGCTGATCCGCGGCGGCACGGTGCAGCCGATCGACGTCTCGCGCGTGCCGTCGTACGACAACCTCGATCCGCGTATCAAGGAAGCGCCGTGGCACTTCGTCGACGGCAAGCATTACGGCGTGCCGTACCAGTGGGGACCGAACGTCCTCATGTACAACACCAAGGTGTTCAAGAAGGCGCCGACGTCATGGAGCGTCGTCTTCGAGCCGGGCAAGTTCCCCGACGGCAAGCCGAGCAAGGGCCGCGTGCAGGCGTACGACGGGCCGATCTACATCGCCGACGCGGCGCTGTACCTGATGACGAAGAAGCCGGACCTCGGCATCAAGGATCCGTACGAGCTCAACGAGCAGCAATACGCCGCGGCGCTCGAGCTGCTGCGCAAGCAGCACCCGCTGATCCAGCGCTACTGGCACGACGCGAACGTGCAGGTGCAGGACATGACCAACGAAGGCGTGGTCGCGTCCAGCACGTGGCCGTTCCAGGTCAACACGCTGATCGCGAACCAGCAGCCGATCGCGAGCACGGTGCCGGCCGAAGGCGCGACGGGTTGGGCGGACACGACGATGATGCACGCGAGCGCCAAGCATCCGAACTGCGCGTACAAGTGGCTCGAATGGTCGATCAGCGCGAAGGTGCAGGGCGACGTCGCAGCGTGGTTCGGCTCGGTGCCGGTCGTGCCCACGGCGTGTGAGAGGAACGAGCTGCTCGGCGCCGACGGTTGCAAGACCAACGGCATCGACAACTTCGACAAGATCAAGTTCTGGCGCACGCCGGAAGCGAAGTGCGCGTCGCAGAACGATGCTTGCGTGCCGTACAGCCGCTGGGCGACCGACTACGTCGCGGTGATGGGAGGCCGGTAGCGCCTCCAGGCGAACGCCCCGAGGAAAACTAGACGGCTCATGACTGCCGCCATCGAGTTCCTCGACGTATCGCGCGTCTACGGTGAAGTGCACGCCGTCGATCGCGTCTCGCTGACGGTGCAGGCCGGAGAGTTCTTCGCGATGCTCGGGCCTTCGGGCTCGGGCAAGACGACGTGCCTGCGGCTGATCGCGGGGTTCGAGACGCCGGACACCGGCAGCGTGCTGCTGAATGGCCGCGACGTCACGGACGATCCGCCGTACGCGCGCGATGTCAACACCGTGTTCCAGGATTACGCGCTGTTTCCGCACATGAGCGTGCTGGAGAACGTCGCGTATGGGCCGCGCGTGCGCGGTCAGCGCAAGGACGACTGGCGGCGGCGCGCGCACGAGATGCTGGAGCTGGTGCAGCTCGGCCACTTCGCGCAGCGCCGTCCTTCGCAACTCTCCGGCGGCCAGCGCCAGCGCGTTTCGCTGGCGCGTGCGCTCATCAATCAGCCGCGCGTGCTGCTGCTCGACGAACCGCTCGGCGCGCTCGATCTCAAGCTGCGCGAAGAGATGCAGATCGAGCTGAAGAACCTGCAGCGGCGGCTCGGCATCACGTTCGTGTTCGTCACGCACGATCAGGGCGAAGCGCTGTCGATGGCGGATCGGGTCGCCGTGTTCAATCGCGGCCGGATCGAGCAGCTCGATACGCCGCGCACGCTCTACACGCGTCCGGCCACTGCGTTCGTCGCGCGTTTCGTGGGGGGCGCGAACGTGGTCGCCGGCGAGCTCGCGCAGCGTCTCAGTGGTCGCGCCGAGCCGTTTGCAGTGCGCGCGGAAAACATTCGATTGCGCGCACCGGCGGCACCTGCCGACGCCAACTCGATGAGTTGTCTCGGCGACGTCGCGGACGTGCAGTATCACGGTGCGATGAGCCGCTGGCAGGTCCAGCTCGAAAGCGGCGAGGTGTTTGCCGCGGCGCTGCCGGACGTGAGCAGCAACGGCGATTTCAAGATCGGCGCGCGCGTCCGTCTCGAATGGTCGCGCGCCGATGCCGTGCCGCTGACGGCCGCGGAGTAGCGCCGTGCGCGCGCTATCGACATTCCTCTATCGGCGCCCGAATTTCTACGTCCTGCTGCTGTTGATCCCGCCGCTGCTGTGGTTCGGCACGGTGTATCTCGGCTCGCTGTTCACGTTGCTCGCGCAGAGCATGTACGCGATCGACGAGTTCACGGCGAAGGTCGTCTACGAGCCGACGCTCGCGACGTACAAGCAGGTCGTCACGCAGCCGGCGAACGTCGACATCATCCTGCGCACGCTGTCGATGGCGATTGCGGTGACGATCGCATGCGGTCTCATTGCGCTGCCGATCGCCAACTACATGGTTCGCTACGCGTCGGCGCGCGGTCGCGCGCTGCTTTATGTCGGCGTGATGCTGCCGATGTGGATGAGCTACCTCGTGAAGGTCTATGCGTGGCGTCTGATCCTCGCGAAGCAGGGCATTCTCAGCTGGATGCTCGACACCGTCGGTCTCGGCGCGGGGCTCGATGCGGTGCTGCGCATTCCGGGCATCGGCGGTCCGTCGCTGTCCTCGTCGTATATCGGCATGTTCATCGTGTTCGTTTACATGTGGCTGCCGTTCATGATCCTGCCGCTCGCAGCCGCGCTCGAGAAAGTGCCGGAGTCGTTGCTGCAGGCGTCGGCGGATCTCGGCGCGCGGCCGGTGCAAACCTTCCGCACAGTGACGTTACCGCTGGCGCTGCCCGGGCTGGCCGCGGGATCGGTGTTCACGTTCTCGCTGACGCTCGGCGACTACATCATCCCGAGCGTCGTCGGCGCGCCCGGTTACTTCATCGGCATGATGGTCTATCAGCAGCAGGGAACCGCCGGCAACATCCCGCTCGCCGCCGCGTTCTCGGTCGTGCCGATCGTGCTGATCATGGTCTATCTCACGCTCGCGAAGCGTGCAGGAGCGTTCGATGCGTTATAGACGCCGGCGCTGGAACGAAGCTTCGCTCGGCGCGCGGCTCGCCGCGTACGCGGTGCTGGCGTTCATGCATCTGCCGGTGCTCGTCATCGTGTTGTACGCGTTCACGACCGCCGATCGCACGTACGAGTTCCCGCCGCCGGGACTGACGCTGCACTGGTTCGAAGCGGCGTTCGCGCGGTCCGACATCTGGGCGGCGATGCGCCTGTCGTTGTCGGTTGCTGCCGTCGCGACGGTGTTCGCGATCATCCTGGGCTCGCTCACGGCGCTCGGCATGGCGCGCGGCAGCTTCCGCGGCAAAGAGAGCATCACGGTGCTGCTCGTATTGCCGATCGCGCTGCCCGGAATCATCACCGGCATCGCGTTGCTCGCGGCAATCAAGAGCGCGCACCTCGATCCCGGCTTCTGGACCATCGTTGCCGGCCACGCGACGTTCTGCATCGTCATCGTCTACAACAACGTCGTTGCGCGCCTGCGCCGGCTGCCGCACAGCTGGATCGAGGCGTCGATGGATCTCGGCGCGGACGGCTGGCAAACGTTCCGCCACATCGTGTTGCCGCAGACCGCCAGCGCGCTGCTCGCCGGCGGGATGCTGGCGTTCGCGTTGTCGTTCGACGAAATCATCGTCACGCTGTTCACCGCCGGTCACGACCGCACGCTGCCGATCTGGTTCTTCAACGAGCTGTTCCGGCCGCGCGAGCGGCCGATCACCAACGTGGTTGCGGTCGTCGTGATGATCGTGACGTTCGTCCCGATCCTGCTGGCATACCGTCTCACGCGCAGAGGTTCCGAATGAATACGAAGCTGCTCATCAACGGCAAGCTGGTTGCCGGCAAGGGTGCGAAGGAGGACGTGCTGGATCCCGCCACCGCGAAGCCGCTCGTCTCGATCGCCGAGGCGTCGCCGGAGCAGATCGAGAGCGCCGTGGCCGCGGCGGCCAAAGCGTTCCCCGCGTGGAGCGCCAGCGTACCGAAGGACCGCGCCGCGCTGCTGCTGAAGGTCGCGGAGCGCATCGAAGCCGCAGCGGCTGACTACGCGCGCCTGGAATCGCAGAACTGCGGCAAGCCGTACGCCGCCGTGCTGAACGACGAGATACCGGCGATCGTCGACGTGTTCCGCTTCTTCGCAGGCGCTGCGCGCACGTTGCACGGCGCGGTCGCCGGCGAATACCTGCCGGGCTTCACGAGCATGGTCCGTCGCGATCCGGTCGGCGTGGTCGCGTCGATCGCGCCGTGGAATTACCCGCTGATGATGGCGGCGTGGAAACTGTCGCCGGCGCTCGCCGGCGGCAACACGATCGTGCTGAAGCCGTCCGAGCAGACGCCGCTCACCGCGCTGAAGCTCGCGACGCTCCTCGCCGAACTGTTTCCGCCGGGCGTCGTCAACATCGTGCACGGCAGAGGTCCGACGGTCGGTGCAGCGCTGATCTCGCAGCCGCAGGTCGCAATGATCTCGCTGACCGGCGATGTCGCGACCGGCGAAAAAGTGCTGCAGGCGGCGGCCAAAGGCGCGAAGCGCACGCACCTGGAGCTCGGCGGCAAGGCGCCCGTGATCGTGTTCGACGATGCCGATCGCGAAGCAGTCGTGAGCGGCGTTCGGACGTTCGGCTTTTACAACGCCGGCCAGGACTGCACTGCTGCGTGCCGCATCTACGCGGGACCTAAGATCTACGACAAGCTGGTCGCGGACCTGACGAGCGCGGCCGCTTCGATCAAAGTCGGCAGGCAGGACGAAGAGGGCGTCGAGATGGGTCCGCTCATCAGCGCGAAACAGCGCTCGCGCGTCGCCGGCTTCGTCAAGCGCGCGGACAAGAGCCGCCACATCGAGATCACCACCGGCGGCAAAGCGCGCGGCGGCGGCGGCTTCTTCTTCGAGCCGACGGTCATCGCGGGCGCGAAGCAGAGCGACGAGATCGTGCGGCGCGAAGTGTTCGGGCCGGTGGTCTCGGTGACGCGCTTCAAGGACGCGGACCAGGCGATCGCCTGGGCGAACGATTCGGACTACGGGCTCGCGTCATCCGTGTGGAGCAACGACATCGGCAAGGCGATGCGCGTCGCCGCGCGGTTGCAGTACGGGTGCACGTGGATCAACACGCATTTCATGCTGGTGAGCGAGATGCCGCACGGCGGCCTCAAGGGCTCGGGCTACGGCAAGGACCTGTCGGTGTACGCGCTCGAGGACTACACCGTGCCGCGCCACGTCATGGTCAAACTGTAGGTCGGGTCTCAGCCCGACGTGCTCGACCCGGCGAGCGCCGCTGCTTTTTTCGTCAGCGGGTGATCGGCTCCGACCGTCGGAGTGAGTTGCGCGAGCGCCTCGACTGATAGCTCACGCGCTCGCGCAGCGTGACCGAGCGCCTGTTCCGCGTCGACCTGCGCAAGCAGCGCACGGCCCAGCCAGTACGACGGCTGGCCCGGCACCGCAACCTTGCGTGCGAGCGCACTGGCTTGCGCTGCAAGCTCCGCTGCCCGGCCTGGGTCGTTCGTCTGCAACGCACATTGCGCGAGCGCTGCTTGCGCGACGATCTGGTCCGTCACGCGCCGGTTGGTATTCTTGAACTTCGTGAGCACCTGCTGCAGCTTCGCCCGGGCGTCGTCGAGCGAGTGGTCGGCGAGATCCAGCAAGCCGCTTTCGAAATCGAAGTTCAGCCGCTGATTGTGCTCGGGCGGCAGATGGGCCTCGACGAATCGCCTGGCCTCCTCGCGCGCCGCGCGGGCAGCCTCGAAGTCGCCCCGCTCGCGATCCACGGACAGCAGCCCGAGCAGCGCGCCGATCTGCATCTCCGCATCTTCTTCGCCGCCCGACTGGCGCAAGGCACTGGAGAAGTGCTGTTCGGCCTCGTCGAGCCTGTTGAGCAGCACCAGCCGCCGGCCGTAGGTGACGCTGACCCACTGATCCGGCGCGGCGCCGACCCACAGCGCCTGGCCGATTGCGAGCGCGGACTGGAACAGCTGCGCCGCGCCCGCGATGTCGCCGATATCGGATCTCACGATGCCCCAGCTGTTGTAGAGGAGCACGGCATTGGCCGTGCGCTCCCGACCGAGTTGCCGCAGCAGGTCGAGCGTGCCGCGGTGCATGTCGTCCGCCGCCTGGAACCGGCCCTCCGCGCGCAGCGACGTTCCGAGCTGCACGCGCGGAGAGATCCAGTGCAGCGGCGCGCGGGGAAACAACCTCTGCGCCTGCGCGAGCGACGCCTGCGCGGTTGCGATGGCCATCGGCACGTCCTGCCGGGTCAGCTCGAGATCCGATTTCTGCTCGAGGCATTCGATCAGCGCAGGCGAGTCCGGTGAGCTTCGTCGCAGCTCCGCGATCGCGGTGTCGAGCAACGCAGCGCCTTGTCGCACGCGTCCCGCGTAGTGATGCAGTCGACCGAGCTCGCACGCAGATTGCCACCTGAGCTCGGCGTAGTTTCCCGCGACCGCGCGAGTGTTGGCCTGCTCGAACAGCTCCCGCGCCTTGCGATACTGCCCCACGCGCGCGAACAGCATGCCGAGCTTGATGACCTGCTCGATCGCCAAGGGATTGTCGGCCGAGCCGTATTGCGCCGGGATCGCCTGCTCGGCGCGCTGCAGCAGCTCGGCAGTCGTGAACGGACGCCCGGTGGTGCCCGCGTCGGTGAGCACGAATTCCGCGAAGTCGCGCGCAAACTCCGCGCGCGACGCCTGGTCCTCGGCGAGCCGTCGCTGCTGGTTCGCCTGGATCATCTGCCAGACCGAGAAGCCGCCCGCCGCGATCAGCGCGATTGCCATCAGGCACGCACTCGCCACCGCCGTGCGATTCCTGCGCACGAACTTCGCGGCGAGGTAGCCGACCGAGCGCGGCCGCGCCGAGACCGGCTCGTGTGCGAGGTAGTGGCGCAGGTCCTGCGCGAGCAACTCGGCGGTCCGATAGCGCTCTTCAGGATTCCTGCGCAGCGCCATCGCAACGATGTTGTCGAGATCGCCCCGCAGGCTCCGCCGCCACTCGTCACGCGCAGCGGCGTCCGAGAGACGCGGCGCGTCGGACTCCAGCGTTCGCTGCATCCACTGCGCGGCCGATTGCGATTCGTCGCCCGGGGATGAGGGGCGCCTGCCCGCGAGCAGCTCGAACAGCACGGTTCCCAGTGCGTACACGTCGGTCGCAGTGGTGATCGGCTGGCCGAGCAACTGCTCGGGCGCGGCATAGCCCGGCGTGAGCCCGGGTCCGATGTGACTCGTCAGCGGCGTGGCGGCGTCATCACCGTCGCGAGACAACAGCGCGGCGATGCCGAAGTCGAGCAGCTTCACCTCGCCCTGTTCGGTCACGAGGATGTTCGAAGGCTTGAGATCGCGATGGACGACGAGATTGCTGTGGGCGTGCGCGACCGCGGCGAGAACGTCGAGGAACAGCTGGATGCGCTGTTCGATGCTCAGGCCGCGCTGATCGCAGTACTGGTCGATGCGCTCGCCGCGCACGTACTCCAGGACCAGATACGGCTGGCGCTCGCCTTCGACACCGGCGTCCAGCAACCGCGCAATGTTCGGATGCTGCAAGCGGGCGAGCACGCTGCCCTCGCGCTCGAACCGCTGCTCCGACGGATGCCCGACGAAAGCGAGGTTCAGCAGCTTGACCGCCACCTGTCCTTCGAACCGGCCGTCGCTGCGGTGCGCGAGCCACACGGTGCCCATGCCGCCGAAGCCGAGCGTCCGGTCCAGCGTGTACGCGCCGAAGCTCTGTCCCGCGAGACCGCCCGGCAGATGGCGACGGATCGAATCGTCGAGAAACTTGCGCTCGCTGAGCTGCTCGACCTCGTCCAGGCACGACCGGACCTGTGCGCCCAGCGCAGGCGAGCGCTCCGCAAGGTCCGCGAGCCACGCTTCGCGCGCGCCGGGCGGCAGCTCCAGCGCCTCGTCGAGCAACGGGCTGATCTCGCTCCAGCGATCTTTGAGCGTCGGCATGAGTCACTGCTCCGGCTGCGCGAGCGGCGCAGGCACGTGAGTGGGCAGCGTTCCGAGCCAACGAGCCGGCAACGACAGTGCACTGACCAGCGACACCAGCACGGCGGCTGCATAGGGTACAGCCTGGATCAGCAACACTGCGACCCATACCGAAACATCGGGACCTTTCAGCTCTTCCGGAATGCCGACGATCAGGTGCGGTCCGAGTGCGATCTGCCGCGTGAGGCCGATCGCCGCGAGCAGCATCGCGAACAGCATCACGCTCTCGGTCCGCGCCGCGGCGATGCCTTCGGCGATGGCATGCGGCTGCTTGGTTTTCGGCGTGCGGAAGAACGGCTGGTTGCGCGTGAACAATGCTTTGATGACCGCGACGCCGATCGTAGGCGACAACGCGAGGCCGGCGAGCGCAGCGGCGAGCGTCTGGCGGATGTTCGCGCCCACTCGCGCGGCATACAGATGCGCGAGCTTTACCAGCTTGAACGTGAACAGCGACAGCGGCAGCGCCGAGAACATGATCAGCGGCGGATCGATGCGATGCGGCGCGATGATCATCGCGAACGACCAGATCAGTCCGGCGATCGTGAACAGCAGGTTGAGACCATCGGCGAGCCACGGCAGCCAGCCGGCGACGAAGTGATAGCGCTGGCCCCGCGTCAGGCGCTCGTCGCCATGCGAGAACAGGGCGCGCGCATGCGCCTGCAGGATCTGCACCGCGCCGTACGCCCAGCGGAAGCGCTGCTTCTTGTAATCGCTGAATGTCTCCGGCATCAGCCCGCGGCCGTAGCTGCGCGGCACGTACTGCGCCTCGTAGCCGTGCTCGAACAAGCGCAGGCCAAGCTCGGCGTCCTCGGTGATACACCACCGCGCCCAACCGCCCGCCTGTTCGAGCGCCTGGCGCCGGACCAGCGTCATCGTGCCGTGCTGGATGATCGCGTTGCGCTCGTTGCGCGTGATCATGCCGATCAGGAAGAAGCCGCGGTACTCCGCGTAGCACATCGCCTTGAAGACGCTCTCGCCGCCGTCGCGATAGTCCTGCGGCGCCTGCACGATCGCGACTTTCGGCTCGGCGAAGCCCGGCACGAGATCGCGCAGCCACGCGGGCTCGACCTGGTAGTCGCTGTCGATGACGGCGATGACCTGCGCATCCGGCGCGGACTGCACGAGGGCGAAGTTCAGTGCGCCGGCCTTGAAGCCGGCCAACGGATCGACGTGGAAGAAGCGGAAGCGGGCGCCGAGCCGCGCGCAATGCTGCTCGACCGGCCGCCACACCGCTTCGTCCTTCGTGTTGTTGTCGACGACGATGACTTCGTAGTCCGGATAGTCGAGCCGCGCGAGCGCATCGAGCGTCTCGATCAGCATCTGCGGCGGCTCGTTGTACGCCGGCACGTGGATGGACACCTTCGGCAAAGCAACGTCGCAGCCGGCGACTGCGAACGGCCGGCGTCGCGGAATCGCCCAGTGGGCTTCGGCCCACTCGTGCGCTTCGGCGATCAGCACGGCGATCACGACGAACATGCCGAGCATCAGCGGCCCGCCGATCAGCACGCTGCGCAGCGTGATGTATTGCTGCGAGTAGTCGTAGATGATCCACACCGCTGCCGCGGTCACGGCGTAGACGACGATCGCGAGCAAACTCCGGCCGCGCGCGTCGAGCGTGCGACTATGCACGAACAACAGCGCGACGAGCAGAGATGCGAGCACGACGGAGATTGCGGCGAGCGTCTGCCACTGCGGAATGCGTACGATCGGCTCGACGAACGCAAACTTCGGCTCGCGATCCACGTCGTACACGCCCCAGTAAGCTTCGACCGCGCCCTGATAGCGCGCCTTCCACGGCTGATCGAACGCTTCCATGATGTAGTAGATGTAGCCTTCCTTGCGCGCACGCTGCAGAAAGCGCCGCAGAAACATCGCTTCGTTGCTCGTCGACGCGACAGCTGCATAGCGCGTGCGGCCGTCGGACGGCCAGCCGACTTCGGCGATCACGACCTGCTTGCCGGGATAGGCGCGCTGCAACTGCTCGACGCGCATAGCGAGATAGTCGACCGCTTGCTCGGCTGCGATTCCTTCCCAGTACGGCAACATATGCACCGCGATGTAGTCGACGTGCTCGACCAGCTCCGGATGCGTGAGCCAGACGTGCCACGGTTCCGCGGTGCTCACAGGTTGCTCGACGGCGTCGCGCACGCGATCCAGCTGGCGCGACAGCTCGGCGACGCTCAGATCGTTGCGCAGAATGACTTCGTTGCCGATCACCAGGCGGATGACGTTCGGATGACGGTTGGCGATGTCGATCGCCGCGGCGATCTCGGCCTCGTTGGTCTGCCGGTTGCGATCAACCCACGCGCCGAGCGCGACCTTGATCTGGTGGCGGGCGGCGATGTCCGCGATCTGCCCGAGGCTCTTCAGCGAGGAATAGGTGCGCACTGCCGTGACCTTGCCCGCGAGCAGGCGCAGGTCGGCATCGATCTGTTGCGGCGTCGGCAAAACCTGCGGCACCGGATCCTGGCCGGAGCCGAACGGCGAGAACGCCATGCCCTGCACGTGATCGGGCCACGGCGGCTCCGGGCGGGGTCGGTTCAGCCAGGCCCACAGCGCGAACGTCAACGCCGCGAAAACGGCTGCAACGACAATGCTGGACGCTCTCATCGTGTTAACGTACTGGCTCGTGGCGAGGAGTATACGACCATGCGAAACCGGATTTTTTCAGGATCTGCCGTCGCGGCCGCGGCTGTAGCGTTCTGCCTGGCCTCGCCGGTGCGGGCCGAGGAGAAGAAGGAGTACAACGACTTCGAGTTCACGCCGTTCATCGGCCACATGGCCGGCGGCGAGTTCGAGGATCCGACCGACAATAGCAGCCGCGATCTCGACGCGGACACCGACTTCGGGATCTTCGTCGATGTTGCCAGCGATTGGTGGCGGCACTACGAGATGCTGGTCGTGAGTCAGAGCACACGCGTCAAGGGTGCCACGCCGTTCGACATGGACGTGCAGTACCTGCAGTTCGGCGGCACAGTCGCTTACCCCGAGCCTGCCAATCGCGTCATCCCTTACTTCGGCATGACGGTCGGCGGCGCGCGCTTCAGCCCGAACGCGGCCGGTCTCGATGACGAAACGAAGTTCGCGTTCACGATCGGCGGCGGCGTGCGTGTGCCGATCAACGACCATTTCGGCGTCCGGCTCGATCTGCGGGCTTTCGGCACCGTGCTCGGCAGCGAAGGCGACTTGTTCTGTGTCTCGGATGCCGGCCTGACGTGCCGTATCAAGGCGAAGAGCGACCTGCTCCTGCAGTACTCGGCGAACCTGGGCGTCATCATAGGGTTCTAGTTAGCAACGTGCTGGCAGTCGAGCGCGTCAGTAAATCTTTCTCTGGCGCGCGCTCGCGCGTCGTGCTGCACGACGTGTCGTTGCGCCTCGCCGCCGGCGAGTACATCGCCGTGATGGGCGAGTCCGGCGCCGGCAAGTCCACGCTCCTCAATCTCATCGCCGGGCTCGACGTGCCGGACTCGGGCCGCATCGTCGTGGCCGGGCAGGATCTCGCCGCGCTCGATGATGCAGGGCGCACGCGACTGCGACGCGCCCGCATGGGTTTCGTCTTCCAGGCGTTCCATTTGCTTCCGCACCTGACGGTCGGGCGCAACGTCGGGCTGCCTCTGGCGTTGAACGGCGCTGCAAGTCCGGCGATCGACGCGCGCGTCGCAGAGATGCTCGCCGCGGTCGGCATGCTGGAGCGGCAGAACGATCTGCCGAACCAGCTGTCGGGCGGTGAAATGCAGCGCGTCGCGATCGCACGCGCGCTGGCGCATCGGCCGAGCCTCGTGCTGGCCGACGAACCGACCGGCAATCTCGACGCCGATTCCGCAGCCGAAGTGCTGCGGCTGCTGCGCGCACAGCTCGAGCGCGACAACGCGGCAGGAATTCTCGTCACGCATTCCGAGGTCGCCGCCGCGACCGCGCAGCGGACGTTTCGCCTCACGCATCAGGGATTGCGCGAGCGCGCGCGCTGAACATGGCAGCGTGGCCGCTCATCGATGCCGCTCTCGCCGGACCGCTGCGACGCTCGCCCGGCCGCAACGCGTTGCTCGCCATCGCGATTGCGCTCGGCGTGGCGCTGGGGTTTGCGATCTACCTGATCAACCGTTCCGCCGCCGATGAGGTCTCGCTCGCGGCGCGCAGTCTCTACGGTGTCGCGGACCTATCGATCGAGAGCGCTGCCGGTCTCGATGAGAATTTGTATCCGCGCATCGCCGCCGTGCCCGGCGTTGCAGTAGCGAGCCCCGTGGTGGAAGTGGAAGGCAAGCTCGCGAACCGGCGCGCTGCGCTCACGCTGCTCGGCGTCGACGCATTTCGCTCGCGGCAGTTGCAGGCGTCGCTCGCTGCGCTCGCAGGCACGATGAGCGCCGGCACCGCGGCGTTCGATCCGCAAGCGATTTTTCTGAGCGCCAGCGCCGCGCGCGACTTGCAGCTCGACACCGGCGACGTTCTCGAGATCCAGGTCGGCGAGAAGAAGGTGCAGCTGCGCGTCGCCGGCGTCCTGCCGCAGGCAGGGCTGGAGGATCGTGCGGGCGTGCTCGATATCGCAGCCGCGCAATGGAAGTTCGGTCAGCTCGGCAAACTGTCGCGCATCAACGTGCGACTGGCGAGCGGCGCGAGTCCCGGGCAAGTGCGCGCCGACATCGCCGCGTTGCTGCCGCCCGAGGCGCGCGTCACGACGCCGGGCGAAGCGAGCAACGAAGCGCTGCGATTGTCGCGCGCGTACCGATCGAACCTCACGGCGCTCGCGCTCGTCGCGTTGTTCACCGGCGGCTTCTTCGTGTATTCGACGCAATCGCTGGCGACGCTGCGTCGGCGCCGCGAGTTCGCCGTCCTGCATGCACTCGGCGTCACGCGCGGACAGCAACTTGCGCTCGTGCTCGCAGGGGCCGCGATCATCGGCACGTGCGGTGCGCTGCTCGGCATCGTGCTCGGGATCGCGGCGGCGCGTCTCGGGCTCGGCGCGATCGGCAGCGACCTCGGCGCGGGCTACTTTCGCGGGCTCGCTGCCGCGCTGGAAGTGCACGGCGGGGAGATCGCAGCGTTCTGGGTGCTCGGCGTGACGGTCGCGATCGTCGGCGCATTGCGCCCGGCCGTCGAGGCCGCGCGAGTCCCGACAGCCAGCGCATTGAAGGCGGGCGACGTGGCGAGTCGCGAATTGCGCACGCACGGCCGCATCGTCGCCGTGCTCTTGCTGCTGGCCGCTCTCGTGCTGCTGTTGCCGCCGATCGCCGGCTTGCCATTGCCCGGCTTCGTTTCCATCGCGCTGGTGATGATCGGCGTCGTGATCGCGATGCCGTCGATCGTTCGGCTGGCGTTGCGGCACGCACCGTTCGTGCGCGCTGTTCCGTATCAGATCGCCATTGCGCAGATCGCGGGCACCGCGCGCTATGCGACGCTCAGCGTGTCGGCGATCCTCGTGAGCTTCAGCCTCATGGTGTCGATGGCGATCATGGTGACGTCGTTCCGCACTTCGCTCGATCAATGGGCGCAGCGCGTGCTGCCCGCGGACGTTTACGTCCGTCTCGGCTATGTCGGCCAGTCGGCGCATCTCGATGCGAGCACGGTGCAGCGGCTTGGGTCTCTGCCCGGCGTCGCGCACTTCGAAACCGGTCGCTTCGCCCGTACGCAACTCGCTGCCGATAAGCCGCTGACGCTCGTCGCGCGCAGCGCCAACCACATGAAGATCGCAGATGCGCTGTGGATGACCGTCACCGCGGCGTCGAAAGCGCCCGACGATGCGATGAGCGCGTGGGTCAGCGAAGGAGCGGGCGATCTCTACGGCATTCGTGCCGGCGACACCTTCGAGTTGTCCCTCGCGGGCCGCCGCGTGCGTGCATTCGCGGCGGGTATCTGGCGCGACTACGAGCACCAGAACGGCGCCGTCGTCATCGACAGCGCTGACTACGTTCGACTCTCGGGCGATACCGGCGTGAATACCGTCAGCTTGTGGTTGCAGCCGGGCGTCGACTCGAAATCGCTCGAGAACGCGATTCGCGATCTGTTGCCGGCGACACAGTACGACCTGCGCACGCCGCCCGAGCTGCGGCGGTTGTCGCTGCAGGCATTCGATCGCACGTTCGCGATCACCTATCTTCTGGAGCTGGTCGCCGTGCTCATTGGCTTGTTCGGCATCGCGGCCGGGATCAGCGCGCAGGTGCTCGCGCGACGCGGCGAGTTCGGCGTGCTGCGGCATCTCGGGTTCACTCGCGCACAGATTGCGACGATGCTGGCGATCGAGGGGGCGGTGCTCGGCGCGACGGGCGTCGTCGTTGGCCTCGTGACTGGCGGCATCGTGAGCCTGATCCTGATCTACGTCGTGAACCGCCAGTCGTTTCACTGGAGCATGGATCTCGCAGCGCCCGGGGTGTTGCTGGCTTCGCTCAGCGCTGTGCTCGTCGCCGCTGCTGCCGGAATCGCGGTCATCAGCGGAAGGCAGGCGATGAGCACCGACGTCGTCAAAGCCGTGAAGGAGGATTGGTGAGAGCGCTGGCGCGCACGATGCTCGTGTTGCTGCTCTTCGCGAGCGGGACGATCCGTGCCGCCGAGACGCACTATCCCGTGGCGGTGCCCGGATACTCGATCGAAGTGCCGCGCGACGAGGGCAGCCATCCGCAGTTCCGCACGGAATGGTGGTATCTCACCGGTTGGGTCGAGACGCCGAACGGCGAGCCGCTCGGCTTCCAGATCACGTTCTTCCGCAATCGTCCGGGTGTCGACGAAGACAATCCGTCGCGCTTCGTCGCGCGGCAAGTGTTGTTCGCACACGCCGCGGTCAGCGATCCGCGGCGCGGCGCGCTGCTGCGTGCCGAGAAGTCCGCGCGGGCGGGCTTCGGACTCGCCGAAGCGGCCGAAGGAGCGCTCGCGGTCAAGATCGACGACTGGTCGTTGCGCCAGGACGGTGAGCGTTACACCGCCGTCGCGTCGACGAGCGAGTTCGCGTTGGAGCTGGAATGCGTGCGCGTGCAGCCGCCGCTGCTGAACGGGAAGAGCGGTTTCAGTCAGAAGGGCCCGCAGCCGCAGTTCGCGAGTTACTACTACAGCCTGCCGCAATTGCAGACCAGCGGCCGCATCGTGATCGGTGGCCGCGAGCAGCGCGTTCGCGGCGTCGCGTGGTTCGACCACGAATGGTCGAGCAGCATGTTCGACGAGCAGGCCCGCGGCTGGGACTGGATCGGCCTCAATCTCAATGACGGCAGCGCGCTGATGGTTCAGCGCATTCGTGACGAGGCGGGCAGGGCGTACTGGGGCGGCGCCACGCTGCGTGAGCCCGGCAAGCCCGATCGCGTGTTTGCGCCGAACGAGATCGAGTGGACGCCGCAGCGCAGCTGGCGCTCGTCACGCACCGGCGTGACGTATCCCGTCGAATGGAAAATTGCAGTGGGCGGGCGCACGATACTGCTGCGCCCCTTGCTGGACGATCAGGAGAACGATGCGCGCGGGAGCACCGGGACGCTCTACTGGGAAGGCGCGGTGCGCGCGTTCGACGAGCGCGGCTTTGGCGTCGGCCGCGGCTATCTCGAGCTGACCGGCTACGGCGAGCGACTCAGATTTTAGGCGGAGTATTCCATGTCACGCCTTTACCAGGAAGGACACCGCGAGCTGCAGCGGCAGTTCGACACCGAGCGGCTGGCCGACCGGCTGGAGCAGGTGACCTATCACACGCTCATCACGCCGGAGGATCGCGAGTTCATCGAGCGTCGCGACATGTTCTTCCTCGCGACCGCGGACGCGCAGGGCCGGCCGAACTGCTCGTACAAGGGCGGCGATCCCGGTTTCGTGCGCGTGCTCGACGAGAGCACGCTGGTGTTTCCGAACTACGACGGCAACGGCATGTTCCTGTCGTTCGGCAATGCGCGCATGAATCCGCACGTGGGCATGCTGTTCATCGACTTCGAGGCAGGCAAGCGCATTCGCGTGAATGGCGCGGCATCGCTCGAGCCGCCGACGGCGGTCGAGCCCGCGTACCTCGGCGCGCAGTTCGTCGTCAAAGTGCGAGTGCGCGAGGTGTTTCCGAACTGCCCGCGCTACATCCACAAGTACCAGCTGGTGGAGCGCTCGAAGTTCGTGCCGCGCGCGGACGTTGCCACGCCGGTGCCGGCGTGGAAACGCTACGAGTGGGCCAAAGACGTGCTGCCGGAAAACGATCCGGCGCAAGACTGAACGTCAGCCGACCTTCGCGCCGGGCTTCGCAGCCCACACTTTGCACCAGCCGTTTGCGTCCACGAGCTTGCCCGGGAACAGATTGCACGGACGCCACTGATCGCCGTCCTTGCCCTGCAGCTGGATGCAGTTGGCGCAGTGCGCGCCCTTCTTGTACTGCGGCACTTTGTTCGCGTCGACCTTCGACGCGTCGTGCACGTAACCGAGCGAGACCGCGAGCTGCTCCTTCTCGTCCAGATGCGGCGTGGCGTCCGCGGCGTGCACCAGGCCGGCGGCCGGCAACGCGGCGAGTCCTGCGAGTGCGCTCTTAAGAAGTGTACGACGATCGTAGCGGCGGTCGGTCATGATCGATCCTCGTTCTCGGGTCGTGCGTTAAAGGGAAGGTGACGGTACGGCGCGAATGATAAACGCGCACTGAAAACGCAGTAAATGGCGCTGCGGTTTCACGCGAGCGCACGGGGCGCGACGATCAGGCCGTCCTCGTCGGCATACAGCCAGTCACCCTGACGAAAATTCACACCCGCAAAGCGCACCGGCACGTCGCGTTGCCCTTCGCCGCGCTTGTCCGTGCGCAGCGGACAGGTGCCGAGTGCTTTCACGCCGATCGGCAGCTGCGCAATTGCGAATGCGTCGCGAATGCATCCGTACACCACGACGCCGCTCCAGCCATGGTCGACGGCCTGCTTTGCGAGCATGTCGCCGATCACCGCGTGGCGCATCGAGCCGCCGGCATCGATCACCAGCACGCGGCCGTTACCGTCCTCGGCGGTCAGGTCGCGCACGCGCGAGTTGTCTTCGAAGCACTTGATGGTGGCAATCGGGCCGGCGAAGCGCGGCCGGCCGCCGAAGTCACGGAAGATGGCTTCGCCGATCTGCAATTCGGCGGCGAAGCGATC
Source organism: Steroidobacteraceae bacterium (assembly GCA_036004505.1). Taxonomy (GTDB): domain Bacteria; phylum Pseudomonadota; class Gammaproteobacteria; order Steroidobacterales; family Steroidobacteraceae; genus Steroidobacter. The sequence continues at coordinate 20,320 of DASYRK010000033.1, forward strand.
GCACAGGTCGGCGGTCTGGAAGTCCACGCAAGCACTCCGGCACCGGGTCGATTACCCGGTGCCGGAGTATCAGTGCAACGTGGAGCGCGCGCTACTTGGTCAGCTTGCCGAGCATGCGCGACAGCAGCGAATCGTTCTTCGGCAACTTGCGGATGCCGCTCTCGGACAGCTGGACTTCGCGCGCCTCGTCGAGCAGCTGCTCCGCGAGGCTCTTCTTCTCGGTCGACGGCAGGATCTTGTGCTTGCCGGTGTTACCCGTCCTGGCGCGCGCGGTCCTGGTGCTTCCCGCCGACTTCGCCGCGCTCTTCAGCATCTTGTGCCTGCCGCTGGCGCTCTTCCTGAAAGAGCCGGTGTCGAGCGGCCGGAACGAGCCGGTCGCGTCGGTGTCGACGCCCGGCGCCACTTCCATCGTCACGGTCGGAACGACCGGGCGCGCGCCGCGAGCATTGTTCAGCTCGACGATCTTCGCTTCCTGCGCAGGTGCGGCCGGCTTCCTCGTCGACGGCGCATCCTTGAAGCGCGCGTGCTCCGCGACGCTGACGCGCATCACGCTCGGCGAGCCGAAGAACGTGTTCAGGTAACCCATGACCGCTTCCGCGGACACGGCTTCTTTGAAGAAACCCAGACGCAGCGAGTGCACGATCTTGCCGCTGCCGGCCGTCGCGACGGAGTAGAGGCGATACGCCTCGAAGATGTCGAGGCGCGGCATGGCGTCGAGATTCACGGGCTGATCGGAGACCGCGAGCTGCACCGCGAACCACTTCTCCTGCGCAGCGTCCTCCATCTCCGCGCTCGTCAGCGCGCGAATCGTCTGCGTGCTGTCGAGCTCGGGCGGCGGAACGTTCGAGGCAGCGGGCATGCGAATCGGCGGCAGCGCGGGCGCAGCGGCCGGTCTCGGCGCAGCGGGTTTCGGCGCGGCAACGACTGGTGGTTGCGCGGGCTTCGCACTCTTCTCGGGAACCCTGGGAGCAGGCGTTACGACAGGCTTCGTCATCGCGGGCTTGACCGGCGCTGCAGGCTTCCCCTGCGCCGGTGCGGCCGGCTTCGCGGGCTCGGACTCGAGCCGGATGCCGACGTCTTTGATCTCGACGCCCTTGCCGACGTGGAAAGCGCCGGTGGACGCAGCGCGCTGCGCATCGACGCGTGCCGGCGGCGGATCGGAGAACGTGAGATCGAGCGCACGTACGCGCATGCTGCTCGCCGGATCCGGCTTGCTCGCTGCCGCGATCGGAGCAGCAGGCTTCGCGGCCGGCTTTGCAGCGACCGGCGCTGCGGGTTTCGCAACCCCAGCTGCCGGCCTCGGCGTCTCGGGTTTCGCAGCGACCGGTGCTTTGCTCGGCGGCGCCGCTTTCGGCGCGAGCTTGAGCGCGGGATGCTTCGCCGTATCGGACGTGTTCTTCTCGGGCTCCATTTTCGCCTTCACGATCCCCGTCGCAACAGTCTTGGCGATCGCCGCATCCGCGGCAGGCGTCAACGACGGCGGTTCCCAGGTGAAGTCATCGAGACCGTCGGTCGGACTCACTGCCGGCTTGGCAGCTTTCGCTGCGGTCTTCGGCGTTTCGGGTTCCCAGCTGAGCTCGATGATTTCGGGCTCGGCCGGTGCGAGTGTCTTCGCTGCAGCGGGCGTTTGCTTCGCAGGCGCGGCGGGCGACGTTGCTTGCTTCGCAGTCGTTGCAGCGGGAGCTGCAGCAGCTTTCGGCTGAGCGACAGGTGCGGGCGCGGGCTTGGCGACAGCAGCGACCGGTCGCGGCGCCGGTGCAGCGGTCGCCGCGTTCGGCAGGAAGCCACGCGCGAAGCGACGATCCTCTTCGCACAGGCACGTAGTGAATGCAGTCGGGTATTGCTGGCGCACGACGGTGAGCACGCTTTCCGCGTGCGATTCGCTCGTGAAGAAACCGAGCCGCAGGCGATGACGCGTGCGGCCGTCTTCGTTGCGCGCAACCTGGTAGAGACGATAGTTCTCGAGACCGGGGATGTTGTTGCCGTCGAGTCGCACCGGCGCGATCGACGCACACAGATTGATGACGAACAGTGCCGAGCCGGTGCCGCTGGCAGCTGCGATGGGCGCAAGCGGCGGCGTCATGACGGCCTGAGCGTTGCTGGTGCTCTTTTCCACGTCTTCTTCCCCATGCCCGAAAGCGAATCGACAAAAGCGGCGAGCGTTCGCGGCCCGACGTGACTCATTTCGAGGGGGGTGAGAGCGCGCTTGATGCGCATCGCGCTCAATCACGGCCGGCTTCGCGATTTTCTTTCTGGCGAATCCGCTGCCGCGATCGAATCGCGGCTCCGTGGCAACCCCGCTGTCTTAGGAAATGAATCCGTTAGACCGGAAGCTTTGCGTCCTCGCCTTTCGGCGAGTTTGCCCTTGGAAACGATTTGATAATCCGCTTGCAAGCGGGGATAAGTCAAGCGGTTTGGTCGCTTTCAGCCGACAGTGGATTCGGCGACAAGTCGCAGTCTGTAGGGAATTTGAGGTTATGTCGTACCTGCAGATGCGAGCCGCAAACGGTGCGTGAACCGTTACCGATGATTCGTTAAATCACACCGCCATTCGCGTCCAGGGTTCCTTGCTCGCACTCGCCGGCTCGCCCGCCATGATGCGCGGCGCGAGCTGCGAAACGATGTGGACCTGTGCGGCGTCGGACAAGCCGAGCGCACGCAACGCGCCTTCGAGTCCGTCGATCAACTGGCGGCGTTCGTTTTCGTTCGGGCAGCTGTCGCGCGCGAGCGCTGCGAGCTCGTCGCCGACGCTCTGCAGCGTCTCCGCGATCGACGGCGCGAACTCGCTCAGGTCGCCGCGCAGGCGCGCCGCGAAGCGAAACGAGTTGTACGCGCACTCGTAGGCGCGATGGCGCAGCTTCAGGTTCTTCAACATGCCCACTTGCAGTGCCTCCACGACCGGGCGGTTCTCCCGTGTCGGGGCAAAGTGTGGAGCGCGTCGCACTCAAGGCGGTGTGCGCTGGATCGCAAAACTCGCCCGGCCGCGGGCGTTGCTTTTACGCTGCCTTACGGATCAAGCGGGTAGGGCCCAGGAAAATTTTTCGCCGGCCCGATTGACAATCACTTCGAATGCGAGCGGCGCTGCCGCTACGCGCGGCCGACGTTGCGATCGGTCGGCGAGTGGAAGTATTCGCTCTCTTCGGCGAACTGCCGCATCAGCCGGCGCAGCTCTTCGATGCGGCCTTCAGCGGTGCTGATCGGCACGCACTCTTCGCACTCCGGATCGGCGCACGGCTGGCGCGAATACAGCCAGTACTGCACGGCGCCGGCGAGCAGGCCGTCGGCGATGTCCCAGATGTCGGCCTTGTCGTCGGTGTCGGCGATTCTGTTACCGAGATCGACGGCTTTGCCGAAAGCTTCGCTGAATGGATTATCGGTTTCCTGCATGGCGTGCCTCACGCCCCAATCTGTTTCCGCCCGCTGGCGAGTTGCGGTCATTGTACCGGACTGGTCTACTGGCGCACCGTTTGAGTTGCCCGGGAATTCGCCATGGCCGATGAACGTAATCAGGATCCGCAGATGGATCCGGCGGGACTTTACCGAGAAGAAATGTTCACCGACCGCAAAGTCGGCGCGATCCGCCGCCTGACGCCAGTGACTGCCCAGGGCGAGACGGATAGCGCGCGGCCGGTGCTGTTCATCGGCCAGGCGGAGATCATGACGAACATGGGGCCGGTGCCGCTGAGCTTCGAGATCGAGGGCATAACGCTCGATCAGGCGGTCGCGGGCTTCTCCGCTGCAGCAACGGTTGCGATCGAGCGCACCGTGCAGCAGATCCAGGAGATGCGGCGCCAGGCTGCGTCGCAGCTGGTCGTGCCCCAGGGCGGCATGCCGAACCTCGGCCCCGGCGGGCCGGGCGGCCGCGGCGGCGGGAAAATCCAGATTCCCTAGCCGGTTTATTGGGGCGTGAGTTGCTGGGCGACCGGCTCGCCGCCCGGCGCCGGCGCGGCTCCTGCTTCCTGCACCATCAGCAGATTGCCGTTCTCCTGGCTGATCGCCTGCTCCGTGCGCTTGTTCATCACCACGATACTGATGCGGCGATTGACCGGGCTCTCCGGCGTGGACGCATCCAGCAGCACGCTCGAGGCGAGTCCGACCACCCGACCGATCTTCTCCGCCGGCAGCCCGCCCGCGATGAGCGCGCGGCGCGCGGCGTTGGCGCGATCCGCCGAGAGCTCCCAGTTCGTGTAGTTCACGGCCACGTACGGCTTCACGTCCGTGTGACCGCTGATGCTGATGCGATTCGGCACGCTGCTGATGATGTGCGCCAGCTCCTTGATGATGTCGCTGCTGAAGTTCTCGAGCCGCGCGCTGCCGAGCGGGAACATCGAGCGGCGCTCGTGATCGATGATCTGGATGCGCACGCCTTCCGGCGTCACGTCGAGCAGGATCTGGTCCTTGTACTTCGCGAGCGACTCGCGCTCGTCGATGCCTTTCTTCAGCGCGTCGAGCAGGGCGGCGAGGCGCTCGTTGTCGAGCTTCTCATTCAGGTCTTCATTTTTCAGGGCACCGTCGTCGTCCGGGCGAGTCGCGGTCTGCGTGCCCGGCGTCGGCGGCGAGATCGGCGCGGGCGGCGCCGGATCGTGATGCAGCTCCATGCCGCCGCCGAGCTTGATCATGCTCGTGCTCGCGCCGCCCGGCCCCTGGATCGGCGAGGGCGAGGGCACCGGGCTCGCGCCCTGGACGTCGGACGGGTTGTTGAAGTATTGCGAGATCGCGCCTCGCTGCTCCTCGGTGGTCGCTTCCATCAGCCACATGAGCAGGAAGAACGCCATCATCGCGGTCGCGAAGTCGGCGAACGCAACCTTCCACGAGCCGCCGTGGTGGGCGTGGCCGCCTTTCTTGATCTTCTTGATGATGATCGGCCGGGGCGCTTCTCCCTCGTCCGGCTTCGGCGCGGCGCGGCCCATGGCGTCAGGCCGCCTTCTTGCGCAGCTGCGTTTCCAGATCCTTGAAGCTCGGGCGCAGCGCTCCCGGCGTCGACTTGCGGCCGAACTCGATCGCCACCTGCGGCGGCTGGCCGCGCAGGAAGCCCATGATGCAGGTCTTGATGGTCGTGTAGAAATGCGTCTCGTCGCGCGCCATGCGCTCGAGCGCGGTGCTCATCGGGCCGAGCAGGCCGTACGCGAGCAAAATGCCGAGGAACGTACCGACCAGCGCGGCCGCGACCTTGTGACCGATCTCCGACGGCGGGCCGCCCAGCGCGCCCATCGTGTTGACGATGCCGAGCACCGCGGCGACGATGCCGAAGCCGGGCATCGCGTCCGACACCTTGCTCATCGCCTGCGCCGGCTCTTCGCCGTCGTGGTGATGCGTCTCGATCTCCTGGTCCATCAGCGCTTCGAGCTGATGCTCGTCCATGTCGCCGCTGATGATCAGCCGCAGGTAGTCCTGGATGAACTCGACCACGTGATGATCCTTGAGGATCAGCGGCCGCTTCTTGAACACGTCGCTCTTCGCCGGCTCTTCGATCACGCGCTCGAGGCCCATCATGCCTTCCTTGCGCGCCAGCGACAGCAGCTCGTACATCACTGCGAACAGGTTGAGGTAGTGCTCTTTCTTGTACTTCGCGCCTTTCAGCAGCACGCCGAAGCCGGCCGCGACCCGCTTGGTCACGCGCAACGGGTTGGCAATGATCAGCGCGCCGATCGCGGCGCCGCCGATGATCAGCAATTCGGCCGGTTGCCACAGCGCCCCCAGGTGCCCGCCGTGCACGGCGAACCCCCCCAGAACGCAACCGAAAACCACGACGATGCCGATGATGAGATTCATAGCCTTGGAAGCTGCTTCGGCAGGCGGGGCCGGAAATTGAGGCACAATCGCCCCTTATGCGTGATTTCAAGGGCCTGCCGAGCCGCGCCGCCCGCCCCCTGGCGTGGGTCATGCTCAGCGTTTACCTGATTGGCTGCCCCGTTCTGGCGCAGTCCCTGGAGGTCATCGACCTGAAATACCGGACGGCGGCGGAGGTCATCCCGGTGCTGCAGCCGCTGCTGGAGCAGGGCGGGGCGCTCACCGGCCAGGACTACAAGCTGTTCGTGCGGGCCAGCCCGGCGAACGTGCGTCAGCTCCGCGCCGCGCTCGCCCAGATCGACCGTCAGCCGAACCAGCTGCTGGTGTCGGTGCGACGAAGCACGCAGCAGGAGGTCGAGCGCGAGGGTGCACAAGTCAGCGGCACCGTGAGCAATCGCGGCAGCAACGTGTCGGTGCAGGCGACGGACAACAATGCGCGCGATCGCAGAGACGGTGTCGCGAGCGTGCAGGTCCTCGAAGGCAACTCAGCATTCATCAGCAGCGGCAGCGATGTTCCGATCGTCACCGCCGTGGCGGCGGGTGGCGGACGTCGTCCGTGGGCGGCAGCGACGACGGGATATCGCAACGTAAGCAGCGGCTTCGTAGTCACGCCGCGCGTGAACGGTCAGACGGTCGTGCTCGACATCGAGCAGCAGGACGAGCGCGTAGTGAACGGCAACGTCCAGACCCAGCACCTCACGACGCAGGTCAGCGGCACGCTAGGCCAATGGATTCAGCTCGGCGGCGTCAGCGAGTCCGCGTCATCCCAGCAGCGAGGCATCCTCAGCCGCCAGTACTCGACGAGCAGCGACGAGCGCTCGATCTGGGTGAGAGTCGAGTCGCGGTAGGTCAGGCTTTGGCCTGATTCAGCGGCAACAGACAGCGCGCGATCAATCCCGGATTGTTGTCGAGCAGCTCGATGCTGCCGCGATGCAGCCGCATCACCGCTGCGACGAGGCTCAGGCCGAGGCCGCTGCCGACCTGTTCGCGATCGCGCTCCAGTCGCACGAACGGTTGCAGGGTGCGTTGCCGGTCCGCGGCCGGAATGCCGGGCCCGTTGTCCGCGACTTGCAGCACGATCGCCTCGGGCAGCGTCGCAACGCTCACGTCGATGCGCCCGTTCGGCGATACATATTTGATGGCGTTCTCGATCAGGTTGACGAGCACCTGCGCGAGCAGCTGGCTGTTGCCGTGAGTGCTCGCGGCGTCCGCGCCGCTGTATTCGAGCGTGATTTCGCGCGTCGCCGCTTCCGGGCGATACAGCTCGACCAGCTCGCGCGCGAGCGCCGCGAGATCCACGGGCTCCGTCGGAACGTCGCGGCCGCGGCCTTCCGCCTGCGCGATCTGCAGCAGCGTGCCGAGCGTGCGTTGCACGCGCTCCAGCTCGGCGAGAGTCGCTTCCATCGTGCCGCGAGCGTCTTCGCTCAGGCTGTCGTGTTGCAATGACTCTTCTATGCGGACTCGCGCGCGATACAGCGGACCGCGCAGGTCGTGCGCAGCGCTGTCGAAAGTCGTGCGCAACATGTCGGTCTGCAGCTCGATGGTTTCGAGCATGCGATTGACGGCGGTGCCGAGCTCGTCGAACTCGTCGTGCGACTTTTCCACCGGCAGACGCCGCGACAGGTCGCCGCCCATGATCGATTCGCAGGTGCTCGCGAACGCGCGGACGCGGCGACGAATGCGCCGGCTGTAAGAGAGTCCGAACACCGTGGCCAGCAACACGCTGGAACCCGCGCCCCAGAGCATTGCAGTGCGCAGCCGCGACGCCAGCTTGTGACGCTCGAGAATGTCGGTGCCGACGAGCAGCCGGCGGCCGCCGGGCAGCATGAAGACTTGCGCGCGCACCGGATGCGAGACCACGCCGCCGGCCTCGCTCGCGTCGATCTCGAACTCGATCCAGTTGCCGTAGGTGTCGAACTCGTACGGCCAGTGCGCGAGGTTGCCGGCGATCGGGTAGCCGGTCGGCTCGATCAGCAGGTAGACCGCGCCGGTGCGATCCCAGCTGTCGGCGCGACGCCGCAGGGTCGCGACCAGTTGCAGCAGACCGCCGGTGGAATAGTCGTCGACGAGATGAGTGACCTCGCTGCGGATGACCGAGTCGACCTCGCGGTCGAGCACGCGCGCGGTGAGGACATAGACGGCGGTCAGCACCAGGGTGATGGCCGCGGCGAAGATCACGACGAACAGCGCGGCCAAGCGCGCCGAGGACAGCCGCATCCGCGGCGGCGCGTCGGTCATGGACGGAGGGTTGTGCTGCGTATCATTCCTTCAGAACATAACCCGCGCCCCGGACCGTGTGAATGAGCGGCTTGGGGAAACCCTTGTCGATGGCGTTGCGCAGCCGGCTCATGTGCACATCCGTGATGTTGGTCTGCGGATCGAAGTGCAGGTTCCAGACGCCTTCCAGCAGCATGGTGCGCGTGACCGTCTGGCCGGCGTGGCGCACCAGGTATTCGAGCAGCTGGAACTCCTTGGTGGTCAGCTCGATGTTGCGCCCGGCGCGGGCGACGCGACGCGCCAGCAGGTCGAGCTCGAGGTCGGCGATCTTGAGCCGCGTCGTCTCGCTCGCCGCCGCGCCGCGTCTGTTCAGCGCCTCGATCCGGGCGAGCAGCTCCGCGAAAGCGAAAGGCTTGGTCAGGTAGTCGTCGCCCCCGGCCTTCAGGCCGTGCACGCGGTCGTCGACCGTGCCGAGCGCCGACAGGATCAGCACCGGCGTGCGGTCGCTGCGCTCGCGCAGCGCGGTGATGATCGCCAGGCCGTCCACGTACGGCAGCTGGCGATCCGCGACGATCACGTCGTATTGGCCGCGACTGCTCTTGTCCAGGCCGTCGCGGCCGTCGGGACTGTGCTCGACGCTGTAGCCGCTCTCGCGCAATCCCTTGACGAGATACTCGGCGGCTTGCAGGTCGTCTTCGATCAGGAGCAGGCGCATCAACCTCAACTCAACCGACACGCACGGGCACGAAGATCTGGGCATTATCGCGCTCGATCAGCAGCGCGACCACTTTGCCGTTGCGCTTCTTCGCCGCGGCCCGCAGCTCGTCGATCGACTTCACCTTCGCGCCGTTGACGCCGAGGATGATGTCGCCCGGCTGCACGCCCGCGCCGGCCGCCGGCCCGTCGACCTGCTCGACCAGCAGGTCACCGTCGGTCTCCGCCTGGCGCTTCTCCTGCTGCGTCAGCGGCCGCACCGCGAGTCCGAGCTTGGCGGTCTCGTCGCCCTGCTGCGTGTCGTTGTTCGCCACGCGCTCGCTCTTGTCCTCCATCTGCACCGGGCGCACCGACAGCTCCTTGGTGCCGCCGTTGCGCCACACCTCGACGCTGACCGGCGTGCCGGGCTTCTTGTTCGCGATCAGCACCGGCACCTGCGAGGAGGTCTCGATGGTGTCGCCGTCGACCTTGAGGATCACGTCTCCGGCCTTGATGCCGCCCTTCTGGCCCGGGCCGTCGTCTTCGACCTGGCCGACCAGCGCGCCGCGCGGACGGTCGAGGCCGAACGACTCCGCGAGCTGCGCGGTGACGTCCTGGATGGAGACGCCGATGCGGCTGCGCGTGACGTGACCGGTCTTGATCAGCTGGTCCTTGACGCTGCTCGCGACGTTGATCGGGATCGCGAACGACACACCCATGTAGCCGCCGGTGCGGCTGTAGATCTGCGAGTTGATGCCGACCACTTCGCCATTCATGTTGAACAGCGGGCCGCCCGAGTTGCCGGGATTCACCGCGACGTCCGTCTGGATGAACGGCGTGTAGTTGCCGCCGGGCATGGCGCGCGAGGTCGCGCTGACGATGCCCGCGGTCACGCTGTTCTCGAAGCCGAACGGCGAGCCGATCGCGACCACCCATTCGCCGGGCCGCAGCTTGTCCGGATTGCCGAGCTGCACGGTCGGCAGGTTCTTCGCATCGATCTTCAGCACCGCGACGTCCGTCTGCTCGTCGACGCCCACGACCTTCGCGGTGTACTCGCGCCGGTCGGTGGTCTTCACCGTCACTTCATCGGCGTTCTCGACGACGTGCGCGTTGGTGAGGATGTAGCCGTCCGGGCTGACGATGAAGCCGGAGCCTTCGCCGCGCATCGGCTGCGGATTGCCACGCGGCTGGCCGAAGCGGCGGAAGAAGTCGCCGAACGGATCGTTGGGCGACATGCCAGGGAAGTCAGCGACTGCCTGCTGTTTGCCGACGACCCCGACGTTGACGACCGCCGGACCGTAGTGCTCGGCGAGCGCCGCGAAGTCTGGCAACGCGGCTCCGTAGCGGCCCGCGGACGCGGGGACATTGTTCTGCGCAGCGGCGGCTGCAGGGGCTTCGACCGCTGCGGCGCCGGCCGTAGCGAGGTTCCCCGAGCAGGCCGCTGATGCCATCGCCGCGGCGAGCACAGCGACGCCGACTCGAAATGAATTCGCCACCATGAGTCACTCCCGAATAAAAGGTGAAGGGAACGAGGAGTGAGACGGTAGCAGGAGGGATTAGTTTTACGATTACAGAGAGTTAACCTTGCGTAAACCCTCGATTTCCCGCTCCAGCTGCGCGACCCGCTGCTCGAGTTGAGCCACTCGCTCCTGCAGCGACCTCGTGTCCGCGCGCGGTGTCGCAGCGGCCGGAGCTTCGGCCGCGACGTGCTCCTCGATGCCTTCGGTCGCGCCCTCGACGGAGCCGCTGAACAGGTGCGCGTAGCGTGACTCCCGTCGGCCGGGCTCGCGCGCGAGCCGCACGACGTAAGGTCCGTCCTCGCGGCTGGCGAGGCGGCTGAGCGCAGCCTCCACTTCACCGACTTCGCTGATCGGCGCCATGCGGCTGGCGCGGCCGCGCAGCTCGCCGGGGGTCTGCGGACCGCGCAGGAGCAGCTCGCACAGGATCGCGGTCTCCTGCGGGGTGAATTCCAGCGAGCCGAAGCCGGTGTTGCAGAACCGGTGCTGATACTTCGGCACGCGGCTGCCGAAACCCGAGCGCTCCAGGACCAGGTGCTTCTTCGTCAGCGCGTCCAGCGTCTCCTGCACCGCGCGCTCGTCCAGGTCCAGCACCGGGTCGCGGTTGCTCTTCTGGTTGCACGCATTCGTCAGCGAGTTGAGCGACAGCGGGTACTGGTCCGGGGTGGTGATGGCCTTCTCGATCAGGCTGCCGATGACGCGGGCTTCGAGCGCAGTGAGGTGAACATTCATGGGGGCGAACTATACAATCGCGCCCCTCATGCGTCTGCGCGAGATCCCATACAACTACACCTCCTTCTCCGATCGCGAGATCGTAGTGCGCCTGCTCGGGGCGCCGGCGTGGCGCATCCTGGACGAGCTGCGGGAGGAGCGCCGCACCGGCCGCTCGGCGCGCATGTTGTACGAAGTGCTGGGCGATATCTGGGTCGTGCAGCGCAATCCCTACCTGCAGGACGACCTGATCGACAATTCGCGCCGGCGGCAATTGCTGATCGAGGCCCTGCATCACCGCTTGAACGAAGTGCAGCGGCGGCGCGAGGCGGCGGACGTGGCGCGCGACGCCAAGGTGGGCGAGCTGATTCAGGCGGCGCGCAAGTCCGTCGACGAGTTCGCCGCGGATTTCGCGCGCACCGTGCAGCTGCGCAAGCGCGCACGGCGCCTGCTCGAACGTCACACGCGCGCTGACAACATCCGCTTCGACGCATTCGCGCGCGTGTCGCACGTCACCGATGCGACCGACTGGCGCGTCGAGTATCCGTTCGTGGTGCTCGCCCCGGACGCCGAGGCAGAGATTCCGGCGCTGGTGCGCGCGTGCATCGAGCTCGGGCTGACGGTCATTCCGCGCGGCGGCGGTACGGGCTACACCGGCGGCGCGATTCCGCTCACGCCGCTCGCGGCGGTGATCAACACCGAAAAACTCGAAGCGCTCGGCAACGTCGAGCACAGCTCACTCGCGGGAGTGGCCGGGCCGGTGCCGACGATCTTCACCGGGGCGGGCGTGGTCACGCGCCGCGTGTCGGAGGCGGCGGAGCGCGCCGGGCTGGTGTTCGCCGTCGATCCGACGTCGGCGGATGCGTCCTGCATCGGCGGTAACGTCGCGATGAACGCCGGCGGCAAGAAAGCGGTGTTGTGGGGCACGGCGGTCGACAACCTCGCCTGGTGGCGCATGGTCGATCCGAACGGCGACTGGCTCGAGGTCGCGCGCCTCGCGCACAACCGCGGCAAGATCCACGAAACCGCAGTCGCCAGCTTCGAGCTGGTCTGGAAGGACGGACGCGAGGCACCCGAGCGGGCGCGCGTGCTGCGCACCGACCGCATCGAGATCGAAGGCCGCAAATTCCGCAAGGCCGGGCTCGGCAAGGACGTGACCGACAAGTTCCTCGGCGGCCTGCCTGGCGTGCAGAAGGAAGGCTGCGACGGCGTGATCACCTCGGCGCGCTGGGTGCTGCACCGGATGCCGAAGCACATCCGCACCGTGTGCCTCGAATTCTTCGGTCACGCGCGCCACGCGATTCCGTCGATCGTCGAGATCAAGAGCTTCCTCGACGCGCGGGCGCGCGCCGACGGCACGCAGCTGGCGGGCCTGGAACACCTCGACGAGCGCTATCTGCGCGCGGTCGGCTACGCGACCAAATCCAAGCGCGGCGCGCTGCCGAAGATGGTGCTGCTCGGCGACATCGTCGGCGACGACGAGGACGCGGTCGCGCGCGCGACTTCCGAAGTCGTGCGTCTCGCCAACGCCCGCGCCGGCGAAGGCTTCGTCGCCGTCAATGCCGACGCGCGCAAGAAATTCTGGCTGGACCGCTCGCGCACGGCGGCGATCGCGCGGCACACCAACGCGTTCAAGATCAACGAGGACGTCGTGATTCCGCTCGACCGCATGGGCGACTACACCGACGCAATCGAGCGCATCAACATCGAGCTGTCGCTCAAGAACAAGCTGCAGCTGCTGGACGAGCTGCAGGCGTGTTTCGCGGGCGAGCTGCAGCTCGGCAAGGTCGACGATCCGGATCTCGAGCGCGTGTCGCGCGAGGAGCTGCTGGGCGATCGGCAGGCCCAAGTGCAGCAGGTGCTCGCCGCTACCCGCGCGCGCTGGGGATATCTCGCGGAGCACCTCGACGCGCCGCTCGCGCAGGCGCTGCCCCGTCTCTCGGCGCTCGGCTACGAGCCGTTGCGCAGCGATCTGGAGCGACGCATCGAGCGCGAGCCGGGCGCGCGGGTCTTCGACCTGCTGCAGGATCGCTCGATCCGCACGTCATGGAAGTCGGAAGTGCGCGCGCACCTGCGGCGTGAGTTCTCGGGCGGCGCATTTGCACCGGTGCTGCAGGCCGTCGAGGAAATTCACCGGTGCGTCCTGCGCGGCCGCGTCTGGATCGCGCTGCACATGCACGCCGGCGACGGCAACGTGCACACGAACATTCCGGTCAACTCCGACGACTACGAGATGCTGCAGGAGGCGAACCGCGCGGTCGTGCGCATCATGCAGATCGCGCGCGGCCTGGGCGGCGTGATCTCCGGCGAGCACGGCATCGGCATCACGAAGCTGGAGTTCCTGTCGGACGAGGAGACCGCCGACTTCCGCGGCTACAAGCAGCGCGTCGATCCGCACGGCCGCTTCAATCGCGGCAAGCTCCTGCCGGACGGCGACCTGCGCAACGCGTATACGCCGAGCTTCAACCTGCTCGGGCACGAGTCGCTGATCATGCAGCATTCCGACATCAACTCGATCTCGGATGCGATCAAGGACTGCCTGCGCTGTGGCAAGTGCAAGCCGGTCTGCGCGACGCACGTGCCGCGCGCCAATCTGCTCTATTCGCCGCGCAACAAGATCCTCGCGACCTCGCTGCTGATCGAAGCGTTCCTGTACGAGGAGCAGACGCGCCGCGGCGTGTCGCTCCGCCACTTCGACGAGTTCTCCGACGTCGCCGATCACTGCACCGTGTGCCACAAGTGCGAGAAGCCGTGCCCGGTGAACATCGACTTCGGCGACGTCTCGATGGCGATGCGCGACCTGTTGCGGCGGATGGGCAAGAAGCGCTTCAACGCCGGCAACGCGGCCGCGATGCTGTTCCTCAACGCGACCAACCCCGAGACCATCAAGCTGGCGCGCAAGGTGATGCTGGAGTGGGGCTTCCGCGCGCAGCGGCTCGGCAACCGCATGCTGGGCGCGTTCGCGAGCGGACAAACCGCGCGGCCGCCCGCGACGACCGGCAAGCCGCCGCTGAAAGAGCAGGTCATCCATTTCGTGAACAAGAAGATGCCGGGCGGCCTGCCGAAGAAGACGGCGCGCGCGCTGCTGGACATCGAGGATCGTCACTACGTGCCGATCATTCGCGATCCCGCGCGCACCAGCAGCGAGTCCGACGCGGTGTTCTATTTTCCGGGCTGCGGCTCCGAGCGCCTGTTCTCGCAGGTCGGTCTCGCGACGCAGGCGATGCTGTGGCACACCGGCGTGCAGACCGTGCTGCCGCCCGGCTATCTATGCTGCGGCTATCCGCAGCGCGGCGCGGGTCAGTTCGACAAGGCCGAGAAGATCATCACCGACAACCGCGTGCTGTTCCATCGCGTCGCGAACACGCTCAACTATCTCGACATCCGCACCGTCGTGGTCAGCTGCGGCACGTGCTTCGATCAGCTGCAGGGCTACAAATTCGACGAGATCTTTCCCGGCTGCCGCATCATCGACATTCACGAGTACCTGCTGGAGCGCGGCGTGCAGCTCGCGGGCGTGACCGGCGTGCGCTACATGTATCACGACCCGTGTCACTCGCCGATCAAAGGTCACGATCCGCTGCAGGTGGTCAACACGTTGATCAACGACAAGCTCAACGGCCGCATCGAGAAGAACGACCGCTGCTGCGGCGAGTCGGGCACGTTCGCACTCACGCGTCCCGATGTCGCGACGCAGGTGCGCTTCCGCAAGGAACAGGAGATGCGGGCCGGCGCGGCGCGGCTGCGCGCCGACGGCTTCAAAGGCGAGGTGAAAGTGCTCACCTCGTGCCCGTCGTGCATGCAGGGCTTGAAGCGCTACAACGACGACGCGGACGTGGATGCCGACTACGTCGTCGTCGAGATCGCGCGCCACGTGCTCGGCGCACAGTGGCTGCAGGATTACGTGCGCGCCGCGAACAACGGCGGCATCGAGCGGGTATTGGTTTGAAAGAGAAGGGAGCGGACATGAAAGCAAATTGGGTATTGGCTGCAGTGGCGGTTCTTGCCGCCGCCAGCGCAGCGGCGCAGGAGCCCGCGAGCTCCACAGCAACGGGTGTGATCGAGCACTACGGTCTGGAGCAGGGCGCAACGCCGGTGAGCGAGCGTCCCCGCTGGCGCAAGCCGCAGCGCATTCTCGTGGGCGGCTTCATTCCCGGCATTTCCGAGGCGCTGCAGTCCGCTGCGCCTGGCGTCGAGTTCATCGTCGCGAAGCCGGGCGAGCTCGCGAAGCAGGCCAAGGACGTCGACGTCGTGATCGGCTTCTGCACGCCCGAGCTGCTCGAAGCCGGCAAGAACATTCGCTGGATCCAGCTGGTGACCGCGGGTGTCGAGTCCTGCGTCTCCATCCCGGCGGTGCGCGAGCGCGACATCCTGGTCACGAACATGCAGCGTATCGGCGGACCGATCATCGCCGAGCACGTGATGGGCATGACGCTCGCCTTCACGCGCGGCATCGACCTGTACGTGCCCGCGCAGGCGCACGCGGAATGGCGCCGCATCACGCCGCCCGGCCGCATGGCCGTCGTCGACGGCAAGACCATGCTGGTCGTCGGCCTCGGCGGCATCGGCAGCGAAGTGGCGAAGCGCGCGCACGCACTCGGCATGAAAGTCATCGCGACGCGCGCGAGCGGCCGCACCGGCCCGGAGTTCGTCAGCTATGTCGGACTGCCGGATGAGTTGCTGAAACTCGCGAGCGAAGCGGACTTCGTCGTCAACACCGCGCCGCTCACGCCGCAGACCACCGGCATCTTCGACGCGGCGTTCTTTGCGAAGATGAAACCGAGCGCGTACTTCATCAACGTCGCGCGCGGCCGCAGCGTGGTCACGTCGGCGCTGGTCGATGCGTTGAACAACAAGAAGATCGCGGGCGCCGGTCTCGACGTCACGGATCCGGAACCGCTGCCGCCGGATCATCCGTTGTGGAAGGCGGCGAACGTGATCATCACGCCGCACGTCGCGAACGACTCGGATCTCGGCTTCGACGCGCAAATGCAGGTCGTGCGCGAGAACCTGCGTCGTTATCTTGCGGGCGAGCGCATGCTGTCGGTGGTGGACGTCAGCAGGGGGTATTGAGCGAGGAACCGCCCGCCGCCCGCAGGCGTTTTGCGACGCATGGCGGCGGAAAATCCAGGGCGAGCGGGTCTGCTCGCGGTCGATCGTAATTGCTGGCGCATCGAGCAGGCCTCGCGGGCGGGGTTCCTGATCGATGCGGACGCGTATTTCAAGGCATTCGTCGAGGCCGCCCGGCACGCGCGCCGCTCGATCCTGATTGCCGGCTGGGATTTCCACAGCCGCACCCGCCTGCTGTGCGCCGACGGCCGCGACTGCGAGCTCGAGCTCGGCCGCTTCCTCAACGACTTGGTGCGCGGCCGCCGCGAGTTGCAGGTCCACATCCTCGTCTGGGATTACCCGATGATCTTCGGGCTCGACCGCGAGTGGGCGCCGCTGTACGGCCTGTCGTGGAAGCCGCATCGCCGGATCTGCTTTCGCTACGACAACACGCATCCGACCGGCGGCTCGCATCACCAGAAGATCGTGGTCATCGATGACGCCGTCGCGTTCAGCGGCGGCATCGATCTGACGTCGCGCCGCTGGGACACCTGCGCGCACTCGCCGCAGAACGCGCATCGCGTGATGAGCGGGACGCCGTATCCGCCGTTCCACGACATGATGATGGCGGTCGAAGGCCCGGCCGCGCGTGCGCTGGGAGACCTGCTCCGCGAGCGCTGGCAGCGCGCGACGCACCAGACGCTCGATCCGCCGTGGGCGAAGAAGAGTCTGTTCCGCCGCGTCGGCCCGCATCCCGCCGACACGGCCTGGCCCGCATCGTTGCAGAATCCGCTGCGCGACGTTGCCGTCGGCGTCTCCCGCACCGCGCCGCCGATCAACGGCCAGGCCGGGATTCGCGAGATCGAGGCGCTGTATCTCGACATGATCGCGGCCGCGCGCCATTCGATCTACATCGAGAACCAGTACTTCACCGCGGAGAAGGTCGGCGACGCGCTCGCCGCGCGGCTCAGCGAGCCCGAAGGTCCGGAAGTCGTGCTCGTGCTGCGCGAGCTGAGTCACGGCTGGCTCGAAGAAGTCACGATGCAGACGCTGCGCGCGAGGCTCATCGAGCGCTTGCGCGTCGCGGACGTGCACGGCCGCCTGCGCGTCTACTATCCGTTCGTCGAGGGCCTGACGAGCGGCACGTGCATCGACGTGCACTCGAAGATGATCGTCATCGACGACGAAATCGTGCGCATCGGCTCGGCGAATCTCGCCAACCGCTCGATGGGACTCGACACCGAATGCGATCTGACCATCGAGGCGCGCGGCCGCGAGGACGTGCGCGCGGCGATCTGCGACCTGCGTGCGGAGCTGCTCGGCGAGCACCTGGGCTTCGACTGCGCGCACGTGCGCGAAACCATCGAGCGCACCGGCTCTCTGCGCAGCGCCATCGATCTGCTGCAACGGAACGATCGCACGCTCAAGCCGGTCCCGGAGGCGCCGCAGGCATCACCCGCGATGCTGAGCGTCGTGAGCGTCGCCGATCCGGAGAAGCCGGTCGGACTGAGCGACCTGGCGAAGCTGCTGAGCTCCGACGACGAGACCGATACGGCCGGCGCGCGCTCGCCGGCGTGGGGCAAGATCGCCGGGTTCGCGCTGCTGTGCCTGGCGCTGACCGCGTTGTGGAAGTACACGCCGCTCGCGACGTTCCTCGACAGCAATCACGTCACCGGCTGGGCGCGCCGCGCCGGCGACGAGTGGTGGATGCCGATCATCGTCATTCTCTTGTACACGCCCGTCGCGTTCACGCTCTTCCCGCGTCCGTTGCTCACCTTGTTTGCAGTGATCGCGTTCGGCCCGCTGCAGGGATTCGTGTGCGCGATGCTCGGCATCGAGCTGTCGGCATGGGTGAGCTTCATGCTCGGCAAGGCGATGAACCGCAACACCGTGCGGCGAATAGCCGGAACGCGGCTCAACGGCATCCTGCAGGTGCTGCGCCGGCGCGGTCTGTTGGCGATGACCGCGCTGCGTGTCGTGCCGATCGCGCCGTTCCTCGTCGAGGGCGTGGTGGCGGGTGCGGCGCGCGTCAAGTTTTCGGACTTCATGATCGGCACGGCGCTGGGCATGTTGCCCGGCACGCTCACCTCGACTGTGTTCGGCAATCAGCTGCAGGTCTGGCTCGAGGATCCGAGCCGGATCAACTACTGGGCCATCGTGCTCGTGCTGGCGGCGCTGGGCATCGCGACGTGGCTGGTGCGGCGCTGGCTCTTGGCATCGGCGCCGCCATCGTCGCAATGAGGCGGATTGCGATCGGCTCGTACAACGTCCACAGCTGCGTCGGCTGGTTGGACCGGCGCTGCGCCCCTGCGCGCATCGCGGCCGTGCTGCAGGAGCTCGACTGCGACATCTATGCGCTGCAGGAAGTCGACAACGAGGAAGGCAACGGCGAAGACTCGGCCCAGCTCGAATATCTGTCGCGAACGCTGGGGATGGCCGCAGTGCCGGGACTGCGTATCGTTCGTCACAGCGGCGAGTTTGGCAACGCGCTGCTCACGCGTCTACCGATTCTGAGCGTGCATCGTCATGATCTCAGCTACTGGCGCTTCGAGCCGCGCGGCGCGCTCGAAGTCGAGCTCGATGTCGGACGTCACAAGCTGCGCGTCATCGCGACGCATCTGGGTTTGAGCCGCCGCGAGCGGCGCGCGCAATGGCGGCATCTGCTGAAGGCGGTCGCGACTGCGCCGGCGGAGCTGCCGACCATCGTGCTCGGGGATATGAACGAGTGGCTGCCGTCATCTGCGACATTGCGCGACGCGCACAGCATCCTGGGTGAGCCGCTCGCGCCGCCCGCGTTCCCGGCGTTTGCGCCGTTCCTGGCGCTGACGCGCATCTGGGTGCGGCCGGTCGGAGCGATGACGTCGATCGAAGTGCATCGCACGCCGCTGTCGCAGCGCGCGTCGGATCATCTGCCGGTGAAGGCGGTGATCGACGTGGAGAAGTTCGCGTCTTAGCGGGGTGCTTTAGTGGCTGGCCAGGATCCTGGCCTTGCTCTGCTCGTACTGCTCGTCGCTCAGCACGCCCAGCTCGCGCAGCCGGTGATGCTCGCGCATTTCATCGCGCAGGAATTGCGGGAGCTCCTGCCGGCGCTCCGCCTTCGCGGCGTTGATGCTCCTGATCAGCTCGATGAAGAAGTGCTTGCCGGAGCGTGCGCTGCCGATGCCGCCGACGACGCTCACCAGCGTCGCGCCGCCATGCACGCTGACGAACTCCAGCGATTCCACCGTACGGCGCATGAACAGGATCGTCGCGCCGCCCGCGGCGAGCAGCGTGATCAGCGCGGTCAGCAGGACCGGGCTGGCCCAGGCGGCAGTGCTGCCCCAGGACGCCCAGATTCCGCCGGTCGCGAGCAACGCGAGGCAGGCGGCAAGCGTCAGCCAGAACCACGCGATCGAGCGCACGCGCAGCGGCTTGGGATCGGCGAAGCGCAGGTCCACTTCGTATTTGCGCGGCTCCGTGTCCGGCCGCACGATGCGCACGGCGGCGAAGTGATCGTCGTGAATCGCGACTTCGGTTTCGCAGCCGCGCAGCCGGCTCTTGAGGAGGTAACTTGCGCGCACCTTGCGACGACGCAGGACAGAGGGAGCAGCGACGGCGTCGGGCTCGGCCTCGATATGAATGTGCTCGGCACGCGCAATCACTACGGAGCGACTATCGGTCGGTATCTGTTCGGCGCGCGCGGGCACAGCGGACTCCCTACAACTGCGCTTGAATCCTAGGGCCAGCGCCTTCCCCGCAACGAGACGCGCGTCACACTCATCGTGTGCCTGCGATGTGGCGCGCCGCGAATTCGGGGACCGCCCGATGCAACTGTTAACTCGACTCCGCAGCGAGTGCGCGGGTCAGGGCGCGCGGGTGCCGTCGATGAAGCGCAGGAACTCGGCGCGGGTGCGAGCATCCTCGCGGAACGCACCGAGCATCGTGCTCGTGACCATCATGACGCCGCGCTTGTGCACGCCGCGCGTGGTCATGCACTGATGAGAGGCATCGATCACCACGCCGACGCCGCGTGGGCGCAGCACGGTGTCGATGCAGTTCGCGATCTGCGCCGTCAGTTTCTCCTGCACCTGGAAGCGGCGCGCATAACCGTCGACGACGCGCGCGAGCTTGCTGATGCCGACGACTTTGGTGGTCGGCAGGTAGCCGACGTGCGCGCGCCCGATGATCGGCGCCATGTGATGCTCGCAATGCGACTCGAACTCGATCCCGCGCAGCACGATCATCTCGTCGTAGCCTTCGACTTCCTCGAACGTGCGCCGCAGGTAATCGGCCGGATCGCTGTGGTAGCCGGAAAACCAGTCGCGATACGCACGTACGACGCGCGTCGGCGTGTCGCGCAACCCTTCGCGCGCCGGCTCTTCGCCCGCCCACTGCAGCAGCACGCGCACAGCCTGCTCGGCTTGTTCCTGAGTCACGCGGGTGCGGCGCGCCGCCCGCTTGCTGGTCGCGCTCACTCGCGCCATTGCGGTTGTCCTCTGCAGAAGTCGTCGACTGGTCAGTGCACTATAGCCGTATCGGCTACCCATTTGCGGCGAGTCGGCTACCATGCGCGAAAACCCTGCGGGGAGAACCAGCCCATGCGCTTCGGCTTCATCGTCACCGTCACCTGCATCGCGCTGGCATGCGCAGCGCCGGCGCGCGCTGAAATCGTCAGCGCGGGACCGTCCGGCTTCAACGTGCGCCAGGTCGCCGAAGTGCCGAACCCGGCGCCGGTCGTGTGGGCCGCGCTGACCGAGGTCGGCAAATGGTGGGATCCCGAGCACACGTATTCCGGCGACTCGCGCAATCTCACGCTCGATCCGACCGTGCGCGGTTGCTTCTGCGAGAAGCTCAGCCTGTACGCGGGCATCGAGCACGCCCGAGTGATTTACGCGCAGCCTGCGAAGACGCTGCGGTTGAGCGGCGCGCTCGGTCCGCTGCAGGAATTCGGCGTGAGCGGCGTGATGACCTGGAGCATCGAGCCCGCCGGCGGCGGCTCGAAAATCACGCTGACGTACAGCGTCGGCGGCTTCGCCGACCGGCCCCTCGCCGATTGGGCGCCGCTCGTCGACGAAATGCTCGGCGCGCAGCTCAAGCGGCTGGCGCGCTATGTCAGCCAGGGCAACCCGGAGGCGCCGAAGAACGAAGGCAGCACGCACTGACCTCGCCAGAGGGAACCGGACCGCCTTCAAAGGAGTCGGGCTAGAGACCCGACCTACACGCGGAGTTGCCATCCATGCGTATTCGTAGACTTCTCATCGTCGCCGGCGCGGCGTTGCTCGCGGCCGGCTGCCAGACCGTGCAGACGACGCAGCCGGGCGCCGTGGGCGTCGACCGCAAGCAGCACATGCTGGTGTCCGAAGAGGAGATCGAGAAGGGCTCGCAGGAGGCGTATCACCAGGAAGTGCAGAAGGCCAAGGACAAGCACGCGCTGAATACCGACCAGCAGACATTTCAGCGCGTGCAGACGATCGCGCGCCGGCTGATCCCGCAGACGGGCACGTTCCGCCCGGATGCGCCGCGGTGGAACTGGGAAGTGAACGTGCAGACGACGGACGACGTCAACGCGTACTGCATGCCCGGCGGCAAGATCATGGTCTACACCGGTCTGATCGAGCAGCTGCACGCGAGCGATGCGGAGCTCGCTGCTGTGATCGGACACGAGATTGCGCACGCCTTGCGTGAGCATTCGCGCGAGCGCATTTCGCGCGCGTACGCGGAACAGGCGGCGCTCGCCGGCATCGCGCTGGCGACCGGCGCAAGCAACACGACTATGCAGCTCGCGAGTCAGGTTTCCGCGGTGACGTTCCAGTTGCCGCACAGCCGCGAGCAGGAAGCGGAGGCGGACCGCATCGGACTGGAGCTCATGGCGCGCGCCGGCTACGACCCGAACGCGGCGGTCGTGCTGTGGCAGAAGATGGGGAAGCTCGCGCAGGGCGGGCCGCCGGAATTCCTCAGCACGCATCCTTCGGGTGAGTCGCGCATCCGGGATCTGGAGGCGGCGGTGCCGCGGGTGTTGCCGCTGTACCAGGCGGCGAAGAAATAGAGAGTTAAGAGTCGGGCTGAAGCTGCTGCGCAGGGATGCGCGAATGGCGCGGGCGCAGGATGCGCTGGAGCGCCCCGACCTACAGCGCCAGAACCAAGGCGGTTGCTGCCAACAGGACGGCGATTACCGCGGCGGCAGTGAGCCACAGGATGCGCCGATGCAGATCGGTCACGGCGCGCGCAACTGAGGCGAGCTGCTCGGCCATCTGCGCCACGAGCTCGGCCTGGCGCCGCTCGTTCTCTTCCAGGCTCGCGACTCGCGCCGCGAGCTCGTCATAGGTGTGCGAGGCGAGCGCCGGCGTCGCGGGCGGCGCCTGCTTCGTACGCTTCATCAGCTCGCGCGAGACGTCGAGGATCGACGGGACGAGCTGCACGATCTGTAACCAGGGAACGGGCATGGCGGCATGGTGCCAAAAAAAGAGCCCCACGGCATCGCCGCGGGGCTCTGGTCCGAACCGACCGATCGGTCAGGGTCAGGTCTTGCTCTTGGCCGCCAGGAACTCGGCCTTGCTCAGGTAGCCGTCGCCGTTCGTATCCAGCGCCGCGAAGTTATCGGACAACTTGCTGTCGGCCGAGGCTTCGGTCTTGCTGATCTGCGAGTCGGCGTTCTTGTCGAGCGCATCGAAGGTCGCGGTCGACTTCGTGTCGTGCGTCTTGTCCTTCGTGTCGCCGGCCTGTGCGGCAAAGGCCAGCAACGTGGCAGCGATCAGGGCTAGTAATCGGGTCATGGTCGTTTCCTCCATTGCAAGCGCGCGGCAAGCCGCGCTCGGAGAAAAACGCCGGGCGCGCGAGCGCGGTTCCGGCCGCCGGCCCGGTAATTCCGCACCGCCGCGTTGCGCCGCCCCGCCCACTTGACGAAACTTGGCATCTCCTGCAATACCGGCTGTGCGATGTTCACCGGCCACACCAGCGGAAAAAGCGGACTTGCGACCATGAGCCTGCCAGCGTCCCTGCTGATCGTCGACGATGACCGCGAGCTCGGCCAGATGCTCACCGAGTACCTCACCGGCGAAGGGTTCCAGGTGACGCTGTTGCGCGACGGCGCCGAGGCGCTCGAGCGTCTCATCGAGCGGACGCCGCCGTTCGATCTCGTGATCCTCGATGTGATGCTGCCGTCACTGAGCGGCTTCGAGGTGCTGCGCCGGTTGCGGCACAGCTTGTCGGTGCCTGTGATCATGCTGACTGCGCACGGCGCAGACGTCGATCGCATCGTCGGTCTGGAGCTCGGCGCGGACGACTATCTGTCGAAGCCCTTCAATCCGCGCGAGCTGGTCGCGCGAGTGCGCGCAGTCCTGCGTCGGTTCTCGCCGCGCGACACCGACATGCCGGCGCATCCGGTGAGCGTCGGGCCGCTGCGGCTCGATCCGGCGACATTCGAAGTGACGCTGTCGGGGCAGTCGGTGCGGCTCACCGGCACCGAGCTGCGGCTGCTCGAAGTGCTGATGCGCGCCGTCGGGCAAGTGCAATCGCGCGAGTCGCTGACCGAGCGCGTGCTCGGGCGCCGGCTCACGCCTTACGATCGCAGCATCGATACTCACGTCAGCAACCTGCGGCGCAAGCTCGGACTCGGCGAGAACGGGTTGCCGGAGATCCGCAGCATCCGCGGCGCCGGCTATGTGCTGATCGCCAGCAGCAGCGAAGCAAGGTCGCCCGCATGAGATCGCTCTTTCTGCGAATCTTCCTCTCCTTCTGGGCAGCGATGCTGCTCGTGCTGCTCGCGACCGGTGCGGTCGCGTGGTACCGGTTCAACAAGGTGCAGAGCGTCAGCATCGACATCAAGGCGCTCGGCAACGAAGCCTCGGCGCGCCTGTTGGTGGGCGGCCTGCCGGCCCTGCATGACTGGATCGAAGAGACCGAGGATCGCCTCCGCGACCGGCGGATCTTCATCGTCGACCAGAGCGGCGAGGACATCCGCAAGCTCGAGCTGCCGACGACGTATCGCAACTACGTCGAGCGGCTGCGCGATGCCGGCTTCCTCGGCAAGGAGCTGATACCGAGCCGTCGCGATGATCCTCTGCTGCTCACGCCGCTGTTCACGGACCGGGACGGCCGCGTGTACACACTGATGGTGAGCCGGCAGATCTGGAGAAACCTGCTATTCGCGCCCGATGTGAACATCGTGCTGCTCGCGACGGCGCTGTTGCTCAGTGTTCTGGTGTGCTGGCCATTGGCGCGCTACCTCAGCAAGCCCGTCGAACGGTTGCAATCGAGTGCGCGCTCGCTGGCGGCCGGCAATATGGAAGCGCGCGTCGGCCAGGAGTTCTCGCGACGGCGCGACGAGCTCGGCGTCCTGGCGCGCGACTTCGACACGATGGCCGATCACGTGCGCAACCTGATCGCATCGAAAGAGAACCTGCTGCGCGCAATGTCGCACGAGCTGCGCTCGCCGCTGGCGCGCCTGCGTGTCGCGACGGATCTGGCGCGACGGCCCGGCGCCGACGTCGGCAGGCAACTCGATCGCATCGAGTTGGAAGCCGAGCGCCTCGATACGCTCATCGGCCAGATCCTGCAGCTTTCGCACCTGCGCGCCGTGCCGACGCTGCCGCGCGAGCCGCTCGACCTGACGACGCTGTTGAACGAGATCATCGAGGATGCGCGGCTCGAGGCCGGCGCGGCGGAGAAGACCGTCGACTGGGCTGCGCCGGGCGAAGCGATGATGGTCGAAGGCGATCATGGCCTGCTGCGCAGCGCGATCGAGAACGTGCTGCGCAACGCGGTGCGGTTCACCAAGCCTTCTTCGGCCGTGCGGGTGCGGGCAGATCGCACCGGACCCGAAGTCTCCATCGTCATCGACGATCGCGGACCGGGCGTGCCCGAGCCCGAGCTGCAGCGGATCTTCGAGCCGTTCTATCGCGTCGCCGAGGCGCGCGATCGCGATTCCGGCGGCACCGGGCTCGGTCTCGCCATCACGGCGCGCATCGTGTCCCTGTACGGCGGCAATGTCCGCGCGCGCAACACGCCCGACGGGCTGCGCGTCGAGATCGGGCTGCCGGCCTGCTAGTGGTGATCGCGGCTGGTCTTCTGCGCGAGGGCGTGACTGCGCAGTAGCTGCGCCCGCTCGCGAATCGCACTGACTTCTTCGGCCGGCACCGCACCGGCGCCCGCCTTCGATAGTGTCAGCACGCCCTGCAGATCGAAGCGCAGCTCGATCGGATCCGCACTCGACAGTCCGTTTCCGGAATAGTGCAGCAGCCGCGCGCCGCGGAATTCGTACTCGCCGTTGCGTGAGTCGGCGCGCTGCTCGACGATGCGTACCTGTTGCTCCGTTCCGAAGGTTGCTGCGTACGTTGCGGCAATTCCGGCAGCGTTGATGTGACTGCTCAACGTGTCTGCAGGCGCAGGCGTGCCCTGCGTTTGCGGAGCTGCAACGAGCGGTGTGCCCGGCGTCGGCGCCGGCGCTTCCTTCGAGCAAGCACTCAATACGAGCAGAATCAAGCCCGTCTGCAGGCTGCGACAAGTGCTGAACATAAGGTTCGCGACGATGATGGAACTGCGATTTCGACTGAGCGTTGCGTCATTCGATCACTGCAGCGGCGGTTCGATCAAGCGTCCGGGTAGTTCGAACGTGAAGCAGCGCACGCGGCGCTTTCGGGCGTTCCTCTAGGCTGTTCCCCGTCGATTCGTCCCGCACCCTACGACGGAGAAATTCGATGAGCGCAGGTCAGTCCGCTTCCACCCAGGTCCGACGCACGGCTCCAGCCGCGCCTGCGCGCCCCACTCAGGCTCCGGTTGCCCGCAACACGCAGCAGTTCGCGTTCGCTGCCGCGAGCGCCGACGACGAGATCCGTCTGAACCTCAGCGACATTCCGCGGATCCAGCCCGACACCGAGATGCGCGTCGAAGGCTTCAAGCCGACGCTGCTCAGCCGCTTGCTCGACCTGGTGATGCCGCTGCGCTGAGCGTGTACCCTGCGGAGCCGTGCTCCGCGCGCTCGCGATCCTCTTCCTGTTCCTGCTGACGGCGTCCGCCGGCGCACAGCCT
Source organism: Steroidobacteraceae bacterium (assembly GCA_036004505.1). Taxonomy (GTDB): domain Bacteria; phylum Pseudomonadota; class Gammaproteobacteria; order Steroidobacterales; family Steroidobacteraceae; genus Steroidobacter. The sequence continues at coordinate 46,302 of DASYRK010000033.1, forward strand.
GCGTTCGTCGATCCCGACGCGGACGTCGGCGAGGTGTTTCGCCTGATCGGCGAGCGCCTGCGGCTGATGCGTGACGTCGCTGCGTGGAAGCACCTGCATCGCGAGCCGATCGTCGATGCTGCACGCGAGCAGCAAGTCCTCGAACAGACCGTGCAGCAGGCAGCCGCGCTCGGACTCGAACCGCAGTCCGCCCGCGAGTTGCTCGCGCTGCAGATCAGGCTCGCGGTTCGCGTGCAGTTGTCGCTCACCAAGACCTGGGAGTCGGGCGCGTCACCACCACCGCTGCAAGCTCCCGACCTGAAGACCGAGCTGCGACCCAGGCTCGACGAAATCGGCGGGCAACTCCTGCGCGCGCTCGCGCTCGCCGCTGCGCAGTTGAGCGACCCGGCCGTTGCCGCGCGCCTCGTCGCTCATGCGCGCGAAATCGAAGTGCCGGAGATCACCGATGCAGATCGCGAAGCGCTCGCTCGGGCAGTTGCCGCCGTTCGAGCGGGCGACATGACGCCGCTCGCGCGGATCAAGGCGACGGGCGTGCTGCGAATCGGCATGACAGGTGACTACGAGCCCTTCGGCGTGGAGCAGGGTGGGGCGCTGCGAGGTGCGGATGTCGACCTTGGCCTGGCGCTCGCCGAGTCGTTGCACGCACAACCCCGCTTCGTGCGGACGAGCTGGCCGACGTTGCTGCAGGACTATGCGGCCGGACGTTTCGACGTCGCCGCCGGCGGCATCAGTGTGACGCCGGAGCGCGCGGCGCGGGCGAAGTTCTCGCTTCCTTATCATCGTGGCGGCAAGACGCCGATCGTTCGCTGCGGCGCGCAGGCAAGCTTCGACACGTTGCAGGAAATCGATCGGCCGGATGTCCGGCTGATCGTCAATCCCGGCGGCACCAACGAGCAGTTCGCGCGCGAGCACCTCGGCGCTGCGCAGCGCATCGTGCACGCCGACAACCGCACGATCTTCGCGGAGATCGCGGCCGGCCGGGCCGACGTGATGGTGACCGACGACGTGGAAGTCGAGCTGCAGGCGCGGCGCGATCCGCGCTTGTGCCGGGCGACGAACGCGACGTTCACCGTCACGGACAAGGCGCTCCTGCTGCAGTCGGACCCGCAGCTCGAAGCTGCTGTGAATGGCTGGCTGGAGCGCTCACTCGCGTCCGGCGCGGCGGCGGGCTGGCTCGAACACGCGATGCACTGAGCCGTCCGCTCACCGGCGCGCGGCTGCAATTCGCCGGCACCCTTCATCGCACCGGTCGCGTTTCTGTATGCTTCGCGAACTGCGGCGGTTCGCAGCTGGAGGTTCGTCAGATGGGTTGGATAGTGTTCGGCGTCTTCATCGCTCTCGCACTGTTCTTCGTTTCGATCTACAACCGGCTGGTCAGCGGCCGCAACGCCTACAAGAACGCGTTCGCGCAGATCGACGTGCAGCTCACGCGGCGTCACGACCTGATTCCGAATCTGGTGGAGACCGCCAAGGGCTACATCAAGCACGAGCGCGAGACGCTCGAAGCGGTCATTGCGGCACGCAACAGCGCCGTCAGCGGCCTGAAGCGCGCCGCCGCGAATCCGGGCGACCCGGCGTCGGTGCAGCAGCTCGCCGGCGCCGAAGCCGCGCTCAACGGCGCGCTCGGCAGACTGTTCGCGGTCGCCGAGGCCTACCCGGACCTCAAGGCGAACCAGAACATGATGCAGCTCTCCGAGGAGCTGACGTCGACCGAGAACAAGGTCGCGTTCGCGCGCCAGTCGTTCAACGACGCGGTCATGAACTACAACAACCTGCGCGAGATGTTCCCCAACAGCGCCGTCGCCGGCATGTTCATGTTCGCGCCGGCGCAGCTGCTGGAGATCGAGTCGCCGGAGAAGCGCGCCGTGCCGCAGGTGAAATTCACCTAAGCAGATGAACTTCTTCAAGCGTCAGGACGAGGCGCGGCGCGCTTCGCGGCGCCTCGTCGTCCTGTTCGGCCTGGCGGTGGTGGCAGTCGTCGCGGCGGTCGATCTCGTCGTGTTCCTGCTGATGCGCCAGGGCGAAGCGCGCGCCCACGGCTATGTGCCGCCGCTCGGCGACTGGCTCGCGACTCATCCGGGCACGGTTGTCGGCACGACGCTCGCCGTGCTCGCAGTCATCGCGATCGCGAGCTTCTACAAGACGATGCTGCTGGGCGGCGGCGGTGGCGTCGTCGCGCGCTCGCTCGGCGGCGTGCGCGTCTCGCCGGACACGAGCGATCCACAGCAGCGCCGCCTGTTGAACGTCGTCGAGGAAATGGCGATCGCTTCCGGCGTGCCGATGCCGGAGGTCTACCTGCTGGAGCACGAGAGCGGCATCAACGCTTTCGCCGCGGGCCACAACCCGTCGAATGCGGCGATCGGCGTGACGCACGGCACGCTGACCACGCTCAATCGCGCCGAGCTGCAGGGCGTCATCGCGCACGAGTTCAGCCACATCCTCAACGGCGACATGAAGCTCAACGTGCGGCTCATGGGGCTGCTGTTCGGGCTGCTAGTCATCGCGTTGATCGGACGCACGGTGCTGCGCGGAGCCACGCGCGTGCGCAGCGATCGCAAGGGCGGCGTGCTGGTCGTGCTCCTGATCGCGGTGGCCGTCCTCATCATCGGTTACATCGGGTTGTTCTTCGGCCGGCTGATCCAGGCCGCTGTCTCGCGCTCGCGCGAGGCGCTCGCAGATGCGTCGGCAGTGCAATTCACGCGTGACCCGAGCGGGCTGCGCGGGGCGCTGGTGAAGATCGGCGCCAGCGCCGCGGGCTCGCGCGTCGCCAATCCCGAGGTCGAAGAAGTCGCACACATGCTGTTCGCTCCGGGCATGAGCCGCTTCTTCGCCACGCATCCGCCGCTGCTGGAACGCCTCAAAGCAATCGATCCGCGCTTCGATCCGCAGGAGATCGAGCGCGCACGCGCCAACATGGCTGCGCAGTTGACAGCAGAAGCCGTGGACGAAACGCCCGCGGCGCAGGCGAAAGCAGCGGAATACGTCAGCGACTTGCCGGCAGCGGCGCCATCCATGGTCGCGCAGCTGGTCGGCAATCCGGGCACCGCGCACATGCAGCTCGCACGCGAGATCCGGCAATCGCTGCCGGGAGCGATCGTCGCTGCGGGCCGGCATGCTGAGTCGGCACGCGCGCTGTTGCTCGCTCTCGCGCTCGATTCGAATCCCGAGACACGCGCCAAACAGAAGCAGGTGATCGCGCAACGGCTCTCGGCGGAGATCGCGGCCGCGACCGCGGCGCTCGAGCGCGACGTGGACGCTCTGGAACCTGAGCAACGTATACCCGCACTGCTGCGTGGATTCCCGGCGTTGCGGCAGCTGACGCATGAAGCGCGCGTGCAGCTGATGGCATGTCTCAACGGCATGTTGCTGCGTGACGGAAACGTCGCGCTGCACACGTACGTGCTGCGCAAGCTCGCGCAGATGCACTTGCGGGACGATCTGGATCCGGGGGCGCGCACGCGCCGTCTCACCCTGGACGTCGTGCAGCGGGATGCACAGGTGCTGTTCTCAGTACTCGCGCAACACGGGCACAGCGACGCAACCAGTGCCCGGCGCGCCTACGAGGCCGGCATGCATCGTCTGTTTCCGCGCGAGCGGCCCGCGTACGGCGTTGCCGGTCCGTGGGCCGCGGCGCTCGATCTCGCGCTCAGCCGGCTCGATCAGCTGGCGCCGATCGCGAAGGAGCAGCTGGTCGAGGCGATGGTCGCGACCGTCACACATGACCAGCAGCTGACGATCGGCGAAGCGGAGCTGCTGCGCGCGGTGTGCGCGAGCGTGCATTGTCCGCTGCCGCCGCTCGTTGCGACCTGACGCTCACAGCGACTTCAGGTACTCGGGCATGAAATGCAGCGGCTGCGGCCATTGTTTACCCGAAACAAGACACGCGGTGACACTTTTCTGGTATTGAATGTGACGGTTCCCACCCGACTGTCGAAATAGTGCGCACACGCCAGAGCGTTGTGCGGCCCGATCCCATTACCAGGTTCCATGTCGCACTCCATCGTCATCCGCGGCGCACGCCAGAACAATCTGAAGAATCTCGACCTCGACCTGCCGACGAACGAGTTGATCGTCGTCACCGGCGTGTCGGGCTCGGGTAAATCTTCGCTGGTGTTCGACACGATCTACGCCGAAGGCCAGCGGCGTTACGTCGAGACGTTTTCGCCGTACGCGCGCCAGTTCCTCGACCGCATGGATCGCCCACAGGTCGAGCGCATCGAGGGCATCCCGCCCGCGATCGCCATCGACCAGACCAACCCGGTGCGCACCTCGCGCTCGACTGTCGGCACGATGACCGAGCTCAACGATCACCTGAAGCTCCTGTTCTCCCGCGCCGCCGCGCTCTACTGTCGCGACTGCGGCGCGCCGGTGCGGCGCGATTCGGCGCAAAGCATCTATGCCGGGGTCGGCGAACGCCTGACGGCGGAAGGATTGCGCGACAACCGGCTCGTCATCACCTTCCCGGTGCCGGTGCCGCACAACTTCAGCGAGCAGGAAGTGCTCGGGCTGCTGGAAAAACAGGGCTACACGCGCGTCTTCGGACGCAGCGAGCCGCAGGGCAGCGGCGTCGTCCTCGAGATGATGCAGGATCGCGTGCGCTTCGCGACTGCCGATCGCGATCGTGTGATCGAAGCGCTCGAGGCGGCGCTGCGCATCGGGCGCGGTCGCGTCGCTGTGCACGTGCTCGACGGCGCCGAGCATGCGGCGCGCGTCTGGCGGTTTTCCTCGGACCTGCATTGCGCAGACTGCGACATCCATTACCGCGAGCCGACGCCGAGCCTGTTCTCCTTCAACTCGCCGCTCGGCGCTTGCGACAGCTGCCGCGGCTTCGGCCGCATCATCGGCATCGACTTCGGACTCATCGTGCCCGACGAGGCCAAGACGCTGCGCGGCGGCGCCGTGCGCCCGTGGCAGACGGAGTCGTATCGCGAATGCCAGGACGATCTCGTGCGCTATGCGCGCAAGCGCGGCATTCCGCTCGACACACCCTGGCGCGATCTCAGCGCCGAACAGCGCAAGTGGGTGCTCGAAGGCGAAGGCAGCTGGGAAGACAAGCTCTGGTATGGCGTGCGCCGGTTCTTCGCGTGGTTGGAGACCAAGGCGTACAAGATGCACATCCGCGTGCTGCTCTCGAAGTATCGCGCGTACACGCCGTGCACGGCCTGCGGTGGAGCGCGACTCAAGACCGATGCGCTGCTGTGGCGACTCGGAACGCAGCAGGATGCAGCGGCGCTGCTGAGCGAAGCGACGCGCTTCGCGCCGAGCGGCACGCGCTGGACTGCCGAAACGCTCGCGCGTCTGCCCGGCGTCGGCATCTACGAGTTGATGTTGTTGCCGATCGATCGTTGCGCGGCGTTCTTCGAGCGGCTTGCGCTGCCCGCGCCGCTCGACCAGGCGAGCGATCTGGTGCTGCGCGAAATCCGCAGCCGCCTGAAATTCCTGCTCGACGTCGGTCTCGGCTACCTGACGCTCGATCGTCAGTCGCGCACGCTGTCCGGCGGCGAGGTGCAGCGGATCAACCTCACGACGGCGCTCGGCACGTCGCTGGTCAACACGCTGTTCGTGCTGGACGAGCCGTCGATCGGTCTGCATCCGCGCGACATGGGACGCGTGATCGATGTAATGAAGCGCCTGAAGCAATCGGGCAATTCGCTGCTCGTGGTCGAGCACGATCCGCAGGTGATGCAGGCCGCGGATCGCATTCTCGACGTCGGGCCCGGGCCGGGCGAGAAGGGCGGGCAGGTTGTGTTCTTTGATCGGCCGGCGCAGCTGCCGCACGCGCAACGCTCGCTGACGGCGGACTATTTGACGGGCAGGAAGAAGGTGAATGGGCACGATGCGGCGAACAGTTACGCCGCTCCAGCGCACACCCTGCTCATTCGCGGCGCGCGCCAGCACAATCTCAAAGGCATCGATGCCGCGATTCCCCTGAACCGGCTCGTCTGCATCACTGGCGTGTCCGGATCCGGCAAATCGACGCTCGTACAGGACGTGCTGTATCCGGCGCTGCGCAAACGGTTCGGCAAGCCGACCGAAACGCCCGGCGCGCACCAGAGCATCGAAGGTGCGGAAGCGCTCGGCGCGGTCGTCATGGTCGACCAGGCGCCGATCGGCCGCACCACGCGCTCGAATCCCGCGAGCTACGTGGGCGCGTTCGACGCCATCCGCAAGCTGTACGCGGCCGAGCCGCTCGCGAAGGAGCGCGGCTACACGCTCGGCAGTTTCAGCTTCAACTCCGGCAACGGCCGCTGCCCGAGCTGCGGCGGCAACGGCTTCGAGCACGTCGAGATGCAGTTCCTCTCGGACGTGTATCTGCGTTGCGCCGACTGCAACGGGCGGCGCTATCGCGCGGAGATTCTCGAGATCACTTTGAATCGCGGCGGCGCGCCCGGGCGCAGCGTCGCGGACGTGCTCGACATGACGGTCGCCGCAGCCGTCGAGTTCTTTGCCGGCGAGCGCGAAGTACTCGCGCGGTTGCGGCCGCTGATCGAAGTCGGTCTCGACTATCTCAAGCTCGGCCAGCCGGTGCCGACGCTGTCCGGCGGCGAGGCGCAGCGCCTGAAGCTCGCTGGACATCTCGGGGAGGCGCAGGAGCGCCCGCGCGACGAGAGCCGTGCGCCGGGCACGCTCTTCTTGTTCGATGAGCCGACGACAGGCCTGCACTTCGACGACATCGCGAAACTCCTGCGCGCGTTCCGGCGCCTGCTCGAGGCGGGCCATTCGCTGCTGGTGATCGAGCACCACCTCGACGTCATCGCCGCGGCCGACTGGCTGATCGATCTGGGGCCGGAGGGCGGCGACGCGGGCGGAGAGATCGTCTGCGAAGGCACGCCGCGTGAAGTGATGAAGATCGCGCGGTCGCACACAGGGAAGGCGCTGCGGGAAGCGGATGGCGGATGGAAATGGGGACATTCCTCATTTCAGGTGGATGGACCCGGCGAACACGCGGCCGGCGAAATGAGGAATGTCCCCATTTCGGCCATCGCCATTCACGGGGCGCGCGAGCACAACCTGAAGAACATCGACGTCGAGTTGCCGCGCAACTGCCTGACGGTCGTGACGGGCGTCTCGGGCTCGGGCAAGTCGACGCTCGCGTTCGACATCGTGTTCGGCGAGGGGCAGCGCCGCTACCTCGAATCGCTCAACGCTTATGCGCGCCAGTTCGTGCAGCCCGCGTCGCGTCCCGACGTGGATGCGATCTTCGGCATCCCGCCGACGGTCGCGATCGAGCAGCGCACCAGTCGCGGCGGCCGCAAGAGCACGGTCGCGACGCTGACTGAGATCTATCACTTCCTGCGCCTGCTCTACGTGAAGCTCGGCACGCAGTTCTGCCCCGACTGCGAGGTGGCGATCGAGCCGCAGAGCTTCGAGTCCATCGCAGCGCGCGTGCTCAAGGACTACCGCGGCAAGAAGATCGAAGTGCTGGCGCCGCTCGTCGTAGCGCGCAAGGGTTACTACACGGACCTGGCCGCGTGGGCTTTGAAGAAAGGCTATTCGCATCTGCGCGTCGACGGCGCGCTGCTGCCGACGGACAACTGGCCGCGGCTGTCGCGCTTTCACGAGCACACGATCGAGTTGCCGATCGCGACCGTCGCAGTTGCGGCGCGCGCGGAGAGCGAGTTGCGCCCCGCTCTGACCTCGGCGCTCGACTTCGGCAAGGGCGTCGTGCACGTGATCAAGGACGGTCGAACCGCGATCTTCTCCACGCGTCGCGCCTGTCCGTCGTGCGCGCGCAGCTTCGCCGAGCTCGATCCGCGCCTGTTCTCGTTCAACTCCAAGCACGGCTGGTGCGAAGAGTGTTACGGCACAGGCCTGAAGTTGCGCGGCTTCGACGCGGAGCAAACGGGCGAAGAGTGGTGGTGGAGCGAGGGCGCGGACGCGGACAAGGTCTGCGCGGGCTGCGAGGGCCAGCGGCTCAATGAAGTCGCGCGCAACGTGCGCTTGCGCAAGCTGTCGATCGCCACACTGACTGCGCAATCCGTTGCCAGCATGCGCGAGATGTTCGCGGCGCTGAAGCTGCAAGGCCGCGACAGCGCCATCGCACGCGACGTGCTCGCCGAGATCAACTCGCGCCTCGCGTTCCTCGAAGAGGTCGGGCTCGGGTATCTCGCGCTCGATCGCTCCGCACCGACGTTGTCGGGCGGCGAAGCGCAGCGCATCCGGCTCGCCGCGCAGCTGGGCTCGAATCTGCAGGGCGTGTGCTACATCCTCGACGAGCCGACCATCGGTCTGCATCCGCGCGACAACCGCATTCTGCTCGACACCCTCGCGCGACTCGCAGCGAAGGGCAATTCGCTGCTCGTGGTCGAGCACGACGAGGAGACGATCCGGCGCGCCGATCACGTGATCGATCTCGGGCCGGGCGCGGGCACGCGCGGCGGCCAGGTCGTCGCGGCGGGAACTGCGAGCGAGCTGCAACGCTCGTCGCAATCGGTCACCGGGCGCCTGCTCGCGCACCCGCTGCGCCATCCGCTTGCGCAGCGGCGCGCCGTCAATGGCCGTGGGCCCGCGCTCAAGATCGCAGCGGCCTCGATGCACAACCTGCGGCGGCAGACGTTCCGCGTGCCGCTCGGCCGGCTCGTGGTCGTCACCGGCGTTTCAGGATCGGGGAAGTCGACGCTCGCGCGCGATGTCCTGCACGACAATCTGCGCGCCGTGCTCGGCCGCCGCCGCGGCGCGAAAGTCCGCTGGCAGGGCTGCCGCGAAATTCGCGGCTGGGAGCAGGTCGGCCGCGTGCTGGAAGTCGACCAGACGCCGATCGGCAAGACGCCGCGCTCGTGCCCGGCGACCTATGTCGGCTTCTGGGATGCGATCCGGCGCGTGTTCGCCGAGACGCCCGAAGCGCGCATGCGCGGCTACACGGCGTCGCGCTTCTCGTTCAACACCGCGGGCGGGCGCTGCGACAGCTGCGACGGGCAGGGCATACGCCGCATCGAGATGAGCTTCCTGCCGGATGTGCGCGTGATCTGCGATACCTGCGGCGGCCGCCGCTTCAATCACGACACGCTCACCATTGAGTACAAGGGCAAGAACGCCGGCGACGTGCTGAGGATGAGCGTCGACGATGCGGTCGAGTTCTTCGCAGCGCATCCGCGCATTCATCACGCATTGCGGCTGCTGCAGGACGTCGGTCTCGGCTATCTCACGCTCGGGCAGCAGAGTCCGACGCTGTCCGGCGGCGAGGCCCAGCGCATCAAGCTCGTGACCGAGCTGTCGAAGGTGAGTTACACCAGTGCGCGCGCGAACGGCAACTCGCACGGTACTTTGTACGTTCTCGACGAGCCGACGGTCGGTCTGCACATGGCGGACGTCGAGAAACTGATCCGCGTGCTGCATCGGCTGGTCGATGCCGGCAACACCGTGGTCGTGATCGAGCACGATCTCGACGTGATCGCGGAAGCGGACTGGATCATCGATCTCGGGCCGGAAGGCGGCGAGGAGGGCGGACGCATCGTCGTGCAGGGAGCGCCGGACGACGTCGCGCGCGCCGCGCGCAGCTCGCACACCGGCCAGGTGCTGCGCACGTTTCTGCAGGAGCGCTCAGCTCGCTAGCGCGCGCTCGAACGCGGGCACGTGGCCGCGCAGCCAGCGCTCGAACGGGCGGATCTCCGGATACAGCTCGCGCGACTTCGCGAGGTCGACGCGCCGGTTCGGAATGTACTGGCGGTTGAACTCGAACATGTTGGCGAGATCGCGCGCGCCGGGAAAATCGAGCGCGGCAAACGCGTCGTGCGCGACGTAGCGATACGCGAACGAGCGTCCGAGCACGCGATGCATGGTCTGCGCGTATTCGTCGCAGCGCAGATCGTCGCCGACGATGCCGACGACCTTGTCGCGATACCAGAACGACTCGGCGAAGATCGCGGCGACCACGCCGCCGATATCTTCGGCTGCGACGGCTGCGAGCGGTGTGGTGCCCTGAGGGAAGCCGAACACGAACGTGCCATTGGCCTGGCGCCGCGGCGGGAAGTGTTTGAGGAAGTTCTCGTAGTAGAACGCGACGTGCACGTACGTCGCGGCCAGATTCGCGCCGCGCGCGTACTCCTCGATGTGACCCTTGGTGTCGAAGTGAGGCACTTCGAGCCGGCCGCCGGAAAGCTGTTTCACGTGCGGCAGCGTGCTGATGACGGCGTGCTGTATACCGGTCGCGCGCAACGCGTCGACGAAGTTGCGTCCGTGGTCGTACTCGCGCTCGAAGTGCTCCCAGTAGTTCGTGACGCCGAACGCGCCGTCGCAGCCGCGCAGCGCGGCCCGCAGCGATGCCGGGTTGCTCAGATCGCCTTCGACCAGCTCCGCGCCGAGGCGCGCGAATTCCTGAGCGGCCGGCGACTCGGGATGGCGCGTCAGGCAGCGCACGCGATAACCGCCGGCACGCAGCAGGTGGCGCGCGACTGAGCCGCCCTGGGCGCCCGTGGCGCCGACGACGAGGATCTGCAGGAGAGTCGACATGTTCGCTGGCCTCTCAGGATGACATCCCTTTCCGATCAGAGGCTTCCGTGGGAGACGCGCCGGCACGCGAAACGCGCGGCCCGGTCGGTCGCCCGATGCTTTACGACGAGCGCGGGGCCCGCGCCAGTCGTGGTTTGCGTAGCCTCTGAGCGGGATCTGGCAAAACCGGGCGCGCGTTTTCCGGCACGTACGGCCGGAGCAGCACGATCGGACGGCCCACCTGCGGAGAATCGTCCGCGCGGCCGCCGGCACGCTGGCGGTGCGGAAACGCACGGCAGGGACCGCGGCGCGCAGCAGCCCAGCCCGTTGCGGTGCGTTGAATCTGGGTACAGTGCAATTTCTCGTCAACGATCCGGGGTGGGGGATGAAGAAGAAAATCATCGTATTGCTTGCCGCGTGCGCCGCTGCCTCGCAGACCGCCACCGCCAACGAAGTGGGGTTCTACATCGGCGGCTACGTCGGCCAGGCCAGGAAGGACGTGCCGCAGGCGCCGTACGCCGAGCTCACGGACGTCCTCCACGAGATCACCGCCTTCACGCCGCAGGAGGAGCGGACCTCCCTCGACGACCAGGACACAGCGTTCACGCTCCTGGGCGGCTATCGCTGGAATCGCTACCTGGCGTTCGAGGCCGGCTTCACCAAGCTCGGCAGCGTGACTTACACGTCGCGCGCGACTGGGACATACCCGTTCGACACCGGGTTTTTCAACACGACCATCGAGAGCCAGACGAGCGGGTTCACGTTCGCAGCGTTCGGCACGCTGCCGCTGACGCGCGACTGGGAGCTGTTTGCCGGGGCGGGCGCACTGGTTGCGACTAATCGGCTCAGGCTGTCGTTCCGGGCGGCAGGCACGGATTTCGTGCCGGCGATCGGCAACGGCGCTTCCGATTCCTTCTCGCAGAGCACGACCGACACATACGCCAGCCTCGGCGTCAGCCGGCGAATCCTCGAGATCTACGACCTGCGCCTGACGTATCTGCGCGTCTTCAGCGCTGGCGAGGAAGTCACCGGCGGCAAGGGCGATCTCGACGCTGCTTTCCTCGGTGTGACCGTCACTTTCTAAGGCCGGTTTGCGCAAACCCGCCGGTTCCGGACCGCACACCGCGCCCGATCGTGCGCGGGTGGCGCAGTTTCAGCTCTTTTTCGCGACGGGCCCGGCTTTTTGACATTGTCCACACCCCGCGAGCCGCAATTCGGCCAGAACAGCTCAATGGCGGTCCGAACATGCTCCCCGGGGGCGCCCTTCACACGGCCCTGTGCCTTGCCCGCAACAAAGGGGGCTGCCGTGTTGTGGGGTGTATACATGAAAGACCCACGCGGCGGTCCGAAGCCAGAGAAAAACGGGACTTTCCCATGATTTCCGCGCTTCGGGGCCCGTGCTGAATTAGCAACGAAGCTTTCAAACGGCTGGGAGCAGTTGTATGCTCGACACCACGCTTAGGTCTAGGGGTGCGGGGAACTGAACACACCTGGGTCCAAGAAGGGGAGCGTTTGCAGTAGCTGCAGCAACAGCAACTGAAACAAACCGTCCGAAATCAAACACCTCTCGCAGGAGGAGCTATCAATGTCGACGAGTAACTCTATTCGGCACGCGGTTCGATACGCGCTGCTAACGAGCGCTGCGGCCGCCGCCGCAGGGCCCGCATTTGCGGCAGATCAGACGATTCAGGAAGTCGTCGTTACCGGTTCGCGCATCGCGCAGCCGAATCTCGAGACCACCAGCCCGGTTACGCAAGTCACGGCGGATGACATTGCAGTGCAGGGCGTGACGAGAGTCGAAGACCTCGTCAATCAGCTGCCGCAGGCCTTCGCCGCTCAGAACGCCAACGTTTCGAACGGTTCGACGGGTACTGCGACAGTCAACCTGCGTGGCTTGGGCTCGCCTCGCACGCTGGTGCTGATCGATGGCCGTCGTATGCCGTATGGCGGCGTGACGAACTCTGCAGCCGACCTGAACCAGATCCCGGCCGCAATGGTCGAGCGCGTTGAAGTGCTGACCGGCGGCGCGTCCGCTGCGTACGGTTCGGACGCGATCGGCGGCGTCGTCAACTTCATCATGAAGAAGGACTTCGAGGGCGTGCAGTTCGATGCGATGTACGGCCTCTATCAGCACAACAACGATTACGGCGGCCCCGGCGCCACGAAGCTGCGCGATGTGATCGCGGGCCGCGCTGCCACGAACCCGGCGCAGTTCAAGCTGCCTGATGACAACGTGACCGACGGCGAAGCGCGCGAGTTCAACATCACGATGGGCGTGAGCACCGAAGACGGCCGCGGCAACATCACCGCGTACGCCGGCGTCCGTGACGACAAGCAAGTGCTGCAGAGAGACCGCGACTACTCCGCGTGCTCGCTGAGCGCGAACCCAACGGTGCAGTTTGCCTGCGGCGGTTCGGACACCTCGTACCCGGGCTACTTCTACGGCGGCGGCCAGGGCCTGACCGTCTCGGGCAGCGACTTCATTCCCTACGATCCGAACGCAAACCGCTACAACTTCGGCCCGGTGAATCATTACCAGCGGCCGGACCGGCGCTACACGCTGGGCGCGATGGGTCACTATGAGCTCGCCGAAGTCGCCGACGTCTACACGCAGTTGATGTTCGCGGACTACGAGTCAGTCGCCCAGATCGCTCCGGGCGGTGCCTTCTTCGACACCAACACCATCAATTGCGGCAACCCGTTGCTGTCCGCTCAGCAGGCGGCAACTATCGGTTGCGACGCCGCGGCGATTGCGGCAGACACGATCGTTCCCCTCTACATCGGTCGGCGCAACGTCGAGGGCGGTGGACGCCAATCGAGGTTCGAGAACACCTCGTTCCGCGCTCTGCTCGGCGTTCGCGGCCAGATCTCCGAGAACTGGGACTACGACGCCTCGGTACAGTACTCATCCGTCGTTGCGGACCAGTCGGCCAACAACTACTTCCACAAGACCCGCCTGGCGCGCGCACTGGACGTCGTGACCGATCCGAATACCGGCGCGCCGACGTGCCGCTCGGTCCTCGATGGCAGCGATCCGAACTGCGTCCCGTACAACCTGTTCACGATTGGCGGCGTAACACCGGAGGCTTTGAACTACCTCCAGGTGCCCGGCCTGCAGCAGGGCAAGATCGAGCAGGAGATCTACTCTGCGTCGGTCACGGGTGATCTCGGTGCTTACGGCATCAAGCTCCCGACGGCCACAGAGAGCATCAAGGTGGCGTTCGGCGTCGAAAGCCGTCGCGACAGTCTGAAGAACGTGACCGACGATCCGACGTCCCAGGACCTCCTGTCGGGTGCTGGCGGCGCGACGATCGGAATATCGGGTTCCACGGACGTCATTGATGTCTTCACCGAACTTCGTGTTCCGCTGGTGCAGGACAAGCCGTTCGCCGATCAGCTGGGCCTGGAGCTCGCGTATCGCTACTCCGACTACGATCCGGTCACCACCGACACCTACAAGATCGGTGCGGACTGGGCGCCGGTGCAGGACGTGCGGTTCCGCGCCAGCTACCAGCGTGCGATTCGCGCGCCGAACGTCGTCGAGCTGTTCACCGCGCAGGGCTTCAACCTGTTCGATCTGCCGGGCGATCCCTGCGGTGTCGATCAGCCCACGGCTACTCGCGATGCCTGTATTGCGAGCGGCGTGCCGGCAGCGGTATTCGACGATCCGGCCCGTCGGGCGCGTCTGGACAGCCCTGCTGGCCAGTACAACTTCCTGCAGGGCGGCGACGTCAACCTGCAGCCCGAAACGTCGGATACGTACACGTACGGCGTGATCTTCCAGCCGCGGTTCCTGCCGCACCTGGCGATGTCGATCGACTACTTCGACATCTCCATCGAGGACACGATCTCCGTGGTCGGAGCCGACACCACCCTGCGTGCCTGCTACGACTTGGGGATCCAATCGTCCTGCGGCCTGGTTGTGCGCAATCCGGGTAACGGTTCGCTGTGGCAAGGCGATGGACACGTGATCGACCTGAACACCAACATCGGTTCGCTCTCGACGAAGGGTGTGGACCTGAGCCTGAGCTACACCGGCGTCGAGCTGGGCGGCATGGGCGAGTTGAGCTTCAACCTGGTCGGTACGTATCTGGATGAGCTGACCTACATCTCGGGCATTCCGGGCGACGTCCCGACCGAGTGCAAGGGCAAGTACTCCGGCGCCCTCTGCGGCATCCCGAACCCCGACTGGCGGCATCACTTCCGCATGGGTTGGGAGACGCCGTGGAACGTCGACCTGTCGCTCACCTGGCGCTACTACGCCGAGGTGTCGAACATCGTCCCGGCGACCGCTGCCAACATCGACTACAAGCTCGGTTCGCGGAACTACTTCGACCTCGCGGCGAACTGGGCTGTGACCGAGAAGGCGTCGGTGCTGTTGGGCATCAACAACATCCTCGACAAGGATCCGCCGATCACGTCGGCGACGGGTACTACGGGTAACGGCAACACGTTCCCGCAGACCTACGACGCGCTGGGCCGCTGGATCTTCCTGCGCGCTTCGGTCGGGTTCTGATAAGGATCTGAGATTGGAAACTGGCGGCGGTCTCGAAAGGGACCGCCGCTTTTTTTTCGCAAGTTTTTCAGCGAGCCGCCAAGCGCTCGACGCGCGCGATCTGCTCGGCAAGCGAGGGCAGGACAGCCTCGATCTCGGCGGCGTGGCGCCGCCATTTGTCGGCGCTGGGGGCCGATACCGTGTACCTGGACAAGCGCAGCGTAAGTGACGGCTCGTCCCAGTCGAACCCAGTCGCCGCACACAGCCGACGGATCTCGGCCACCGGATCGGCGACCAGCGCGTCGTAGCGCGTGATCGTCAGCCGCTCGGCCGGCAAGGTCTCGATATCGTCCAAGAGCAGCCGTGTGGCCGCATTCCATTGCGCCGCGACGATCTCGTGCAGCGGCCGCCCGATCAGCTCGCGCCAGCCCGGCACGAGCAGCAGCGACCACGGTGCGCCGGTCCAGCCCGGCAGTTGCGGATACGTCCGGAACCGCCCGGTCGTCCACGCCTCGATCATGCTCGACAGCACCTGCCGCGGATCGCGATACAGGTAGATGAAGCGCGCCTCCGGGAAGACGCGCGTGAGGAACGGCACGCGCAGCGAGTTCTTCGGCGTCTTCTCCAGCATCCGCACAGCTCGACCTGGCTGCGGCTTCCGGCCTTCCCTGTCGCGCAACGCTTCATGGAAGCGACGCCGCAGCGTTTCCGCCATCGCGGGCGTCGCATCCGCCGCGAGCAGGCGATTCGATTCGAAGCCGCGCGATTCGGGGCTGAGCTGCGGCACGCCCTCGATGAGCTGGTGACTCTCGTCGCCGATCGTGAACACGCCTGGCGCGCGCGCCAGCGTCTCGAACAGCATCGTCGAGCCTGAGCGCGGCGGGCTGACGATGAACACCGGCCGATCGAACACAGGGTCGCGGCCAGTTGCCGCAGCAGGCACTGGCGCCGGCTGCGCAGCGCCGACGCGCTCACGGACCTCGGGATCCGCGCTGCTGCGCCGATCGGCGAGCGCAACGTTGAAGACCCAGCCGTCGAGCGCCGACATCAGCCCGATCGTGTTGGCGAGTGCGACGTCCGAGGCGCCGAGCGCCAGCAAATCGCGCCGCCCCGCATCGAGGAGCGCGCGATAGCGCGGCCAGCCTTCGTGCCGTTCGCCATATGCGGACCAGAGCCCGTGCCAGTCGCGCACGAAAGTCAGCAACCGCTGCTGAATCGCCGGCATGCTGCGATGTTGCAGCGTCTCTGCGAGCGCGAAGGCTACGTGCGCGCGTATCTCCCAGGGCGTCATTACGTCCGGCACGTTCTCGGACTCGAAGTCGAGCGACGGCCGCGACTGCGGATCGGGCGCAACGAACGCCGCCTGCCAATCCGTGCCGACGCGCGTGTGCGGGCGCGCCCGGGCCACGAGCTGCCAGAAGCCGATCCCGCCGACGGTGTCGGCCACCAGATGGATTCGCGGCAGCGAATGATCGTTGACGACGTTGTGCATGCGCCAGGTGTCGAACAACCAGCACTCGCCGGCGCGCATGTTGATCTCGGCGTCGCCGCAACTGAATCGCACCGTCGGCTGCGTCACGATCGGCACGTGCACGCGCACCCGCTCGCGCCAGTAGTAGTTCACGTCGACGTGCGGCGTGACTTCCGCCTGCCCGGAAAGACGCATCAGCCGCGTGCGACCCCACGTCGCGCCGATGCTGTGCAGGACCTGTTGCAAATACGGGCAGCGTTCCAGATGCCGCGTCGGCAGCATCGGTCCGGCGACGGCGTCGCTCTCCGGATCGCCGCCGGTCGTGATCAGGGTCAGCGCATCGTTGCCGGGATAGCCCTGCGGATGCGGCCGCCAATCCGACTCTGCGATCGCGCCGACTTCGGCTGCGAGCGCTGCCGCATCGAACGACAGAGGCAATTGCAGGAACGGATGCTGGAGCTTCATGGGCTGGCGAGCTCAGCGCAGCGGGTTGCCGTCCGTGTCGACGAGACCGGCCTCATTGAGCCGCCGCAGCACCGGCTGCAGCTCGCGCTCGAAGTGACGCCACTTCTGCACGGACGACCGATAGATCGGCCTGCGTACCTGCACCGCGCTCGCGGTCGTGGATGCCTTGGTCGAGCGGTGGAACTCGAGCACCTGGTCCTCCCACGGCAGCCCGCAATGCTCCAGCAGCCGGTGGCTCTGCGCCTGTGGATCGGCGACCAGGTCCTCGTAGCGCACGTCGAGGATCACGCCGGGCATGACGGCATGCCAGTGATCCATCATGCGGCGATAGGCGATGAAGTATTCCGCGAGCTCGTCGAGCTGGTAGGAGAAGTGGTACGCGTTGATGAACAGCGTCTTGAACACCGCGTAACAGGTATCCATTGGATCGCGCGTCAGGTGCACGATCGCGGCCTGCGGCAGCGCCTTGTGGATCAGTCCGGCGTAGCGGAAGTTGAACGGCAGCTTGTCGATCGTGTAGCGCTGGCCGCCGGCCAGATCGCGCACGGCCGTCAGATAGTTGCGGCCCAGCGCGCCGAAGTCCATCTGCAGCGAGGCGCGCAGCAGGTCGGTGTCGGCCAGTCCCAGGCGCGCGTGCGTGGCGCGCGCCTGAGCCGTCATCTCTTCCGGAAAATCCACCGCCTCGCCGACCGAGGTGACAGCGGAGTGGTTGCCCAGCATCCGCTCGACCAGCGTCGTCCCCGTGCGCGGCATGCCGACGATGAAGATCGGCCCCGGCGTCTGGTCGCCGTCGTGCAGCGACTGCATCGCCTCCGCCGTGTAGTGCGCCATCACGTTGCCCATCGCGCGGACGTCGTTCGCGCTGTCGTACGTCAACGTGCCGCGCTTGATGCGGTTGGCCTGCAGCAGCGTTTCGAACGACTGCGCGTACTCGCCGATGTCCTCCAGCTCCTTCGCGAGCGAATAGGACACCAGCATCGTGTCGATCTCGCGCGCCCGCGGCCGCGCCAGCGTCGCGCGCAGCTCGGCGACGTGGTTGGCATCGCTCTTCGCCGTCGCAAGCTGCGAACGGATGTGCCACGCGTAGCCGTTGCCTGGCGCGATTTCGAGCACGCGCACCAGCAGCGCATCCGCCTCCGCGAGCTCGTTCAGATAGAAATGACTGAGCGCTGCGCGATACAACAGCGTCGGGGCGTTGGGGGCGATCTCGAGCGCCCGGTACAGCAGCGCCTTCGCCCGGGCGGCATCGTTCGACTGCAGGTAGATCGCCGCGACGGCTTCGACCAGGTCCGCATCCGGCGGCGAGATCTCGATCGCGCGTTCGGCTGCAGCGAATGCCTCGGAGCGGCGCCGCAGCGCCATCAGAACCTGCGCACGCTTGAACTGCAGGACCGGATGCTCGCCATCGCGCACCAGCGCTGTATTGGCGATCTCCAGCGCCCGGGTGACATCCCCGCGCGCCTCCTCGACCTCGCAGGCGAGCAGGGTGGCGGCGATGCCGGGGCTCGCTTGAGTCACTTGCGCAGACAGTGCCTGCGCCTCCTGAATCCGCCCGCGCTGGAGCAGCTCGCGCGCTGTGCGAATAGTCTGATCGACAGCTGAAGTGTTCACCGTGGCATTGTAGCCGCGTGCAAGCGCAGGAGGCGTTCGAGTTGCGGCCGCGCGAGCGAGTCGATCGCCCGACGCAGCTCGGCCGAAGCGGCGCCCTGCTTGCTGGCAACGTCGGATTTGAACTCCGCAGCCGTGCCGATTGCGGCTTTCGCGTGCCGCCGCGCCCCCTCGGCGATCCGGTCCCGTTGCGAGGGATCGACCGATAGCGAGAAGTGTGGCGCGACGATCTCCCATACTGCGGCCGGCAGCGACTCATACGGCACCAGCCGTCCCCGGCCGGCGTCGAGCCCCGCAGCCGCCGCGCAGAATGCGCCATAAACGCTCGCCACGAACTCTTCCCGCGATTTCGCAGCGTGGTCGGGATCCACGCGCGCGGCGAGCTCGCGAGCCGCCTCCGCCGTGCCCTGGAACCAGCCCGGCGGACTCGCGATGAGCGACACGCCCACCTCGACCGGATCGCGAAAACTCAGCACCCACGGCGTGTCCGGGAAGGCTTCCGCCACGACGTCGCAATAGAGCGTGTTCCAGCTGCTCAGCTTCAGGACGTAGCGCCCACGCGCGTGGCGCGCGAACGCGGCTGCCAACGATCGCAGCGCTGCGACCCGATCGGCGCGCGGCCAGCGATGCGGGGGCGCGAGGATTTCGTTGACCGGCTGGGGCTCGGCGTACACGACCAGGCCGTCGAGCCGCTTGAGCGACTGCGAAACCAGCGTCGAGCCGCACCGTGCAACATGAAAGATGATTCCGGACGGCGCCGCCTCGCGCGCCAGCCGGGCGCCATCCCGGACGACCTGCACGATCCGCTCCTCGGCCGGGACCCGCGCGATCGTCTCCTGCATGAACGCGTCCTGCAGCTCGTCGCGGCCGATCTGGCGGAGCGCCAGGTACAGGCCGGTCGGCGCCAGTCCCGCGCGCACCGGAAGTCCGGCCTCCTCATCCTGCTGCATGGCGCGAAGAGAACACTGGCGCGTCGCGGGTGTCAACGCTCGCTCACGCCTGCCGCTTCGTGACTACGCTGAGCGTCGATGCTAGCGTGCCGGCCATGACGGATTTCGCGAGCTTCATCGCGCCCTGCGACGCGGCGGCCTTTCGAGCGCAGCACTTCGGCACGCGCCCGGTTCACATTCGCCGCGAGGCGGCGGGCCCTGCGGCTGCGCTGAGCTGGCAGCGCTTCAACGAGGTGCTCGGCATCGCGCCGTACTGGAACGAGGACACGCTCAAGGTCTATTTCAAGAATCGCGCGGCGCTGCGCGAGAACTACTGCGACACGACCGACCTGCGCCCAGGCACGAAGGCGCCGGCCGACCCGGCCAAGGTCAAGGCGCTGCTCGGGCTGGGTGCGAGCCTGGTCGCGAATCACGTTCACCGCGTCTGCCCGGAAGTCGCGTCGATCGCGCAAATGCTGGAACGCGAGTTCGCTGCGCGCGTCGCCGCCAACGTCTATTGCTCCTTCAAGGGAGTGCAGGCGTTCCAGACGCACTTCGATCTGCACGACGTGTTCGCGGTGCAGATGGAGGGCGAGAAGACCTGGCGCGTCTACGAGTCGCGCGCCGATGCGCCCGTGTTGCCGCTACCGCCCGGCGAAGAGATCGAGAAGTGGCTCACCGCGAGTCGCGGGCGGCTGCTGTTCGAAGCCGAGATGAAGCCCGGTGACATCCTGTATCTGCCGCGTGGCCAGTACCACGACGCGTTGACGGGCGCGCAGGCATCGCTGCACGTCTCTTTCGGAGTAACGCCCGCGACCGGGCTTGCGTTGTTCAAACTGCTGGAGAACGCGCTCACCGCGGAAAGCGCATTTCGACAGTACCTGCCGGATGCGCGCAATCAGGCGGAGCTGCGTCAACGACTCGCAACGCTCGCGCAGCGCGTCCAGGCCGTGATGACATCGCCGGCATTCGCGACCGACGTGCTCAATCATCAGCGCGGCCTGGCTGGCCCGCGTGCGGACTTCGAGTTGCCGACGCAGGTGCAACCGACGTGGTACTCGATCGCGCGGCGCGCACAGGTCGTGCGACGCGACAGCGGCCATGTCGCAGTTACGGACCAGGGCGAGATCGCGCTCGGCGCGACGCATCCGACCGTCGAGTGGATTCTGAGGCAGCGTCTGTTCTCGCTGGGCGATGCACTCGCGCGCCATGCGAGCACGGATCCGGCGGAGCTGCGCGGCGTGCTCGCGCAGCTGATCGCGGCCGGAGTGATCGTCGAGACTGAAATGAAGTCGGAGGGACTTGCATGAATCGTTGGGTGATCGTGGCGGCAGGGGCAGTCGTGTTGTCGGGCACGGGCTTTACGCCCGCGAAGGCGGCGGAGCGGACGACCGAGGCGATGCTCGCCTGCGGGGACGAATCCGACGATGCGCAGCGGCTGCGTTGTTTCGATGCTGTCGTGGCGAACCTGCGCAAAGCGCCGTCGCCGGCCGCCGCGCCTCAACCCGCAACGCCGGCGCCCACTCCTGAGCAGAAGTTCGGTGCACGCGGCGATATCAAGCCGGACCGGCATGAAGTTCTGAATGAGATCAGTGCGACGGTCACGGCTCTCGGGACGAAGCCGCATGGAGAGCTGATCGTCACGCTCGACAACGGTCAGGTGTGGGCCGAGATCGCGGCGAACTCGAGGGTCAAGCTCAAGACCGGCGACACGGTGAAGATCGAGCGCGGCGCGCTCGGCTCGTACTCTCTGGTCACGCCGAACGGCCGCTCGAGCAAGGTCTCGCGGATCCGGTGATGCTCAGTCTCGCTGCTTCGCCCGATGTCTACCTGCAGAAGGTCGACCTGGCGCGCGATGCTGCGTTGCTCGTCCAGCTGAATGAGGGCGCGTACCGGGCTGCGAGCTTTCTCGACGACCGCATCCTCGCGCCTGACGTCAAAGGCGGATGGGCGAGCCTCAGGAGCGTGCTGGACGCGGCGCAGACGCTCGGCGAGCGCATGCCGCTGCATTTCATCTTTCACACCGGCCACGTCGGCTCGACGCTCCTCAGCCGCCTGCTCGATGAGAGCGGGTGCGTGCTGTCGCTGCGCGAGCCGCTGCCGTTGCGCTCGCTGGCCGATGCGCACGACACGCTGGAGTTGCCGGAATCGCTGCTGAGCCGGCGCGACTTCGATGCTCTGGAGCAGGCGCTGCTGACGATCTGGAGCCGCGGATATGCCGCTACGCACTCGGTCGTTCTCAAAGCGACCAGCAGCGCATGCAGGATCGCGGCGCGGCTGCTGGAACGGCACGATCGTGCGCGCGCTGTCTATCTGAATCTGGCCGCGGAGCCGTATCTCGCGACGCTGCTGGCCGGCCAGAACTCCGGCATCGATTTGCGCGGGCACGGACCGGTGCGCATTCGTCAGCTGCAGGCGCGCATCGCGACACGGTTGCCGCCGTTGCATGCGTTGTCGCTCGGCGAAATGGCTGCGATGAGCTGGCTCGCCGAGACCTGGAATCAGCACGATGCCGTCACGCGCCTGGGCGCGCGCATCATGAGTCTCGATTTCGACGACTTCCTCGGCGATATCGCCGGCGGAGTCGGTCGCGTCGCCGCGCATTTCCAGTTGCCGCAGGACTCGCGTTGGCTCTCCGAGGTTGCGCGCAGCCCGGTGCTGACGCGCTACTCCAAGTCGCCGGACTTCGAGTACTCGCCGCAGGTGCGGCGCGAGCTGCTGCGCCAATCGCGGCAGAATAACGCAGCGCAGATCGCCACGGGTCTGCGCTGGCTCGAGAGCCTGGCGAAATCGCAGCCCGCTGTGGCGGCGGTCCTGGATGCGAGGAGACCCGGATGACCGACGCGGCCGCGCTCACGACGCTCGGCAAGCGCCTGCTGATCGGCGATGGCGTGCCGATGTCGATGGACAAGGCCATCGCGACTCTGCGCGACGCAGCTGCGCGGGGCGGCGGCGAGGCGGCGGCACTGCTTGCAGTTTGTACTGCATGGGGCGTCGGGCAGGCGCGCAGTGTCGATAACGCACTCGATCATCTCGCTCGCGCGGCGGAGCTCGGCTGGAATCCTGCGTTGCGCGAGCTGCAACTCCTGGCTCGTGATCAAGGCGCGGACCCGATGGCTCTGCGACGCAAGGTCGACGTCGCGTCGCTGCGTGCGCCGCCAGGTGCTCGCGTTGCATTCGAGCGGCCGCGCATCGTCGTGCTGGAGCGCTTCGCGACGCCGGAGGAATGTCAGTGGCTGATCGGCCGTGCCGGCAGCGGGCTGCAGCGCGCGAAGGTTTATCGAGACAGCTCGACGGCCCAGGTCGCCGAGACGCGCACCAATCGCGAGATGGCGCTCACGATCTTCAGCGCGGATGTTGCCCTCAGCCTGATTCGCGATCGCATCGCCGCGGTGAGCGGCGAGCCGGTGACGCATTTCGAGATCGCGAAGCTCCTGCACTATTCGCCGGGCGAACAGTTCGCGTTGCACGCGGACTTCATCGAGGCGAAGACGCCGGAGCTGGCGCGCGAGCTCGCAGCGCGTGGCCAGCGTGCGGCGACGTTCCTGATTTACTTGAACGAAGGCTACGAAGGCGGCGCGACGCAGTTCCCGCGGCTCGACTGGCAGTATCGCGGCGGGCGCGGCGACGCGCTGCTGTTCAGCAACGTCGACGCCAACGGCGCGCCCGATTACGACACCGTGCACGCCGGCATGCCGCCGACCTCCGGTGACAAGTGGGTGCTGTCGCAGTGGATCCGCAATCGGCCGGTCGGACCCTAGATGTCGAGTTCGATTCCAGCTTCGCGGAGACGGGTCTGCAGCGGCGCGACGTGCGCCGCGTAGTTGCGCCAACGGCCCGAGGAGCGATGATACAGACGCTCACGCAC
This sequence comes from Steroidobacteraceae bacterium, assembly GCA_036004505.1. GTDB lineage: Bacteria > Pseudomonadota > Gammaproteobacteria > Steroidobacterales > Steroidobacteraceae > Steroidobacter. The sequence goes on from DASYRK010000033.1 coordinate 69,566, forward strand.
TTGCCACACGCTCGCGGTTTTCACTGCGCGCGCTGACTGCTCGAACGACAGGCACGCTTCTTCCCATTCGAGACCGCAGAACGCCGTGAGTTTTTCGATGACCGGGCGCGGCTCGTGCACCAGCCTGTCGTAGTCGAGATCGAAGATGTCCGCGCCATAGAGCGTCTTCCAGTGCGCCAGCAACCGTCGGTACTGGACGTAGTAATGCGCGATGTCCGCGAGATCGAGCGAGTAGCTCATGCTGTGATCGAGATGCAGGAAGTAGATCGACAGGCAGTTGTCGAGCGGATCGCGGGTCGTGTGCACGATCCGGGCGTCCGGAAACAGGCTCTTGATGAGGCCGATGTACAGAAAATTGTCCGGGCGCTTGTCCGTGACTCGGTCGCCGCGCGGGAACAGTCGCGCGAGCATGTCCAGATAGCGCGCGGACAGTTGCTCCAGCTGAGCCTGCGTCACACTTTGCATCGTGGCTGGAAACGGCGCGAGCGTCGTGCGCACGAGTGAGGGCAGGAATGCCAGCTCGCCACCCGCCGTCACGCGCGAGTGCGCGGCGAGGATCTGCTCCGCGAGCGTCGAGCCGGAGCGAAACATCCCGCAGATGAACAGCGGACGCGTGGACTGCGACGAGCGTGCTGCTGCGGGCTGACCCGGCCGGAACGTCGCGATCAGCTCGTCGACGAAACGCTCGTGCGCGCGCGCGTCGTAGACGCCAGTGCCCGGCGCAGCGCTCTGCCGACTGTCTCGATTCGCGGCTGCGTAAGCGGCAAACGCGGCGTCCCACGCCTTGCAGGAGTCCAGCGCCTTGCCGAGTGCGAAGCCGAGTTCTGCGCGATCTGCAGGCGACGTGCGCGCGTCAGCGATTGCCGCGCGCAACCTCGCGACCAGCGGATCGTCAGCGCCCGCAACCTTGTGCAACCCCGCGTAGCGCGCCAACGCGGTATGGCAGCGCGGATCGAGCGCCAGGATTTTCTCGTAGAGCGCGCTTGCTTCTGCCTGCTTGCCGAAGTCTTCGCGCAGGTTCGCGAGATTGAGCAGGGCAGGGACGTAAGCAGGCTCGAGCGCCAGCGCCGCCTGCAGCTCGCGCTCGGCCGCGTCGTCCTGGCGCAGGTAGTCGGAATAGATCACGCCGCGGTTGAGGTGAACTTCTTCGGGCCCGGAGACGCCGCGATCGAGCGCCTGCTGATAGGAGGCGAGCGCGGCATCGAAGCGTCCTGCGCGCCGCTGTAGCAGCGCGAGGTTGTACCAGGTGTCCGGCAGATCGGGCCAGCGCGCGAGCAGGCGCTGATAGACGGCTTCGGCCTCAGTGAGGCGCCCGGCCTTCTCCAGCGCTGCCGCGCTGTGCAGCAGAGCCTGCGGATCGCTGCTGTCGCCCATATCTCGAGAGCGCTACGTGGTCGTCCACATGCGCATCAGGTTCTGGCGCACGACGTCGAGCCGCACGCGGTTCTCCCAGCGCATCGTGGTGCCTTCGAGCGCGGCGATTTCGTTCAGCTCGTACACCTGCATGCGCAGATGCGGATCGGCGATGAAGCTTTCGATGAACGTGATCGCCACCAGCCGCTCGCCGGAGCGCACCGGAATGACTTCGTGCAATGTGGTCGAGGGGTACAGGATCGCTTCACCCGCTGCGCCCTTGAACGCGATCGCCTGGTTGCCGATGATGATAGACAGCTCGCCGCCCTGGTACGTCGCGGGCTCGCTGATGAACACCGTACAGGAAACGTCCGAGCGCAGCCGCGCGGCTCCCAGCGGAATGAGCGCGGCGTCCGCGTGCGCACCGTACTTCATGCCCGGCGAATAGCGGCTCATGAGCGGCGGCGCGACGCGCTTCGGCAGTGCGAAATCCATGAACTCGCGCGAGCGCGCGAACGCGCCGCTCACCAGCTGCGACACCTCGGCGTTCTTCGGATCGCTGGTGTCGGCCTGCTGGTTGTTCTTGGTCTCGTTGGCGGGATTGCTGGCGCGACCTTCGACGAAGCGCAGCTCCTGGCTCAACGTGGTCAGCCGCGCGATCTCCGGCGGCGTCAGCAAATTGCGAATCTTCAGCAGCACGACGGATCTCTCCTGCAGGAAACATCTAGACGCTCGAGCTCGGTTGCGTGCCGTTGAAGGCATCGGTCGCCGCGATCACCTGACCGATCGCCGCGCGCTCTTGCGGCGACAGCCGCGGACTCCACACGTCGCAGATGAAAATGATGCGGGTCTGGTCGCTGTCGTTCCAGGCCTCGTGCTCGATCGTATCGTCGAACACCCAGGCTTCGCCCAGGCGCCACTGGCGCGTTTCGCCGCCGACGCGGAAGCCGCAGCCCGGCGGCACGATCAGCGGCAGGTGCACGACCAGCCGGAAGTTGGCAATGCCAGTGTGCGGCGGGATGCGCGTGTGCGGCTGGAGCACGGAGAACAGCGCCGACGGCGAGCGCAGCGGCACCTGCGCCTGTGGCAGCCGCGCCAGGACCTGCATCGTTGCCGGCGCCCGGTTGCAGCGCTCCGCGATCGGTTGCCCCTTCTCGTAGAAATGAAAGGCGCTCCAGCGCGGCGAATGATTCAGCTCGCGCCACTGGTCGAGCGGCATGCGATCGTCGTAGTGAATGTACGGCGCGAACCCGGCCTGGTCCTCGCGCAGGATTCCCGCCAGCTCGCGCTGCATCGGCTCGGTCGCCGCTTCCAGCTCCTCCAGCCACGGAAACTCCGCACGCTCGTAGAACTCGATCGCTGGCAGGCCCGGGAAGTAGTACTCGAGCGGCTCCTGCTGGTAGCGCTTGCGGACGCGCAGCGTCGTCGCGATGAACGCCTCGACGCGCTGCTGCTCGGCCGGTGCGCATTGGCGCTGCGTTTCGCCGACCCGCGCGCGGATGAAGTCGTGCAGCTCGCCCGTGTGCCGGCCGTGGATTTCGCGCCCGTGGGCGACAGCCTGACGCGTCGGCTCGTCCAGGTACTGGTCCGGAGGAGCGTTCGAAAGAGCAGCGCCATAGGTACTCGCTGCCGCCTTCATCCGGCCTTCCCGCTCCAGCAGCGTTGCGCTCATCAACAGCGCCGGGAAGTTCCGCGGCTCGATCCGCATGACCTCGCCCAGGGCGGCGAATGCGCCTTCGGAATTGTTCAGGCGGCGCCGGACGGCGGCGAGATTCAGCCAGCCCGGAATGCTGGCCGGGTCGGCGGCGACCAGTCGCAACAGCAGCGCCTCCGCCGTGGCGAAATCGCCAGCCGCGAGCGCCTGCATGGCTGCCTTGTTCAGGCCGGCGGGATTCTCACCATGGGAATGCGGCTGCATGTCGAAGAAAGCTCGAGGTCGAGTGCGTGGCGCCACTATAGCGTCCCCACTATCGCCCGGTCATGGGTCATAATGCGCCGCCGCGCGGTGAGCTGTGCGGCCGCAATCACGCTCATGAACATCAACGAGATCGACCGGGTGCTCGCGGCAGAGCCGCGCAATGTTCGCGCCCTTATTCTCAAGGCGGATCATCTGGCGAGTGCCGGCGACGCGCGCGCGGCTTCGTCGTTCTACCTTGCGGCGCTGCGGGCCGCCGGACCTGCGCAGCAGGTGCCGCGGGAGCTGCTGCCGGACCTGCAGCGGGCGCGCTCGATGTACGAGCGCTACGCGAACGAATACCAGGACTACATCGTCAGTCAGCTCGCGGCGCGCGGCTTCGACCGGGCCACCAGCAGTCAGCGGTTCGCGCAGTCGCTCGACATCGTCCTCGGCAAGAAGCGGATCTACCTGCAGCAGCCTCGCTACTACTACTTTCCGGGCCTGCCGCAGATCCAGTTCTACGGGCGCGAGCAGTTCCCGTGGCTCGATGCGCTGGAGCGCGAGACCGATGCGATCGCCGCCGAGCTGCAGGCGGTGATGCAGCAACCCACCTCGTTCGCACCGTACGTGCAACCCAAGGCCAATCGCCCGCCGAACGAGCAGGCGGGCATGGTGAACAATCCCGCGTGGAGCGCTTTCTATCTATGGAGGAACGGCGAGGTCGTCGCCGAGAACGCTGCGCGTTGTCCGCGCACGATGCAGGCGCTGCAGGACGTGCCGCTCGCGCGCGTGGCGAACCGCTCGCCATCGATCCTGTTCTCGCTACTGCAGCCCGGCGCGCACATTCCGCCGCACAATGGCCTGGTCAACACGCGGTTGATATGTCACTTGCCGCTGATCGTGCCGGCGCAGTGCACGTTCCGCGTCGGCAACGATCAGCGCGACTGGCAGCAAGGGCAAGCCTGGCTGTTCGACGACACGATCGAGCACGAGGCGTGGAATCGCAGCGCCGAGACCCGCGTCATCCTGTTGTTCGATGTGTGGCGGCCGGAGCTTTCGGCAGAAGAGCGTGAGCTGGTCGTGGCGCTGTTCGACGCGATCGACGCGCACGGCGGCGGCCGCAAGCCCGAGTGGGAGATCTAGAGGACCCGTTTGACCTTGAGGACGCGGCCGCTCGGCGTCGACATCCGGAACGAGTTCAGCGCCGCGCGCGAGATCGTGACTTCATGACCGACTTCCAGGAGCGGCGAGCTCGAGCCGCTCGTCTGACGCCACTGCTGTCCGTTGTCGAGATTGATGACGAGCGCACCGCTGGCGTCGTGACTCAACGCGGTGACGTGCGCGCTGACCGAAGTCAGCTCTTCCCGTTCGATCTTCTGTGCCGGCTCGGTCCCGCGCATGCTCGATGCGCCGAAGCTGGCTTCGGCTGAGCGCTCCGGTGCGGCGGCCGCTGAGTCGGACGACAGGTGCTCGATCGTCCGGTCGTAGCACGCCAGCCGCTCGGAACTATTTTTCACGTTGGCGCAGGCCCGCAGCGCCGGCGGCACGGCATCTGCGGCCGCGTGTACGACGCCAGCGCCAAGCAAAACAACGGCGGCGACGGCGAACGTCGAGGTGCAACGTGCAGGCATCAGTGTTTCTCGCCGAGGGGCGCCGAGTCGTCGTAATACCGCGCGATGCCCGTCACCATTGCGCTGACCAGATCGCGCTCGGCCGCGGTCAGGTACGGATTCCAGACATCCAGGATGAGGATCGCGCGCGGCATGTTGCTGTCGTTCCATGCTTCGTGCTCGATCGAATCGTCGAACACCCAGGCTGCACCGGGCAGCCACTCGCGAGTCGTCGAGCCGACACGGAAGCGGCAGCCCGGCGGAATGATCAGCGGCATGTGCACGATCACCCGCGTGTTGGTGACGCCGGTATGCGCAGGAATGTGCGACTTCGCGTCGAGGATCGAGAAGAACACGGTCGGTGCGTACCCGGCGATCTGCAGCAGCGGCAGCGTACTGAGCAGTTGCGCCGTGCGGGGACAGCGCTGCAGGTGTTCCTCGACAGGCTTACCGTCACGCCACAGATAGAAGGCGCTCCAGCGGCGCGAGTGATTCAGCTCGGCCCACTGATCGAGCGGCACGCCCTGCGGATAAGCGACGTACGGTTCGAGGCTCGCGGCGTCCTCGGTAAAGACGCGCTCGAACTCCTCGCGAATGTCGGCGGTCGCAGCTTCGAGCCTATCGAGCCACGGAAACTCCGCGCGCGGATAGAACTCGCGCGCCGGCAGCTGCGGGAAATGCAGGAACGTCGGCTGCGGCGTGAAGATCCGCCGGCGGCCGAGGAAACCGGCGACGCAGTGGTCGAAGCGATCCTGCTCCGCAGCGGCATGGCGCGTGCGCAAGTCCTGAAGCTGCTCGCCCAGATGAGATTCGAGCGCTGCGTCGTTCGCTTTGGTTGCTTCGACCGCCTTGTCGATCAGCCCGCGCAGCGCGCCGGGAAGGCTCGCGCCCGGCGCAATGGTCTGCAGCGCGTTGTGATACACCTTCGCAGCGGCTCGCGTCTTGCCTTGCGATTCCAGCAGCGTTGCTTTTTGCAATAGTGCGAACAAGTGCCGCGGTTCCACTGCAAGCACGCGCTCGATGATCCCCATTTCATCGGCAGCGAGCCCCAGGCGGCGCAGCGCGCCCGCGAGATTCATCAACAGGCGCGTGTTCGCGCCGTCGCGCGCGACCGCGCGTTCCAGCAACTCGCGCGCGGCAGCTGCATTACCGCTGCGTAACTCGCGCAGGGCGGTCTCGTTGAGGATTGCAGGATGCTCGGGATCGACGGCTTTGACGCGCAGGAGCAACGCATCGGCGCGCGCACGATCACCGTTTGCGAGTGCGCGCTCAGCGTGCGCGATCAGCTCGCTGACCTCGCTGGCTGCCTGCGTCGCGCTCAATCGAATCTCCTCACCGCCGATCTGAGTAGTCCGGGCAGTCTAGCAAGCGTGCGCGGCATGATCGACAATGCAGCAGGCCTTCATTGTCCTTTTGTGCGCAGACGATCGTGCCTGCAGTCTTCTCCCTCGCGATCCTGGTGTCGTTGCTCGCCTGCAGCGCGCGTGCGGATGCCGTCGACAAGGCGTCGAAGGAATCCTTCGAGTTCGCCGGACTGAAGCGCAACTACGCGCTGTTCGCGCCGCCGACGGTGGCTGCGTCGGGCGCGCCGCTGCTCGTGTTGCTGCACGGCTCGTTTGGCAGCGGCGCTGCGATCGTCAGCTGGTGGATGCCGCTCGCGCAAGAAGAGGGCATCGTGCTTGCGGGGCCGGACGCGCGCGAGACCGAGGCGTGGCAGCTACGGGCGGACGGACCGGAGTTCATTCGCGCGCTGATCGACGACGTGGCCGCGAAACATTCGATCGATCGCAGCCGCATCTATCTGTTCGGCAGCTCCGGCGGCGCCGTCTATTCGCTGACGTTGTCGATGCTGGAGTCGGAATTGTTTGCGGCGACTGCGGTGCACGCGGGCGCGTGGCGCCAGCCGAGCGAGTTCCGCGCCGTGCCGTACGCGCGCCGCAAGATTCCGATTGCGATCTTCATCGGCGATCGCGACGAGTACTTTCCGTTGATCGCCGTGCGCAAGACGCAGAAGGCGCTCGAGCGGGCGGGTCATAGCGTGAGCGTCACGGTGATCCCGCGTCACCGCCACGCATATTCGGAGGTCGCTGCCGAGGTGAACCGCAGCGCGTGGGAATTTCTGAAGGGCAACCGACTATGACAACGATGTACCCGACTCTTGCCGCAGTGTTGCTGGCAGCAGCGGCGATTCAACCTGCGCTGGCCGGCGACGATCTGTCGCAGCGCATCGCCGCGTGCACGCGCGAGCGGGACGACGCACGACGCCTCGCGTGCTTCGATCGCGCGGCCGCGCCCGCAGCCGACGCGAAGAAGGTGGATGCGACGCAGGACTTCGGCGTTCACGGCAGCGAGCTGGCGCGCAACCGCGACGATGACGATCCCAAGCAGGACAACACACCGAAGCGCATCAGCGCCACGGTCGCCGGCGTCGAGAAGCGCGCGCGCGGCGAGCTCCTGGTGACGCTCGACAACGGCCAGGTCTGGGCGCAGAAAGAAGTGGGTCCATATTTTCCGCTCAAGGTCGGCGATGCGGTCTCGATCATTGCCGGCACGTTCGGCTCGCACAAGCTGGTGGTCGCGAGCCGCGCGACCGCAGTCACCCGGGTGCGCTGACCATGGCCGACATCATGCCGTTCTTCGCCGTCCCGTTCGGGTTCGCGCGGCTCGACAACTGCGCGGCGGTGAACCAGGAATTGCGGACGCTGTTCCTCGCGCGCACCGCGGCCGGCGGCGAGCACGCCAATCCGCGGCCGCTCACGCAGCGTAACAACCAGGTCTTCGAGAGCAACTTCGGGCTGTTCCGCTCGCAGGAGCGTTGCCTGCAGCAGCTCAAGGAATTCTGCTGGCGGCACCTGATCAAGTGCGTCTGCGACGTGAACGGGTACGACGACGCGATGCGCAGCCGGCTGCTGATCTACTCGGACGCGTGGTTCCACGTCACGCGGCGCGGCGGGTTCTTCGGTCTGCACAATCATCCGAACGCGTCGTGGTCCGGCGTGTATTGCGTGGATCCCGGTCAGCGCGGCAGCGGTCTGCTGTCGTTCGTCAATCCGCTGCTGGCGTCCAACATGTACCTCGACGCCGCGAACGCCAGCATGCGCGGCGCGTTTGCGTCCGGCGTGCGCCAGATCGATCTGGAGGCGGGCCAGCTGGTGCTGTTCCCATCATGGGTGCTGCACGACGTGAAGCCGTACGAAGGCGACGGCGAGCGCATCACTGTCGCGTTCAACTGCTGGTTCCAGCTGAAAGATGCTTAGTTCAGGCTGAAAGCCGGGTGAATGACCTGGGCGCCGGGCCGGATGTTCATGCGCGCCGCGCTGCCGGCCTTGAGCTCGATCACGGCCAGCACCGTGCCCTTCGAGGAAATCGTGTCGAGCGACATCGGCTTGGTGTTCGCGACGATGCTGTGCACGCGACCGTTGGCGCTCACGAACACCATGTCCAGCGACAGGTGCGTGTTCTTCATCCACATCGAGATCTCCTGCGGCTGCGGATAGATGAACAGCATGCCGGCGTCGTCGGCCATGTTCTCGACGAACATCAGGCCGCGCGCGCGGCGCATGTCGTTGTCCGCGATCCACACATCGATCCTGTGCAGCTTGGCGTCCGGCGTTGCAATCTGCAGCGTCGAGCGCGAGAACGCGCGATCGAGTTGCTGCGCGTCGTTGTCCGCGCCAGCGACGGCCGTCGCCGCACCTATCGACAGGCATGCAGCCGCCAGGGCCGCGAGGAATCCAGCTCGATGCTTCATTGCTTGTCCGCCGTCAGTATGTCGTCTGTTTGCGTATCCTGGCTCTCGAAGTCGACGCGACCCGAATAGTCGAAGCGCGACAGCAGCACCGCGCCCTTGCCGCGCACTGCGCGCGCCGGCTCCGTGCAGAAACCGCGCGCCGTCACCTGGTATGAGCGCGCGCGACGGGGAATGCCGACGATCACGTCCTGGGTCACGGCGTCGAGGGTGCACTTGTCATCGCCCTGGGTGCTGAAGAACTCACCCGCGCCCTCGCGGATCAGCGTGACGTTCACCGGCAGGTTGTGTGCGGCCTTGCCCTCGGGCAGCTTCGCGATGCCGAAGACCAGCACCAGCCGGCCCGCGCCCTCCGCCCGGCTGAAGCGCATGCGGATGCCGCCATCGGTCGGACGCACGGCGCCGGTGCATTCGGTCCCGTCGTTGCCCCAGTTCAGTTCGGTGCTCAATGCGCCGGACAGCCGTGCACGCAGATAGCCGTTGCCGGCCGGCAGGCATTTCGCGGCAGCAGGCGGCGGGGCCGGATGGGCTGCTGGCGGCGGCGCTTGTGCATGGACTTTGCAAGCGAAGACGCTCGAGAGCACACACAGGAGCACCCGGCTACGCGGCATTCGGACTTGTACGGTCATTCAGCTCATTCCGTGCCTGGACAGGAACCGGAAAGCGGGCACGAGGCGTTTTCCACAATGCCGAAGCCCCGCCCGTCAGGCAAGCGTCGGTCCGCGGCCCCGCGGTCGGCTAACATGGCAGTCCGGGTCGATCCGGTTGCACGGGATACGAGAGCTCCTGACATGCAAGAAAGACCAACGCTCGCGCGCGCAAAAAATGCCCCATCGACGCTGCAAAGGCGCGTCCCGGTGCGGCGCTACGTCAGTCGTATCACGCGGCACACGCTCGCCGTCATCATGGCAGGCGGCCGCGGCGAGCGCCTCAAGCACCTGACCGACCACCGTTGCAAACCGGCGACGCCGTTCGGCGGCAAGTTCCGCATCATCGACTTCGTGCTGTCGAACTGCGTGAACTCGGGGATCCGTCGCATCTCCGTCATGTCGCAGTACAAGGCGCATTCCCTGATCCAGCACATCCAGCGCGGCTGGGGCTACCTGCGCGGCGAGTTCGACGAGTTCGTCGAGGTGATCCCGGCGCAGCAGCAGATGGGCAATTTCTGGTACCGCGGCACCGCCGACTCGCTGTACCAGAACCTGCAGATCATCCGCCTGCACCATCCGCGGCACGTGCTGGTGCTGGCCGGCGATCACATCTACAAGATGGACTACGGCCCGATGCTGGCCTCGCACGTGGAGAAGCGCGCCGACATCACCGTCGGCGTCGTCGAAGTGCCGCGCGAGCAGGCGACCGCCTTCGGCGTCATGAGCGTCGACACCGAGTACCGCATCACCAAGTTCTCCGAGAAGCCGCCAGAGCCCGAGGGCATCCCGGGGCGCGGGCAGTTCGCGCTCGGCTCGATGGGCATCTACGTGTTCAAGGCGAACCTGCTGTACCGGCTGCTGGAAGAGGACGCGAAGCGGCCCGACACGAACCACGACTTCGGCCGCAACATCATTCCGAACGCGCTCGGCTCGCTGAAGGTGTTTGCCTATCCGTTCACCGACTCGAACACCCGCGTGCAGCACTACTGGCGCGACGTCGGCACGGTCGACGCCTTCTACGAAGCGAACATGGAGCTGGTGCACGCCGACCCCGAGCTCAACATCTACGACGAGGACTGGCCGATCTGGACCTACCAGCGCCAGTACCCGCCGGCGAAGTTCGTGCTCGACGAGGACGGGCGGCGCGGCATGGCCGTGAACTCGATGGTGTCGGGCGGCTGCATCATCTCCGGCGCGCACGTGAACCAGAGCCTGCTGTTCTCCAACGTGCGGGTCGAGGAGCGCAGCTACCTAGAGCGCGCCGTGATCTTCCCCGACGTGCGCGTCGGCGCGGGCAGCATCATCAAGCGCGCGATCATCGATACCGGCGCGGCCGTGCCGCCCGGCACGCTCATCGGCGTCAATCGCGAGGAGGACGCGCGGCGCTTCTACATCAGCGAGAACGGCGTCGCGCTCGTGACGCGCGACATGGCCGCGCGCCTGCGAAAATAGCTTTGCGCAAAGCGCGGCGCTGGGCGACCATGCGGGCCGGACTTCGGATCCGCTGGGAGCCTCGATGAAGCGATCGTTTCGCGCCGCCCTCTGCACGCTCGCGCTGTCGTTCGCGGCCTGCGCGCTCGGACCCAAGGTCGCAGTGCCGCGGCTCACGCTGGTGCGCGTCGCCATGACGTCCGCGGACATCTTCAACCAGCAGTTCATGGTGCGCGTGCACGTGCAGAACCCCAATGATCGCGAGCTGCCGATCCGCGGCATCGACTACAAGCTGTTCCTGGAAGGGGACAGCTTCGCCGAGGGCGTCAGCGACAAGCCGTTCGTGGTGCCGGCGCTGGGCGAGACCGAGTTCGACATGATCGTGCGCACGAATTTCGTCAGCGGCATCGGCCGGCTGATGTCGCGGCTGAACGGCCGCGATCAGGTGCAGTACGTGGTCGAGGGCAAGGTGCTCACCGACATCAGCATGGCGAAGAAGATCCCGTTCCAGGAGACGGGAACGGTGAGCATCGGAGTCATGAAGTGAGGCGCTGATAGAGCTGCAGGTACTCGCGGCTCTGCTTGTCCCACGAGAAGTCCTGCGCCATTCCATTGCGCATCATCTGCAGCCAGCCGTCGCGATCGGTGAACAGATCGAGCGCCGTGTGCAGCGCCCAGCGCGCGCCCTGCGGATCGTAGTCGTTGAACACGACGCCCGTGCCCTGGCGCGTCGCCGGATTCCAGTGCTGCACGGAATCCGCGAGCCCGCCGGTGCGGCGGACGATCGGCGCCGTACCGTATTTCAGGCTGTACATCTGGTTGAGCCCGCACGGCTCGTACAGCGAAGGCATCAGGAACATGTCGCTCGCGGCTTCGATGAGATGCGCGAGCTCCTCGCTGTAGCCGCGATGGAATACGACGCGGTCCGGGAAGCGCTGCTGCAGTCCCTCGAAGAAACGCTCGTAGCGCTCCTCGCCGCTGCCGAGCACGACGCAGGACATCTCGCGCGTCGCGATGATCTGCGGCAGCACGTCGAACAGCAGGTCGATGCCCTTCTGCACCGTCAGGCGCGTGACCATGCCGAGCAGCGGCGCGGCCGCATCGCTGTTCAGATTCAGCCAATCGAGGCAGGCCGCCTTCGTCTGTCCTTTCCCTGAAAGGTGCTGCGGCGAGTAGTGATGCTTCAGATAGCGGTCGGTGGCCGGATTCCACTCGGTGTAGTCGACGCCGTTGAGAATTCCGACGACGGCGTCACCGCGTGCGCGCAATACGCCATCGAGGCCGTGGCCGCCGAGCGGCGTCGAGATTTCCATCGCGTAGGTCGGGCTCACCGTCGTCACAGCGTCGGCGTTGCGCACGCCTTCGCGCAGCCAGTTGAAGCCGCCGCCCGCGCGTGTCTCAGGCGCGAGGAGATCCCACACATTGCCGCCGACGTCGTAGGTCGTCGACGCGTCGAACCAGCCCTGATAGCCGATGTTGTGGATCGACAGCACGCTGCGCGTCGCGCGAAACAGGTGGTCCCACGCGTACACCGTTTTGAGCAGCATCGGCAGCAGCGCCGTGTGCCAGTCGTTGCAGTGAATGATGTCCGGCGCGAACTTCAGCCGCTGGCACATGTCGAGCGCGGCCCGCTGCAGCACCAGGAATCGCAGGTGCTCGTCGGGTCCGATGGTGTAGATCGTCGAGCGGTCGTAGACGGCCGGGCAGTGGACGAAATACAGCGGCACGGCGGAGCCGGGCAGGCGCGTCTCGTACAGCGAGTAGTGATAGAGATGAGCGCCGAGGCGCAGCTCGACATGTTGTGCGCCCTCGACCGGCAGCATCTCCAGCGCCGCAGTGCCGATGCTCGAGTACAGCGGCATGACGACGCGAATGTCGTGACCCTGATCGTGCAGATGCCGCGGCAGCACGCCGGCGACGTCGGCCAGCCCGCCGGTCTTCGCGAGCGGCGCCACCTCGGAAGCGACGAAGCAAATGCGCATGGAGGGAGAAACTATCGGCTATCGGCTTCGTTCCGGGCGGTAGGCAGTCCCTCCTGCTCGCGCATGAACGTCGCGACGCTCTTTTCCAGGTAGGCGCTCAGGAAAGTCTGCAGCGAGTTGCCGTAGAAGCGGATCAGCGTTTCGAGCAGCGCCGTCGACAGGATCGGCCGCCCGAACTGCTCCTGGTCGGCGATGACCTGCAGCAGGATGAGCCGCGTGATGTCTTCGTGGGTCTTGTCCTCGACGACCTTCACGCGCACACCGCCGACCACGAGGTTGCGGATGTCGTCGAGCGTGATGTGGCGGCTCTGCGAAGCGTCGTACAGCCGCCGGTTCGCGTACTTCTTGATGAGTCGTTCTTCGCTCATGTGTCGCACATCCCGGAGCGTCACGCAGCCGCGGCTACTCTAGCCGACGCTCATTTGGCAGTGCAACAAGGGCGCCGATCCGCAGCGATGAACCTGCCGTCCGCAGCTGCGTGCCGCTCGTCCGGATCGGCGCGAAACGGCAATTGGGACAGTTGACGGTCTCGCGGCTCGACGCGCACTCTCGCGGACCTTTCCCGCCCCATTCGCCCAAACACCATCAAGAGTATCGACATGATCTACGACAGCATTCTGGCCACGATCGGCCGCACGCCCGTCGTCCGCATCAACCGGCTCGCGCCCGCTCACGTCGAGATGTACGTGAAGTGCGAGTTCTTCAATCCGCTCTCGTCGGTGAAGGACCGCCTCGCGATCGCGATCATCGAGGACGCCGAGCGGCGCGGCACGCTGGAGCCAGGCCAGACGGTCGTCGAAGCGACCTCCGGCAACACCGGCATCGCGCTCGCAATGGTGTGCGCGGCGAAGGGGTATCCGTTCGTCGCAGTCATGGCCGAGAGCTTCTCGGTCGAGCGCCGCAAGATCATGCGCATCCTCGGCGCCAAGGTGATCCTGACGCCTGCAGCCGAGCGCGGCAGCGGCATGGTGCGCAAGGCTGAAGAGCTCTCGCGCAAGCACGGCTGGTTCCTCGCGCGGCAGTTCGAGAACCAGGCGAATCCCGAGTACCACCGCAACACCACCGGCCCGGAGATCCTGCGCGACTTCGCCGGCAAGCGGCTCGACTTCTGGGTGACCGGTTGGGGCACGGGGGGCACGCTGACCGGCGCCGGCGAGATCATCAAGAAGGCGCGTCCCGACACCCGCATCGTCGTCACCGAGCCCGCCGGGGCTTCGCTCCTCGGCGGCGCGGAGTTCAAACCGCACAAGATCCAGGGCTGGACGCCGGACTTCATCCCGGCCGTGCTGAACCGGTCCGTCGCCGACGAACTGCTGACGGTCGAGGACGCAGAAGCGATCCAGGCTTCGCGCGAGCTCGCGGCGAAGGAAGGCATCTTCTGCGGCATCTCCTCGGGCGGCACGTTCGCCGCGGCGCTGAAGGTCGCGCAGAAGGCGCCGAAAGGGTCGGTCATCCTTGCAATGCTGCCGGATACCGGCGAGCGCTATCTGACGACTGCGTTGTTCGAGGGCATCAGTGACGCCTCGGATGCGGAGCCATAAGCGCGGCTTAAGTCGCAGACAACGCTAACCCCTTCACCCTCCACGATTCTTTACAGCCCGGCGGCAACGCCGCCGGTACTGTAGCCGGCGCCTGCATCGCGGATCCCCCTGACCGCGACCTGCAGGCGCGCCGGCGCGTCCGCCACCCACTTCGCGGTCCCGCGCGGCCCAGATGCCCCGGCCCCCTACGCTTTTGGCAACGCGCTAGTGAGATACTTTTCCTTCCGTTTACTTCCCGATCCGCCGGGCGCCGGTGGAAGGCTGACTCAATACGTGACTCGCAACGGCCTCGTGATCGTCGCGCTGCTCGCGCTCGTCCTCATCGGCGGCGCGTGGTACCTGTTCGCGGACGGAAAGCCGTCGGCGGCGGCGGGAGGCGCCGAGGCTAGCAAAGGCGAAGCACGCGCCGTGGCCGTCGTCACGACCCACGCGGCGAAGAAGGAATTCGCCCACGAGGTCGAAGCGCTCGGCACGTTGCGCGCCAACGAATCGGTCGACATCACGGCGAAAGTGGCGGACCGGGTCGCGGCGATCCACTTCAACGAGGGTCAGCAGGTGCGCAAGGGCGAGGTGCTGATCGAGCTCGATAACACCGAGGCCCGCGCCGATCTTGCCGCGGCCGAAGCAGCCGCCAGCGACAGCCGCAGCCAGTACAAGCGCAGCCAGGAGCTGTACCAGACGAAGGCGCTGTCGGAGGCGCAACTCGATCAGCTGCACGCGACGCTGCTCGCGAACGAAGCGCGGGTCGAGGCGGCGCGCTCGCGTCTCCACGATCGTGTCATTACCGCACCGTTCAACGGCCGCGTCGGCTTGCGCAACGTCAGCCTCGGCGGCCTGGTCAATCCCGGCGGCGTGATCACGACGCTGGACGATCTCAGCATCGTCAAGCTCGACTTCTCCGTGCCCGAGATTTTCCTGTCGACGCTGCAGCCGGGCCTGACGGTCGAAGCGCGCAGCACCGCGTATCCCGATCAGCCGTTCAGTGGCCGCGTCGCCAGCGTCGCGACGCGCGTCGATCCGACGACGCGCGCCGTCACGATCCGCGCGCTGATCGACAATCGCGACGCCCGGCTGCGACCCGGCATGTTCATGACGGTCAAGCTGGTGCGTCGTGAAGGCCTGGCGCTGATGTTGCCGGAGCAGGCGATCGTGCCCGAGAACGACCAGCATTTCGTTTACGTCATCGAGGACGGCAAGGCGCACAAGCGCGCGGTCAAGATCGGCCGGCGCCGGCCCGGCGAAGTCGAGGTCCTGGAAGGGCTGACAGCCGACGAAGGCGTCGTCGTCGACGGCACGCTGAATTTGCGCGACGGCGCGCCGGTGCGCGTGCAAGCTGATGCGCTCGGCGGCCCGGCGCGCGTGAACGGCCAGACATGATCCTCTCCGACGTTTCCGTCCGCCGTCCGGTGTTCGCGATGGTCGTGAGCCTGTTGCTCACGATCATCGGCGTCATGGCCGCGGGCCGCCTGTCCGTACGCGAGACGCCGAACGTCCAGCCGCCGATCGTCAGCATCGACACCGACTACGTCGGCGCTTCCGCGTCGGTCGTCGAATCGAAGATCACGCAGGTCATCGAGAATCAGATCGCCGGACTGGAAGGCGTGGACACGCTGCGCTCCAGCAGCATGGACGAGCGCTCGCGCATCACCATCGAGTTCAGTCTCGACCGTGACATCGAATCCGCCGCCAACGACGTGCGCGACCGTGTCTCGCGCGTACTCAACAACCTGCCGGAAGAGGCCGATCCGCCCGAGGTCGCGAAGGTCGACACGACGTCCGACCCGATCATGTGGCTGAACCTGGAGAGCGACCGCCGCTCGCAGCTGGAGCTCACCGACTACGCGCAGCGCTACCTCGTCGACCGGTTCTCCGTCGTCAAGGGCGTCGCGCAGGTCCGCATCAGCGGCGAGCGTCGCCTCGCGATGCGCGTGTGGCTCGACCGCCAGGCGATGGCAGCTCGCAGGCTCACCGTCACGGACATCGAGGATGCGCTGCGCGCCGAGAACGTCGAGCTGCCCGCCGGCCGCATCGAATCCAGCCAGCGCGAATTCACGCTGCACACGGACACCGGCCTGTACACGCCGAGCGATTTCCGCCAGCTGGTCGTCGGCCGCGGCGAAGGCGGCTACCTGGTGCGCCTCGGCGAAGTCGCGGACGTCGAGCTCGCGGCCGAGGACCTGCGCAACGTGGCGCGCTCCGACAGCAAGCCTTCGCTCAGCCTCGGCATGGTTCCGCAGTCGACTGCGAACGTGCTGGAGGTCGCGAAAGGCGTCAATGCCGAGATGGCGCTGGTGAAGCCGACGCTGCCGCCCGACATCAAGATGGGCATCAACATCGACGACACGGTGTTCGTCCGCGGCTCGATCAGCGAAGTCATCCACGCGCTCGTCATCGCGCTGCTGCTCGTGCTCATCGTCATCTACCTGTTCCTCGGCACGATGCGCGCAACGCTGATCCCGGCTGTGACGATTCCGGTCTCGATCATCTCGGCGAGCATCATCATGGTGATCGCCGGCTTCTCGATCAACGTTTTGACACTGCTCGGCGCCGTGCTCGCGATCGGCCTGGTCGTGGACGACGCGATCGTGGTGCTGGAAAACATCGTGCGGCGGATCGAGCTCGGCCAGCCGCCGCTGCTGGCGGCGGTCGATGGCAGCCGCGAGATCGGCTTCGCCGTGGTCGCGACCACGCTGGTGCTGATCGCGGTGTTCCTGCCGATCTCGTTCATCCCCGGCAACATCGGCCGGTTGTTCGGCGAGTTCGGCATCACGATCGCCGCGGCAATCGGCTTCTCGGCGCTGGTGTCGCTGACACTGGTGCCGATGATGAGCTCGAAGATCTTCGGGCACGGCATCGTGCGCGGCCGCGTCGCACACGCTGTCGATCGATTCTTCCGCTGGCTGTCGCAGGTCTATGAGCGCTCGCTGCGCAGCGGCCTGCACGCACCGGGGCTGATCGTCGGCGCCGGCGCTGCGGCCCTCGTGCTCGCTGTGATCCTGTTCCGGATGCTGCCGTCCGAGTACGCACCGTCCGAAGACCGGCAGCGCGTTGTGATCATGCTGACCGCGCCGGAAGGCTCGAGCCTTCAATACATGGAGCGCTACCTGAAGCGGGTCGAACAGATCGCCGCGGTCGAGGTCGAGAAGGGCAACGCGCGCCGCATGCTGTCGCGCATCGGCAATTTCGGCGGCGGCAGCGAGGTCAACATCGGCCGCGTGGTGCTGTCGTTGTCGGACTTCGACGAGCGCAAGGAGTCGGCGCAGCAGATCGCGGCGCGCCTGCGGCCGCAGCTGACGAACCTTGCCGGCGTGCGCGCGACGGTCGTGACGCCGGGCGGCCTGGGTATTCGCGGTTACAGCTCACCCGTGCAGATCGTGCTCGGCGGCGGCGACTACGAGGAGCTCGCGCGCTGGCGCGACGTCATCCTGGCGAAGGCAGCGGAGAATCCGGGCCTCACCAACCTCGATTCCGATTACTACGCGCGCAAGCCGCAGCTCAAGGTCTCGGTCGATCGCAACCGCGCCGCCGATCTCGGCGTGTCGCTGACGACGGTCGGCCGCACGCTGGAGACGATGATGGGCTCGCGCATCGTTACGACGTTCCTCGATCGCGGCGAGGAATACAACGTGATGCTGCAGGCCCGCGAGGACGACCGCGCGACGCCGAGCGACCTCGACAACATCTACGTGCGCTCCTCGACCACGAACTCGCTGATCCCGCTGTCGAACCTGGTCCACATCGAGGAGATCGCCGGCCCGACCGAGCTGAAGCGCTTCGACCGGCTGCGCTCGATCACGATCTCCGCGAGCCTCAATCCCGGCTACTCGCTCGGCGAGGCGCTCGACTACATGGAGGGGCTGGTGCGCACCGAGCTGCCGGCGTACGCGCAGATCAACTACGACGGCGAGTCGCGCGAGTTCAAGCGCTCCGGCTCGGCGCTGTACCTGACCTTCCTGCTGGCGCTCGTGATCGTGTTCCTGGTGCTGTCGGCGCAGTTCGAGAGCTTCCGGCACCCGTTCATCATCATGATGACGGTGCCGCTCGCAGTGACGGGCGCGCTGCTCGGCCTGTGGTTCACGGGAGGGTCGATCAACGTCTTCAGCCAGATCGGCTGCATCATGCTGATCGGCCTGGCGGCCAAGAACGGCATTCTGATCGTCGAGTTCGCGAACCAGCTGCGCGACCGCGGCATCGAGCTGCACGAAGCCGTGATCGAATCGGCTGCGATCCGCCTCCGGCCGGTGCTGATGACGAGCCTGTGTACGGTGTTCGGCGCGATTCCGCTGCTCATCGCCTCTGGCGCGGGCGCAGAGAGCCGCAAGTCCATCGGCGCGGTGGTCGTGTACGGCGTGATGTTCTCGCTGCTGCTGACGCTGTACGTCGTTCCTGTCGTGTACGGCTATGTCGCACGCAACACTCGCTCGCCGGAGTACATCGCGCACCTGATCGAGAAACTGCGCGGCGGCTCGAAGTCCGGCGGCGCCGGCGAGCCGGCCCACAAAGGCGCCGACGCGCAGTAGGCGCGCAATAAAAAGCCGGCAGGCGGGGAAGCACTGCCGGCTCATGTCCTGAGCGCCCGATCAGCAAAGCGAACGCTCTCGCAGGAGGACGGTCTCTAAGACGGTCGGGCGCGTCGCAAGTTCCCCAGCGTTCCCCGCCGACCAAACAAGTATTTCGTAAGTCGCAGCCAGCAGACACTGAGACTTATGGGCAGATCGTCAAGTAAAAATAATTGATAGCACGGGTCGTCTGCGGCCCGCATTGCTAGAATGCCGCCCTTTTGGCGGGATCCCATGGCGCTCACGCCGTATCAACAGCTCGAGCAGGAGTTCAAGCGGCTGCATGCTTTCCGCAGCGCCGCCAGCATCCTGCGCTGGGATTCGGCCGTCATGATGCCGCGGGGCAGCTCCGACCTGCGGGGCGAGCAGCTCGCCGCGCTGGAGACCGAAAGCCATGCTCTGCTGACCTCACCGCGCGTATCGCGCCTGCTTGCCCGGGCCGAGGCGAACAGCGCCGGCCTCGAGGACTGGCAGAGCGCCAACCTGCGCGAGATGCGGCGCGAGCGCGAGCATGCGATCGCGACCCCGCACAACCTGGTGTCGCGGCTCGCCAAGGCGACGGCGCGCGCCGAGGTGAGGTGGGTCGAGGCGAAGCAGAAGAGCGACTTCGCGATCTTCGCCCCGCACCTCGAAGAGGTCGTGAACCTGATCCGCGACAAGGCGGGGCTCCTCGGCAAGGCGCTGAACCTCGACCCGTACGACGCGCTGGTCGACGAGTTCAGCCCGGGTATGACCAGCGCCGAGATCGACACCATCTTCACCACGCTCGGACGCCGCCTGCCCGGCCTGATCCAGGACGTGATCGACCTGCAGGCAAAGCGCCCGCCGCTGGAGATGAACGGGCGCTACACGCCCTCCAAGCAGCGCCAGCTCGCGCTCGAGGTGATGAAGGCGGTCGGCTTCCCGTTCGACCGCGGCCGGCTCGATGAGAGCGAGCATCCGTTCACCGGCGGCGTGCCCGGCGACATCCGCATCACGACGCGCTTCAGCGCGACCGATCCGCTCTCCGGGCTCATGGGCATCCTCCACGAGACCGGACACGCGATGTACGACGTCGGCCTGCCGGAGGCGTGGCGCGGCCAGCCGGTCGGCCGCGATCGCGGCATGGCGGTGCAGGAGAGCCAGTCGCTGCTGCTGGAGATGCTGATCGGCCGCAACCGGCCGTTCCTGCGCTACCTCAAGCCGCACCTGGACAAGGCGTTCGGCGTGAGCGGCCCGGAATGGGAAGTGGAGAACGTGTACCGGCTGCTGATCCGCGTGCGTCGCAGCCTGATCCGCGTCGACGCCGACGAAGTCACGTATCCCGTGCACATCATGCTGCGCTACGAGATCGAGAACGAGATCCTCAAGGGCGAGCTCAAGGTGAAAGACCTGCCGGAGGCGTGGAACTCGCGCATCCAGGACCGGCTCGGCGTGCGACCGGCGAGCGACGCCGAAGGTTGCCTGCAGGACGTGCATTGGGCCGTCGGCTCGTTCGGCTATTTCCCCTCGTACGCGATCGGCGCCGTGATTGCAGGTCAGCTCTACGAGAGCCTGCGCGCCGACCGCCCGGAGCTCGACGACGAGATCGCGGCGGGCCAGTTCGCCGGCTTGTTCGACTGGCTGCGCCAGAACGTGCACGGCGTCGCCGCGACCGTCAGCACGCCCGAGCTGATTCGCAACGCCACCGGCAAGCCGCTCTCCGCGGCAGCTTGGCTGCGCTACATCGAAGGGAAATACCTGGAGGAGTAGCGCCGCGGCTTGTCAGCTTTCCGCGCGGGATCCCGATTCTTTCAACGGATCCCTTGCGGTTAACTGGCATGCACCCTCGTCGCGCGCTGTGGCGTCTTTTTCCGATCGATCGGTTCGATGACTTCGCGAGTGCCTGGGACCGCGTCAACGACGCCGCCACGGGACTGCCGTTTCTCACCTCGCTGTTCATGCGCAATTTGCTGCGCATATTTCGCAGCGGCAGCGAGCAGCTGGCGGTGCTGGGCGATCCCGGCGAAGAGCAGGCGCTCGGCATCGTGTGCCGCGGGCGTCTGGGCGCGTGGGAAACCTATCAGCCGTCGCAGCTGCCGCTCGGCGCGTGGGTCATGGGGCGCTCGCTGGATTGCGCGGCCGTCGCAAAGAGTCTGCTGCGCACGTTGCCGGGCGCGCCGTTGTTGCTGGCCCTGACGCGCCAGGATCCGTGGGTGCAGCCGCGGCCGAGCGATTCCGCGACGGTGCGCACGCTCGACTGGATCCAGACCGGCTGGGTCGAAGTCGAAGGGCCGTTCGACGACTACTGGAAGGCGCGCGGCAAACGTCTGCAGCAGAACATGCGGACCCAGCGCTCGAAGCTGAAATCGCAAGGCATCGTGCCGCTGCTGGAGGTACTGACGCGCCCGCAAGACGTCGCGGGCGCGATCGAGGACTACGGGCGACTCGAAGGCGCCGAATGGAAGGCCGCGCAGGGGACCGCCGTGCGCGCCGACAACGACCAGGGCCGGTTCTATCGCGCGATGCTGGAGGACTTCTGTCGCATCGATGCGGCGCGCATCTATCGCTATCGGTTCGGCGAGCGCGTGGTTGCCGTCGATCTGTGCATCGAATCCGGGAGCGTGCACGTGCCGCTCAAGACGACATACGACGAGAGCCTGCGCGGACTGTCGCCGTCCTCGCTGCTGCGCCAGGAAGCGTATCGACACGTCTTCGAACAGCGGCGCGTCCGCCGCATCGAGTTCTACGGCCGGATGGTGGAGTGGACCTGCCGCTGGACCGACCTGAAACGCACGCTCTATCACGTGAATTCCTACCGCTGGGGCTTCGTCGCAGCGGCCGCTGCGCGCCTGGCCGCCCTGCGCCGCGCGCGAACGCCAGAATCGCCGCCGGAGTCGCTAAACTAGGGGGCATGTCCGCCGTCCCCGAGCCCTCCAACAATTTCAAGCGCCTGCAGGCGCGGCTGCGCGGCCTCGTGGGCAAGGCGATCGAAGACTTCCGCATGATCGAGGCGGGCGATCGCGTCATGGTTTGCCTGTCCGGCGGCAAGGATTCGTACACGCTGCTCGACATTCTCCTGTCGCTCCAGCGCAGCGCGCCGGTCGATTTCGAGCTGGTCGCGGTCAACCTCGATCAGAAGCAGCCCGGCTTTCCCGCGCACGTGCTGCCCGAGTATCTGCAGGCGCTCGGCGTGCCGTTTCACGTCATCGAGCAGGACACGTACAGCGTCGTGAGGCGCGTGATCCCCGCAGGCAAGACGATGTGCGGTCTGTGCTCGCGCCTGCGGCGCGGCGCGCTGTACCGCTACGCCAGCGAGCACGGCATCACCAAGATCGCGCTCGGCCATCACCGCGACGACATCGTCGAGACGCTGTTCCTCAACATGTTCTTCGGCGGCAAGCTCAAGGCGATGCCGCCGAAGCTGCGCTCCGCGGACGGCAAGCACATCGTCATCCGCCCGCTCGCCTACGTCGCGGAGCGCGACATCGAGCGCTATGCGCGCGTCCGCGAATTTCCCCTGATTCCATGCTCGCTGTGCGGCTCGCAGCAGAACCTGCAGCGCATGGAGATCAAGAAAATGCTGCGCGCATGGGAGCAGCAGTATCCCGGCCGCACCGAGTCGATCTTCTCCAGCCTGCGCAACGTGGTCGCCTCGCATCTCGCCGACCCGCGCTCGGCCGACTTCGCAGCGGTCCCTGACGGCGAGCATGGAGATCCGCTGGCATGAGCGGCACCATCGTCTTCTCGCACGGGCTGGAGGGCGACCCGTGGGGCGCGAAGATCGTGGCGATGGCCGAGGTCGCCCGCGCGCACGGCCTGAGCGTCGAGTCGATCGACTACCGCGGCATGAACGATCCGGCTGCGCGCGTCCAGCGGATGCTCGAAGCGTGCAAGAGCCTGCCCGGCAAGCTCGTGCTCGTCGGCTCCAGCCTCGGCGCTCATGTCTGCATGACCGCGGCGAGCCAGTTGCCGGTGCGCGGTGTGTTCGTGCTGGCGCCCGCGTTCTTCATGCCCGGTTACGAGCAGTACACTCCGCAGCCGCCCGCCGGCTGCCCGGTGACGATCGTGCACGGCTGGAACGATACGGTCGTGCCGCCCGAGAACAGCGTGCGCTACGCCCGTGAGCACCGCACGACGCTGCACCTCATCGATTCCGATCACCGCCTGACGGCGAATATCGACGAGGTCTGCGAGTTCCTGGACCGTTTTCTGCGTAGACTGTAGCCACAAGCACAGAAGGAGCCGCCATGCTCACTGGGATCCTGCGGGTCGGTTCGGCATCGGTTGCGTGTCTGTTGCTGGCTGCGTGCGGCTCCGCGGACAAGCCACCGCCGCCGGTCGAAGAAACGGTGTTTCGCGACGTGGCCGTGACGCCGATCGAAAAGGCGAAGAACGTCCAGAACGTGGTCGACGAGCAGAAGCGCGCCACTGATCGAGCCGTCCAGCAGCAGGCCGACCAATAGCCCGCTGCACTCGCCGGCATGGCTGAACTGTCCGGGCTCGATCGCTTGTGGCTGGGGCTGCTGCGCGCGCCGCTTTCGTGGTGGGCGCGGCCGCACGTGCTGCCCGACGATCTGCGGCGGCGCTATGCGCAGCACGACCGCCCGATCTGCTACGTCCTCGACGTACTCGGCGTCGCCGACCTGGTCGCGCTCGAGAAGGTGTGCGCGCAGCATGGGCTGCCGGAGCCGCTCGATGGTCTGAAGCCGCCGCTGCCCGCACGCTCGGTGCTGTTTCTCGAGCGCCGCACCGGCTTCTGGGGCGACCGGATCGATCACCGCATCTCCACGCCGCTGCGTCAGCTCGTGGCCGCAGCGGCGGGCGACCGCGCGCTCGAAGTCGATCTCATTCCGGTGACCGTGATGTGGGGCCGCGCGCCGGACCGCGAAGGCTCGTGGATGCGCGTCCTGCTGTCGGAGAACTGGGAGCGGGTCGGACGCTTTCGCCGCTTTCTTTCCGTCGTGGTCAACGGCCGCAACCTGTTCGTGCAGTTCGGCGATCCGGTTTCGTTGCGCGCAGCACTGGATGACGGCGCCGACGCCGCGCGCGCGGTGCGTCGTCTCACGCGCACGCTGCGAGTTGCACTGGCGCGGCAACGTGCGGCCGCGATCGGCCCGGACCTTTCGCATCGCCGAACCATCGTCACGCAGGTGCTGCGCGCGGGCGCGGTGCGCCGCGCGATGGCCGACGAGATGCGCTCGAAGAAAGTCTCGCGACGCGAGGCGCTGCGGCTCGGGCAGGACTACGCCGCGGAGATCGCGGCGAACTACTCGCACGTCTTCGTCGCGATCATGGCGCGCATGCTCACCTGGTTCTGGACGCGTCTGTACGACGGCGTCGAGCTGCATCACTTCGATCAATTGCAGAAGCTCGCGGACGGCAACGAAATCGTCTACGTGCCGTGTCACCGCAGTCACATCGACTACCTGCTGCTGTCCTATGCGATCTACTACAAGGGTTATGCCGTGCCGCACGTCGCCGCCGGCGTCAACCTCAACATGCCGGTGCTCGGCCGCTTCATCCGCAAGGGCGGCGCCTTCTACATCCGCCGCAGCTTCAAGGGCAACACGCTGTACACGATGGTGTTCATGAAGTACCTCGGGCTGATGATGGCGCGCGGTCACTCGATCGAGTTCTTCATCGAGGGCGGCCGCAGCCGCACCGGGCGGCTGTTGCAGCCGAAGACCGGCATGCTGTCGATGACCCTGCGCAGCTATTTGCGCGATCCGCGCCGTCCGGTCGTGTTCCTGCCCGTGTACTTCGGCTACGAGCGGCTGGTCGAAGGCAAGACCTACATCGGCGAGCTGTCGGGCAAGGCGAAGGAAAAGGATTCGGTGTTCACCCTGCTGCGCACGCTGCCGGCGCTGCGGCAGAAGTTCGGCAAAGTGCACGTGAGCTTCGGCGCAGCCGTGCGCCTCGACGACATCCTGCGCAAGCACGCTCCGGACTGGCAGCCGTCGCAGGGCGAGAAGGACGATCGTCCGCCGTGGCTCGCGCCCGCCGTCGACGACCTCGCGGCGCGCATCATGACGAACATCAACAGCGCCGCGTGCGTCGCGCCGATGAACCTGATCGCGCTGGCGCTGCTGGCGACGCCGAAACAATCGATGCTCGAGACGGATCTCGTTCGGCAGCTGGAGCTGTACGCGTCGTTGTTGCGGCAGGCGCCGTATTCCTCGCAGGTGTGGATCACGGACGCCGATGGTCTGTCGATCGTGCGCCATGGCGAGCGCATGGGCGTTCTGCAGCGGCACCAGCACCCGCTCGGCGACGTGCTGCAGATGACGGAAGAGAACTCGGTCCTC
Source organism: Steroidobacteraceae bacterium (assembly GCA_036004505.1). Taxonomy (GTDB): domain Bacteria; phylum Pseudomonadota; class Gammaproteobacteria; order Steroidobacterales; family Steroidobacteraceae; genus Steroidobacter. Next base: position 94,603 of record DASYRK010000033.1, read on the forward strand.
CTGACCTACTTCCGCAACAACGTCCTGCACCTGATGGCGTTGCCGTCGCTGGTCGCGTGCTGCTTCCTCAACAACCGCACGATGCGCACCGAGGACGTCCAGCGCCTGATGTGGCGCATCTATCCCTACATGTACGACGAGCTGTTCCTGCGCTGGCGCGAGGACGAAGTCTCCGCCGCGGTGATGGAGACGCTCGACGACATGGCCAATCACGGGCTGCTCGAGTCCGTCGACGGCGGCACGCAATGGCGGCGGCCGCCGACCGGCTCGACCGAAGCGGTGCAGTTGTCGGTGCTCGCGCACGTGACAGTCCCGATCATCGAGCGCTACTACCTGGTGATCGCGGTGCTGCTGAAGTCTGGCAGCGGCCGCATCAGCCAGGACGTGCTCGAATCGCAGTGCCAGCTGATGGCGCAGCGCATGTCGTTGCTGTACGAGCTGAACTCGCCGGAGTTCTTCGACAAGGCGCTGTTCAAGAATTTCATCGATCTGTTGCGCGCCCGCAATGTACTGGGCGTGAGCGCCGAAGGGCGGCTCACGTACACGGACATGCTGCCCGCCGTCGCCGACGACGCGCAGCTGGTGCTGCACGAACAGATCCGCAACAGCGTGCTGCAAGTCACGCACCGTTGAGGCATTTCATGACTTCCATTCGCCTGCTTGCAGTCGCGACGCTGCTCGCGGCTGGTCACGCCGCGCACGCCGAATACATTCTTTCGGTGCCGGAAGGCGTGGCGCGTGCCGGAGCGCCGCTGCGCGCAGATCTCACGATTCTCAACGACAGCGATGCACCGCTGCGCGTGGAGTTGCCGGCGCCGTTGCGTGCGCGCCTGGAGACGTCGAAGGCTGCGATGAACTTCGAGCTCGCGCCCGATCGCAGCGGCACGGTCGAGATTGCGGCGCGCCAGTTCCTGAAGGTCGCATTGCGCGGCGATGTGCCGGAGGCTGCAGCGGAAACGGCAACGCTGACGCTGACGGGTTTCGAGACCAATCGCGTCGCTGTACCGATCGCGCCACGCGACACGTCATCGAACGCTGCGTGGAACGCGCCCACGCCTGCGGCTCGGCAGACCGGCACCGCGCTCATCGACAAGCCGCCGCCGCTCGCAGTGTCGGTGTACGAGCCCGTGTACTTCGTCGTCGGCGGCGACGGCGGATTGAATGCGAGATTCCAGATCAGCCTGCGCTTCCGGCTGTTCGACGATCACGGGCGCCTGGCGCGACGCCTGCCGTGGATCGATGATCTGTACCTGTCGTTCTCGCAGACCGCGCTGTGGGATCTCGGCGAGCTGTCCAAGCCGTTCAAGGATTCCAGCTACCGGCCGCGGCTGTTCTATGCGAACTACGATCTGGCGCGCTACTTCGACGGCAACCTGCGCTTCGGCGTCGAGAGCGGTATCGGCCACGAGTCGAACGGCAAGGAAGGCGACGACTCGCGCAGCTACAACATGCTGTACGCGCGGCCGACGCTCACGCTCGGCGATCCCGACGGCTTCCGCGCGTACTTCGCGCCGCTCGTCCACAACTACATCGCCGCGAGCGACAACCCGGACATCGCCGACTATCGCGGCTACGTCGACTGGCTGTTCGGCGTCGGCAGCAAGGGCGGGCTCGACTTCTGGGGCGTACTGCGCAAGGGCACGCGCAGCGACTACGGCAGCGTAGAGCTCAACGCTTCATATCCGCTGTCGAAGCTGAGCGGCGGCGATCTGACCGGCTGGCTGATGCTGCAGTACTTCAACGGCTACGGCGAGAGCCTGCTCGACTACAACCGCAAGCTGGACTCGCAGCTGCGGCTGGGTATTGCGATCGCGCTCTAGTCGAAATCTTTGACGGAGCCGCGGGTGCGCTTGACCCGGCCGCGTTGCTGCTTGCTTTCGAGCCGCCGCTGTTTCGAGGCGCGCGTCGGTTTCGTCGCGCGGCGGATCTTCGGCTCGATGCTCGCCTGGTCGACGAGCTCCGACAACCGTTCCATCGCGTCACGCCGGTTATGCTCCTGCGTACGCAAGCGTTGCGCCGTGATGACGATGACGTCGTCGTCGGTGACGCGACGGCCGGCGAGCGTGCGCAAACGTTGCTTCACGCGCTCGGGCAGCCCGGGCCAGAGCTTGAGGTCGCAGCGCAGCTGCACGGCGCTCGCGACCTTGTTGACGTTCTGCCCGCCGGGCCCGCTGGAGCGGATGAAGCGCAGCTCGATTGCTGCGTCGGGAATCTGCACCACGCTCACACGTCGCGCGCGATCGGACCGCGATCGCTCATGTGCACGGAGATCTCGTGCTGCGCGACCGGGATCGTGATGCCGTTCTCCTGGAACAGACGCCAGATCGCGCGGTTCACGTCGGAGCGCACGTTGTTGACGCCTTCCTGCGGATCGGAGATCCAGAAGCGCAGCTCCAGGTCGAAGCCGGAATCGTTGAAACCCATCATGCGCGACACCGGCGCCGGATCGCGCAGGATGCGCGACTGGCCTTCCGCAGCCTTGATCAGCACTGCGAGCGCTTTCTCCGGATCGCACTTGTAGCTGACGCGGACCGGGAGCTTCAGGCGCACGCGCGGGTCGGTGTAGCTCCAGTTGATGACCGGGTTGGTGATCAGGTGCTGGTTCGGCACCAGCGTCTCGACGCCGTCGCGATCGCGCACGACGACGTAGCGGCCGCGCAGCTCCTGCACCCAGCCGAACCCTTCGGTCGTCGTGCCGGTCGTGCCGGTGAAGCTGATCACGTCGCCCGGCTTGATCGAGCGGTCCATCAGCAGCACGAAGCCGCTGACGAAATTCGCCGCGATCGCCTGCAGGCCGAAGCCGAGGCCGATGCCGATCGCGCCGGTGAGCACGTTGAGCGTCGTGAGGTCGAGGCCCGAGGCGTTGAGCCCGAGCAGGATCGACAGGCCGACCAGGAACGCCTGCGCGAACTTGGCGATGCCGATGCGCATCGACAGCGCCAGTCCCTGCATCGCCATCAGCCGCCGCTCGGCCCAGCGCGCGATCCAGATCGCGACCAGGATGAACGCGCCGACCGTGAACAGGATCTTCAGCACCGACCACAGCGTGATCTTGCCCTTGCCGGCGCTGATGCCGACGCTGTCGAGCGCCTGCACCAGCGGATCGAACCAGCCGAGCACGTGCAGCGCGAACACGCTCCAGACGACCAGCGTGATCGTGTCGCCCCAGCCCTTGGTGCGGTTGCCGAGCGAGACGCGCACGATGTAGACGCCGAGGCGGATCAGCAGCATCAGCCCGGCGAGCGTGATCGCGATGTCGACCAGGTGACTCTCGGCTTTGATCGCGTGCAGCACGCCGCCGATCGCGGCGACCATCACCAGCGCGGCGATGTGCGGAGTGACGATCAGCACCGCCTCGGTGATGCGGGCCCGGAAGCCGCGCTGCACGATCGCCGCCCGGGCGCGCTCGGTGCCGCGCACCATCCGGCCGAACCACATCGCCAGCAGGATCGCGCCCAGGATGAAGGCGAGCTGCAGGAGCGATGAGGGGGTGAGCAGCGCCTCGAGCTGGCGGCCCGCGTTTCGCAGCAGTTCCTGCATCGTGTTCGGTCGCGTCGGTCGTTTATGCGTTGAGGTCGGGGATCAGCTCGCTCTCGAGCCGCGCGATCTGATCCTTCAACATCAACTTGCGTTTCTTCAGGCGCCGCAGCTGCACTTCGTTGACGTACAGGTCCATCTGCAACCGGTTGATGACGTCATCCAGGTCGCGATGCTCGATGCGCAGCTCCCGCAGGCGCTCCAGCCTCCGGAACGTCTCGGTCTCGACCTTGTTTTCCGATTCGGTCATCGCCGGGTACTTTACGCAACATACGCATGCCTTGCGACCCCTCAGTGGCGTTCGTCGTCGGGTCCGGACGGCGGTTGCGGCACGATATTTTGCCGCTCGCGCCAGTCGCGCAGGTCGAGCACGTTGTTGCCCCCGGGAAGCGCATCGCTGTGCGGCGCGAGCGGCTCCGTCCGGACCAGAGCGGCGTCTGCCTGCGTCTCGCCGGGCGCATAGCCGACCGTCTCGACCCGACGTCCGGTCAGCAGCACGAAGCCCTGGCGACGCTCGATGCTCGTCGCGGTGTAGTCGAACACGTAGGTGCGGCGGATTTTCAGCCAGCCGGCTTCGCGGACCAGCGCGACCCGGGCGAACGCCACGGTGCCGTCGAGGAATTGCAGGCCGAGGCGGCGGCACGCATCCATCGCGGCCGCATTGGCGCTCTCGCGTGCGGCCAGGCTGTCCTGCCAGAACCACAGGACGGCCGCCGCCAGAATCAGCATCGTCAGCAAACCCCAGCCCAGCTGCATGCGGAACCTCCGGTGACCGTATGATACGGCGCAACGTCAGCGAAGACTTCGGACCGATCCTTGAAACCGTCAGCGCACGCCGCATACAGGGGTGACAGCACGCAACCGCGCTGGGAAGAGATCGACACCGTGCTGCTCGACATGGACGGCACGCTGCTCGATCTGCGCTTCGACAACTACTTCTGGCTGGAAATCCTCCCCGAGCGCTACGCACAGCGGCACGAGCTGTCGCTGGAGGCAGCGCGCGCAACGCTTGCACCGCTGTTCGTCGCGAAGCAGGGCACGCTCGACTGGTACTGCATCGATTTCTGGAGCCGCGAGCTGTCGCTCGACATCACGGAGCTGAAGCGCGAGGCATGTGGGGAAGTGCGCTTTCTGCCGGGCGCGGAGCGGTTCCTGCAGGCGTTGTACGAGAGCGGCCGCCATCCTGTGCTGGTCACCAACGCGCATCGCGGCGTGCTGGAAATCAAAGCTGCACAGACCGGGCTCGCGCGCTACTTCCGGCGCATCGTCAGCTCGCACGATTTCGGCGTGCCGAAGGAGCATCCGCGATTCTGGTCGCAGCTGCAGGCGCAGCTCGGGTTCGATCCCGCACGCTGCCTGTTCGTCGACGACAGCATTGCCGTGCTGAACGCGGCGCGCGCGCACGGCATCGGACACATCTTCGCGATTACGCGTCCGGACTCGACGCAGCACGCGCGGCGGATCGAGGGTTTCGACGCAGTGGAGTGCGTGGAAGCGTTGCTGTCGGGCTGAAGCTGCTGCGCAGGGATGCGCGAATGGCGCGGGCGCAGGATGCGCTGGAGTTGCCCGACCTACAACGTTAGTCGCCGCTTCCTTGGGGATTCGCCGGCGCGCCGCCGTCACCGCTGCGGCGGCCGCGACGGCGCCGTCGACGGCGCTTGGTGGGATCGCCCGGCTGCGCGTTGTCGGCATTCTGCGGAGGGGCGCTGCTGGCTGCAGCCGGTCGTTCGGGACGCGGCGGCCGGGCTGAACGCGGGCTACTATCTCGTCGCGGACCACTGTCCCGTCGCGGACCACGGCGTCCACCGCCGCCGCGACCGTTATTGTCATGCGGCCGGCCGCGTCCACCGTGACGGTAGCGCAGCGGCGCCGGCGCGGCGATCTCGGGCAGCATGTCCTGCGGCACCGGCGCGACCGGGATCTTGCGGCCGATATATGCCTCGATGTCCGGCAGCGAGATCACGTATTCCTCGCAGCCGAAGCTGATTGCATCGCCTTCGGCGCCGGCGCGCGCCGTGCGGCCGATGCGATGCACGTAATCCTCGGGATCCTGCGGCAGGTCGTAGTTGAAGATGTGGCTGACGTCCGGAATGTGCAGGCCACGCGAGGCGACGTCGGTGCCGATCAGCACCGCGAGCGTGCCCTCGTGGAAGTCGCGCAGCATGCGCAGTCGCTTGCGTTGGGGCACGTCGCCGGAGATCGCCTCGGCGTTGATCTCATTGCTGCGCAGGAACTGCTCGATCTGTTCGGCCGCGCGGCGCGTATTGACGAATACCATGCTCCGGCGCGGATCCATGTGCTTCAGCAGCCCGACCAGCAGGCGCGGCTTCTCGTCGTTCGAGGGGTAGTAGATCACCTGACGCACGGCGTCGACCGTCATCTTGTCCGGCTCGATGCGCACCAGCGTTGGGTCGTTCATGTGCTCGTACGCGAGCTCCAGCACCCGGTGCGACAGCGTCGCGGAGAACAGCATGTTGAGACGCTGTTCCGGCGCGGGCAGGCGCCGCAGGATCCAGCGGATGTCGCTGATGAAGCCGAGGTCGAACATGCGATCGGCCTCGTCGAGCACCAGCACCTGCACGGCGCGCAGATCGAACACGCGCTGCTTGGCGAAATCGATGATGCGGCCCGGCGTACCGATCAGCACGTCGACGCCCTGTTCCAGGATGTGGCGCTGCTTGTCGTAGTCGACGCCGCCGAACGCGAGCCCGAGCTTGAGGCCGGTGTGCGAGCCGAGCACCTCCGCGTCGCGATGGATCTGCACCGCCAGCTCGCGCGTTGGAGCGACGATCAGTGCGCGCGGCGCGCTGAGAGTGCGCGACGTGGGCGGCTCGGCGCGGATCAACCGCGCGTACATCGCGACCAGAAACGCCGCGGTTTTTCCGGTTCCAGTCTGCGCCTGGCCGGCGATGTCCAGTCCGGCGAGCGCTTGCGGCAGCGTCTGCGCCTGAATCGGCGTACAGCGTTCGAACGAGGCGTCGGCGAGACCTTTCTGCAGCGCTTCGGGCAGATGCAGGCTCGAGAAGGACAGCTCTGTTAAATGCGAATCGGCCATTCGTGATTATGAAGTGTGCGAGAAACGACTTGTGGCGCGGCGAGCGCGGAGGTGATGCGGAGGAAAATAGCTCGGGGCACGCTTGCAAATTGCCAGGGGTGCGGTTCTAATAAGCCTCAACGCAGCGGACTCATCCGCTCCCGCCCCGACCGGATCACCGGCTCCAAGCTCCTCGTAAAAAGACCCCCGCCGGCGTGCCATGTGGGGTGCCATGTCGAACAGGCATATTTGACTATTGGTCTGAGCCAGGCTTACACCGAGCACGAGCAACCGCTCACATACAGTTTTTTCGGCCAAAGAGTTTTCGGCTAGAGAGTTTAGACGGAGGCTGATCAGCCCCAAGACGGCGCATTGTGCCCGAGCGCGACTGTCGAGTCACTTGGGTTTTTTCCTGCGTCCCGCCGCGACGCCCTGCGAATACTCACTGGATCGAACGAGCACCCGCCTGCAGCAGGCGGCAACCAGCAATTTTTCAAGGAGATCTCTCGGGTGACGACGAGCGAAACGATTGCGCAGACCAGCGACGCCAGCTTCGAGGAGGACGTGCTCAAGGCGCGCCGTCCGGTACTGATCGACTTCTGGGCCGAGTGGTGCGGCCCGTGCAAGGCGATCGCCCCGATGCTGAGCGAGATCGCCGCGGAATACCGCGACAAAGTCACGATCGTGAAGCTCAACGTCGACGAGAATCCCAAAATATCGCAGCGCTTCAACGTGCGCAGCATCCCGACCCTCATCCTCTTCAAGAACGGCCAGGTCGAAGGCCAGAAGGTCGGAGCCCCCCGTAAATCAGACCTGGTCGCATTTCTGGACAGCAAACTGTGAGAGGCTATCTCGGTAATCAGGCCCGTAACCGTCCGGGCAAAGGTGGCGGTGGCGGCGGTCGTCCGAACCGCGGCAACGACGGCAACCGCGATCGCGGCGGCAATCACCGGCAGATGCACGACGACCTGCCGGTCGACGATTTCGACGCCGACGACGTAGGCATCATTTCCCCAACCGAGCTCGCAGCGTCGCGTCAGTCGATGAACCTGACGCAGCTCAAGCTCAAACCCGTGTCCGAGCTGGTCGAGATCGCGACCAAGATGGGCCTGGAAAACCTGGCCCGCTCGCGCAAGCAGGACATCATCTTCTCGATCCTCAAGGCGCACGCGCGCAGCGGCGAGGACATCTACGGCGACGGCGTGCTGGAGATCCTGCAGGACGGCTTCGGCTTCCTGCGCTCCTCCGACAGCTCCTACCTCGCCGGGCCCGACGACATCTACGTCAGCCCGAGCCAGATCCGCCGCTTCAACCTGCGCACCGGCGACTCGATCTCCGGACTGATCCGCCCGCCGAAAGACGGCGAGCGCTACTTCGCGCTGCTGAAGGTCGGCGAGATCAACTTCGACTCGCCGGAAGGCGCGCGGCACAAGGTTCTGTTCGAGAACCTGACGCCGCTCCATCCGACCAAGCGGCTCAAGCTCGAGCGCGGCAACGGCTCCAGCGAGGACCTGACCGCGCGCATCATCGACCTGGTCGCGCCGATCGGCAAAGGCCAGCGCGGCCTGATCATCTCGCCGCCGAAAGCCGGCAAGACGATGCTGCTGCAGAACATCGCCACGTCGATCACCTCGAATCATCCCGACGTGTACCTGATCGTGCTGCTGATCGACGAGCGTCCCGAGGAAGTGACCGAGATGGCGCGCACCGTGCGCGGCGAGGTCGTGTCCTCGACGTTCGACGAGCCGGCCACGCGCCACGTGCAGGTCGCCGAGATGGTGATCGAGAAGGCGAAGCGGCTGGTCGAGCACAAGCGCGACGTCGTGATCCTGCTGGACTCGATCACGCGCCTGGCGCGCGCCTACAACACCGTGGTGCCGAGCTCCGGCAAGGTGCTGACGGGCGGCGTCGACGCGAACGCCCTGCAGCGTCCGAAGCGCTTCTTCGGCGCGGCGCGCAACATCGAAGAGGGCGGCTCGCTGACGATCCTCGCGACCGCGCTGATCGACACCGGCTCGCGCATGGACGACGTGATCTACGAAGAGTTCAAGGGCACCGGCAACTCGGAAATCCACCTGGATCGCCGCGTGTCGGAGAAGCGCGTGTTCCCGGCGGTGAACATCAACCGTTCCGGCACCCGCCGCGAAGAGCTGATCACCTCGTCCGAGGAGCTGCAGAAGATCTGGATTCTGCGCAAGCTCCTGCACCCGATGGACGAGCTCGCGTCGATCGAGTTCCTCATCGACAAGATGAAGGATACGAAGACCAACGCGGACTTCTTCGACGCGATGAAGCGGTAAGAGCTACAGGGGTCCTTGTGACCCCTGTCACATTCCCTCCGCATCCGCCTGACATCCGTGTCAGGCTCCGCCTCAGTGTTGCGATGCGCATCTCGGACCGGCGGCTGTCAGGTCATTAACGTAATGCGCCTGAACCACCACCGGCCCGCTGGCGCATGTCCGAAGTCCGTCCCGACTCGCCGACCTTGCGATTGCGCAGGCTCGACGCCGCGACGCACGAGCTTACCGAGCTCGTGCGCGAGGGCCGCATTTCGACCCTGTTCCAGCCCATCGTCGACCCGCGCTCGCGCGGCGTCTGCGGCTTCGAGGCGCTGACCCGCGGCCCGTCCGACAGCTGGCTGCACTCCCCGCAGAACCTGTTCGAAGCGGCACGCAAGAGCGGCGTGAAGCTGCAGCTCGACTTCCTGTGCATACAGAGCGCGTTCAAGCGCTTCGCGGCCTCGCGCGTCGCCGGGCTCCTGTTCGTCAACGTCTCGCCGGACACCGTCTACGAAGAGCCGAACTTCGCCACGCGCTTTCTTGAATACGCGACGACGGCCGGCGTGCCGCCCGACCGTTGCGTCATCGAGCTGACCGAAGAAAGCCTGCTCGATGACTACGCGCGCCTGCGTTCGACGCTGCAGCGGCTGCGCGAGGCGGGCTGCGCGATCGCGATCGACGATCTCGGCGCCGGCTCCTCCGGCCTGCGCACCTGGTCCGAGCTCAAGCCCGACTACGTGAAGATCGATCGCTACTTCGTCAGCGGCATCGATTCCGACCAGACCAAGCTGGAGTTCGTGCGCTCCATGCTCGACATGGGCCGCGCCATGGGCTGCCGCGTGATCGCCGAGGGCGTGGAGACCGAGCGCGAGTGCCGCGAGCTGGTCGATCTCGGCATCGATCGCCTGCAGGGCAACCTGTTCGGCCGCCCGGACCACGCGCCGATGGCAGCGCTGCAGCAGCTCGAATCGCTGGATCGTTCGATCGTCACGCACACTGCGCTGTGCGCGGAGCACATCGCCACGTACGTGCGGCCGGTCGCGCCGGACATGCGCGTGCACGAGCTCGCCGACCTGTTCCGCGATCATCCGGATCACCTGACGTTGCCGGTCGTGCAGGAAGGGCGCCCGCTCGGCGTCGTCCGCCGCGAGCAGCTGTTCGACCTGCTGGCGAAGCCGCTGCACCCGGAGATCTACAACAAGAAGCCGGTCACCGCGATCATGGAGTCGCCGACGTTGCTGGTCGACGGTCAGCTGCGCCTCGAACAGGTCAGCCGGCTGGTGACGCAGAAGGGCCGCCCGCGCTTGACCGAAGAGTTCGTGATCACCAAGGACGGCCGCTATCACGGCCTCGGCCAGACCATCGACGTGCTGCGCCTGATCACCGAGCAGCAGCTGCAATCGGCCAAGCACTCCAATCCGCTGACGCTGCTGCCGGGCAACGCGGCGCTGCGCAGCTGTATCGATCGCCTGATCGAGAATCGCAAACGCTTCGTGGTCGCGTACTTCGATCTCGATTCGTTCAAGCCGTACAACGACGTCTACGGCTATGCGCAGGGCGACCAGGTCATCCTGCATCTCGCCGGCCTGCTGAAGAACATGTTCTCGGCGCGGCTCGATTTCGTCGCGCACGTCGGCGGCGACGACTTCATCGTGGTGATGCGCTCGGCCGACTGGCGCGAGCGCGTCAACCGCATCATCCAGCGCTTCACGTCGACGGTCGCGAATTTCTACTCGCCGGAGCACGCGGCGGCCGGGCAGATCGTCGCTCCCGACCGTGATGAGAAGCAGCAGACGTTCCCGCTGCTGACGGTCTCCGTGGCTGCGCTGGACTCGCAGACGACCGGCGCCGGCAGCGCCGACGCGGTCGCGCACCTGCTCGCGCACGTCAAGAAGCTGGCCAAGCAGCAGCCCGGCAACAGCTTCGTCCTGCGCAGCGACGAGCGGGTCGTCGATCTGCTGGCGGCGCGCAAGCCGGACACGGAAGGGCAGCTCGCCGTCGGGCAGAGCCTGTACTAGGTAGGTCGGGCTGAAGCCCGACCTACAGTCAACCTCCGCGCCGCTCAGCCGTTCTCACCTGCATGACGCTGGACGCAGTCGTTGCGGCAAATCGCTTTGGCCTCGGCGCCCGCCCGGGCGAGCTCGATCGGGCGCGCAGTGACCCGCGCGGCTGGCTGCAACAGCAGATCGCCGGCTCGCGACCGTTGCCGGACGAAATTCGCCGCCTGCCGTCGTCCGCGGAGATCTTCAAGACCTATTCCGAGCTGCGCCGCGACCGCAAGGAGGCCCAGTCGGATTCGGCCGCCGCGAAGCGCTTGCTCGGCGCGCTGCGCACCCAGCTCGCGCCGTACTACCTCGACCAGGTCGCCGCACGCTACCGCGTTGCCGTCGCGACGGCAGAGTCGTTCCGCGAGCGGCTGGTGCATTTCTGGACCAACCATTTCGCCGTCTCCGCCGACAAGCCGCAGGTGCTCGCGCTCGCCGGCACGCTGGAGAACGAAGCGATCCGGCCGCACCTGACCGGACGCTTCGCCGACATGCTCGCCGCGGTCGAGGCGCATCCGGCGATGATCCTCTACCTGGACAACCAGGCTTCGATCGGCCCGGGGTCGCAGCTCGCGCAGCGTCGCGGCCGGCGCGCGGCAGCGAACGATCGCAAGCTCGGCATCAACGAGAACCTCGCGCGCGAGATTCTCGAGTTGCACACGCTCGGCGTCGACGGCGGCTACACGCAGCAGGACGTCACGACGTTCGCGAAGGCGCTGACCGGCTGGTCGCTCGGGGCCGATCGTCCGTTCGCGGGCGGCGAGCCGGGCAAGTTTGCGTTTCACGATGCCGCGCACGAGCCGGGCGTGAAGACGATCCTCGGCACGCGCTATGCGCAGTCAGGCGTTGCGCAGCCCCGGGCCGTGCTGGCGGATCTCGCGCGACATCCCGCGACTGCGCGACACCTTGCGTTCAAGCTCGCGCGGCATTTCGTTGCCGACGATCCGCCCGCCGACGCCGTGGAGCGCATCGCGAAGGCGTTCAGCGCCAGCGCTGGCGATTTACCGACTGTCTATCGCGCAGTGCTCGACACTCCGGCCGCATGGGCCACGCCTGCCGTGAAATTCAAGACGCCGCACGAGCTCGTCGTATCCGGGTTGCGCATGATCGATTTCATGCCGGCTGAGCCGCGCCAGATCGCCGCACCGTTCGAGCTGCTCGGGCAGCGCCCGTACACGCCGGGCTCGCCCGCCGGCTGGCCCGACACCGCGACGCAATGGGACGGAGCGGATGCGTTGCTGAAGCGCATCGAGTGGGCGGGCTCCGTTGCCGGGCGCGTCGCGAGCCGCGAGCAGCCGCTCAATCTCGGCGAGCGGTCGCTCGGCGCGGCGCTCAACGAGCGCACGCGAGTCGCGATGACGCGCGCCGCGAGCGCGGAGCAGGGCATCACGCTGCTGCTCGCGAGTCCGGAATTTCAACGCAGATGAGAATGCCCATGACCAGCCGCCGCGCATTCGTTGGTGGAGCTCTTGCAGCCGGCGCTGCGGCGATGCTGCCCCGGTGCGTGTTCGCCGACGTCGCGACCGATGCGCGCTTCGTGCTGGTGATCCTGCGTGGCGCGCTCGACGGCCTCGCCGCTGTGCCCGCTTACGGTGATGGCAGCTACGCCGCGAAGCGCGGCGCGCTGGCAATCACGGCGCCCCAACTCAAGCTCGACAGCACGTTCGCCTTGCACCCTTCGCTCACGAATCTGCACCAGCGCTTCCAGGCGCAAGAGCTGATCGTTTTTCATGCAGTGGCGTCGCCTTATCGCGAGCGCTCGCACTTCGACGGCCAGGATCTGCTCGAGAACGGGACGACCGCGCCGAAAGCTGCGCACGACGGTTGGCTGAATCGCGCGCTGCCGCTGCTGCCTGAAGCGAAGCAGCGTGCGACCGATCGGATTGCACTCGCGCTCGCGCAGAACGTGCCGCTGGTCCTGCGCGGCGACGCTCGCGTCGGCTCGTGGGCGCCGTCGCGATTGCCCGAGACGGATTCCGATACCCTGCAGCGCATCGCCGATCTGTACTCGACCGACGAATACTTCGCGAGCCGGCTGCAATCCGCGCTGGCCGCGGACCAGGTTGCGGGCGAGGGCGGCGGCATGGGCGCGGGCCGTCGCGATCCGCTCAATGCGCTCGGTCCCGTTGCCGCAGCGGCCGGGAAATTCCTCGCCGCCGCGGATGGCCCGCGCATCGCGGTCCTCGAAGCGAGCGGCTGGGACACGCACGCCAACCAGGGCGCGGAGCGCGGGCAGCTGGCGAACCGGTTGCGCGGTCTCGACCAGGCGCTCGACAGTCTGCGGACATCGCTTGGCGCAGCGTGGGCGCGAAGCGCGGTTCTCGTCGTCACGGAGTTCGGCAGAACTGTCGCAGTCAACGGCACGCAAGGAACGGATCACGGCACGGCGACGTGCGCGTTCCTCACGGGGGGCGCAATTGCAGGTGGGCGCGTGATCGCGGATTGGCCGGGACTCGCGACCAGCGCGCTCTACGAAGGCCGCGACCTGCGCCCCACGACCGATCTGCGCTCGATCCTGAAAGGCGTGCTCGCCGCGCACCTCGGCGCAGCCGAGAGCGGACTCGAGGAGCAGGTGTTTCCGGGCAGCCGCACAGCGCGGCCGCTCGAGCGTCTCGTGAAAGTCTGACCGTCAGCGCTTCTGGAGCCGCAGCAGCAGCACAGCGAGGCGCTGCGACTGGATCGGGAACGTGCGCAGGTCGGCGACCTCGTCCGGCGTGTGGTTGCCGTGACCGAGCAGGCCGATGCCATCGATCGCCATCTCCACGTAGTCCGCGGCGTATGAGATATCCGCTGCGCCGGCGCGTCGCGGATCGACTGCGGTCACGGGACCGAAGCCGAGATCGCGGCTGACCGCGTCATACATCGCCAGCAACTTCTTGTTACCTGCGGTCGGCGGCATCGGCGGACCGCTGTCCGTGAACGTGATCGTCGCCGAAGCTCCGGGCAGGCTCGCCGCGACGATCTTCTGCATGCGCTGCTTGGTGCGCTCCAGCTGCTCGTTGGAGATCGTGCGCAGATCGCCGGTCGCAACCGCCACCGGCGCGACGATGTTGTCCTTGCCGAACGTTTCGGCGTGCAGCTGTTCCTGATCGAAGTTGAGTTGCGTGCTGCCGGCGATCAGGCCCGGGTTGAAAGTCAGCAGCTCTTCGCCGTGCAGCTCGTCGTAGAACGTGTGCAGGATGCGTGCGAGCTCGTAGATCGCGCCGGCGCCGACGTCGTCGGTGAAGATCTGCGACGAGTGCGCGCTGCGCGCTTTGACGTCGATCCGCCAGCCTGTGTAGCCGCGACGCGCAGTGAGCGCGGTCTTCGGATCGTCCGCACCGTTCTCCAGTCCGATTGCGACATCCGCAGCCTTCGCCGCTTCGACCAACGCCGCGCGCGCGGCCGTGATCGGCTGCCCCGCGTCTTCCTCGTCACCCATCATCACCACCGTGATGTGCATACCGTCGAGCGCTTTCGTTTCCTCGAGCGCGGTCAGCGCCGCCAGCGCGACCACCAGGCCGCCTTTCATGTCGGACGTTCCCGGACCCTTGGCGGTCTGCGCATCGATGCGCTCGAAGCGCTGGAACGGATGGTTCGGCTCGAACACCGTGTCGAGGTGACCGATCAGCAGCACGTGCCGGCCCGGCCCGGGATGCTCGGCGATCAGGTGCCCGGCGCGACCGAACGCCGAGCCGTCTTCCCAGCGCACCTTGAAGCCGAGCGCTGCGAAACGCGGCTGGAGCACGTCCGCGACCTTGCGCACGCCCGCGAAGTTCAGGGTGCCGCTGTTGATGTTGACGACCTGCTCCAGCAGCGCTATCGAGCTCTGCTCCTGGGCCTGCACGCGCTTGACCAGCGAGCGTTCGGCCGCGGACGGCGCGGCGCTGGCCGCTCCCGTAACACACAGGACAGCCAGACAGGAAAGCGCAGGCAGCACGGATCGCATGGCGGAATTTCACCTTTGACGGGGTTCGCATCATGATACGCGACAGATGACATCCGACACGCCGCCAGCTGCTCCCGCCGTCACGGCGGAGGGCGAAGCATTTGCATCCGCGCCCAGGCGCCTCCACTACGTCAGCGTCGAGAAGCCGGAGCCGGGCTCGAGCGTCGCGATCGCGCCGGGTGTGCGCTGGGCGCGCATTCCGCTGCCGCTGGACCTGAACCACATCAACGTGTGGCTCGTCGCAACCGAAGACGGTTGCGTGATCGTCGACACCGGCATGGCCGTGCAGATCGGCAAGGACGCGTGGGAAGCGATCGAGCGCGAAACGTTCGCGACGCAGCCGGTGCGCGCAGTGTTCGTCACGCACATTCATCCCGATCACAGCGGCCTCGCCGCGTGGCTGCAGGAGCGCTACCGCGTGCCGGTGCTCATGTCGGCTCACACGCACGACCTGCTGCGAACCCTGGCGACGGGCGAGGGCAGGCCGCGAGCGGGGCAGGTCGAGGAATTCTTCCACTCGCACGGCCTGAGCGACGTCGCGCAGGTGCTGCCGATGTTCAGGCCCGAGCGCTTCGGCCGCATGACCAGCGGGCTGCCGCAGGTCGAGCGCCTCGTCGCCGAGGGCGACACGGTGCGCTGGGGCGGTGGCGAGTGGTCGGCGATGCAAACTGACGGACACGCGCAGGGCCACCTGTGCTTGTCGAACGCTGCCGCGCGCGTGCTGATCAGCGGCGACCAGGTGCTGCCGTCGATCTCATCGAACATCAGCTACGGTTTTCACGTCGCGGATGCGAATCCGCTCCGCTCGTATCTCGATTCGCTGCAACGCTTGCGCGCGCTGTCAGCCGCTACGCTGGTGCTGCCCTCGCACGGCGTACCGTTCCAGGGACTGCATCAGCGCATCGATGATCTGACGATGCATCACGAGGAACAGCTCGCGAAGGTCGAGCAGCGCTGCAGCGAGCCGCGCACTGCCGCCGAGCTGTTGCCGACGATGTTCCGTCGCGAGCTGAAGGGCATGCACCTGTTCCTCGCTTTCGGCGAAGCGCTCGCGCATCTCGAGTACCTGGTGCACGCGGGACGCTTGCGTCGGGAAACGTCCGCAGGCGTCATCCGCTACGCGGCTCAGTAGTCGATCCACTCCACCGGGAATGCCGGCTTCACGCCGGTGATCCTGCGCAGCGTCGTCTCGATCGTCGTCGCGTCGTTGTCGAAGCTGCCGTGGCATGCACGGATGCGCCGGCCGAGCGTGCCGGTCGAAACCTGCTTGGTGCTCACCACGTCGAGGCCGTTGCCGCTCGCGCTCCAGAATTTCTGCCACAGCTTCACGCTCTCGAGCTCGTCCTCGTGCCATTTCGGATTCGCCTTCGCCTCGAACGTCTGCTCCAGGCCGAGGATCGGCATCTTGTGGCAGGTCTCGAGCGCGCGGCTCACGAGATAGAGCAGCGACTTGCGATACGGACCGACCGTGTCGCAGATCTCGACCGCATCCGCGAGCGTGTGGATGTGCAAACGCTTGCGCGGCAGCACGTTGTTCTCGATCGCCGGCACATAGTGCTGGACCGCGAAGCGCACCGTACACGCCGGCGCGTACAGATGACAGCTCGCGACGTCGAGCTTGCGCGCGGGAAGCAGGTCGAGCAGATGTCCGAGAATGATCGAGCCCGCCGAGTGGCCGATGAGGTGGATCTCCAGTTGCGGCACCGTTGCTTTGAGCTGCACGAGCGCGTCGGCGAGCAGAGTGCAGCCGCGGCCCGGCTCGACGGAGCTGGCGGCGTTCTGCTTCATCTGACTCCAGATCGGCTTGGCCGCGGGCCGCGCGAGCACTTCGACCGTGCGATCGAGCACTTCCGCGGCGGTTTCCTTGACGCGCTCGAACAGGTCGCCGATGTCGCCTTCGGGGCGCGGCACCTTCTTCAATTCGTCTTCCAGAATGCCGCAGAGCGTCTCGGTCGGGCCGGTGCGCCACGTGAGGAACACCGGGTAGACGCCGTTCGCTTTGAAGTACGGCGCGAGCGTCTGAATGCGTTGCACCGATGCGTCTTCCGAGTTCAGTCCGCCGTGCGCATAGATCGCGATGCGCCGCGGTTTCGCGCCGCCTTGCCAGAAGCGTTGCGGCGCGTCGCACGCGAGATCGCGCACGCAAGTCGCGCCGTTCTCGTGCGTGAGGATGCGATTGATCACCGCGCCGTCGTTGCCCATTACGAGCGTGTGCCGATACGCCTCCTCGGCGCTCCAGCGCGCGACTTCCTTCTGCACCTGCGGCGGGGGCTCCGCTGCGTTGCCGGATACGAACGTGATGGCGCCGGCTCGCGCGATTACCGTCTTTTCTTTCGCGATCGCGGGCACGCTCGCAGCCTTGGTCGCGTCGGCCGGCACGCCGAGCGCGGCGATCCAGGCATCGGTGCCGTACTTCACCCATTCTTCGTAGGGCAGCACGCCGAAGCCGCAATTACCCCACGGCAGGCCCCACGAGTTCTGGACCACGAAGCCGATGCGGTTGTAGCCGACCAGCGCGAACGCATGACCGCCGAGCGAGTCCGCCTTGCGAATACCTTTGACCACCGGCAGCGAGGCATGTCCGTCGATCTTCCTGTTGCGCGCTTCGATGCCCCAGCCGTCGTGCACGTCTGCGGACACATAGATCGCGCCGATCTCGTGAATCGCCGCCTGCATATCGACGACCGACGCGCGGTTGAGGCGGTAGTAGACACCGAGTCGCCGCTCCATGGCGTCCTCGGCCCAGCCGTCGCCCGGTTTGACGAAGCGCACGTGGCCGGCCTTGTCCCGGTACGGCCACATGTTCTCGGTGCACACGCCGTGCTTGTGCCACGCCTTGAGCGCGCCGCGGCAGCTCGAGCCGTCGTAGTCTTCGCCGGGCCACTCGTCGTAGAAGCGCGCCAGGTGATACAGCATGCGCGGACTGACGGGATGCTGCTTGCGCTTGTCGCTCACTTCGAGCGCCACGCGCCAGTTCAGGTAGTTCACGACGCACGCCAGGCCGAAGCCGGTGCACGCGCCTTCGGAGCCCTGATCGAGCACGAGTCCGGATTTGCAGTAGCGCGGCAGCAG
Source organism: Steroidobacteraceae bacterium (assembly GCA_036004505.1). Classification (GTDB taxonomy): domain Bacteria; phylum Pseudomonadota; class Gammaproteobacteria; order Steroidobacterales; family Steroidobacteraceae; genus Steroidobacter. The sequence goes on from DASYRK010000033.1 coordinate 112,498, forward strand.
GCGGCGGATCGCCGCGTCGTTCGGCCACTGCTGCGGCAGTGAGACCACGTTCGGCGTGAACTCGCGATCGCGCAGATCGAGGCGGTCGGGGCGTGCGTCCAGCGTGCGGCCGATGCTCTTCACGAACTTGGCGGGCATGGTTGTTCTCCTTCGTGGCCCGCGAACGTCTACCGAAACGGGGTGCGCTTTTCAATTGGCCGGGCGGGCGAAACGAGTGAACGCACTGAAGTTATTGAAACCTGCCGGCCGGCTCTATCATGGTCGGCGGCGGCGCAGGCAATGCCGCCCGAAGGAGATGGCAATGAGCGCCCTGCCGGCAATGGCGATCGCGATCGCAATCAGCGCGTGCGTCAGCACGATCCTCGTCACGGGTCTGATCACGCCGCTGCGCGCGGTGCTGCGCCGGGTGTGCCCGGGACCGGAAGGCGAGAACTTCTGGGCGCGGTTCACCGTGCTGATGCTGTACCTGTCGCCGCTGCTGATCGCGCTCGTGTTTGGCGTGCCGTATAGCAGGGAGCTCGTGCAGCTCGATGCCGGTGAGCTCGCGCAACGCGTCCTGTCGTCGGCGCTGTTCGGCGCCTTCGCGGCGCTGGGCGGAATCGGGCTGCGCATGGCCACTCTGCGGACGCCGACTCGTGCGTGAGTTCGTCGAATTCGCCGTGCATCTCGCGGATCTGGCCGACGAGCAGATCCTGCCGCGCTTTCGCGCGCCGGTCGGCCAAGAGATCGGCGTGAAGAACAAGAGCACTGGCGGCGGCTTCGATCCGGTGACGATCGCGGACCGCGAGGCCGAAGCGGCGATCCGGCGCGAGATCCGCCGCGTGTATCCGGACCACGGCATCCTCGGCGAGGAGCACGGCTTCGACGCCGGCAGCAGTGTGTACACCTGGATCCTCGATCCGATCGACGGCACGCGCTCGTTCGTCCTCGGGCAGCTCCACTGGGGCACGTTGATTGCGCTCAACGATGGCAACGCGCCGGTCGTCGGTTTGATGCGCCAGCCCTATACGGGCGAGACGTTCATTGGAACCGCAGCCGGGTCCGAACTACGCCGCGGGACCAGCACGACGCCATTGACGGCGCGCGCAGCGTCGCGACTCGCGGACGTCACGGTCTGCGCAACGGATCCGACGATGTTTGCGGGTGAGGCGCACCAACGAGCGTTCGCGCGGCTTGCCCCGCACGCTCGAGCCGTGCGCTTCGGCGGCGACTGCTACACGCCGTGTCTCGTCGCCGGCGGCTGGGCCGATCTGGTCGTGGAAGCGGGACTGAAGCCGTGGGACGTGCAGGCGCTGATTCCAATCGTGCAAGGCGCAGGCGGCGTCATCACAGATTGGTCAGGCGGCCCGGCAGATCGCGCCAGCGAGGTCATCATCGCCGCCAACCGCCCACTGCACTCGGAGGTCGTGGCCGCACTCGCGTGGTCGGTGCCGGGAGAAAAAAACGGGTGAAACTCAGCAGTGCAGCACTCCGCAATGTTGCAGCGCTGAGTTTCCCCTCGATTTCTCTCCCGGCACCCGTCAGGGCTGGTCGCCGGAGAAGGTGACGGCCTTGGCGCCTTCGACGGCGCCGATCTTCGCGCGATCGCTCACGTACAGCTCGACCTCGTGCTCGAAGCGCAGGCGGCCGTCGACGATGGCGCCCGGGCCGATGACGATGCGCGGAATGTGGCGCTTGCCGATGTTCCAGCCGCCGTTCGGCTTCTCGACCAGGATGCCGCCTTCGACGCGCGCCTGCGGGCCGACGGTGATGTCGCCGTTGACGGTCTTGAGTCCGCCGCCGACATGCGCCGCATTGATCGTCATCTTGCCGTTGACGTTCGACAGGCCGCCGCCGACGTTCGAGCCCTTGGCGAGATCGGCTGAGCCGTTCACAGCGGAGACGTCGCCGCTGACCTGCGCGCCTTCGGCGAGCTTCAGCTTGCCGTTCACCGTCTCCAGGCTCGCCGCCTTCGCGTTCTCGTTCAGCGTGATGCCGCCGTTGACGCTCTCGACGCCCTTCACCGTCGCATTGCGCTCGATGCTGATCGAGCCGTTGACCGTGTCGACGTCGTCGGCGGTGGCGCCTTCCTCGATCGTGACCGAGCCATTGACGGTCGAAACGTCACCGGCGGTCTGGCCGGCTTCGACGCGCACCGAGCCGTTCACTTTGGAAACGCTGCCTGAGGCGAACGCCGCCAGCGGCAAGCAGGCGAGGAGCGCGAGACACAGGGTTTTCATCGAGAGTCCTCCATTCTTCGTGTCAGGTTGGATGCGGTCCGCCTGCCCAGGGTTGCAAGGCTCGTGTAAGGTTTCGCCATGGATGCGATCTCGCATGTCGCCGCCGTTGCACAGGTCATTCAGGCGGCCGTGGCGCCGGTGTTCCTGCTGGCCGGCGTCGGGACGACACTGAACGTCCTGGCGACCCGCATCGGCAGGATCATAGACGGCGCGCGCGTCATGGAGGGCAGGCTGCACACGGCGACCCCGGACGATGCACGCGACCTGCATGCGCGGCTGCGCGTGCTCTCCAGAAGGGCCACGTTGATCAATCGTGCGATCGGATTGTGCGTGCTGTGCGGCCTGCTCGTGTCGCTGGTGGTCGCTGCGCTGTTCGTGAGCTCGTCGTTGCGCATCGATCTTGCCGGCCCGATTGCAGTCGCCTTCGTGATCGCGCTGCTGAGTCTGGCGGCGGCGCTGCTGCTTTTTCTGCGCGAAGTGTTCATCGCGACAAGCTCGCTCACCTTCGGTGGCACGCGTCCTGCGCCCGCCGACGTCGCCAAACAATGACAGTGCCGAACCAAAAGTGTCAGGTCCGGGCAATCCACGGCGTTTGCCCCGATTCCGTGATGCACTCCACACAATTGCATTCACCGGACCCGGCATCATCGGGGTCACATGGTGCAAATGCCTCCAGAAATCGTGGTGCAGCCGGATGCTTTCCGCGTCACCCGCGAACCCTTGTTGCTGGTCTCCGAATTGCGCGCCGCTCTCGCGGTCTGTCTCTTCGATGACACGCAGGCGGTTGGCGGCCTCCTGCATTTGCGTTACGTCGCGACAGCCGGCACTCAGCCTGTCGACCTGACGGACAACACGCTGAGTTCCGACCTGCTGCTGATGGACCGCTTCTGCAAGGAGCTGCGCTCAGCGGGCGCACGCAAGCAGAGCTGGCGCGTCAGCATCTTCGGCCACACGCCGCAGCAGCCGGCGATGGAAGGCCCAGCGGCGACGGTGATCGACCTGGCGAAGGCGTACTTCTCCGATGCGCGCCTGCCGGTGGAGTGCAAGGAGTTTCGCCGCGAGCTCGGCGTCGTGGTCCGCATGGACGCGCGCGAGGGCCGCATCTGGGTGAACGGCACGCCCGGCACCGCCACGACCCGCCTCGCCGCCCCCGAACGCGGCTGACCGCCCTGCAGTCCGTGCACGTCGGGCTTTAGCCGGACTCTACGTGCTAGCCTTGGCCCCGCCGACAACAACGACGCCGAGGCACGTGCCGTGCAATCAGCCGCAGCGCCGTCCGCGCCGCTCTACCAATCGCTCTATTTCCAGGTCCTGATCGCAATCGCCCTCGGCGCGACGCTCGGCTATTTCTGGCCCGAGACCGGCGTGCGGATGGAATGGCTCGGCCAGGGCTTCATCAAGCTCATCACGATGCTGATCGCGCCCGTGATCTTCTGCACGGTCGTCGTCGGCATCGCCGGCATGGAGCGCATGAAGGACGTCGGCAAGACCGGCGTGCTCGCGCTCCTGTATTTCGAAGTGGTCAGCTCGCTGGCGCTGATCGTCGGCCTCGTGATCGTCAATGTGGTGAAACCGGGCGCCGGCCTGAACATCGACCCCGCGACGCTCGACCCCAAGACCGTCGAGTCGTACGCCAGTGCGGCCGAGCACCGCACGGTCATCGAGTTCCTGCTGAACATCATTCCGAAGACCTTTGTCGGCGCGTTCACCGAAGGCCAGATCCTGCAGGTGCTGCTCGCCGCGCTGCTGTTCGGCTTTGCGTTGCACGCGACGGGTGAGCGCGGGCGTCCGGTCTACGATTTCATCGAGCGCCTGTCGCAGGTGTTCTTCCGCATCGTCGGCTTCGTCATGCGTCTCGCGCCGCTCGGCGCGTTCGGTGCGATCGCGTTCGCGATCGGCAAGTTCGGCATCGATACGCTCAGGTCGCTCCTGGTGCTGATGGCGTGCTTCTACGCGACCTGCCTCATCTTCGTCTTCGTCGTGCTCGGCAGCATCGCGCGCGTGCACGGCTTCAGCATCTTCCGCTTCGTGCGCTACCTGCGCGACGAGCTGTTGATCGTGCTCGGCACGTCTTCGTCGGAGTCGGTGCTGCCGCGCATGCTGGCGAAGATGGAGAACGCCGGCTGCTCCAAGCCGGTCGTCAGCCTGGTAATCCCGACGGGGTATTCGTTCAACCTCGACGGAACGTCGATTTATTTGACGATGGCTGCCGTGTTCATCGCCCAGGCGACCAACACGCCGATGACGCTGCTGGACGAGCTGGCGCTGCTGGCAGTGGCGTTCGTGACTTCCAAGGGCGCGGCGGGTGTCACGGGCAGTGGTTTCATAACGCTGGCGGGAACGCTCTCCGCCGTTCGTACATTGCCGGTGGCCGGCGTAGGCCTCATCCTTGGGATTGACCGGTTCATGTCGGAGGCGCGGGCTTTGACGAACCTGGTCGGCAACGGCGTCGCGACCGTCGTCGTTGCGAAATGGTGCGGAGCGCTCGACGAGGAGCGCCTGCAGCAGGAGCTCAGAAAATGAGCAGCCCCATTCAGTTCGTACCGGTCACGACGCCTCAGCAGCTCGATGTCATTGCCGGACTTGCGCGTGAGATCTGGTACGAGTACTACGTGCCGTTGATCGGTCGAGCCCAGGTCGACTACATGGTGTCCACGTTTCAGAGCAGCGAGGCCATGGCGCAGCAGATGCGCGACGGTTACGAATACTTCATGACCGAGCGGGACGGACGCAGCATCGGCTACTGCGCCGTGCAGGCCCAGGCCGCGCAGGGGAGCCTGTTCGTGAGCAAGCTGTATCTCTTGCGCGACGCCCGCGGTGCGGGAACCGGCCGGGTTTGTATGGAGTTCATTGAGCAGCTTGCCCGCCGCCGCGGTCTTAGCCTGCTATGGCTGACCGTGAACAAAGGAAACCCGGCCGTGAAAGCCTACGAGCGCCTGGGATTCCGGATCGCTGCGGACCTCGTGATGGACATCGGGGGCGGCTATGTCATGGACGATTTCCGCATGGAAAAGCAGCTGCACTGAGCCCGCTGCTTTGACTCACCGCGCCATGTCGCAACAATCCGGGAAATCAACCTACGGTCATGAGTGTGTCGATAGACAAGGAAACTGCTGAAGACGGTGACGCCCGCCGCGTGCTCGCCAGCTGGCTCGATGACTATGCCGGCGGCCGCTGCGACCGCGAGGACATGCAGGAGTCCTTCCTTTCCGTCTGCCGCAGCAGCCCCGACGCCCCGTGGGATGCGCTGGCGCTGCTCGACCAGTATCAGCGTCGCGGCAAGATCGACGCCGCCCTCGCGCGCACGCTGAAGGCCGACATCGCGCAGATGGTGTTCGGCAACGCCAATCAGACCGGCGCGCCGCCGCGCGATCCGACCGAGGCGACGCTCGACACGACCGGCTCTCGCTGGCGCAAGCTGGTCGCTGAAAACGAGCCGCAGACCGCGGACGTCGAGCCCGCATTCGTCGATCCCACGTTATTCCGCCGCGACTTCGATCCGGCGACGCGTCCGCCGACGCAGAAGATCCGCGAGCAAGCGCAACAGCAGGCGCCGCGCAGACCGCAACCGAGAGACTCGGCGCCGAAGGACATCCTGCGCGATCGTTACGAGCTGTTGTCGATCCTCGGCCGCGGCAGCAGCGGCACCGTCTACAAGGCGCTCGATCGGCATCGCGCGCATCTCGCCGACTCCGCGCGCTACGTCGCGGTGAAGGTGCTGAGGATCGACTTTCAGAGCCGCCCGGAAGCGCTGACCGAGCTGGAGCGCGAGTTTCACCAGGCGCAGTCGCTGTCGCATCCGAACATCGTCAGCGTGTTCGACCTGGACAAGGACGGCGACACGAATTTCGTCGTCATGGAGTTGCTGCAGGGCGAGCTGCTCGCCGACATCATGTTGCGTCTGCGCGGGCCGATGCAGCGCGAGTACGCAATGGCGATCATCAGCAGCGTCGGCGCAGCGCTCGCGCATGCGCACCGCCGCGACATCGTTCATGCGGACCTCAAGCCGCGCAACATCATGATCACGTCGACCGGCGAAGTGCGCGTGCTCGATTTCGGCTTCGCGCGCTCGCGTGCGCTCGACCTGCACACCGCCTCGCCGCTCGATGCCGTGCCGGCGAGCGCGCCCGCGTATGCGAGCGTCGAGCGCGTGAACGGCAGCGAGCCGCATCCGAGCGACGACGTTTACAGCCTCGCCTGTATCGCCTACGAGCTGCTCTCCGGCGAGCATCCGTTCGGCGGGCGCTCCGCAGTGCTCGCGCGCGCCAACGGTCGGCGGCCGCGCAACGTCCCCGGTCTGACGCGCAAGCAGATGCAGACGCTCAATCGCGCGCTGCTGTGGGGCCGGGGCGAGCGCAAGATCGATGTCGTCGACCTGCTCGCGGGGCTCGCTTGCGCGGAAGCGCCGAACAAGCTCGTGCCGCCCGAACAGCTCGTCGCGTTCGACGGCCGCGGTCGCTGGCGTCGGCGCGCGCTCGGCTTCCTGGTGTTCCTGCTGATGGTCGGCTCCGCCACGCTCGGCTTCATTTATCTGGAGCGCAATCCGCTGCCGATTCGTCCCGGCCTTCTGTCAGCGCATGCGCCCGAGCGCACTGCGCCCGAGGTCGAGCCCCCTGCCGGTGCGAGCGCGGCCCAGGACGAGAGCAAGGGCGACGCCAAGGCCCTCGCCGGCAACAGTGTTGCCGCTGCGCCTGTTGCAAAGACGCCCGCTGCGAAGAAGCCGGTCGAGGCAACGACGGCGAAGCGTCCGGCCCCGGCGGCTGACGGTCCGGTCGTGCTGGAGTTCGACAAGGACACGTACGTCGCGACCGAAAGCGACGGCTCGGTGCGCATCGTAGTCGAGCGCCACGGCGCGAAGGACCGCCCGGTGACGTTCCGCTGGAGCCTGCGCAGCAACTCGGCTGAGATGGGCAGCGACTTCGCCGGCATCGGCCCCGGCACGGAAACGATCCCGGCCGGTCAGAACACCGCCACCCTCACGATTCCGCTGGTCTCGGACGCCGTCGTCGAGAACACCGAAGTGTTCCTGGTCGAAATCGAGCCCGCGCAGTCGGGCGTGACGCTCGGCGAGCGATCGCACGCAGCGGTGATCGTCGTCGACGACGACTGATCGCACGCATGAACGTGCGCTTCTCGGAGCAGGCGATTCGCTGTCGCGCCACTGCGGCCGAGCTGCAACAGCTGCTCACAGGACGCGCACTCTCGCTCGAGCTGGTCTTGCCGCGCGATCGCAAGTTCCGCGTGAACGTGCGGCCCGCGGCGCTCGAGACGTGGCAGCTCGAAAGCGACCCGACCGGCATCTGGATCGCGATTCCCCGCTCGCAGCTGCAGGCGCTGGCTGAGACGTTGCCGAGCAAGGAGGGGATCGAGCGCAGCTTCGACACCGCGCAGGGCGGGCTGATGGTGACGTTCGAAGTGGATTTGAAGAAGAGTCAGGCCTTAGCCTGACTGCTCTCTGTCGATCGCGCGGTAGCCGATGTCGCGGCGGTACTGCACGCCGTCCCACTCGATCTGATCGCAGAGCGCATAAGCCGTGCGTTGCGCCTCGCTGACGTTCGCGCCCATGCCGACGGCGCACAGCACGCGTCCCCCGTTGGTCACGACCTTGCCGTTCGCGAGCTGCGTGCCGGCGTGGAAGACTTTGCCAGGCAGCTTTGCGGCCGCATCCAGGCCGTGGATCTCATCGCCCTTGCGAACGGCGTCCGGGTAGCCGCCGGCGGCCAGCACGACGCCGAGCGACGCACGCGGGTCCCACCTCGCCTCCGTGCGATCCAGCTTGCCGTCCAGGGCAGCCTCGCACAGCAGCGCCAGGTCGGAGTTCAGCCGCATCATGATCGGTTGCGTTTCCGGATCGCCGAAGCGGCAATTGAATTCGAGCACGTTCGGCGTGCCGTCGGGCGCGATCATCAGGCCGGCGTACAGGAAGCCGACGTAGGGGGTGCCGTCCGCGATCAGGCCGCGCACCGTGGGCTGCATGACCTCGCGCATCACGCGGCGGTGGATTTCGTCGGTGACGACCGGGGCCGGCGAATACGCGCCCATGCCGCCGGTGTTCGGCCCGCGGTCGCCGTCGTCGCGGCGCTTGTGATCCTGCGAAGTCGCGAGCGGCAGGATGTGCTCGCCGCTGACGATTGCGATGAAGCTCGCTTCCTCGCCGCGCAGGAATTCTTCGATCACCACCGTGCGGCCTGCGGCGCCGAACTGACCGGAAAACATGGCCTGCGCGGAGCTGATCGCTTCGTCGGTCGTCTCGCAGATGATGACGCCTTTGCCCGCGGCCAGGCCGTCGGCCTTCACGACCAACGGCGCGCGCTGCGCGCGCACCCACGCTGCGTCGAAGGTTGCCTGCGTGAACGTCGCGTACGCAGCTGTCGGGATGCGGTGGCGGCTGAGGAAATCTTTGGTGAAGGCTTTCGAGCCTTCCAGGCGGGCGGCCAATTTGCTCGGGCCGAAGCAGCGCAGGCCCGCGGCTTCGAAGGCGTCGGTCACGCCGATGACGAGCGGCGTTTCGGGCCCGACGATCGTCAGGTCGATGCGCTCGCGGCGTGCGAAGTCGACGAGCGCGGCGAGGTCATCCGCAGCGATTGCGACATTCGCAACGCGCGGCTCCAGTGCAGTGCCGGCGTTGCCGGGCGCGACGTACACCTGCTCGACGCGCGGCGACTGCGCAGCCTTCCACGCGAGCGCGTGCTCGCGGCCGCCGCTGCCGAGAATGAGAACCTTCATCAGTGCCTGAAGTGCCGCATGCCCGTAAGCACCATGGCGATGCCGTGCTCGTCGGCGGCGGCGATGACTTCGTTGTCGCGCATCGAGCCGCCGGGCTGGATCACGGCCTTGATGCCGAACTCCGCGGCGACGTCGAGGCCGTCGCGGAACGGGAAGAATGCATCGGACGCCATGATTGCGCCCGCAACTGTCAGCCCTTCGTCCTTGGCTTTCATCGCGGCGATGCGGCTCGATACGACGCGGCTCATCTGGCCGGCGCCGACGCCGATGGTCATGCGCTCCTTCGCGTACACGATGGCGTTCGATTTGACGTACTTGCACACCTGCCACGCGAACAGCAGGTCATCGAGCTCGGCGGCAGTGGGCTGGCGCTTCGTGACAACCTTGAGATCGGCTTTGCTGACCATGCCGCTGTCGCGTGTCTGCACGAGCAGGCCGCCGTCGACGCTGCGGTATTCATGCCAGAAGTTGCTGGGCGTGAGGCCGTCCGTCACGAGCACACGCACGTTCTCCTTGCGCGCGCACAGCTCCAGCGCATCGGCGTCGACCTCGGGCGCGATGATCAGCTCGACGAACTGGCGCTCGATGATCGCGCGTGCGGTGCTGGCCGTCAGCGCGCGGTTGAACGCGATGATGCCGCCGTATGCGGAAGTGGGATCGGTCTTGAAAGCACGGTCATAGGCCGAGAGCGTGTCGCTCGCAATTGCGACGCCGCACGGATTGGCATGCTTGACGATGACGCAGGCCGGGTCCGCGAACTGCCGGACGCACTCGAAAGCCGTGTCGCCGTCGGCGATGTTGTTGTACGAGAGCGTTCGGCCCTGCAGCTGTTTCGCCGAGCCGATGCTCGCGCCCTGCGCATCCGCGACGCGATAGAACGCCGCGGTCTGGTGCGGATTCTCGCCGTAGCGCAGATCGAGGCGCTTCTGGAAATGCAGGTCGAGCGATTGCGGAAAATCGCCCGCGCCTTCGTTGACGCGCGCCAGGTAGCTCGCGACTGCCGAGTCGTAACTCGCCGTGTGTACGAACGCCTTCGCAGCGAGCCGCTTGCGCGTCGCTTCCGACACCGCGCCCGCATTGCGCTGCAGATCGTCCAGCACCGCGGAATAGTCGAGCGGATCGACGATCACCGCGACGCGCTCGTGATTCTTGGCCGCCGCGCGCACCATCGCCGGACCGCCGATATCGATGTTCTCGATCGCGTCCTGGTAAGTGCAGCCCGCTTTCGCGACCGTCGCAGCGAACGGATAGAGGTTGACGACCAGCAGGTCGATCGGCTCGATGCCGTGCGAGCGCATGACTTCGTCGTCGACGTCGCGACGGCCGAGCAGGCCGCCGTGAATCTTCGGATGCAGCGTCTTGACGCGGCCGTCCATGATCTCGGGAAAGCCGGTGTGGCTGGAGACCTGCGTGACCGGCACGCCGCTGCGCTCGAGCAGCGTGGCCGTACCGCCCGTGGAGAGTAACGCTATCCCGCGACGGTGCAGCGCCTGCGCGAACTCGATGAGACCGTCTTTGTTGGAAACGCTGAGCAGCGCTCGCCGGATGGTCATTGCGCCAGGCCGTAGGTCTTCAGCTTCTTGCGCAACGTGCCGCGATTGATGCCGAGCACGTCGGCCGCGCGGCTCTGGTTGCCTTCGACATAGTCCAGCACCGCCTTGAACAGCGGCTCTTCCACTTCGCGCAGCACCAGGTCGTACAGCTGGCCGGGCTTGTGCCCGTTCAAGGTCGCGAAATAGGACTCGAGCGCTTCGGCGGCCATCGTCCGCAGCGGCAGGGCGCGCGGCGCAGGCCTCGCGATCGGCTCTCGACGAGCTCTAGTTTTTTTTCTCGGCGCCATAGGTCTCACCAGCCAAGGTCGTATCCGCGCAGCTCGAGTGCGGTGAAGTCAGGCTGCGTCTTCGAGCCGCGCTTGCTGCGCGAGCTCGAGGGCGTCGAAGTACGCACTGGCGCATGCGAGCTGCGTCTGCGCGTCCTCAGCCTGCATCACGGCGTGACGTAAAGCGTGTCCTGCGGCACGACCTCGCGCATACCAGTCAATGTGTTTACGCGCGACCCTGACTCCCGCCTCTTCCCCATAAAAGGCATGCAGGTCGCGCAAATGGGCGAGCATGATATCACGTACTTCCGCGAGTGAAGGCGCGGCGCTCACGATGGACGCGCGCAGATACGCATCGATCTCGCGAAAGATCCACGGCCGACCTTGTGCGTTGCGTCCTACCATGAGTCCGTCTGCGCCCGTTTGTTCAAGTACGAGCTTCGCTTTGTACGGTGAGTCGATGTCGCCATTAGCGAAAATCGGAATTGACACGCTCTGCTTGATCGCACGGATCGTTTCGTACTCCGCCTCGCCGCGATACATGCAAGCACGCGTGCGGCCGTGAACCGCCAGCGCCTGGATGCCGATCGCTTCGGCCATCCGTGCAATCGCGATGCCGTTGCGACGCTCGGGGTCCCAGCCGGTGCGCATTTTCAACGTCACGGGCACCGACACTGCATTGACGACGGCCTGGAGAATCTGTCGCACCAGCGGCTCGTCCTTCATGAGCGCGGAGCCCGCAGCCTTGTTGCAGACCTTCTTCGCCGGGCAGCCCATGTTGATGTCGATGATCTGCGCGCCGGCGTCGACGTTGCGTTGCGCGGCCTCGGCCATCATCTGCGGGTCGCCGCCCGCGATCTGCACGACGCGCGGCTCCGCTTCGCCCGTGTGATCCATGCGCCGCCGCGATTTCTCCGTGCGCCACAGGCGCACGTCGCTGGTGAGCATCTCGCCGGCCGCGATGCCGGCGCCCATGCGCCGGCACAGCAGGCGGAACGGCAGATCCGTCACGCCTGCCATCGGCGCGAGCGCGAGACTGTTCGGCAGCTCGTAAGGACCGATGCGCATTACTTTCTGTCCGGCACGTCGGCCGCGCACACGATGCCTTGCCGGCCGCGCAGGCACACGTCGAAGCGAAAGCCTTCGGCGTCGGGACCGGGATCGACGATCGAGACCGTTGCAGTGGCTTGTTGCGCGGGTGCGAGCAGGCGATCCGGCGCGGTCGTCGGATCGAGATACTCGCTGGGCTCGAACTCGCGCTCGCGCACGCGCTCGCCCCAGCGATCTTCCAGCACCAGTTTCAGCAACGGGTAGGGCTGCGCGAAGCTCGCGACGTTCTTGAGGCTGGTGCGCACCCTGAGCGTGCCGGGCATCGCCGGATCCGAGCCGAGATGCCACTGCAGGATCTCGTAGGCGTGCAGGTCCCAATCGGGCTGCAGGTTGACGCCAACGGCGCTGTAAATGCTGACGATCGCCGGGCCGAGGCGCGGATGTCGCGCGAGCGCGTGCCGGTAGGTGTGGATGAGCTGAATCGCCAGCAGCAGCACGAGCGGGCCCGCGAGAATCTTCCACACCGGGGCGATCGCGGGGCGCGGCGGCGCGGCGAGCAGATCTTCTTCGGGCTCGACCTGCTCGGCTTCTTGCTGCTCTTCCTCGGCCTCGTACGCTTGTTCCTCGGCAACTTCGATCTCGAGCGGCCCATCGTCCTCGATGAGGTCTTCATCGACTTCGATCTCGCCGGCGTCGTTCGTCACCTCGTCATCGATGTCGTCGATCTCGACCCATTCCTCGACCGTCTCCTCGCGGATCTGCGACTGGCCGGGCGGGCTATCGGGCATGCGGTAGCGCCCGCTGATCTCGATGTGCCGGCCTTCGAGCGTGATGTCTTCCTGCGCGGCGGGTTCTTCGACCTCGATGCGCTCTGCCGCAGGCGTGTGCGGCGTCCGGGGCGAGCGGGCGGCGTGCTGGGCGGGCTCGTTCTCGTCGATCAGGCGTTCCAGCGCGTCGAACTGCGTCTGACAGCGGCCGCACCGCACCTGCCCGTCGGCCACGCGGAGGATCTCCGTCGTGACCCGGAAGGTCGTCTGGCAGTTCGGGCATTGAGTGAGCATCAAGAGCGTCGCACGCCGTACAGGAGCGCCCAATCGTCACGCGTAGTCGCGGGACGCATATCAAACCATGCGGCATAGCGGCTTGCTACGGGCGCTGCCTGGCTCTGCAGGATGCCGGACAGCACGACGCAGCCGCCGGGCGCTACGCGCTCTGCAAAGGCCGGCGCCAGCTCCAGGAGCGGCTCGGCCAGGATGTTCGCCAGCAGGATGTCCGCCGCTGCGCGGTCTGCTGGGTCTGGCGCAGCCACGGTCAGGCGCTCGGCAACGCCGTTTCGCTCAGCGTTGTCGCGCGTGGCGAGCAGCGCTTGCGGGTCGATATCGACAGCGAGCGCCCCAGCGGCGCCGAGCTTCAACGCAGCGATTGCGAGCACGCCCGATCCGCAGCCGTAGTCGACGACGAATCTGCCTTGCAGCTGTGCGCCGTCGAGCCATTCGAGGCACAACGCAGTCGTTGGATGCGTGCCGGTGCCGAACGCCAGTCCCGGATCGAGCTCGATGAGGCAGGGCGCAGTGGCCGATTCGTCGAGCTGCGGACGCTGACCGCCCGGACAAATCCACAGCCGCTGGCCGAAGCGCATCGGCCGAAAGTCTTTCAGCCACTCGCGCTCCCACGCGCGATCGGCGATCTGCTCGAACGTCGCGTTGGCGAACAACGCGCGCAGCGCATCGGGATTGGCAGCCGCATCGAACAGCGCCTTGATGCGCACCCGCGGCCACAGCGGCGTCGAGCCCGGCGGCGGCTCCAGCACCGGATCGTCGCCGGCGTCCTCGAGCGTGATCGATGCCGCGCCCGCCGCCAGCAGCGCATCCTCGAAGGGCGTGGGATCGGCCGAGCCGATGGGCAGCGTCAGTTGCAGGAACGGCATCGCGCCGTCACTTTATGCCCAGCCGCCGCTCCAGGTAGTGAATGTCCAGGCCGCCGGCCTTGAACGCGGCGTGGTTGAAGATCTCCTGGTGCAGCGGGATGTTGGTCTTGATGCCCTCGATGACCATTTCCGACAGCGCGTTCTTCATGCGCGCGATCGCAGTGTCGCGATCCTCGCCGTACGCGATGAGCTTGCCGATCAGCGAGTCGTAGTACGGCGGTACCGTGTAACCGCTGTACAAATGGCTGTCGACGCGGATGCCCGGCCCGCCCGGCGCGTGGAACAGCTTCACCGGGCCCGGCGAAGGAATGAAGCCCTTCGGATCCTCGGCGTTGATGCGGCATTCGATCGCGTGGCCGCGGATCACGATGTCGTTCTGCGTCCATTGCATGCGCTCGCCGCCCGCGATGCGCAACTGCGCCTTGACGATGTCGATGCCGGTGATCTGCTCGGTCACCGGGTGCTCGACCTGCACCCGCGTGTTCATCTCGATGAAGTAGAACTCGTTGTCCTGGTACAGGAACTCCAGCGTGCCGGCGCCGCGGTAGCCGACCTCGCGGCAGGCCGAGATACAACGGTCGCCGATCGTCTTGCGCTGCTTCGGCGTGATGCCCGGCGCCGGCGCTTCTTCGATGACCTTCTGGTGGCGGCGCTGCAGGGAGCAGTCGCGCTCGCCCAGGTGCACGACGTTGCCGTAGTGATCGGCAAGCACCTGGATCTCGATGTGGCGCGGCTTCTCCAGGAACTTCTCCATGTAGACCTCGGCGTTGCCGAAGGCCGCCAGCGCCTCGCCCTGCGTGACGTTGATGGCGTTGAGGAGCGTGGCGTCGCTGTGCACGACGCGCATGCCGCGGCCGCCGCCGCCGCCCGAAGCCTTGATGATCACCGGATAGCCGAGCTCGCGCGCGATGCGGAAGTTCTCTTCCGGCACGTTGCCGAGCGGCCCGTCCGAGCCGGGCACGCACGGTACCCCGGAGGCCTTCATCACTTTGATGGCCGAGACCTTGTCGCCCATCATGCGGATCGTTTCCGGCTTCGGCCCGACGAAGATGAAGCCGCTCTTCTCGACGCGCTCGGCGAAATCGGCGTTCTCCGACAGGAAGCCGTAGCCCGGATGGATCGCGACCGAATCGGTCACCTCCGCGGCGCTGATGATCGCCGGCATGTTGAGGTAGCTGTCTTTCGAGGGCGGCGGGCCGATGCACACCGACTCGTCGGCGAGCAGCACGTGCTTCTGGTTGAAATCCGCCGTGGAGTGCACGGCGACGGTTTTGATGCCGAGCTCGCGGCACGCGCGCAGGATGCGAAGCGCGATTTCGCCGCGATTGGCGATGACGACTTTTTCCAGCATGGAGCGCTTGTTATTCGATGATGAACAACGGCTGGCCGAATTCGACCGGGTCGCCGTTCTTCACCAGGATCGCGGTGACGCGTCCGGCCTTGTCCGATTCGATCTGGTTCATCATCTTCATGGCTTCGATGATGCACAGCGTGTCGCCGACGTTGACCTCGCTGCCGATGTCGACGAATGCCTTGGCTCCGGGCGTCGCGGCTGTATAGAACGTGCCGACCATCGGCGCAGTGACAGTGTGGTCCGCCTTCGCGGCAGCAGCAGGCGCAGCCGCTGCGGGCGCTGCGGCGACGGGCAATGCCGCGGGTGCGGCCATCGGCGCCGCTGCCATCGGCGCCATCGGTGCGGGCGCGTAATGCACGACCGGCGCGGGATGACCGCCGCCCGCCGGATAGCGGCTGATGCGCACCGACTCCTCGCCTTCGCTGATCTCGATCTCGGCGATGCCGGATTCCTCGAGCAGCTCGATCAGCTTTTTGACCTTGCGAATATCCATTACGAGTCCTCTTGTTCTTTTCCTTACTTGCGACCGGTGGCGAGATGATGCGCGGCGGCGCGCAGCGCCAGCTCGTAGCCGATTGCGCCGAGTCCGGCGATCGTGCCCACGGCGATGTCCGAGAAGTAGGAGTGATGACGAAAGCTTTCGCGCGCCTGCACGTTGCTCACGTGCACCTCGATGAACGGGATCCTCACTGCCAGCAGCGCGTCGCGCAGCGCGATGCTGGTGTGCGTGAACGCCGCGGGGTTGAAGATGATGAAAGCGACGTGAGTCGCCGGCGCCTCGTGAATGCGCGTCACCAGCTCATCCTCGGCGTTGCTCTGGAACGCCGACAGGTGATGGCCTGTCTCCGACGCGAGCTGACTGAGCCGCGCGACGACCTGCTCCAGCGTGACGGCGCCATACAGCCCCGGCTCGCGTGTGCCGAGCAGGTTCAGATTCGGGCCGTTGAGGAGCAAAAGGTGGGCCATGAGCCTGTACTAATTCTTAGGCTGCCAGAGACAACTTCAACGCAGATGGCGGCGAATTTAACCAGATTGCCGGCGATTTGGCGATGAATAGCTGCGATTGCCGGCCCCGTCGGGCCTTTTCCTGCCGGCAATACGCAACATGGGCCGTTTGGCGATGGATCGCGGCGGACGCGGCGCGAAGTCCGCGTACAGGAAAAATCGCTTTGGGAACGCGCCGCGGCGGATCAGCCGTCGGCGTGAGCGGGATCGAGGGCAGCGAGTTGTTTGGCTGCAACGACGCGTGCGGCTTCCGGCGTCAGCTCGCCCTTGTTGACCTGGCGGACCGCGCCGAGCAGCACGTCCGCCTGCTCCTTCCTGATCTCGCCGAGGTGGAACAGGACGACCCGGCCCTGGTTGTCCGTGAACACCGTGAACGGGAAGCCGATCGAGCCCTGGCCGAACTTGTTCACGGCATCCAGGCCGTCCTGCTCGCCGGTCAGAATGGGGTAGTCCATCCCCATCTCTTTCGCGAACTTGACCACGTCTTCGCGGATGTCGACGGCCACGCCGACGACCTGGAACCCTTCGCCGCCGTGCTGCTTCTGCAGCTCGCTCAGCAGCGGGATCTCGCGCCGGCACGGCGCGCACCAGGTCGCCCAGAAGTTGACGATCATCGACTTGCCGGGCCAACTCAGGATCGAGCGCGGCTTGCCTTCCAGGTCGCCCAGGGTGAAGTCGGGAAGCTTCGCGGGAATCCCGGCGGGCTCTTCGGCCGGCGGCGCGGGCGGTTTCGCGGTCGATTGCACGGCGATCGGACCCGACACGACTTTCGTGGTCACGGCGTGCTCGACACCGTAACGGTAGAGAAAGAACCCGGCAGTCGCCGCGATTGCGGCAACCGCAACGTAACCAGTGATCTTCATATCAACTCGCGAAGGCGGCTTTCACATGCTCGGCGAAACGGGGCGCCGGCGCGAATCCTACCAGCCTGAAATTTTTCCGCTCGACTCCGTCGCTGCCGAAGAAGGCGATCGTCGGCGGTCCGAAGATCTCGAAGCGGTTCAGCAGTGCGCGGTCGTCGTCATCGTTCTTGGTGACGTCGGCCTGCAGCAGCACGGCGCCTGCGAGCAGCGCCTGCACCTGCGGATCCGGGAACGTGTACTTCTCCATCTCCTTGCACGACGCGCACCAGTCGGCATAGAAGTCGAGCATCACGGGCTTGCCGGCAGCGGTCGCTGCCGCCACTTCGCGCTCGAGGTCGGCGACGGACTTGATGCGGCGGAAGGCGACGGCGTGCTCTGGAGCTGCCACTGCGCCTGCGCCAGTCAGCTGGCGCGCGTTAGCGAGCGGCGCAGTCGGGTCGCGTCCGCCCGCACCCACGCCGATCAGCAGCAGAATGCCCCAGATCAGGATGAGCAAGCCGACGCCGCGCACGGGAGAGGGCACTGGCGAGCCGTCTCGTTGCCGCAGCGAAAAGATCCAGAAGCCCGAGATGATCGCCAGCACCGACCACAGCAGCATCGACAGCACCTCGGGCAGCACCGGATTGAGCACGTAGATCGCGACGCCGAGGAACATCACACCGAACAGCTGCTTCACCGTGTCCATCCAGGGACCGACCTTCGGCAGCAGCGCGCCGGCAGATGCGCCGACGAGCAGGAGAGGCGCACCCATGCCGATTCCTGCGGCATAGAGCGCGAGCGCGCCGCGAACCGTGCTTCCCGATTGAGCGATCAGCGACAACGCGCCGACGACCACAGGCGCGACACACGCAGTCACGATGAGAGCGGACAACGCGCCCATGATGAACGTCCCGACGAACGTGCCGGCCTTCTGGTTGTTGCTGAGATTCGTGAGACGCGTCTGCAGAGAGCTCGGCAGCTGCAGGTTGTAAGCGCCGAACATTGCGAACGCGAGAGCCACGAACAACAACGCGAACAAGCTCAGGATCCAGGGCTGTTGGAACGTAGCCTGCGGCGCCGTTCCAAACAGTGCCGCCGCGATCGCGCCGGCGACGGCATACATCAGTGCCATGCCCTGCACATAAATGAACGCGAGCGAAAAACCGCGCCATGGGGTGATGCGGTCGCCCTGACCGACGATGATCCCGGAGAGGATCGGAATCATCGGCAGCACGCACGGCGTGAACGACAGCGCCAGACCACCGACGAAGAAGATCGCGACGAGCACACCCAGACCGCCGGTGCGCGCGATGTTGGCGAGACTGTCTTGCTCTGCGACGACCGGCGCCGCGCCTGCGCTCGGCGCGGGTCGCGCGTCAACCGGCAGGGCGGACGCAACGTTCGTCGGCGGCAATTCGATCGTTGCTTCCTTCGTGATCGGGTTGTAGCAGAGGCCGCCTTCGGCGCAGCCCTGGTAGGTCACCTTGAGCTTCAGCGGCTGCGCTTCGCTGCTCGCCGCGCGCGCGACCGGCAGCGTCGCTTCGAGCACTTCGTAGTACACCTCGGTGTCGCCGAAGTACTCGTCGTGCTTCGGCTTGCCCTTCGGCAGCACCGGCTTGCCGATCTGCACGTTCGGCGTCGCGCTCTCGATGGTGATGCGATCTTTGTAGAGGTAGTAGCCGTCCGCGATCACCCAAGTGAGCGGGACGGAGTCGGCCTGCGGCAGGCCGACGCCGAAGCGAAACGCCTCATCGGGCGGCAGGAACTCGTTCTGATTGCCGGCTGCTGCAGACTTCTTGCCGAGCAGCGAGCTCAGCCCGCCACCCCCAGCAGCAACGGGCAGCTTGACCTCGGTCTTCCATTTCTGCGGCGGGTAGCACAGGCCTGCGTCCGCGCAGCCCTGTAACCGGAGCTCAACGTTGAGCGCCGCGGGCCGCGCACCGCTGATGACGATCGGCACCGGCACTTCGACTTTGCCGCGATAGACCTCCTGCGTGCCGAAGTACTCGTCCGTGTGATCTTCGCCCTTCGGCCACTGCGGCTCGCCGAGCTGCGCGTCCGGCGAGGCGGAGACGACGCCCATCTTTTTCTTGTAGAGGTAGTAGCCCTTCTCGATGTCCCAGGCGACGATCAGGCGGTCGCCTTCGACGCGGGTCGTATAGCGATAGGCTTTGTCCGGCGACAGGAAGTCGTCCTTGGCTTCGGCGCTCTGAATGAGCGGCACGGCCGCGAGCAGCAGCCAAGTCCCCCTGACCAACAGCCTACAGCCTACAGCCCACAGCCTTCTGATCATCATTCGCCCTTTCCTGCGACGCTCATTCGGACCCAGTCGAGATAGCGTTCGTTCCCGCCCGCGACGGCAATCGCCAGCAATTCCGGCAGCTCGTAGGGGTGCAGGGACTTCAGCCGCGCCTGGAGCTCGTCGAGCCGAGCGGCCGTGGTCTTAATGATTAACAGAATCTCCGCCTCGTCCTGCAGACGCGCGTCCCAAATGTAAGTCGAGCGTAATCCGCCGACGCGATTGACGCATGCCGCCAGCCGCTCCTGGACGAGCGCTGTGGCCACGGCCTGCGCCGACGCCTCATCGGGGCAGGTCGTGAGCGCGAGAATCACCTGATCGCTCATGGGCTTAAATCCGGGGCGGCGTCCGCTGTACCGCGAACCCCTTGAAATTGAACATTTCCTACCTATTATTAGCACCCGCTTGGGGTGAGTGCTAAAGGCCGACGGGACCCAACACGGCCGAGCCGGTGCCTGAGCATTTGACCTCCGATCCAACACCAAATCGATCTTCCATCGAGGTTTGACCTATGGCTGAGAAACTGAAGATTCGTCCGTTGCACGACCGCGTGATCATCAAGCGTCTCGAAGACGAGCGCACGTCACCCGGCGGCATCGTGATCCCCGATTCCGCGACCGAGAAGCCGATCAAGGGCAAGGTCATCGCGGTGGGCAAGGGCAAGATCCTGGAGAACGGCGAAGTGCGCCCGCTCGACGTGAAGGTCGGCGACCACATCCTGTTCGGCAAGTACAGCGGCACCGAAGTGAAGGTCGACGGCGATGAGCTTCTCGTCATGCGCGAAGAAGACGTGATGGCCGTCATCGAGAAGTAATTCGCATCCAGAGGTTTGACTCAAATGGCAGCTAAAGAAGTACGTTTCAGTGATGACGCCCGCGCGCGCATGCTCAAGGGTGTCAACATCCTTGCGAACGCCGTGAAGGCGACGCTCGGCCCGAAGGGCCGCAACGCAGTGCTCGAGAAGAGCTTCGGCGCCCCCACCGTCACCAAGGACGGCGTGTCGGTCGCGAAGGAAATCGAGCTGAAGGACAAGTTCGAGAACATGGGCGCGCAGATGGTGAAGGAAGTCGCTTCCAACACCTCTGACGAAGCCGGCGACGGTACCACCACCGCCACCGTGCTCGCCCAGGCGATCGTGCGCGAAGGCCTCAAGGCCGTCGCCGCCGGCGCCAACCCGATGGACCTGAAGCGCGGCATCGACGCCGCCGTCAACACCGCGGTCGACGAGCTCAAGCGCCTGTCGAAGCCGTGCAAGGACCAGAAGGCGATCGCGCAGGTCGGCACGATCTCGGCGAATGCCGACGAGTCCATCGGCAAGACGATTGCCGACGCGATGGAGAAGGTCGGTAAGCAGGGCGTGATCACGGTCGAGGAAGGCACCAGTCTGCAGAACGAACTCGACGTCGTCGAGGGCATGCAGTTCGACCGCGGCTACCTGTCGCCGTATTTCATCAACAACCAGCAGAACCAGACGAGCGAGCTCGAGAGCCCGTACATCCTGCTGTACGAGAAGAAGATCTCGAACGTGCGCGAGATGCTGCCGCTGCTGGAAGGCATCGCGAAGGCCGGCCGTCCGCTGCTGGTCATCGCTGAGGACGTCGAGGGCGAGGCGCTGGCGACGCTGGTCGTGAACACGATCCGCGGCATCGTCAAGGTCGCGGCCGTCAAGGCCCCGGGCTTCGGCGACCGCCGCAAGGCCATGCTGCAGGACATCGCGATCCTGACCGGCGGCCAGGTGATCTCCGACGAAATCGGTCTGTCGCTCGAGAAGGCGACGCTGAACGATCTCGGCGAGGCGAAGAAGATCGTCGTCGAGAAGGAGAACACCACGATCATCGACGGTAAGGGCAAGAGCGCCGACATCAAGGCGCGCATCGAGCAGATCAACAAGCAGGTCGAGGAAGCCACCTCCGACTACGACAAGGAGAAGCTGCAGGAGCGCATGGCTAAGCTCCATGGCGGCGTTGCTGTGATCAAGGTCGGCGCTGCGACCGAAATCGAGATGAAGGAGAAGAAGGCCCGCGTCGAGGACGCGCTGCACGCGACGCGCGCGGCGGTCGAAGAGGGCGTGGTTCCCGGCGGTGGCGTGGCGCTGATCCGCGCGCAGAAGGCCATCGAGAAGCTGCAGGGCAAGAACGAGGACCAGAACTTCGGCATCAGGATCCTGGTGCGCTCGATCGAAGAGCCGCTGCGTCAGATCGTCGCCAACGCGGGTGAAGACGCCGCGGTGGTGCTGGCGAAGGTGAAGGAAGGCAAGGGCACGTTCGGCTACGACGCCGCGACCGGCGACTATGGCGACATGCTCGAGCTCGGCATCCTGGATCCGACCAAGGTCACGCGCCTGGCGCTGCAGAACGCAGCATCGGTCGCCGGCCTGCTGCTGACGACGGAAGTGATGGTCGCCGAGGCCCCGAAGGACGAGGCCGATCACGCACATGGCGCCCCGGGCGGCATGGGCGGAATGGGCGGCATGGATATGTAAGGACTGTAGGTCGGGCCTCAGCCCGACTGCCAAGGGACCCGAAAAGCCCCGCTCCGGCGGGGCTTTTCTTTTTTGCCGGGCGTGGCGAATAAATAGCCAATAAGTACGCACACGCTCCTTACGATGCCTCCATCCAAACAGACGCAGCCCACTGTGTTGCAACGGGGGCTGCCGGAGGAATTTCGTGACTATCGACGTGCTCGTCGTCGGCGCCGGCCCGACCGGCCTGATGCTCGCCAACCAGCTCGCGCGGCGCGGTCTGCGCCCGCTGATCATCGACCGCCATCCCGGCCCGTCGCTGCAGACGCGCGCGCTGGGCGTGCAGGCGCGCACGCTGGAGATCTACGCCAAGATGGGACTCGCGGAGCGCGCGATCGAGCTCGGCAAGCGCGGCAACGGCGCGCACCTGTGGTCGGAAGGTCGGCAGATCGGCGCGGTCTCGCTCGGCGATGCCGGCAGTCAGCAGACGCCGTATCCCTACATCCTCGTGCTCGGTCAGGACGACAACGAACGCATCATGGGCGAGAAGCTGCGCGAGCTGGGAGTCGACGTGCAGTGGAACACGGAGTTGCTTGCGCTCGAGCAGCACTCATCGCACGTCGTCGCGACCCTGCGGCAAGCAGACGGTGAGACACGCAAGGTCGAAGCGGCCTGGGTCGCCGGCTGCGACGGTGCTCGCAGCGCCGTTCGCACGCTGAGCGGCATCGACTTTCCGGGCGCGCCCTACGAGCACGTGTTCTTCGTCGCCGACGTCGAAGCGACCGGCAGCATGGCGGCCGACGAAGTGAACGTGTACCTGTGGCGCAAAGGATTTCATCTGTTCTTTCCGATGCGCGGCCGGGATCACTGGCGCATCGTCGGCATCGTGCCCCCGCAGTTGCGTGAGCAACCCGGGCTGGACTTCGCCGCCGTCCTCCCGTCGGTGCAGGGTCAGGCCGGGGCGAGCCTGTCGATCAAGGCGTGCTCGTGGTTCTCGACCTATCGCATTCACCATCGCGCAGCGGCCCGCTTTCGCGATCGCCGCTGCTTCGTGCTTGGCGACGCCGCACACGTGCACAGTCCTGTCGGCGCGCAAGGAATGAACACCGGTCTGCAGGATGCGTACAACCTTGCGTGGAAGCTCGCCCTCGTCATCGAGGGCAAGGCGGATGCCTCGCTGCTCGACTCCTACGAAGCGGAGCGTCAGCCGGTCGCGCAGCGTCTGCTCGACACGACGGATCGCGGTTTCCGGCTGGTCGTATCCGACAGTCCGCTCGCCGGACTCTTCCGCACGCAGATCCTGGCGCGCATCGCTGCTTTCGCGGTCAACCGCAAACGCGTGCAGCGGCTTGCATTCCGCACCGTCTCGCAAACCGGCATTCACTATCGCCGTAGTCCGCTCTCCGTCGCCACCGCGGCGCTGCCAAAGCAGGCGCCGCAAGCCGGTGATCGCTTTCCGTGGATGCATTTGCAGCTCGACGCCGGCGGTCCGGTGCAGGATCTGTTTCAGGCGCTCGACGACACTCGCTTCAACCTGCTCGTGTTCGGAGGCGCGGCTGCGCAGACGTTGCCCGAAACGGACGGACTGCTGAAGACTCACACCATTCCGATCACCGCCGGCAACGAGGCAGAGCAGGCGCGCGCGAACGTGCCGCACGCGGCGTTCTATCTGCTGCGTCCAGACGGCCACGTCGGCCTGTGCGGCCCGACGCTCGACGCCACAGTCCTGCGGCGCTATTTCGCCGCGAACCTTGCATTGTCAGGCGAGCCTGAGCACCGGCGAATTGCAGCCGGCGACCGGCCAACTACTCGGGTCGCGTCCGTTGTGAAGGAGGGGGCCTGCTAGACTACCTGCCGACATTGCGGTCCACTCGGACGAGGAGGGTGCGATGCCGTGGTGGGGATGGTTCGTGCTGGCGGCGGGGTTGCTTTCGGTCGAATTGTTCGTCATTGACGCGCAGTTCTACCTGGTCTTTCTCGGCATCTCCGCCGCGCTCGTTGGATTCCTCGATCTCGCGGATCCCACGATGGCCGCCTGGCAGCAGTGGCTCGCCTTCGCGGTGCTGGCGCTGGTCACGATGATTGCGTTCCGCGATCGCGTCTACCAGCTCGTGCGCAGCCGCACCGGTCACGTCGAGCAGCCGCTCACGCTCGGCGATCACGTCGTCATACCCGTGCGCCTCGAGCCCGGCCAGACCTGCCGCGCCGACTATCGCGGTTCGTCGTGGACCGCGCGTAACGTCGATCAGCAGGCCATCGATGCCGGCAAGGAAGCCGTGATCGCGCATGTCGACGGTCTCACCCTGCATGTCCGGGCCGCCTAGGAGATTAGCTGCATGACCGCAACCACGCTGTACGTCGCTTTGGCCATCGCCGCGCTGGCGCTCTTCATCCTGATGAAGACGGCCATCGTAGTGCCACAGCAGAGCGGATACGTCGTCGAGACGCTCGGCCGCTACAGCCGCACGCTGCAGGCCGGCTTCCACGTTCTCGTGCCGTTCTTCGAGCGCATCGCGTACCGGCACAATCTCAAGGAAGACGCGCTCGACATTCCGGAGCAGGTCTGCATCACGAAGGACAATGTGCAGGTTGGCGTCGATGGCGTGCTGTACATGCAGGTGCTGGACGCGCGTAGCGCTTCCTACGGGATCACCAACTACCGGTTCGCGATCATTCAGCTGGCGCAGACCACGCTGCGCAGCGAGATCGGCAAGATCGACCTGGATCGCACCTTCGAGGCGCGCGCCACGATCAATGCCAACGTTGTCAGCGAGCTCGATCATGCTTCGGCCGCGTGGGGCGTGAAGGTGCTGCGTTACGAGATCAAGAACATCAACCCGCCGAAAGACGTGCTGCACGCGATGGAGAAGCAGATGCGCGCCGAGCGCGAGAAACGCGCGGTCGTGCTGACCTCGGAAGGCGAGCGCGACGCCAAGGTCAACCAGGCCGAGGGCGAGAAGCAGCGCGTAATCAAGGAATCCGAAGCCAACAAGCAGTTGCAGATCAACCAGGCGCACGGCCAGGCCGAGGCGATCCTGGCGGTTGCAACCGCGACGGCTGAAGGTCTGAAGCGCGTCGGTGAGGCGCTCGCGGGTCGCGGTGGCATGGAAGCGATGCAGCTGCGCGTCGCGGAAGAGTACGTGAAGCAGTTCGGCAAGCTCGCCGACGAAGCTTCCAGCACGCTCATCGTGCCGGCGACGCTCAGCGATATTTCGTCGATGATTGCGATGGCGACGAGTGTGATGAAGCAGCAGCAGAAGGTGTCGGGCTAAGCGCCGACCTACACAACTGCGCGCAACAGGCGGCCGACGATGCGCTCGAGATGCGCGAGCGTGCTGCACTCGTCGACCTGGTGGCAGTACGGCGAGTAGTGGCGCATTTCCGAGTCGCCGGTGTTCCACATCGTGCGCGGCTCGGGATTGAGCCAGATCACGCGCTTGCTGCGATCGTAGATCTCCTTCAGCACGTCAGTCCGCGCATCGCCGTAGTTGTTGCGCGCATCGCCGAGAATGATGATCGTCGCGCGCTTGTCCACTTCGTCCAGGCACAGCCGCCGGAAATCCGCGAACGCCTGCCCGTAGTCGGTCGAACCGCTCCCGTACTGCTTGAGCGCGATGGCGATGGCTTCGTCGACGTTGGTGCGTGCGAACAGCTCGGAGACTTCGCCGAGATCCGACGAGAACGCGAACGAGCGCACCTTCGGCAGCACTTCCTCCAGGCTGTACAGGAACATCAGCATGAAGCGCGCATACGCCGAGACCGAGCCGCTGACGTCGCATACGGCGAAGACCTTCGGCCGGTCCACTTTGACCGACTTCCACTGCAGATCGAAGACCGCGTCGTCGTACTTCATGTTCCGCCGCAGCGTGCGCGGTACGTGCAGCTGGCCGCGCCGAAAGACCTTGCGCCGGCGCGAGTGCTCGGAGATGAGCCGTCGCGCCATGCGCAGCACCAGATCCTGCAGCATCCGATGATGGCGCTGCTCGAGCGCCGAGAGCCGCACGTCGCGTAACAGGTCCTCGCGCAGGCGTCGACCGGTCACGTCTGCGTGCAGGAGGAACTGATGCTCGACATAGTCGCGCACGCGCTCGCGCAGCCAGTCACGCCGATGCATGAGATCCACGGCGCGACGCCGATCGGGAATCGCCGCGCTGTCGGTGAGCCTCGCGATCTCTTGCTGCAGCTCAGCCTGGCCCATCGCGTCCATGATCCGGCGCGTGTACACGCCCTTCTGCGTGAACACTTCGATCTCGTGGACGTTCACCTGGCGACCGGCGGTGTTGATGGCGATGGTGACTTCCATCGGGTTGCCGCGCACCAGCAGCTGGCCGAGCGGTGACTGGGGATCGGACATCGCGCCGCTGCCGAGCGCAGCGGCGTTGTCATCTTGCCCAGTGGTTGCGACTGAGTTGCTCTGCTGCCGAGGAGCTCCGGGCCTCGCGTTACCGGTGCGCTGATCCTGCGAGTCGCCGCCCGCGCCTGACTGACCGTTGCCGGCCTGGCCTGCGGCGTCACCGCTCAGCGCCGCGTCGCTCTCCGCAGTCGTCGACGGTGGCAGCGATGAGCGCTCGCCGAAGGAGAAGAACTGATCGAAGCAGGTGTCGAACGCCGCTTTCTCGTCGAGCGTTTTCGGCAGCACGAGCGACAGGCTGTCCTTGAGCAGGCGCCGGTCGCCGTAGCCCACGAGCTCGACCGTGCCCAGCGCATCGAGCGTCTCCGCAGTGGAGATGCGAATGTCGGCGTTGCGCAGCGCGCCGATGAATTGCGTGAGCAACTGGTCCATCGCTGTAGGCCGGGCTTTAGCCCGACTCTTTCATCGCCTTCTCCGTCAGGGTGCGCAGCTCCGGCTGCACGTTCTCGATGTCCTCCTGGAACTTCAGGATGACGTTCATCGTGTTGCTCACGATCTCGGGGTCGAGCCGGTCGGCGTGCAGCAGCAGCAGCGTGCGCGCCCAGTCGATCGTCTCGCTGATCGACGGCACCTTCTTCAGGTCGAGATCGCGCAGGCCGTGGATGAAGCGCACCAGCTGCGCGCGCAGCTGCGGCGGGATCGATGGCACACGAGCATTGATGATGCGCTGCTCGAGCTCGATGTCCGGGAACGGGATGTAGAGATGCAGGCAGCGCCGCTTCAGCGCGTCGGAAATCTCGCGCGTGTTGTTGCTCGTCAGGAACACCAGCGGCGGCTCACGCCGCGCGCGCACCGTGCCGATCTCCGGAATCGACACCTGGTAATCCGAGAGGATCTCCAGCAGCAGCGACTCGAACTCGTGATCCGACTTGTCGACCTCATCGATCAGCAGCACGCAGCCGCGCTCTTCCTGCAGCGCTTTCAGCAGCGGACGCGCTTCGAGAAACTCTTCGGAGAAAAAGATGTCGCCGAACTCGTGCAACCGCTTCACCGATTCCGCGAAGCCCTTCGCGCCCTGCAGCACTTCGTCGAGCGTCTGCTTCAGCACCTGCGTGTACAGCAGCTGTTTGCCGTACTTCCATTCGTACAGCGCCTTCGCTTCGTCGAGACCTTCGTAGCATTGCAGGCGGATCAGCGGCAGATCGAACATCTCCGCCGTGGTCTTCGCGAGCTCGGTCTTGCCGACGCCCGGCGGACCTTCGATCAGCACCGGCTTGCGCAGGTGATACGAGAGATAGACGGCGGTCGCGATCTGCGTCGAGCAGATATAGCGATGCGCTTCCAGGTGCTGCTGGAGCGAAGCGACGGACGCGGCGATCTGGGGGACATCGACCATGCCCCCATTGTGCCACCGCTATTTCGGCAGCGCGTAGGCGATCACCCAGCCGCCGCTGTCGCTCGCCTTTTGCGCAGCCTGCGCGTCCGGGCCGGCCTGCCGTTCCGCTACGTGGCTTTCGTCCTCTCGGCCGATCGCCGGCACGGTGATCACGACGAACTGCCGTCCGCTCTGCGGCGCGACGTAGCTCATCGGCGTGGCCTGCGCGGTGTTCGGCATGAAGTCGCTCCAGAGCTCCTTGCCGGTTCGGATGTCCAGCGCGCGCATGTGTCGGTCCATCGTGCCGCCGACGAAGATCAGGCCGCCTTTCGTCACGATGGTGCCGGCGCTGTACGGCACGCCCATCGGCATGCGCAGTTTGACCTTCAGGCCGAGCGGGCCCATCTCGTTCGCGGTGCCGAGCGGATGGCGCCACAGCGTCTGGCGCGATTTGAGATCGATCGCAGCGATCTCGCCGTACGGCGGCTGCTGGCACGGCGCGAAGATCGGGGAGAGGAACGGCGCCGTGAACGCCGCGTACGGCGTGCCGTGCTGATAGCCGCCGCCGAAGCCGAGGACGGTCTTGTCGTTGACCTCGGCGCGCGGGTACAGCTTCACGTGATTGCCGATGTGCAGCGCGTTCACGATCATCACGCTGTCCGGCTCGTCGATCGCGACGCTGCCCCAGTTCATGCCGCCTGCGAAGCCCGGATACTGCAGGCTGCCGCGCAACGACGGCGGAGTGAGCGGACCCTCGTAGCGCAGCTTGCGGAACTGGATGCGGCAGAGCATCTGATCGATCGGCGTGATGCCCCACATCATTGCTTCGGTCACGGGATCGTTGCCGAAGGACGGCATGCCGATCGAGAACGGCTGCGTCGGCGACGTCTTCTCGTCCGGCAGGTCGGTCTGCGGAACCGGCTTCTCTGCGACGCTCGCGAGCGGCTTGCCGTCGCGCCGATCGAGCAGGAACAGCTCGCCGCGCTTCGTCGGCGCGACGAGCGCCGGCGTCACGCCGCCGTCTGCGGCGGGAAGATCGACGAGCACGGGCTGCGACGGCACGTCGTAGTCCCAGATGTCGTGATGGGTCGTCTGGAACGACCAGCGCACTGCGCCGCTCACCGCGTCGAGCGCCACGACCGAGCTCGCGAAGCGCTCCGACTCCGGCGTGCGATGTCCGCCGTAATAGTCCGGCGTCGCGTTGCCGGTCGGAATGTAGACCAGGCCGAGCGCATCGTCGGCGCTGAACACGCTCCACGCGTTCGGCGTGCCGCGCGTGTACGTCTGTCCTTCCGGCGGCGCTGTCAGCACGTCGGGACGGCCGAGATCCCACGCCCACAACAAGCGGCCGCTGATCGGATCGAAGCCGCGCACGACGCCCGAAGGCTCCTGCGTTTCGACGTTGTCGGCGACCCAGCCGCCGAGCACCGCGACGCCTTTCGCGAGCGTCGGCGGCGAAGTCACGTAGTAGAAGCCGGGCTTCACGTCACCCATGCCGTTGAGCAGCGTCACCTCGCCGTTGGTGCCGAAGTCGGCGCAGCGCTTGCCGGTCTTGGCGTCGATCGCGATGAGTCGTGCGTCCGTCGTCGCAGTCAGGATTCTTTCGGGACACTCGGCCGGCGGCTCGGGCGCTTTGAAATACGTGACGCCGCGACACGTCGTGGTGAACCCGACCTTCGAGTCCTGCAACTGCGGATCGAATCGCCAGCGCTCCGCGCCGGTGTCGGCATCGAGCGCGGAGATGATGTTGCGCGCGAGGCAGACGTAGACGGTGTCCCCGATCTGCAGCGGCGTCGCCTTGAACGCGCCACCGACGCCCGTGCGATAGGTCCACGCGACCTGCAGCTTGCCGACGTTCGACGCGTTGATCTGGTCGAACGGCACGTAGCGTGTGCCCGCGGCGGTGCCGCCCCAGTGTTGCCAATCGCGCGCCGCGATCTGCGCACCGCCCGGTCCGGCCGGGAACGGCAGCGTCTTGTACGTCTCGTTCATCCCGACTCCGAAGCAGATGAACGCGAGCGCGGCGACAGCGAGCCACACCGTGCGGGATTTGAGCAGCGGCCGGCTGGTTTGCATGCCGAGCGCGCGACGCGTGTTCGGACGTAGCAGCAACAACCCGAGCACGAGGAACGGCAGCACGCGCGGCGCGAGCGCCCAGCCATCGAAACCGGACTCGAGCAGTGCCCACACGACAGTGCCGGCTGTCAGCAACCAGTAGAGAAATGCACCCGATTGCCGGCCGCGCCAGAGCAGCACGGCTGATGCGATCAGCAGCACTCCCGCGATCACGTAGTAGAGCGATCCGCCGAGCGTCGCGAGCCGGACGCCGCCGAGCGCGAGCACCAGCCCGATCAGCAGCAGCAGGGACGCAAAGATTCGAGGAGGACGCAGGCGGCTGTGCCCGTCCAGGCCAGAGTTCGTGTTCACGTGGATCCCGCTGAGTCGGTTATGGGTATGGTGAGCGAATCTTACC